>CALEDT010000040.1 GCA_937949525.1 uncultured Burkholderiales bacterium | reverse complement strand
CGAATCGGCTTGCCCGCCGTGCGCGAGCACCGGCGCAAGCGACTGCAACAAGAACACGATGCACGCATGGCCGCCCTGGACGACATGGAGGCCAGCGTGCCGGATTTGAATGCCGTGATGATGGTGCGCGTCTCCGGCGATGTGATGCCCGGAGGACAGGTGGGATGAGCCAGTGGTCAGAACGCATTCTCAGCCACTTCACGGCCGATCTCACCCGGCTGTGGGTGGCGTGCGACCCCGACGATGTGCTGCTGGACGAAAAGCTGTTGTCCGAACTGCGCAGCCGGGGCTTCGAGGTCATGCTGTACGAAGACCCGTTCGCCTTTCGGGCGGAATACGAAGAACGCTATCGCGCAGCCTGGGATCGAGGTGAGCCGGGGCCAGCGTCCTCGCTGGTTCTGCATCTGCGCAGCGCCGACGCGAATGAATTGCCGTGGGACATCGTGCATCACGGTCGTGTGGTGCGTCTCAGCCTTGCAGAGCTATTCCCGAAGCTGGCTTACAGCGCGGTACAGCAAGTCGAGCCGGAGCATTTGGCCGGGCTGTTTCAAGCCCACCAGACGGAATTGCAGAATGCACGGGGCGAGAACGAGTCCAAGGACTTCATCCTCGAGCACGTCTACCAACTGGCGCCCAGGTCTATCCGCACCCAGGTGGACTTCTGGCGCGAGCTGTTGCGGCTTCACTTCGCCAACCGTTCGTTGCCGCCCCTGTTTGCCCAGCACGCGGCGAGCATCATCCAAGGCAAAGGACTGTTCGCCGACCAACCCGTCGCCACATGGCTGGCATCCAAGAGCGCGCTGCTGCGTGTGGTGCAGGATGGGTGGTACCGCTACCTGAAGACCCTGGGGCTGGATGGCACGCGCACGGGTGAACCGCCACCGCCAGACTACCTTGCCAAGATCGAGATTCCGTTCGATCACTCCGACGTGCAGGTGCTGGTCGACTCCATGTTCCTCGACGGCAGCCTGCACCCGTTGGCGGTACACAGCGTTCCGGCGGGAATGCCAAGTTGGATCAAGGCCGGCATTGTTCAGGACCCGGCGGCGTTGCAGGCTTTGGTGCTCAAAGGCATCGATGGCCTGATCGCAGCGACACCAACGGCGTCCTCTTCCCACAAGGAGTGGAGCGAGTTCGCCAAGCGCTACGGCGAGATCCTGGCCCGCACGCATGGTCTGCCAGGCACGGAAGGCAGCGAACACCTGCCCGTGATTCGGGAACGGATCAAGGCCCTGCAGGCGCAATCAGACGAGGGTCTGCAAGCCTGGGTCGTAGCCAAGCATTACGCCGACCTGATCCTGCAGCCGGTGACCAAAGGCCCGGTGATGGTGCACCACGTGCCGCGCTTTTTGCGCCATCGGCGGTCCGCAGGGGAAACGAAGGTGGCTCTGCTGGTATTCGACGGACTGGCCTTCGACCAGTGGGTGCAGATCCGCGAACGCCTTGTCGCCACCACCAAGCGATTCGCGTTCGACGAGGGAACCGCGTTCGCATGGCTGCCGACCGTGACATCGGTGTCGCGTCAGGCGCTGTTCTCCGGCCTGAAACCGCGAGAGTTCGACGACTCCATCGACCGGACGGACAAGGAGGAATCCTTGTGGAAGACGTTCTGGCAGAACGAAGGCGTCAGCTCGAATGAGGTGATGTATCAACGAGCGCTGCGTCAGGTCAATCAGCTCGACGCACTGGAAGCGGATTTGAATGACCGTCGCCCAAAGGTGGTGGGCCTGGTCATCGATGAGGTGGACGATCGGCTCCACAAGGAGCGGTCCAAGAAAGACGTGGCGATGTGGATCGGGAACTGGTTGACGACCGGATTCGTCGACCGGCTGTTCTCGCTGCTGCTGGACAAGGGTTACCACGTCTACCTCACGGCGGACCACGGCAACGTGGAATCCACCGGCGTCGGCAGGCCCAGCCAGGGCGTGATTGCAGAGACGCGCGGAGAGCGCGTTCGGGTCTACCGGAGTGAGCCACTGCTGGCCGATTCCGCTGCGGCCTATCCCACCACAGTCAGGTTGGACATCGCTGGACTACCCGCGAACTTCATGCCCCTATTCGCAGGCGGACGAACCGCCTTTGTGCCGGAGGGCGAGCAGGTGGTGGTCCACGGCGGGGTGTCGGTCGAAGAGTTGATCGTGCCCTTTGTGAAAGTCAGTTATGTGATGGGTACCCAATGAATTCATCAGCCCCAAAAATAGGCTTTGATCGGTTCATTCAGCTTGATTGGGCGGCTGCGGCACTGAATGTTCGTGCAGGCGTGGCTGGGCTAGATGATCTGAATGCACTACTCGATGCCGCCGGACTTGGCGTGGAAGCCAAAAAGAAAACACGCACCGTACTGAATCGGCTGTGGCTGGAGCCGCGCGCCGAACTGGTCGATTACGCGGATCGCGGCGTGGCCATCCACAAGTCGCAGCCGGACATACCGGTCGCGGCGCTGTGCTGGGGCATGTCCGTGGCGACGTACCCGTTCTTTGGCAAGGTGGCCGAGCTGGTGGGCCGCCTGTCCGCCATCCAGGGCGACTGCGCGTCTGCCGAAGTACACCGCCGCATGAGCGAAACCTACGGAGAACGCGAAGGCACCCGGCGCATGACCAACATGGTCATCCAGAGCCAGGCGAGCTGGGGCGCAGTCGAGAGGGTTGAGAAAGGCAAGCGAGTCATCCGGCTGGCGCCAACACCGATCGACAACGACGAACTCACGGCTTGGTTGATCGAGGCCGCTGTGCGCTACGCGGGCAAGCCCATTTCAGTGCCCAGCCTGCAGTCGCTGCCCGTACTGTTCCCGTTCACCCTGACGCGGCCCCTGGCCTACGTGGTGTCGAACAGCCCGAACCTCGACCTCCGGTCGGAAGGCCCGAGTAACCAGTTCGTCGCTTTGCGCAGCGCGATTTGAAGAACGAAGAAGGAAGAAGATGGCTCGCATCGAAAACCACAAGTACAGCATCGAGGAGGCATTCCGTGAGTGCTTCTACATCGTCCCGGACTACCTGAGTACGGTCACCGCCAGTGAAGCCCTTCGCGGCCTATCTGGTCAAGCCGCGTGATGTTGAAGGGGGGTCCCCCTCGGGGAACTTGAACAACTGAACTCTTCGGGGGAGTCTCTGGTTACCAGGCCAAGAGACGACCCCCGTGTGCCACGGGCTCTATGTCGGTGCCTTCCGTCACATAATTCCAACTGTTGTGCATTCGGCGGAAGGTACGATAAGGCTGCTTTTCCCTACGTGGGCAGGAGAGTTTCGCTGCAATCGCCAGGGGTGGTACGCCGGAGTCCTGGTACTTCAGCGCGTCAGCGTGGGATAAACGCCGCTGGGTCAACAAACCCGTGGGAATGCGCCGATAACAACCGGGTATTTCACAACCTGGATCACCGCCACCTAGCATGCGTCCACTTTATTTGGAACGCATCATGGATCTCGCCCAAGTCATCTCCGGTTTTGCTGTTGGCACCCTCGTCGGGATTACCGGCGTGGGCGGCGGTGCGCTGATGACGCCGCTGCTGTTGCTGGTGTTCGGCATCGCGCCGGCCACGGCGGTTGGCACCGACCTGCTGTTCGCCGCGATCACCAAGTCAGGCGGCACCTGGGTGCATGCCCGCCAGGGCACGGTCGACTGGCGCGTGGTGCGCCTGCTGGCCAGCGGTAGCCTGCCCGCCGCGGCCGCAACCCTGCTGATCGTCCATAACGCCTTCTCCGGCGGCCTGGATGGCGCGCGCCATCTGATCGGTGTCACGCTCGGCGTCGCACTGCTGCTGACTGCTGCCGCCTTGCTTTACCGCCACCGCCTGCTTGCCCTGCGTGAGCGCTTCATCGTCCGCGAGCATGCCTGGGCAACGGTAGCAACGGGGGCGCTGCTCGGCACGCTGGTCTCG
This sequence comes from uncultured Burkholderiales bacterium, assembly GCA_937949525.1. Lineage (GTDB taxonomy): Bacteria > Pseudomonadota > Gammaproteobacteria > Burkholderiales > Thiobacillaceae > PFJX01. Next base: position 7,663 of record CALEDT010000040.1, on the reverse strand, counting down.
ATCTCGTCGGTGGGCGCTGGCGCGCTGGGCGTCACCGCGCTGCTGTTCCTGCATCCCAAACTGGCGACGCCGCGCATCGTCGGCACCGACATCGCCCACGCCGTGCCACTGGCGCTGGTGGCGGGCCTCGGTCACTGGTGGCTGGGCAGCATCGACTGGACCCTGCTCGCCACCCTGCTCGCCGGTTCGCTGCCCGGCATCTGGCTCGGCAGCCGCCTGGCGCCGCGCATTCCGGAACACATTCTGCGCACCGGCCTGGCCGGGATGCTGATCCTGATCGGCGGCAAGCTGATCACGGCCTGAGGAGAACAAAAATGTACCGCTACGATTCCATCGACCGCTCCATCGTCGCCGCCCGCGTCGCCCAGTTCCGTGACCAGACGCGCCGTTACCTGGCCGGCAAACTGAGCGAGGACGAATTCCGGCCGCTGCGTTTGCAGAACGGTCTTTATGTAGAGAAGCACAGCCCGATGCTGCGCATCGCGATTCCCTACGGCCAGATCAACGCCACGCAACTGGAAAAGCTCGCCGACATCACGCGCCGCTACGACCGCGGCTACGGCCACTTCACCACGCGCCAGAACATCCAGCTCAACTGGGTGAAGCTGCCCGAGGTGCCTGAGCTACTGGCCGAGCTGGCCGAGGTCGACATGCATGCAATCCAGACCTCGGGTAGCGTGATCCGCAACGTCACCACCGACCACTACGCGGGTGTCGCCGCCGACGAAATCGCCGACCCGCGCCCGTACGCGGAAATCCTGCGCCAATGGAGCACGCTGCATCCCGAGTTCGCCTTCCTGCCGCGCAAGTTCAAGATCGCCGTCTCCGGTTCGAGCGAAGATCGCGCCGCAATCCGCGTGCACGACGTCGGCCTGCAAATCGCCAAGCGCGACGGCCAGATTGGCTTCCAGGTCTTCGTCGGCGGCGGGCTCGGGCGCACGCCGCTGATCGGCGAGGAGGTGAAAGCCTTTCTGCCCTGGCCGCATTTGCTCACTTATCTCGAAGCCGTGCTGCGCGTGTACAACCGCCACGGTCGCCGCGACAACCTGTACAAGGCACGCATCAAGATCCTCGTTCAGGCGCTGGGCGTGGGCGAATTCGCCAGGCTGGTGGAGGCGGAATGGCTGCACCTGAAGGACGGGCCGCAAACGCTGACCGAAGCGGAACTGGCCCGGGTCGCGGCCCACTTCGCGCCGCCCGAATACGAGACCCTGCCGGCCGACGATCTCTGCCAGCTCGCCTTCCTGCGCGAGGACAAGCCTTACGCGCGCTGGGTCGAGCGCAACGTGCGTGCGCACAAAGTGCCGGGCTACGCGGCGGTGACGCTGTCGCTGAAGAACATCGGCCATGCGCCCGGTGACGCGACCGCCGATCAGCTCGAAGTCGTCGCCGACCTGGCGCGCCGCTACAGCTTCGGTGAGGTGCGCGTAACGCACGAACAGAATCTCGTTCTGGCCGACGTGCCGCAGCGCGAGCTCTACACCGTCTGGCACCTGGCCCGCGCAGCGGGTCTGGCCACGCCGACCGTCGGCCTGCTCGCCGACCTGATCACCTGCCCCGGCGGCGATTTCTGCGAACTGGCCAACGCCCGCTCGATCCCGGTGGCCGAGGCCATCCGCCAACGCTTCGACGACCTCGACTACCTGCACGACATCGGCGAGATAGAACTGAACATCTCGGGTTGCATGAACGGTTGTGGCCACAACGCGGTCGGCCACATCGGCATCCTCGGCGTCGAGAAGCGAGGCGAGGAGTGGTACCAGATCACGCTTGGCGGCCGCCAGGGTAACGCTGCCACCATCGGCACAGCCCTGGGCCCCGCCGTGCCGGCAGCAGAAGTCGCCGATGTCGTCGAGCGGCTGATCGAGGCCTACCTCGACCTGCGCCACGCCGACGAAAGATTCATCGAAACAGTCGCGCGCCTGGGCCACACGCCCTTCCGCAAAGCTGCGTATCTGCAACACCGTCAAGTTCAATCCCACCAGGAAAACAGGAGACTCCGCTATGCCTAAGATCATCAAACATCAGCAAATCGCCCACGACGAGTGGAAAGTGCTGCAACTTGCCGAGCACGAGAGCCCGCACTCGGTGCGCCTGCCCATCGGGCCGCTGCTGGTGCCGCTCGCCGTCTGGCGCGCGCGCCGCGAGGAGTTGTTCCACCGCAACTGGGAGCATCACGAGCCGCTCGGCGTCTGGCTCGCACCCAATGAAGGTCCGGAAACCATTGCCGAAGACATCGACGATCTTTCACTGATCGCGGTGCACTTCCCGAAGCTCACCGACGGCCGCGGCTACTCGACGGCCCGCCTGCTGCGCGAGCGCCACGGCTACCGTAATGAACTGCGCGCCTTTGGCGACGTCGGCCAGGACCAGTTGTACTTCCTCGATCGCGTCGGCTTCGACAGCTTCTCGGTCAATGCAAGCAACGAGGACGCGAGCGAAGCGCTGGCTGCCTTCACCCGCTTCCCAGAGTCCTACCAAGCCTCCGCTAATGAGCCGCTGCCGTTGTTCCGCCGCCGCGCCGTTTGACTGCCGAAGCCATGCAATCACTTTCCATTGCCGATCTGGCCGACGTCGAATTCCTTGACCGTGTTGCGGAGAAATCGCTGATGGCGACACGCTTGCTTACCTTGGCGACGCATGAATTCTCGCCTGTCGCTTTTTCGACGAGCCTCGGCGCCGAGGACATGGTGGTACTGGACATGATTGCCAGCAACGACCTCGACATCGAAGTATTCACCCTTGACACCGGTCGCCTGCAGCAGGAGACCTACGATGTGCTGACACGGGCCGAGAAGCGCTACGGCCGCCGCATTCGTGTCTATACCCCACGCCACGATTTGGTCGAGGCCTTCGTGAACAGCCGGGGAATCAACGGCTTTTATGACGCCATCGACAACCGCAAGGCCTGCTGCCATGCGCGCAAGGTTGAGCCGCTCAAACGCGCGCTGGACGGCAAAAAAGGCTGGGTCACCGGCCTGCGCGCCGAGCAGGCCGCCACGCGCGCCGGCCTCAAGCCGTTTGCCCACGACCATGTCTTCGACCTGATCAAGGTGAATCCACTCATCAATTGGAGTGAACGCGAGATCTGGACCTACATCCGCGCCAACGGCGTGCCCTACAACGCGCTGCACGACCGCGGCTACCCGAGCATCGGCTGTGCGCCCTGCACGCGTGCCATCCAGCCTGGCGAAGACGTCCGCGCCGGCCGCTGGTGGTGGGAAACGCCGGAGACCAAAGAGTGCGGCTTGCACGCAGTCGACGGCCAACTGAAACGAAAAATGGGAACCTGAAACATGCTGCTTCAAACACGCACCCTGACGCACCTCGACTGGCTGGAAGCCGAGGCCATCCACATCCTGCGCGAGGTGGCCGGCCAATGCGCCAATCCGGCGTTGCTGTTCTCCGGCGGCAAGGACTCGATCTGCCTGCTGCGCCTGGCCGAGAAGGCCTTCCGCCCAAGCCGCTTTCCCTTTCCGCTGCTGCACATCGATACCGGGCACAACTATCCGGAAGTGATCGAATTCCGTGACCGGCGCGCCGCCGAACTCGGTGAGCGGCTGATCGTGCGTTCGGTGGAAGATTCGATGGCGCGCGGCACGGTGGTATTGAAATCGCCGACCGAGTCGCGCAACACGCACCAGTCGGTGACGCTGCTCGAAGCCATCGAGGAGCACGGCTTCGACGCCTGCATCGGTGGCGCCCGGCGCGACGAGGAAAAGGCGCGCGCCAAGGAACGCATCTTTTCCTTCCGCGACAGCTTCGGCCAGTGGGATCCGAAGAACCAGCGGCCGGAGCTGTGGAATCTCTACAACGCCCGCGTGCATCCCGGCGAGAACATCCGTGTCTTCCCGATCTCGAACTGGACCGAACTGGACGTGTGGCAATACATCGAGCGCGAAGGGCTGGAGCTGCCTTCGATCTACTTCGCCCACCGTCGCCAGATCGTGCGCCGCAGAGGTCCCGGTGGCGGATTGCTGCAACCGGTGACGTCGCTCACACCCGCTCAGGACGGCGACGTGGTCGAGGAGATTTCAGTGCGTTTTCGTACCGTCGGCGACATCACCTGCACGGCCCCGGTCGAATCGACCGCCAACACGGTCGCGCAGATCATCGCCGAAACCGCCGCCAGCACCATCACCGAACGCGGCGCCACACGCCTGGACGACCAGGCCTCGGAAGCGGCCATGGAACAACGCAAGAAGGAAGGATATTTCTGATGAACGCCAACGTACACCTGCCCGAGTTTGAACAGAACACCGACCACGGCCTGCTGCGCTTCCTGACTTGCGGCAGCGTCGATGACGGCAAGAGCACGCTGATCGGCCGGCTGCTCTACGACACCAAGGCCATCCTCGCCGACACATTGCTTGCGATGGAAAAGACCTCGGCCAGGCGGGGGCTGACGGCAGCCGACCTCTCGTTACTCACCGACGGCCTGCAGGCGGAGCGCGAGCAGGGCATCACCATCGACGTCGCCTACCGCTACTTCACCACCGGCACGCGCAAATACATCATCGCCGACGCGCCGGGCCACGAGCAATACACGCGCAACATGGTCACCGCCGCCTCGACCGCCGACTTGGGCGTCATCCTGATTGACGCCCGCCGCGGCGTGCTGGCGCAGACCTGCCGCCACTCCAAACTCGCGCACATGATGGGCATCGAGCATCTGGTGGTCGCGGTGAACAAGATGGATCTGGTCGATTACGACGAGGCCACCTTTCGCCAGATCAAGGCGGACTACCTGAGCTTCGCTGCGCGCGCCGGCATTGCCGACATTCGTTTCGTGCCGATGTCCGCCGTCAATGGCGACATGGTGGTCGAGCGAGGCGAGCGGCTAGCCTGGTACGAGGGCCCGACGTTGCTGGAGATACTTGAAAGCGCCCCGGTCGCCCACTCCGAGCACGCCGAACCGTTCCGCTTTCCGGTGCAGTACGTCTGCCGGCCGCAACAGGCCACCGACCCGAAGCTGCATGACTACCGCGGTTACATGGGCCGCATCGAGTCCGGCGAAATCGCTGTTGGCGATGACATCACCATCCTGCCGACCGGCCGCGACACGCGCGTCAAGGCCATCCACCTCGGCAACCAGAAGCTGGAGTTCGGCGTTGCGGGGCAATCGGTGACCCTGCTGCTCGAAGACGATATCGATATTTCGCGCGGTGAACTGATAGTCGGCCGTGACGCTACACCAAGCGTCGTCAGTTCACTGCGCGCCGACCTCTGCTGGCTCGCCGAAGCGCCGCTCGACCCGCGCCGAACCTACCTGATCCGCCACACCACGCGCACCGTCAAGGCAAAACTGGCGACGATCCATCATCGCTTCGACATTCACACACTGGAGAAACTCGACGCGGCCCAACTCGGCGTCAATGACATCGCCGAAGTCAGCTTCAAGCTGGCGGCACCGCTGGTGGTTGATCCCTACGCACGCAACCGCGCCACGGGGGCCTTCATCGTCATCGACGAGACCACCAACAACACGGTCGGAGCCGGCATGGTCGTCACCGGGTAGCTCAGGGTGTCGTTCATGCGGTTGCGACTCCGCAGCGATGGTGCGGACCCGGTACGAGATCGGACGCCCACTTTCTGTCTCAGCGACAGTGCGCGTCAGGGCCGCGCGGCGGGCAGGCCGGAAAGGTGGCGGGCGATCTCGCGCAGTTCGGTGGTGGTGGGCGGCCGTCGGGCCGCACACCGCCGCGCGCGTCGGCGCCGTGACAACGCGCGCAGTTGTATTGCTGATAGAAGATGCTTCCCGGCTCGGCGGCCTGGACGGCGGGCAGCAGGCCGGCGGAGAGGATCAAAGTGGCAAGTGGAAGTGTGCGCATGGCTCAGTGCGCCTCCGGCACGTTTTTGAAGGCGTTGTCCTTGCGCTGGCCCAGATCCTGGCAGGCCGGGGCGGTGTTGATTCCGCCCGAATTCTGATCAGGGATTCGGGTTGGATTTTGACCAGGGAAGGAAGCCATCCTGAACCAGGGTGGCTGTGGATCAGTGTAGCGGTTGTCGGGTCAGAAGGGATCGTCAGGGGAACCCTCCCGTCTGGATTTCTCCCTGGCCTTGATCCTGGATTTGGCGGTGGCGCTGCTGTGCCGGAAGCGGAAGGACTCGTTGCCGGTCTCGACGATGTGGCAATGATGGATCAGGCGATCCAGGGGCGCCGTGGTCATCTTGGCGTCATTGAAGACGCTGGCCCATTCCCCGAAGGTCAGGTTGGTGGTGATCATCACGCTGGTGTGCTCATAGAGCTTGGAGAGCAGGTGGAACAGCAAGGCCCCGCCGGCCTGGCTGAAGGGCGGGTAGCCCGGCTCGTCCAGGATCACCAGGTCCACCCGCATCAGGCTCGAGGCGAGTTTCCCGGCCTTGCCCCGGGCTTTCTCCTGCTCGAGGGCATTGACCAGATCCACGGTGGAGAAGAAGCGCACGCGCCGGCCATGGCGTAGAGCCGCAGTTCCGTGAGTTCACTCATCCCCTCAAGCATGGTCCACCTCCTGGGCGCGCAAACGGTCATAGCGTCCGGCATCGGCCACGGGCGCCTCCAAGACGGTCAGATCGGTCTCCACCCTGGGGATGGCCGGTGTCGGCCTCAGGCGGGCCAGCATGTTGTGGAGGTGCTCGGCATTCACTGCGCCCGATTCCAGCGCCAATTCCGCCGCCACCAGGACCGCCTCCAACCCCGCCTTCGGCACGGTGGCTAGCATCTCGGCCACGCTCAGGTCGCCATACTCGGGATGGCGGGCCTCGCCGGCCCCGACCTTGTCCACGGCGGTCTTCATGTCGTCGTAGATGCCCCGCTTCGGGATTCCGCCCAGGGCGGTGAAGCACCGAGTATGGGCGTCGAACAGCATCTCGTGGCCCTGGCTGGGGTAGGCCGCCAGCATGAACGCGCGGCTGGCGCAGAGCTTCATGTGCGCCGCCAGGATGCGGCGCCAGACGCCGCCGATGACCAGTCCTTCCTCGCTCCAGTCGAACTGGAAGGCTTCGCCCAGCTCGAACCTCAGCGGCACGTAGGCGCGCGTGAGCGGCTTGCCGCCCTGGGGGCGCCACTTCCGGACGAAGTCACTGACCAGGGTATGGCCACCGGAATAGCCCTGGGCCTGGACCTCGGCAAATAGCGCCCGGGCCGTGCGCCGATCTCGCTTGGGACGACGCAGGTCCGTCTCCAGGGATTGCGTCAGAAACGCTTCAAAGGCCGCGAGCTTGCCCGGCTTGGCTTGGCGTCGATACTTGGGCTCGCTGCCTTCCGGCTTCTTGAGCCAGTCCCGTACAGTGTTGCGCGACAGGCTCGTGCGTCGGGAGATCTCCGACAGGGACAGACCGTCCCGGTAATACATCCTGCGAATCTTGCCTAATGTGGCCATGGTGATCACCCTCCTTGCTCCTGCTCAAACATCAAGCAGGATAGGTTGAACACCCTGGTCAGTTTTACTCCGGAACTACCCCCAAAATCTGTTCAGTTTTAGAACGGCGTCAACAACCGAACACGCCTCTCGCTCCGAGTTGCAAGCCTGCCTCGGCCATCTCATGGGCAGCGCCGGCAACGCAAGCCTGATGACCCCGCAACTACAACAGACTCTGTGCGACCATGCTGCCGGCAACTACCGTATCTTGACCACACTCGCCGCCGAACTCCTCGCCGCCGCCCAACGGGACCTGCCACAAC
>CALEDT010000039.1 GCA_937949525.1 uncultured Burkholderiales bacterium | reverse complement strand
GTCCACGCCATTCCCTGCTGGTCACGCTGGTGCTGGCGGCGGCGGTGAGCGCGTTGCTGGCCACCGCGTTGCTGTTCTTCGCCATCGACCATTTCGTCAGCCAGCAATTCGAGGGACTGCGCGCCGAGCGCATGGCGCGCGCCGGCGAACAGGTGCGCGCCACGGTGGCGCGCGAGCTGGACGCGCTCGACCACCTGAGCGAGTTGCTGAGCAAGGACGTGGAACTGAACAACGCGAGTTACTACCACCTGTATCTGGATGGCGAGATCGAGCATCCAAGCGCGGCGCTCGCGCGCATCGCCGAGGCTACGCGCCTGGAAGCCGCGCGTCTGTGGGACAACCAGGGCCGATTGGTGGTGCGCACCGGCGAGCCCGAGCCGGTCCCGGTCACGTCGCCCGATCCGTTCGAACCCACCGCCGCGCGCATCGTGCGCATCGCCGGCGAGCCGTGGCTGGCGGCGGCGCGGCCGCTGACGCGCGCCGGCAACGTGCTGGCGGTGCTTTGGATCGGCCGGCCGTTGACGGCGGTGCTGGCTACCGCCTTCCCGCCGGATGGCGAGGTCGCCGTGCGCCTCGCCACGGCCGCACTGCCACCGGGTGGCGTGCGCATCCAGCTCGAACGCACCGAGGGCGAGCCGGTGGCGCTGGACATCGGTGTCGATGACCATGTCGGCCGCGCCCTGGCGGAGGTGAAGCATCTGCTCGGCTGGCTGTTGCCGGCCACCGGCGCCCTGCTCACGCTGGCACTGGCCGTCCTGCTGCACCGGCAACTGGCACCGCTGCGGGCGCTGACGCGCGCGGTCGGGGCCGTCGGCCGCGGCGAGTTCGGCCAGCATCTGCAAAGCCGCGGCCACGATGAGATCGCGCAACTGGTTCACGCCTTCAACGCCATGACCGAGGATCTGGCCAAGCTGCGCGAACTGGAACGCCAGGCTGGCCAGCAGGAACGCCTGTCCGCCATCGGCCGCATGGCGGCGCGGGTGGCGCACGACATCAACAACCCGCTGGCGGTGATCCGCGGTGTCGCCGAGCTCACGCGCAAACAGGCGGCGACGCGCGACGATGCCCGTCTGGCCGAGGACAGCGCGCTGATCCTGCACCACATCGAGCGCTGCCAGCGCACCGTCGAACAGTTGCTGGCCTATGGCCGGCCTGTGCGTCTGACCAGCGAACGGCTCGATCTCAACCGCCTGGTCGACGACGTGGCGGGGCGCTGGCGTGCGCAGCATGCCGATGCGCAACTGCGGGTGGTGCCGGCGGCGGCGCCGCTGCCGGTGCGGGCCGACCCCTATCAGTTCGAGCGCGTGCTCGACAATCTGCTGATCAACGCGCGCGACGCGGCGCCGGACGGTGTCATCGAAGTCCGTCTGGACAGCGCCGACGGCATGGCCACACTGCATGTCATCGACGGCGGGCCGGGGTTCTCCGCAGCGGCGCGTGCCCATCTGTTCGAACCCTTCCACACCACCAAGCGCGGCGGCAGCGGTCTCGGCCTGGCCAGTTGCCGCGCCATCGTCGAGGCGCACGGCGGCACCATCGCCATCGCCGACGGCGCGCACGGGGAGGTGGTGGTGCGCCTGCGGCTGGACAGGGGTTGACGTTCACACCCAGCGGGCCGGGCGGTAGTCCGCCTCCTCGGCGCCGACCGGCACCAGCGCGCGAGCGGTGATCGCGGCGCCGCGCGGACCGTACAGGAAATCGAAGAACGGCCGCATGGTCTCCGCCTCCCAGCGCCGGTACACCACCGACAACGGCCCGTGCAGGCGATAGCGGCCATCGCGCACGGCGGCGGCGTCGGGCGTCACGCCATCGACGCGCAGGGTCTTGAGCCGGCCGGCCTCGACCAGCGGTTTGGCGAACACCCAGCTCACCAGGCCCAGGCCGCCCTGGTAGCGGGAAACCAGATCGGTGATCTGCTCGTCGCGCTCGACCAGGAGGCCGCGCGGCGTCCAGTCCGGCCGGTTGTCCAGCAACAGGCGGCGGATCGGCTCGAAATAGTCCGGACAATGTTCGCGCGCGACCAGCGCAATGGCGCGGTCCTCGCCGCCCAGCGCCTTCCAGTTGGCCAGTTTGCCGCGCGCCAGCGCGCGCAACTGTTCGAAGGAAACATCGGTCACCGGATTGCCCGGGTGCGCCACCACCACCTTGATGTCGTGCGCAACCAGCAGCCATGGCAGCCCCTCGCCGCGCGAGCCCTTGACCGGGCAGCACAGGCCGCCGAGATCGGCGCTGCCGCGGCGCACGGTGGCGATGCCGTCATCGCAGCCGCCGCCCCAGACCCGCACCTGCGCGTCCGCAGGGCCGCGATAGGCGGCGGCGAGATCGCGGAACGCGCCGTGGGTGAGGATGTGCGTGCCCTGATAGCGCAGCTCACCGGGCGCGCGCGGCGGCAGCGAGGCGGGAATGGCTTCGTCCGGACGGGTGCGGCAGACGTCGCCGGCGAGCAGGGCGTCGAGGCGGTCGGGATCGAAGCGGCCGCCGCCGGAACGTGCGCCGCCCAGCAACAGTGCGGCGCCGGCCAGGCCCAGGCCGGCGAGGCCGGCGCGCAACAGATGTCGTCGTTGCATGGCGGTTCTCCCATGGGCGAGAACGGAAGGACGATTCTGGCATGTCCTCGGGGGTGCCGAAAGGTCGGATGGATCGGGTGGTCACCGCCTGGTCGGCTCAAACGCCCAAGGCGAGGCGATTGCCGAGGAAGCGTGCCTCGATCTCGCCGAAGTGGCGGGCGAGCTCGTGGAAATCCAGGTTCAGGCGGCGAGCGACGCCGTCCATCAGATGCGGCACCAGGTTGTGCGGACTCTCGTCCAGATCCAGGGCATGGCTGACCACTTCGGCAAGATGCACGGTCAGCGCCAGGTGACCGGCGGACGGGTCGTGGTGACCGGCCACCGCCGCGACGATCTCGCCCGGCAGGCCCCAGCGGCGTGCCAGTTCGCCGCCGACTTCGGCATGGTCGGTGCCCAGCAGCTCGCGCTCGGCATGCAGGATGTGACGCCGCTCGCGCGCGCAACGCCCGAGCAGTTCAGCGTAGGGCGCCGGCAGTAGGGTGGCGATCAACAGTTGGCCGATGTCGTGCAACAGGCCGGCGGTGAAGGCGTGGTCGGCGTCGGCGCCGACCCGATGCGCCACGCTGCGCGCGCACACCGCCGCGCTCAGGCTGTGGCGACGCAGGACATGGATGTCGAAGGGCGGCGGCGCGTGTTCCATCACACCCAGGATGGCCACCGTCAGCGCGATGTCGCGCACGCGGCGCACGCCCAGCACCATGATGCTTTTCTGTACCGAATCGATCGGGCCGGAGGTGTGGTAGGCGCCGGAATTGGCGGCGCGCAGCAGCCGGGCCACCAGGATCGGGTCGTGGCTGAGACTGGCGGTGAGCTGGTCGGTGCTGGCGTCCTCATCGCGCAGGCAGGCCAGCATGGACGGCACCAGACCCGGTACGGCAGGGATGGAATCCGCCTGCGCGAGCAGGGCGTCCAGGCTCCAGGTGGTCATGCCAGCGACGCCCGCCGGTACGCCAGCACCGCCTGCTTCAGCGTGCGCGTGTCCAGGTCGTCGGCCGCCTCGGCGAAGATCGCTTGCACGCGTGCCTCCGCGGCGGCGATCTCGGCGGCGATGTCCTCCGGCGTACGCGGGTCGTCCTGCTCGATGGTGGCGGCTTCGACGCCGCGGCGGATCAGGTTCTGCAACTGGCCCTCGTCCAGCAGCGCACCGGCGGCCAGCAGCACGACGCCGTTGGCGGAGGTGATGGGCAGCGCCAGCCGGGAATCGGGCGGAATCAGCGTCGGTGGCAGACAGCGCATGCGCGTTTTCATGCGAACCTCGCGCGGGTGGTGCGATGTCCGGTTATCGGAACGCGCACGGGGTGACTTGAACGCGCCGTCGTGCCGGCCCGCCTTCGTCGCCTTCGCCACAAGGCGAGCGCCGCAGGCTCAGGGTGGGTCGCAGCGCAGGTCGACCCGGGTTCCGGGCGCGCCGCGGAACGCGCCGGCCTCCACCTCCAGCACGTAGGCGGCGGGGCGCGGCGGCCGGTGGATGGGGCAGTGCCGGTCGGCGCAGGGTTGCAGCGTGACATGGTCGATCACGCGCCGTTCGGCGTCGATCCACACCAGGTCGATGGCAAAGCGCATGTCGCGCATCCAGAAGCCGTGCAGGTCGGCGCCCGGCATCACGAACCACATGCCCTTGCCGGCGCCGAGCGACGGTCGTCCGGACAGTCCCTGCGCGCGTCGCTCCGGGGTGGCGGCCACTTCCAGCTTGAACGTCTGCGCGCCGATGCGCGCGCGCGTGGCCTGTTCCGGCGCGCATTCCGCGCCGGCATGGGCGGCGATGAGCAGGGCGGGCAGTAAACTCGCCCATCGTTTCACTCGTGCGCTCAGCATTCCGATCTCCATGCAATTCCAGCTCACCCATACCAGCGGCCAGGCGCGGCGCGGCACCTTGCATACTGCGCACGGCGTGGTGCAGACCCCGGTATTCATGCCGGTGGGCACCTACGGCGTGGTCAAGTCGTTGACGCCGGACGAACTCACCGCGCTGGGCGCGATGATCATCCTCGGCAACACCTTCCACCTGTGGCTGCGGCCCGGTCTGGAGGTCATCGCCGCGCATGGCGGGCTGCACGGCTTCATGCGCTGGGGCGGGCCGATCCTGACCGACTCCGGCGGTTTCCAGGTGTGGAGTCTGACGCATCTGCGCAAGATCAGCGAGCAGGGCGTGCGCTTCGCCTCGCCGCTGGACGGCCAGCGTCTGCTGCTGACGCCGGAGGTGAGCATGCGTATCCAGCGCACGCTGGGCGCGGACATCGTCATGATCTTCGACGAGTGCACGCCGTATCCGGCGGACTGGGACAGCGCGCGCCTGTCCATGGAACTGTCGCTGCGCTGGGCGGAACGCTCGAAGATCGCACACGGTGATAACCCGAACGCGCTGTTCGCCATCGTCCAGGGCGGCATGTACGAGGATCTGCGCGAGCGCTCGCTGGCGCGTCTGTGCGACATCGGTTTCGACGGCTACGCCATCGGCGGCCTGTCGGTGGGCGAGCCCAAAGACGACATGCAGCGCGTGCTGCGCCACGTGGCGCAGCGCCTGCCGGCGGACCGGCCGCGCTACCTGATGGGCGTGGGCACGCCGGAGGACATCGTGTTCGCGGTGGGCCAGGGCGTGGACATGTTCGACTGCGTGATGCCGACGCGCAACGCGCGCCATGGCCTGCTGTTCACCCGCTTCGGCGATCTGCGCCTGAAGAACGCGCGCTTCCGTCACGATACCGGCCCGCTCGATCCGTCCTGCGACTGTTACACCTGCCGCAATTTCAGCCGCGCCTATCTGCACCACCTGCTGCGTTCCGGCGAGATGTTGGGCGGGCGCCTGAACACCATCCACAACCTGCACTATTACCAGACCTTCACGCGCGAGCTGCGTGCCGCCATCGAGGCGGACCGCTTCGCCGATTGGGCGGCGGAGTTCCATCGTCTGCGAGGCGGCGAGGCGCACGCCGGAGCGTCATGAAGCCGGTGTTAGAATGCCGAAGTTTTTTCACCGACCCAGCCCATATCATGCTGATTTCACCCGCTTACGCCGCGCCCGAGCAGCCGGACCCGTTCCTGAGCTTCCTGCCGCTGATCGTGCTGTTCGTGCTGTTTTACTTTCTGATCATCCGCCCGCAGATGAAGCGTGCCAAGGATCAGCGCAAGATGCAGGAAGCCCTGCAGAAGGGTGATGAAGTCATCACCGCCGGCGGCCTGGTCGGCAAGATCGTCAAGATCACCGACAACTACGTGACGCTGGACATCGGCGGCGGCAACGAGAGCATCTTCCAGCGCGCCACCATCCAGACCGTGCTGCCCAAGGGCACGATCAAGGATCTTTGAGGCGGGAAGGGTGAAGGGGGAGGGGAGGGCGATGCCCGCCCGGCCTGCCTGAACCGTCTGGCGCACAACCCGTCGAGAGCAACGAAATGAACCGCTATCCCCTCTGGAAATACGTCGTCATCGGCGTGGCCATCGTCATCGGCATCTTCTATACCCTGCCCAATCTGTTCGGCGAGGTGCCGGCGGTGCAGGTGATGCCCATCCGCACCACCGAAAAGGTCGACATGGCGCTGATGCAGCGCGTGGAAGCGGCACTGCGCGCGGGTGATGTGGCGACTGACGGTGTGGCGCTGGACCCGCGCGGCGTGCGCGCGCGTTTCGCCGACACCGACAGCCAGTTGAAAGCCAAGGATGTGTTGCAGAACGCCCTCGGAGACGGTTACACGGTGGCGCTCAATCTGTTGCCCGCATCGCCCGGCTGGTTGACCGCGCTGGGCGCGCTGCCGATGAACCTGGGTCTGGACCTGCGCGGCGGCGTGTATTTCCTGTTGCAGGTGGATATGCAGGCGGCGCTGCACAAGGCGGCCGAACGCTACCAGGGCGACATCCGCACGCTGCTGCGGGAAAAGAAGGTGCGCTACGTCGCGCTCGACCGCGAGGGCGACACCATCCGCCTGCGCTTCCGCGACGCCGCGCAGCGCGATGCCGCGCGCAAGGCGATCGAGGACGCCTATCGCGATCTCGATCTGAGCGAAGCCATGGCAGGCGAGGAGTTCGCGCTCGACGCCGTGCTCAACCGGCAGGCGCAGGTACGCACCCAGGAGTTTGCGCTGCAACAGAACCTGACCACGCTGCGCAACCGCGTCAACGAGCTGGGCGTGGCCGAGCCGGTGATCCAGCAGCAGGGGGCGGATCGTGTGGTGGTGCAGTTGCCGGGCGTGCAGGATACCGCCAAGGCCAAGGAAATCCTCGGCCGCACCGCCACGCTGGAAATCCGCATGGTGGACGAGGAACGCATGCAGAACCCGGCCGACATCCAGGCCGCCGTGGCCGGACAGCCGCCGTTCGGCACCGAGATGTACTTCGAGCGCGGCGGCATGCCCATCCTGGTCAAGCGCGCGGTGGTGCTGACCGGCGAGTACATCACCGACGCGCAGCCGGGCTTCGACAGTCAGACCAATCAGCCGGCGGTGCACATCAACCTGGACGGCCGTGGCGCGCGCGTGTTCAAGAACGTCACGCGCGAGAACGTCGGCAAGCGTATGGCCATCCTGCTGATCGAGAAGGGCAAGACCGAGATCGTCACCGCGCCGGTGATCCGCGAGGAGATCGGCGGCGGCCGTGTGCAGATCACTGGCATGGATTCGCCGCAGGAGGCCAGCGATGTCGCGCTGCTGTTGCGCGCCGGTGCGCTGGCCGCGCCCATGGAAATCGTCGAGGAGCGCACGGTCGGGCCTTCGCTGGGCGCCGACAACATCCAGCGCGGCAAGAACGCGACGCTGATCGGCTTCGCGCTGGTCGCGGCGTTCATGGTGGTGTACTACCAAGGCTTCGGGCTGATCTCGGTGGCGGCGCTGGTCACCAACCTGTTCCTGCTGGTGGCGTTGCTGTCCATGTTGCAGGCGACGCTGACCCTGCCCGGCATCGCCGGCATTGCGCTGACGCTGGGCATGGCGATCGACGCCAACGTGATCATCGCCGAACGCATCCGCGAGGAACTGCGCAACGGCAATTCGCCGCAGGCGGCGATCGCCGCCGGCTACGACCGTGCCTGGGACACCATCCTGGACGCCAACATCACCACGCTGATCGCCGGTTTCGCGCTGTTCTGGCTGGGTTCCGGGCCGGTACGCGGTTTCGCCGTCACGCTCTGTCTGGGCATCCTCACCTCCATGTTCAGCGCGGTGCTGGTGTCGCGCGCCATCACCAACCTGAGCTTCGGCCGCGTCAAGCGCCTGGCCAAGGTCTCCGTCTGAAGGGCCGGTCGTCATGGAACTGTTCCGCATCAAGCAAGACATTCCCTTCATGCGCTATGCGCGCAGCACGATCTACGTGTCCGTGCTGTTCATCGTCGGCTCCATCGCCCTGCTGGCGTTGCGCGGGCTGAATCTGGGCATCGACTTCACTGGCGGCACCACCATCGAGGTGAGCTATCCGGCACCGGCCGACATTGCCGGCATACGCGGACACCTGGCGCGCAACGGCTATGCCGACGCGCAGGTGCAGAACTTCGGCACCGCGCGCGACGTCATGGTGCGTCTGCCGGTGAAGGAGGGCGTCACCTCGGCCATGCTGTCCGAGCAGGTGCTGGCGGTGCTGCGTCAGCACGATGCCGCGGTGGAGATGCGCCGGGTCGAGTTCGTCGGGCCGCAGGTGGGCAAGGAGCTGTTCGAGGATGGCGCGCTGGCGCTGCTGGTGGTGTCGATCGGCATCGTCATCTATCTGGCGCTGCGCTTCGAATGGCGCTTCGCCATCGGCGCCATCTTCGCAACCGCGCATGACGTGTTCATCGTGCTCGGGGTGTTCGCGCTGACACAGTGGGAGTTCTCGCTCACCGTGTTGGCGGCGGTGCTGGCGGTGCTGGGCTACTCGGTCAACGACACCGTGGTGGTGTTCGACCGCATCCGCGAGAACTTCCGCAAGACCCGCTCCACCGATGTCGCCGCGATCATGGACAACGCCAAGACTGCGACGCTGGCGCGCACCATCATCACCAGCGGCACCACGCTGATGATGGTGCTGGCCATGCTGATCCTGGGCGGCGAGGTGCTGTTCGGCTTCGCTGCCGCGCTGTCCATCGGCATCGTCGTCGGCACCTACTCGTCGGTGCTGGTGGCCAGCCCGGTGGTGATGTGGATGGGCGTGTCGCGCGAGGATTTCGTCAAACCGCCCAAGGAGGAGTCGGGCGCGGTGGTTTGACGGCTGCGGCCGTCGGGCAGCGCGTTCTGTCGTCATGAAGCTGTTCTCGCCGTTGTACGCGCGCGCCATGCAATGGGCGCGCCACCGTCACGCGCCATGGTATCTGGGCGGTCTCAGCTTCGCCGAATCGTCGTTCTTTCCGATTCCGCCGGACGTGATGCTCGCCCCCATGAGCCTGGCCAATCCGGCGCGTGCCTGGCGTTTCGCGTTGCTGACCACGCTGGCCTCGGTGGCCGGCGGGTTGCTCGGCTACCTGATCGGCGCCTTCGCGTTCGACCTGATCGAGCCGCTGCTGCGCGAGACCGCGTACTGGGACAAGTATCTGCGCGCGCAGGCGTGGTTCGGGCAATGGGGCTTCTGGGCGGTGTTCATCGCCGGTTTCTCGCCCATCCCGTACAAGGTGTTCACCATCGCCGCTGGCGTCGCCCTGATGCCGCTGCTGCCGTTCGTGCTCGCCTCGCTGATCGGGCGCGGCGCGCGCTTTTTCCTGGTCGCCGGGCTGATGGCCTGGGGCGGCGCGGCGATGGAGGCGCGTCTGCACCGCTACGTCGATCGCATCGGCTGGTTCACGGTGGCGCTGGTGGTGGTGGCGCTGCTGATCTATCACGGCTGAGCCCGGCTTCCTGCCGTTGCCGCCGGACGTAGCCACGCGCATGATCGGAAATGAGCCATCGATCGCATCAACCGAGCCGAAACGGGCGCGTACGATAGGGCGCCACCGCCGGGTTTGGTTCGACCTGCGGCCACCTCGTCAACGACCACGCTTTCCCGCCCATGCGCTTCATCGATGAATTTCCCCTCGCCTTGCTGGTCGTGCTCGCCATTCTCATGCTCGGTGCGCCCTTCGTGCCGGAGCCGCACCTGGTGGAAAAGGCGCGCATGCTCAGGCAAGGCACGCTCACCCGGCCGATCGACATCTTCGACGTGTTCTGGCATTTGCTGCCCAGCGTGCTGTTGGGGGTGAAGCTGTATCGCAAATATCGCGGTGGACCGGCGGGGCCCGGGCAGTGCTGAGTGTGGAGCCGCGGCGGCGGCCGGTTTGCGGGGCGGGCTGCCGCGCTGGTGGGCGGGGTATTGCCTGCGCGCGCGTAGCGCGCGATCCAGGGGTTTGGGTGGGCGCGACGGCTACTGATGCAAGAAACGCGGCTGGGTCTGTTCTTGCACTCGGTGCCGGCATCGCCGGCCTCGGCGTGGTGATCAGGGTCCCGGAAGTCTGGACGTCGGTGGTTCAGTCGCCGCGTAAGGCAGGGGTGAGGTGCGGTTGCAGCGCCTGCAGCAACTGTACGAACACCTTGGGATTGCCGGCCACCACATGACCGCTGTTCAGGTAACCCTCGTTGCCGGCCACATCGCTGACCAGACCGCCGGCCTCCAGGATCAGCAGGCAGCCGGCGGCGATGTCCCAGGGCGATAGGCCCAGTTCGAAGAAACCGTCGGTGTGGCCGGCCGCCACCCAAGCCAGATCCAGCGCCGCCGAGCCCGGCCGGCGCAGGCCGGAAGTCTTCTGCAGCAGATCGCGGAACATGCCCAGATAGGCGTCCAAGTGCGTGAAGTCGCGGAACGGAAAGCCGGTGCCGATCAGTGCGTCCTGCAACCTGTCGCGCCGCGATACGCGGATGCGGCGGTCGTTCAGGTAGGCGCCGCGGCCGCGGCTGGCCGTGTACAGATCATTGCGCGCCGGGTCGTACACCACCGCCTGCGACAACTGGCCGTGATGCAGCAGCGCGATGGACACCGCGTACTGTGGAAAACCGTGCAGAAAGTTGGTGGTGCCGTCGAGCGGATCGATCACCCACTGGTATTCCGACTCGCCGGCCTCGCCCGACTCCTCGGCTAGAATCGCATGTTTCGGATAGGCGTCGAGCAGCGTCTCGATAATGGCCTGTTCCGCTGCGTGGTCGACTTCGCTGACGTAGTCGTTCTCGCGCTTGCTGCGCACGGTCAGACGTTCCACGTCGAGCGAGGCGCGATTGATGATGGCGCCGGCGCGGCGCGCGGCCTTGACCGCCGTGTTGAGCATCGGATGCATGATTTGGCCAAAGAGCATGAAGTGAACCGTGGCGGATTCTACCTTGAACCCTGACCCCGCCCGCGACCACCTCGATGCGCTACGGCGGGTCGAGGTGGTGCTGGTGGAAACCTCGCATCCGGGCAACCTGGGCGGCGCGGCGCGGGCGATGAAGGTCATGGGGCTCGAGCGCCTGACCCTGGTGGCTCCGGCTTGCGCCATCGACGACACCGCGCGGGCGCGCGCGTCCGGCGCGCTGGACGTGCTGGAAGCGGCGCGCGTGTGCGCGACGCTGGACGAGGCGCTGGCGGACACGGTGTTGGCGGCCGCCTGTACCTCGCGCCGGCGCGATCTGCCGCATCCGGCGTACACGCCGCGCCAGGCCGCGCCGGAGCTGTTGCGCCACGCCCGGGTGGGCGCGGTGGCGCTGGTGTTCGGCTCGGAGACCTACGGCCTGTCCAACGAACACCTGATGCAATGCCGCTGGCTGCTCAACATCCCGGCCAATCCCGCCTACGCATCGCTCAATCTGGCGGCGGCGGTGCAGGTGCTGGCCTATGAGCTGCGCTGCGCCGCGGCCGACCGGGTGCTCGACCTGCCCACGTTCGCGCCGGCCAGCCATGCGGCGGTCGAAGGGCTGGTCGCGGATCTGGAGCAGACCCTGATCGCCATCGGTTTTCTCGATCCCGTCCAGCCCAAGCGGTTGATGCCGCGCATGCGCCGGTTTTTTGCCAAAGCCGGTCTGGAGGATGAAGAAGTCGCGATCTGGCGTGGCATCCTCAACGCCACACGCAGGCCGCGGCGACAAAATTGACCCGCTCGATCGGCAATCGCATACTTTCAATCTTTTGAGCGCTTCTGAATATTCGAATGTTTGCCAGGCTGCGGGAAGACATCCGCGTGGTTTTCGATCGCGATCCGGCGGCGCGCACGTTCTTCGAGGTGCTCACCACCTATCCCGGCCTGCACGCCATCCTCTGGCACCGTCTGTCGCACGCGCTGTGGAACCTGGGCTTGAAGTGGCTGGCACGTCTGTCCAGCCATCTGGCGCGCTGGTTCACCGGCATCGAGATCCACCCCGGCGCGCGCATCGGCCGGCGGGTATTCATCGATCACGGCATGGGTGTGGTGATCGGCGAGACCGCCGAGGTAGGCGACGACTGCACGCTCTATCACGGCGTTACGCTGGGCGGCACGTCATGGAAGAAGGGCAAGCGCCACCCGACGCTGGAACGTGGCGTGATCGTCGGCGCCGGCGCCAAGATCCTCGGACCGATCACGCTGGGCGAGGGCGCCAAGGTGGGCTCCAACGCGGTGGTGGTCAAGGACGTGCCGGCGGGGGCGACGGCGGTCGGCATCCCGGCGCGCATCCTCGACGCGGAACAGGACCGCGCACGTGAACAGGCGGCCAACAAGTTGGGGTTCTCCGCCTACGCGGTGTCCAGCGACATGAACGACCCGATGGTCAAGGCCATCCACGGCCTGATCGATCACTCCGCGCACACCGACCAGCGTCTGGACTGGATCGTGGCGGAACTGCGTCGTCTGGGCGGAGCGCGCGAGGTACTGCGGCCGGACGATCACATCGATGCCGACTCGTTGAACAAAATGGTCGACTGACGATCTTGAATACGCAATAGTTGACCAAATTAATCGGGATTAGTACAGTGTCGTCACCCACACTTCCGCAACGAGGCAAACCATGCGCTTGACCACCAAAGGACGTTTCGCGGTAACGGCGATGATCGACCTGGGCATGCGCCACCAGCGTGGTCCCGTTACGCTGGCCGGCATCAGCGAGCGGCAACGTATTTCGCTGTCCTATCTGGAACAGTTGTTCGGCCGTCTGCGCCGGCAGGGCATCGTCGACAGCGTGCGCGGCCCCGGCGGCGGTTACACGCTGGCCAAGTCGCTGGAGGACATTTCCGTTGCGGACATCATTCGCGCCGTCGATGAGCCGATCGACGCCACGCAGTGCGGCGGCCTGGGCAATTGCCACGACGACCGCGAGTGCATGACCCACGACTTGTGGATGGCGCTGAACGCGCGTATCTACGATTACCTCGACTCGGTCAATCTGGCCGAACTGGTGCGGCAACAACTGGATAAACCGGCCGAGGGCCACGCGCACAAACATGACGGCCGCCGCATCGTCGGCTCGGCCGAGCTGAAGGCCGTGGTCAACGGTTGAGCCGCAAGGAGCGCACGACATCATGCTGAAGACCCCGATCTATCTCGATTATTCCGCCACCACACCGGTGGACCCGCGTGTCGCCGAGAAGATGATCCCTTACCTGACCGAGAAATTCGGCAACCCGGCATCGCGTTCCCATGCCTTCGGCTGGGAAGCGGAAAAAGCCGTGGAAGAGGCGCGTGGCCATGTCGCCGCACTGGTCAATGCCGACCCCAAGGAGATCGTCTGGACCTCCGGCGCCACCGAGTCCAACAACCTGGCCATCAAGGGTGCGGCGCACTTCTATGCCGGCAAGGGCAAGCATCTGATCACGGTCAAGACCGAGCACAAGGCGGTGCTCGACACCTGCCGCGAGCTGGAACGCGTCGGCTACGAGGTGACTTATCTGGGCGTCGGCGCCAACGGGCTCATCGACCTCGATGAATTCCGCGCGGCCATCCGGCCGGACACCATCCTGGCCTCAGTGATGTACGTCAACAATGAGATCGGCGTGATCCAGGACATCCCCGCGCTGGGTGAAATCTGCAGGGAACGCGGCGTGCTGTTCCACGTCGACGCGGCGCAGGCCACCGGCAAGGTGGAGATCGACCTGTCCCGCATCAAGGTCGATCTGATGTCGTTCTCGGCGCACAAGACCTATGGTCCCAAGGGCGTCGGCGCGTTGTACGTGCGGCGCAAGCCGCGCGTGCGCCTGGAGGCGCAGATGCACGGCGGCGGCCACGAACGTGGCATGCGCTCGGGCACGCTGGCCACGCACCAGATCGTCGGTATGGGCGAGGCGTTCCGCATCGCCCGTCTGGAGATGGGTGCCGAGACGGAACGCATCCGCCACCTGCGCGACAAGCTGTGGCACGGCTTGCAGGACATCGAGGAAGTGCATCTGAACGGCGACTTCGAACGCCGCATCGCCGGCAACCTCAACGTCAGCTTCAACTTCGTCGAGGGCGAGAGCCTGATCATGGCGATCAAGGATCTCGCGGTCTCCTCCGGCTCCGCCTGCACCTCCGCCAGTCTGGAGCCGTCCTACGTGTTGAAGGCGCTGGGGCGCAACGACGAGCTGGCGCACAGTTCCATCCGCTTCACCATCGGCCGTTTCACCACCGAGGAGGAGATCGACTACGCCATCCGGCTGCTGCACGAGAAGATCGGCAAGCTGCGCGAGATGTCGCCGTTGTGGGAGATGTACAAGGACGGCATCGATCTGAATACCGTGCAGTGGGCGGCGCATTGATCGATCGGGTCATGGTTGAGTTCGGGAAACGGGCGACGCAACGCCACGCACGCTTGCCGTTTCCCCCTGCTATCTAAGGAGCACGCACATGTCATACAGCGAAAAGGTTCTGGATCATTACGAAAATCCGCGCAACGTCGGCTCGTTCGACAAGGAAGCCGCTGGCGTCGGTACCGGCATGGTGGGCGCGCCGGCCTGCGGCGACGTGATGAAGTTGCAGATCAAGGTCAACGAGCAGGGCATCATCGAGGATGCGCGCTTCAAGACCTACGGCTGCGGCTCGGCCATCGCGTCGTCGTCACTGGTGACCGAGTGGGTCAAGGGCAAGACCCTGGACGAGGCCATGGCCCTGAAGAACACGCAGATCGCCGAGGAGCTGGCGTTGCCGCCGGTCAAGATCCACTGTTCCATCCTGGCGGAAGACGCGATCAAGGCCGCGGTGGCCGATTACCGCAAGAAGCACGGCCTGGGCGGCGAGGAATACACCGCCTGCCATCCGCCGCTGGCTGCTTGAGGGGGACCGCCATGCCCGTCACGCTGTCCGAACGCGCCGCCACGCACGTCAAGAACTTCCTGGCCAAACGCGGCAAGGGTATCGGCCTCAAGCTCGGCGTGCGCACTTCCGGGTGCTCCGGCATGGCCTACAAGCTGGAATTCGCCGATGCGGAAGACCCGGAGGATCTCAAGTTCGAGAGCCACGGCGTCACCGTGTACATCGACCCGAAGAGTCTGAGCTATCTGGAGGGCACCGAGCTGGACTTCGTGCGCGAGGGACTGAACGAGGGCTTCAAGTTCAACAACCCGAACGTGAAGTCGCAGTGCGGGTGCGGTGAGTCGTTCAACGTCTGAGCATCGGCGGGCCGGCGCTGGCGCGTAGCCTGACCGGCGCGCCGCGCCTGCGACCGGCCCCCGCCACCCACCCGACATGGACTTCAGCCAAAACCACTTCGCGCTGTTCGGTCTTCCCATCGCCTTCGAACTGGACGCCGAGCGGCTGGAGCGCGCCTATCGCGACATCCAGGCGCAGATCCACCCGGACCGCTTCGCGCATGCCGGCGAGGCGGAGCAGCGCCTGTCCATGCAGTGGGCCACGCGCGTCAACGAGGCTTACCAGACCTTGCGCAAGCCGTTCGAGCGCGCGCGCTATCTGCTGCAACTCAACGGCGTCGATGCGCTGGACCCGAGGGACACTTCCATGCCGCCGGACTTCCTGATGCGGCAGATGGAATGGCGCGAAGCGCTGGCCGATGCCGGCGGGGATAGCGGCGCGCTGGCCCGGCTGGAGGATGAACTGCGCGCCCACGCGGCCGAGCTGCGCGCCGAGCTCGCGCAACAGATCGACCGGCGTCGGGACTGGCCGGCCGCCGCCGCCACCCTGCGCAAACTGCGTTTCATGGACAAGCTGCTGGAAGAGATCGAGGCGGCGTACGAACAATGACCCCATCGAAGGCTGCCTGAGCATGGCTTTGCTGCAAATCGCCGAACCCGGCATGTCCACCGCGCCGCACCAGCACCGGCTGGCGGTCGGCATCGACCTGGGCACCACCAACTCGCTGGTGGCCACTGTGCGCAACGGCGTCGCCGTGGTGCTCAACGACGCCCGCGGCCACGGCCTGCTGCCCTCCGTGGTGCGCTACCGCGCCGACGGTGGCGTAGACGTGGGCCACGCGGCGCTGGCGCGCGCGGCCGAGGATCCGCACAACACCATCGTCTCGGTCAAGCGCTTCATGGGCCGCGGCCTGCGCGACCTGCCCGACCTGGCGACCCTGCCCTACCAGTTCGTCGACGCCCCCGGCATGGTGCGTCTGCGCACCGTGGCCGGCGAGAAGAGCCCGGTGGAGGTGTCCGCGGAAATCCTCAAGGTGCTGAAGGCGCGCGGCGAGGCCGCGCTGGGTGGCGAACTGGTGGGCGCGGTGATCACCGTGCCGGCGTATTTCGATGACGCCCAGCGTCAGGCCACAAAGGATGCCGCGCGTCTGGCCGGACTCAACGTGCTGCGCCTGCTCAACGAGCCGACCGCCGCCGCCATCGCCTACGGCCTGGACAATGCCGCCGAAGGCATCTATGCCGTGTACGACCTGGGCGGCGGCACCTTCGACCTGTCCATCCTCAAGCTCACGCGTGGCGTGTTCGAGGTGCTGGCCACGCATGGCGATTCCGCGCTGGGTGGCGACGATTTCGACCGCCGCATCTATTGCTGGATACTGGAACAGGCGCAGTTGCATACCGTCGACGACCACGACAAGGCCATGCTGATGGCCAAGGCGCGCGAAGCCAAGGAGTACCTGAGCGACCACGACGAGGCGCGCATCACCGCGTTGCTGGCCAGCGGCCAGGTGATCGATCTGCTGCTGAGCGAGACGACCTTCAACGATCTGACCGCCAGTCTGGTGAACAAGACCTTGACCCCCTGCCGCAAGGCACTGCGCGACGCCGGGCTGCGCGTGCAGGACGTCAAGGGCGTGGTCATGGTGGGCGGCGCCACGCGCGTGCCGCGCATCCAGGCGGCCGTGGGCGAGTTCTTCGGCCAGATGCCGCTGACCAATCTCGATCCCGACAAGGTGGTGGCGCTGGGCGCGGCCATGCAGGCCGACGTGCTGGCCGGCAACAAGTCCGGCGACGACTGGCTGCTGCTGGACGTGGTGCCACTGTCGCTGGGCTTGGAGACCATGGGCGGCCTGGTGGAGAAGATCATCCCGCGCAATTCCACCATCCCCACCGCGCGCGCGCAGGAATTTACCACCTTCAAGGACGGCCAGACGGCCATGAGCATCCACGTGGTGCAGGGCGAGCGCGAACTGGTGGCGGATTGCCGCAGCCTGGCGCGCTTCGAGCTGCGCGGCATCCCGCCCATGGTGGCCGGCGCCGCGCGCGTGCGCGTGACCTTCCAGGTCGATGCCGACGGCCTGCTGTCGGTCACCGCGCGCGAGACCGGCACCGGCATCGAGGCTGGCATCACCGTGAAGCCGTCCTACGGACTGAGCGACGACGAGGTCGCCGCGATGCTGCGCGCGTCCTACGAATACGCGCAGGACGACATGGCGGCGCGCAACCTGGCCGAGGCGCGGGTCGACGCACGCCGACTGGTCGAGGCGACCCAAGCGGCCCTGGCCGAGAATGGCGATGCGTTGCTGAGCACCGAGGAACGCGCCGCGCTGGAGAAACTGGTCGCGGCGCTGGACAATGCGCTGGCCGGTGACGACCTGGCCGCGCTCAAGCGCGCCAGCGATGCGCTCAATCACGGTACCGTCGAGTTCGCCGCGCGGCGCATGAATCTGAGCGTGCGCAAGGCGCTGACCGGACACCGTCTGGATGAACTGGAGATTTGACATCATGCCGTTGTTCCAACCCGAATTCGTCGCCGCGCTGCGCGAGCGGCTGGAAAGCCATCCGATCTACGGCGCCGTGTCCAGCGTCGAGGATCTGCGCGTGTTCATGGCCCACCACGTGCATTCGGTGTGGGATTTCATGTCCCTGATCAAGTATCTGCAACATGCCGTGGCGCCCGCGCGCTGGCCCTGGGTGCCGGGCGCCGATGCCAACGTGCAGCGCTTCATCAACGAACTGGTGATGGAGGAGGAGACCGACGAGGCGGGGCCCGACCGGCCGGGCGAATTCGCCAGCCATTTCGCGCTGTACCTGGGGGCCATGCGCGAGATCGGCGCCGACGCCGACAAGCCGGCGCGTTTCGTCGACATCGCCGGGCGTGACGGCATCGCCGCCGCGCTCGCCGCCGGCCTGGCGCCGGCGCCGGCGGCGGCGTTCAACCGCGTCACCTTCGGCTGGATCGAGTCCGGCAAGCCGCATACGGTCGCCGCCGCGCTCGCCCTCGGGCGCGAGCATGTGATTCCGGCGATGTTCCGCGCCTTTCTGCAACGCATGGCGGTGACCGAGGCGCAGGCGCCGATCTTCCATTACTACCTGAAGCGTCACATCCACCTGGATGAGGATTTCCACGCGCCGCTCAGTCTACGGCTGTTGGAGGCGCTGTGCGGCGATGACCCCCGGCGCGCCGAAGAGGCGCGCGCGGCGGCGATCCGCGCGGTGGAGGCACGCATCGAATTCTGGGACGGCGTGCTGGCCGCGCTGCCCAGCCGGCAGGAAAGCGCATGCCTCAACTGATCGTGCTGCCCCACGTCGAGCTGTGTCCGGACGGCGCCGTGGTCGAGGGCGCCAGCGGCCGGTCGATCTGCGACATCCTGCTGGACAACGGCATCGAGATCGAGCATGCCTGCGAGAAATCCTGCGCCTGCACCACCTGTCACGTCATCGTGCGCGAGGGCTATGATTCCCTGCCGGAACCGACGGAGACCGAAGAGGACCTGCTCGACAAGGCCTGGGGCCTGGAACCGACCTCGCGGCTGTCCTGCCAGGCGACCCTGGGCGACGAGGACGTGGTGATCGAGATACCCAAGTACACCATCAACATGGTCAAGGAAGGACATTGAGCATGAAGTGGACCGATACCCTCGATATCGCCATCGCGCTGGCGGAACATCACCCCGATGTCGATCCGCGCACCATCCGTTTCACCGATCTGCACCGCTGGGTCATGGCCTTGCCCGGCTTCAGCGGGGATCCGAACAGTTCGGGCGAGAAGATCCTGGAGGCGATCCAGCAGGCGTGGATCGAGGAGATGGATTGATGCGCCGGGCGGTCAGGGCGGCCGGCTGGTTCGCCGCCGCCGCGCTGTGCGTGGCGATGCCGGCTGCGGCCGATGGGCTCGGCTTCAAGGGCCTGGAGCTGGGCTCGCCGCTGGCGCTGGTCGGCGGCGATCCGCGTTTCGAATGCCGGCCGCTGAACACGCCGATCGCCGACCGCGTGTGCAGCCTGCGCGCCGGCGAGACGGAAACCATTGCCGGCGTACCGCTCGACTCGCTGTTCCTGTTCTACGAGCGCAGGCGTCTGACCGGCATCACGCTGAGCCTGCCGGAGAAGCATTTCCAGACCGTGGTCGACGCGTTGCGCGGCAAATATGGCGATGCTGCGCTCAAGACCGAGCCGGTGCGCAACCTCCACGGCGTCGCCTTCGAGAACCGCCTGTATCACTGGCGCCAGGGTGAGCACAGCCTGCGCGCGGAGCGGTATGCCGGCCGTCTGGATCGATCCAGCGTCCGTTACATCGACGACGGCGCCGAGGCGCGCCTGCGCGAGCATCGCGCGCGCGCGGCGCGCGACCCGCGTCTGGATCTCTGAACGCCCGCCCGGTCAGCCCGCGGCCGGCGGGTTGCGCAGGCGGATGTGCAGCTCGCGCAACTGCTTTTCGTCGACCGCGTTGGGCGCCGAAGTCATCAGGCAGGAGGCGCGTTGGGTCTTGGGGAAGGCGATCACGTCGCGGATCGATTCGGCACCGGCCATCAGCGTGACCAGCCGGTCCAGGCCGAACGCCAGTCCGCCATGCGGCGGCGCGCCGTATTGCAGCGCATCGAGCAGGAAACCGAACTTTTCGCGTCGTTCGTTGGGGCCGATGTTGAGCGCGGCGAACACCTTTTCCTGTACCGCTTCGCGGTGGATACGCACGGAGCCGCCGCCCACCTCCCAGCCGTTCAAGACCATGTCGTAGGCTTTGGACAGCGCCGCGCCGGGATTGTCGGCGAGGTAGTCCTCGTGCCCGTCCTTGGGACTGGTGAACGGGTGGTGCAGCGCGTCCCAACGCTGTTCGTCCTCATTCCACTCGAACATGGGGAAATCCACCACCCACAGCGGCGCCCAGGCGCGGCCGTCGAGATAGCCCTTGTCGTGGCCGATCCTGCTGCGCAACGCGCCCAGCGCGTCGTTGACCACCTTGGCTTTGTCGGCGCCGAAGAACAGGATGTCGCCATCCTGCGCGCCGGTGCGGGCCAGCGTCTCGGTCAGCGCGGCGTCGTGCAGGTTCTTGACGATGGGCGATTGCAGCCCGTCGCGCCCCTGAGCGCGCTGGTTGACCTTGATCCAGGCCAGGCCCCTGGCGCCGTAGATCTTGACGAACTCGGTCCAGGCATCGATCTCGCCACGGCTGAACTCCGCGCCACCGGGCACGCGCAAGGCCGCGACGCGGCCGCCGGCATCGTTGGCCGGGCCGGAGAACACCTTGAAATCGACGTCGCGCATCACGTCGGTCAGTTCGGTCAGTTCCAGCGTCACGCGCAGATCGGGTTTGTCCGAGCCGTAGCGGCGCATCGCCTCGGCATAGGTGAGGCGCGGGAACGGATTGGGCAGCTCGACTTCCAACGCCTTGCCGAACACGTCGCGGATCATGCCTTCCACCAGGGTCATGATCTCCTCCTCGCCGAGGAAGGAGGTTTCCAGGTCGACCTGCGTGAACTCCGGCTGCCGGTCGGCACGCAGATCCTCGTCGCGGAAGCATTTGGTGATCTGGAAATAGCGATCGAAGCCGGACACCATCAGTAATTGTTTGAACAACTGCGGCGATTGCGGCAGTGCGTAGAACATGCCATCGTGCACGCGCGACGGTACCAGGTAATCGCGCGCCCCCTCCGGCGTGGAGCGCGTCAGCATCGGCGTCTCGATCTCCATGAAGCCATGCTGGTCGAGATAGTCGCGCATCAGCTTGGCGACCCGGTAGCGCAGGCGCAGATTGCGCTGCATCGGCTCGCGGCGCAGGTCCAGATAACGATACTGCAGGCGGATGTTCTCGTGGATGTGCTCGTCGTCCAACTGGAACGGCGGCGTCAGCGAGGGGTTCAGCACTTCCAGCGACTGGGTCAGCACTTCCACCATGCCGGTCGGCAGGTTGGGGTTCTCCGTGCCGGCCGGTCGCGCGCGTACCCGGCCGACCACGCGCAGCACGAACTCGCCGCGCACGTCCTCGGCCAGCGCGAATGCCTCGGGGGTGTCCGGATCGACCACCACCTGCACGGTGCCCTTCAGGTCACGCAGATCGATGAAGATCACGCCGCCGTGATCGCGCCGGCGGTGCGCCCAGCCGCATAGGGCGATGGTGGAATCGATGTCCGCGCTGGTCACGGCGCCGCAATAGTGGGTACGCATGGATGAGGTTTCCTCGAGGCAGGGGGGGCGGTTCGATGCCCGTCACGCATCGCGTGTATCGGGAGCTGAAACAAATCGGGCAAACGCCTGCGCGTTTGCCCGATCGCGGCGTACCGGAGAATTCAGCCGGCGCAGGCCGGGCAGGCGCCGGTGCCGCATGCCGGCGAGGGCGCTTCGGCGGGCTTGGCGCCGCCGTTCTTGAAGTCGGTGGCGTAATAGCCGGAACCCTTGAGCTGGAAGCCTGCGGCCGACAACTGCTTGGCTAGGGCCGGCCGGCCGCAGGCAGGGCAGTCGGTGGGTGCGGCGTCGTCGATCTTGTGCATCACATCCATTTCGTGGCCGCATTCGGTGCATTTGTAGGCGTAGATGGGCATGGCGTTCTCCGGAAACGAAAATTGGGCGAATTATATCCACGCCGTTTATGTTTAGCCGCCATTGCGCGTTTTCAAGGGCACATCGCCGGGCGGTGCGGCATTACGCACTCTGCGCCGATTCCTTCAGACGCACGTAATCCACCTTGCCGGTGCCCAGCAAGGGCAGGTCCGGCACCACGCGGATGCGGCGCGGCACACAGAGTTCCGGATAGCCCAGGCCGCGCGCGGCGGCGGAGAGTTGGTCGCGGGTCAGTTCGGAATCGGTGGTGAACAGCACGATGACCTCGCCGCGCGCGGCGTCGGACACGCAGGTGGCGGCATGCAGGGCCTCGCCGGACACGCTGCGCGCCAGGTTCTCCACCACCTCCAGTGACACCATTTCGCCGGCGATCTTGGCGAAACGCTTGAGGCGGCCCTGGATGGTGAGAAAGCCATCGGCATCGAGCTCGACCACGTCGCCGGTGTTGTACCAGCCGGCGCCGGCGGCGGATGCCGGCGGCTCCAGCACGCAGGGTGCCTCCGGGCGGTAATAGCCGGACATCAGGTTCGGGCAGCGCACGTGCAGCTCACCGCCGCGCGCGATGCCGGGTACCGGCAGCAGCTTGGCCTGCACGCCGGGCAGCAGCATGCCGACGGTGCCCGGGCGGTTGTCGTCCGGTGTGTTGACCGCCAGCACCGGCGCGGTTTCCGTGGCGCCGTAGCCTTCCAGGATGTCGATGCCGTGGCGTTCCTTCCACAGCGCACGTACCGCGTCGGACAGCTTCTCGGCGCCGGCCACCACATAGCGCAGGCTGTGCAGATCGCCCGGTTCGGCATGGCGCGCATAGTGCTGGAAGAAGGTGCTGGTGCCGAACAGCACGGTGGCCTGTTTGCTGCGCACCAGTTCCGGGATGACCTTGAAGTGCAGCGGGCTGGTGTAGATCACCAGACGGGCTCCGGCCAACATGGGCAGCAGCGTACCGGCGGTGAAGCCGAAGGAATGGAACATGGGCAGCGCGTTGAGCACCGTATCCTGCGGACCGAAATCCCAGGTCGCCAGGATCTGGCCGATGTTGGCGAGCAGCGCGCGATGCGACAGCACCACGCCTTTGGGCTTGCCTTCGGTGCCGGAGGTGAACAGCACCACCGCCGGCGCTTCGGGATCACCGGCGGGCACCGCGCGCAGCGGCGCCCACAGCGCGTAGCCCATCAGCCACAGCTTGTCGAGCAGACCGAAGCGGGCGCGCAGATCCTCCAGATAGAGCAGGCGCACGTCGCGCAGGGCCGCAGCCTGTTCCTCCAGACCGGCCTTGGCCAGGAACAGGCGCGAAGTCAGCACGGTATCGATGCAGGCGGTGCGGCAGGCGCTCTGCATGGCATCGACCCCGGCGGTGTAGTTGAGCAGGCAGGGCACGCGTCCGAAGGCGGACAGGCCGATGGTCAGACAGGGCGTGGCCGCCAGGTTGGGCATCAGCACGCCGACGTGTTCGCCCGGCGCGCTCACCTTGCACCCCAGACGCCCCAGTGCCAGCGTCATCTTGACCAGATCGCGGTAGGCATAGCTGCCGGGTTTCTGGTCCTCCCACTGACCCGGGATGCCGCCGAAACGGCGGGCCGCCGCGACCAGCGCGGCGAACAGGGTATCGCCGGGAGGAACGCCGGGCGACAGGGTGGGCGCGCGCATGGCGGGTTCAGAAACCGTGGGTGTACTGCATGCCGAGCAGGTCGTGGCGGCTCTGATACAGGCCACGCAGGGTGTTGCCGGCCTCACTGTGCTCGCTGCGCGCGTCGCGCACGAAGCCGTGGGCATAGCCGAAATCGACCGCGCGATAAGGCCCCAGGCGGTACTGGCCGCCCATGGCCACCCAGGTGCGGTCGGCGTCGGGCAGCCGGGGGCTGCGGCGCTGTGCGTCCGGCACCGGCGACTCGTCGTAGGCCACGCCCACGCGCCAGGTCCACTCGCGCGAATGACGGTAGTTGACGCCCAGCGACAGGCGCCAGGCATCCTCCCAGCCATCGTCGGTGACCTGGTTGTCGAGCCGGTCGAAGTTGCTCCAGCCGGTACGGGTGACATCGGCGAGCACCTCCCAGCGCGGATTCAGCCTTTGCCACAAGCTGAGCGACCAGGTGTCCGGCAGATCGAAATCGACGCGCGCGGCAGCCCCGCCGACGCGGCCTTGGGCGCGATGGCGTGTGCTCGAACGGTAAGCCATGCCGACGCGGGTGAAGCCATCCGCATCCCAGATCACACCGGCGTTCCAGCCCAGCGCACCATCGTCACCACGCAGCTTGATCGACGCGGCGGCCGGATTGACCGCGTCCAGGCGCGTCGTTTCCACCTCCAGATGGCGCCACGACAGCCCCGCACCCACCGCGACCAGGGACGATGCGCGCCAGGCCAGGGCCGGATTGATCTCGGTCGAGCGCACGCGCGTCGACGTCGCCCGCGTCTGCCCGGCCCATGGTGTCTGGTAGGCGATGTCCACGCCGAAGGGCCGGTTGATGCCCAGACCGAAACGGATATCCGGGGTCACTGTTCCAGCGTAATAGACGCTGGGTGAAACGATGGCTCGGCCGGCGTCGCCGCCGTCGCCGAGGGAGGCCGGGTCGTCATCGCGGAAGCGCAGCCTGCTCCGATGCATGGTCGCGGCCATCACCATCTGCCGGCCGTCGACGTAGACCAGACCGGCCGGATTGTGGAACACCGTGCCGGCATCCTCGGCTGCCGCGGCCCGGCCCGCATGGGCGTTGCCCAGGCCGCTGGCATCCATGTCCATCAGGGCGAAGGCGGCAGCGTGTGCGCCGCCGGCCGTCAGCATCGCGGTCAGCGACGCGGCTAGGGCGTAACGAAACATGATACCTCCTGCGCACCGGCGGGGCCGGTCGAAGCTGCGGGAAAGAGTGTCAGTTTACAGAGGGTATGGCAGAGGCGACAGTGGGGCGGGGAGTGACGCCGGGGATGCGTTGCTTGCGGCGGGCGAAGCGCCGAAACAGGCCTTCACTCGTGAGCATCAGGCGGGTGTCGGCGAATTTTACACATGGCGTGGAGCGGCGCGTCTCGATCGGGCGATTTCCCTTGCGGTGAGCGTGATTCGAGTGTGAGGCACGATAATTGCTTGAAACCGGCGTGTGGCGACGCTGCGCTCCCCAACCGTGCGATAGCGCCCGCCGAAGCCGGAACCGACTTCCTCGGAGCGCCGTGGTCGAGCCGTGTTTGGTGTCGATGGGGAGTTCTTGTGGATCGACGGCACTCGCGCGGCGCAGACGTCAAAACGCTTTGCAAACACTCGACAAGGAGCCAAGACCAAGAGATCGCTATTTCTAGCCGCAATCGCCGCCGCCTTGAGTGCCACGGTCAGCCACGCGGCCATCATCGATGTGACCGTGCGGGGCAGCGATGCCATTTTCCTCGCCGGTCGCACCGATGTGACCATCCCCGATGCGTCGCTACCCTGGACCGGCCCGGGCACGCATCTGATCCGCCATGGTTTCGATACGCCGGAAGAAATCAAGGAGACCTTGCCGCCGTTCATCGCGGTCAGCGGCGGAGACGTGATCCGCGTGGTCGATCCGGCGATTGGCGGTGTCCACTTCTTCCTCGGTTTCGGCCCGCCCTACTTCGGCCCCGGCGGTAACGGCCTGGCCGGCAGCGACCTGAGTGCGTTGGACGGCATCAGCGGTTACAAAGGGCCGCAAGGGCCCCTCACCGGCGTGTTCCTGGACGATGGCATCCCGAGTACCGGCCCGGCGCCTGCCACGCTGGACTTCACCCCGAGCGGTCTCGGCATCGAATTCCTGACGCTCAGCCCGCTGCTCGGGCAAGTGTTCTACATCGGCGATGGTGTCACCAGCAGTAGCGTCATCCAAGAATTCATCGCCCCGGCGGGCGCGACGCGCCTGTTCCTGGGTATCCCGGACGGCTTCGGTTTTGTCGGCGCTCCCGGAGCGTATGACGATAACGACGGCGCCTACCGCGTGCGCATCGGCATCAATGAAGTGCCGACCATCGACGAGCCCGGCGCGCTGGCCCTGCTGTTGGCGGGCTGCGCCGCGTTGGCCTGGCTGCGCCGGCGTCCGGCAGCCTGAGTGCGGCAGACGGACGCTGGGCATGGTCCTCGGTGGCGGCCCCGCGATCCCCGGGTCACTGCGGTTCACCTGGGATTCCCGGTACTTGCGACCGGGCGATGCGGAGGCTGTGGCCTTTGACCTGCCATCGGCCATCCCCAGGATGGAAAAGCGGCGTCGATACCATTCAGATAAAGCCGCGAGCGAATGGGAGGTGACAGTCAGGCAAGCCAGCGCGCACAGCCCAACGCAGCACACGGGCCGCCCGCGACGGTTTTTCGAGGTGCCCCTTTGTTGGTCTGGTGCCCCTGTGGGTGGCGGTTGCGCGGCTCGCGAGCGGGTAGACTTGCCGGCATTGCCACCGACGATACCCCGCCGCGATGAAAAGTACGCCCACGCTCCGTTCCGCTCTCACCGCGCGCCCGCGGCTACGGGTGCTGATGGGCGAGAGCACTGCCATCGGCCCGGGTAAGGCGGCGTTGTTGGAATCGATCGTCCGCCATGGTTCGATCTCGGCGGCGGCGCGCGCCAATGGCATGTCCTACCGCCGGGCCTGGAATCTGGTGGATGCCATGAACAAGAGTTTCGTCGCGCCCCTGGTGGATACCAGCGCGGGCGGCGCCCACGGCGGTGGCGCGCGGCTGACCGACCTGGGACGCGAGGTGCTGGTTGCCTATCAGCACATGGAAACCAAGGCGGCCCGCGCTGTGGCACGGGAATTCAAGGCATTCGAGCGCTTCCTTGCGGTGCCGGAAGCGTCCCACGCCGGGGACTGAAGCCCCGCGCCGCTCACTTCCCGGACGCAGACGGGTACGGGGGATATTCGGTTCGTCTTGGTGTCGGTCAATGGTTTTCTCTGATACGTGATATATTTTATTGCATAACGAATGGTGATCATCGTATAGTCGATCCGGCGTTTATTCGTCGATTTTTTCTTATTCGTTATGTAATTATATACATGACGTAGCAGCCTTGCGGAGATGTGCTGGCTCGGGCTCATGGCGGACCGGTTTCACTGCGCTGGCCGTGACACTTGGAAGTCGTTGTGCGACGAGGTCCAGCGCGCCGGCTGGCGGCCTGCGCGGTTCCGGCGCGAAGATGGATGATCGCTTCCTGCGCGGGCGCTTTGCCGGACGGCCGTGGATGGTCTGTTTCCAGGTTCAACCTTCACTCGTCGAGTGAGTTCAACATGAAGCCACATTTGTCCACTCTGGCCAGCCTGGTTTTTGCCTTTGGCATGAATCTCGCCCAGGCTGGCAACAGCCTGCTCATCTTTGCCGGCGCCGCCACCGTGCCGCCCACCACGGATGCCGTCAAGGCCTTCGAGCAGAAGACCGGCGCCAAGGTGGACGTGGTGTTCGGCGGTTCGGGCTATGTGCTAGCGCAGATGAAGCTCGCCAAGCGGGGTGACCTCTACTTCCCAGGATCCTCCGACTACATGGAGATCGCCAAGCGGAATGGTGACGTGCTGCCGGAGACCGAGAGGATCGTCGTTTACGTGGTGCCGGCCATCAACGTGCAGAAGGGTAACCCGCACAACATCAAGGGGTTGAAGGATCTGTTGAAACCCGGCCTACGGGTGGCCATCGCCAACCCCGAGGGTGTTTGTGTGGGCGCCTACGCGGTGGAGATCTTCGAGCAGGAACTGACCCGCGCGGAGCGCGAACAGCTCAAGCGCAACATCAAGAACTACACCGGTTCCTGCGAACAGACCGCCACCGCCATCTCCCTCAAACTCGCCGACGCGGTGGTGGGCTGGCGCGTGTTCCAGTACTGGGATCCGGAGCGCATCGAGACCGTGCCGCTGCCCAAGCAGCATATCCCCCGTATCGGCTACATTCCCATCGCCGTTTCCAGGTTCAGCAAGAACCGCGAACTGGCTCGGCGGTTCATCGATTTCGTCACCGGCCCCGAAGGCCAGGCCATCTATGCCAAATACAGCTACTTCGCCGAGCCCGAACAGGCCTTCAAGTGGATCGGTGCGGTCAAGCCCGTGGGCGGCGAGTACGTGGTGCCAGAGGAATGGCTGAACCTGCGTGCCACCGTCGATCCCAAGAAGGCTGCCAAGCCGTGAGGGGATGCTGTGCCAAGGGCTTGCGGGCCAGCATCGTGGCGGCACTCATGGTGCTGGCCCTGTATGTCGGCCTGATCGTTTCCCTGTTTTGGTTTCTGGATCCGGCCACGCTCAAGCAAACGTTGTTATCGGAGCGCACGGTGTTCTCGGTCAAGCTTTCCCTCATGGCGGCCACGCTGGCCACCGTGCTGGCGTTGCTGCTGGCCATTCCCGCCGCCTATGCCCTGTCGCGCTATCGCTTTCCCGGCCGCGAGGCGGCAGAGACGGTGCTGGAATTCCCCATCATCGTCTCGCCAGCGGCGCTGGGGGCCATCATCCTGATCTTCTTCAACAATCCACTGGGGGCGTGGATCCAGGAAAACATCGTCTACTTCGTGTTCGGCTTCGCGGGTATCGTGCTGGCCCAGTTCGTCACCGTCCTGGGCCTCGCGGTGCGCATGCTCAAAGCCGCCTTCGACGAGGTGCCGGTGGAACTGGAGACCGTCGCCCGCACCCTGGGCGCCAGCCCCCGCCATGGTTTCTTCACCGTTACCCTGCCGCTGGCGAAGAGCGGGCTGATCGCCGCCTTTATCCTCACCTGGGCCAAGGCGCTGGGCGAGTTCGGCGCCACCCTGATGGTGGCGGGCTCCATGGCCATGCGCACCGAGACCCTGCCCATCGCCATCTTCATGAAGCTTTCCTCCGCCGACATCGAGGGTACGGTGGCGCTGATCCTGGTCTTGGTGACCATCGGCCTGACCGCCCTGTTTACCGCCCGCCGCATCCTCGGGAGGGCCGTGCATGCTTGAGATCGACGGCCTGATCGCCCGAGCTGGCGGCTTCCGGCTGGAAGGTGTGTCGCTGCTGGTGGGCGAAGGGGAATGCCATGCCGTGCTGGGCCCCTCGGGCTCGGGCAAGAGCACACTGCTCCATGCGGTCCTGGGTACCCTGGAGGTGGCTGCGGGCCGGGTGCGGCTGGCCAATGAGGACATCACGACGCTTCCGGTAGAGCGCCGGCGTCTCGGCTACGTGCCCCAGCAGTTGGGCCTGTTCCCGCATCTGTCGGTGCGCGACAACGTGCTCTACAGCGCTCGCGCCCGCCGCGTGCCGGAGCCCGAATATCGCCCCCTGTTGGATCGCCTGGTGGAGATCACCGGCATCGGCGCGCTATTGGATCGCAGCATCGCCACCCTCTCCGGCGGCGAGCGTCAGCGCGTGGCCCTGGTGCGGGCGCTGGCTGCCAACCCGCGTCTGGTGCTGCTGGACGAACCCTTCACGGCGCTCAACGAAAGCCTGCGCCGGGAACTGTGGTGGCTGGTCAAGGACCTGCAACGGGAGCGTGGGTTGACGGTGATGCTGGTCACCCACGACCTGACCGAAGCTTTTTTCCTGGCCGACGACATCACCGTGCTGATCGAAGGCAGACAGGAGCAGAGCGGCGACAAACGAACCATCTTCCGCCATCCGGCCAGCTTCGCCGTGGCCCGCTTCCTGGGGCTGAAGAACCTGTTTCCCGCCACCATCACCGCCTGCGCGGAGGGCCGGATCATCGCCGACTGTCCCAGCCTGGGCGTGACCTTCCGACTATCCGGCGAGGCGCCCGCGGGCACGCCCATCCTGGTCGGCCTGCGACCGGAGGATGTCGCACTGCGCGACGCGGAACACCCGCCGCGCGAGGGTGAACGGGTGGTGAGCGGCAAAGCCAGGATCATCGACCTGGGCGCCGAGGCGGTGATGCATCTGGAAACGACGCCGGGCGGTCCGGTCGTCGAGTTGACCGCCGGCTGGCGCACGCTGCATCGCTTTCGCCTGGAGGACGGACAAGCCGGGGTCACGGTCGCCCTGCCCGAGACGGAGATGTTCTGGGTCAAGGCATCATGAACCGTGGCGTCCTCGCCATCGCGGGCCAAGGTGCCGCCGATGATCGCTGACGGGCGCCGGATGGCTGCCTGGTGCTTCAAACCGGCTGCCCGACTCGGCCGCCCCCACCGCGCTGGCTGCCCGACCACGTGCGCAGTTACACCCGGGACCGGCCCTTCCGGTGTCGCCAATCCTCGAGGAGTGTGTGCATGACCATCCACGACATCGATTTCGGCCAGCTCTACCGCGACCACATGCGTGCGGCCGGCGGTCGCGAAAAACCGCCCGAGGCATGGGACGCCCGGGCCGAGGAAATGGCGAACCTCGGCGACGGCGCCTACGTGCGCGACTTCACCGCACGCATGAACCTTTCGGGCTGCGACACCCTGCTCGACGTGGGCTGCGGCACCGGCGCGATCGCGCTGGCCCTGGCGCCGCGCCTGAGGCACGTCTACGCGCTGGATTACAGCCGGGGTATGCTTGACGTGCTGATGAGGAACGCCGCGACGTTGGGACTCACCAACATCACGCCGATCCGCCTGGCCTGGGAGGACGACTGGAGCGATGTGCCGGTGTGCGACGTGGTCACCGCCTCCCGCTCCACCCGCGTGATGGACATGGCCGACGCGCTCGCCAAACTGGACGCCAAGACGAAACGGCGCGCCTATCTCACCAGCCTGGTGGGCGGCCGCTTCATCGACGCCGAGGTGGCCGAACTGCTGGGCCGCGCCCGACCGGCGCTGCCGGATTACATCTACGTCATCAACCTGCTCCACCGCATGGGCCGGCAGCCGCGCCTAGACTACATCGACAACGACAACCGCCTGGCCGGCGCGGAGAACTTCGACGAATTCGCGCGCAAGGTGGCGTTCTCCGTCGGCGAGCTCACGGACGAACAACGCATGCGCCTCAGAGCCTGGTACGACGCCGACCCGGCAAGGGGTCGGCGCGGCGGCGCGCCTTTCCGCTGGGCCTTCGTGGCCTGGGAGAAGCCGGCTTCGCTGCCCGTCGGGATCGTCGGTGGCGCTCAGGACTGAACGGTCCATCGCGTGTGTATCGTGACGCGCCGGGCGGTTAGGGGGAAGTGTGCGCATGCTCGATGAACCCGGGCACGGGTGCGTCCCGATTCGGTACCCCACACCGTGATATTGCTGGCACACGTCCGTCAGCGCTCGATCGTGTGGTCGAGTTCCTGCTAGCCTAATGTCCATTCGATCACCGCGACAGGAAAGCAGGCCATGCATCATCCACCCCACGCGCGCAGCGCCGCCGGCTTCGGCTGGGGCGCGGTCATCGGTAGCCTGGGTGGCCTCATCGGCCTGGGTGGGGCGGAATTCCGCCTGCCGGTGCTGGTGGGACGCTTCAAGCTACCCACGTTGGAAGCGGTCATCCTCAACAAGGCCATGAGCCTGGTGGTGGTGGCCTTCGCGCTGCTGTTTCGCGGCGATGCCATTCCCTTCGCCGAGGTCTGGGCGCAGGTGGACATTGCCGTCAACCTGCTGGCCGGCAGCCTCGTCGGCGCCTGGTGGGCGGCGGGGCATGCCTTGCGCTTGTCGCGCCGGATGCTGGACCGGGTGATCCTGGTGCTCTTGGTGATGCTGGCGCTGGTGATCCTGGCCGAGGCCTGGCTGGGCGGTCACGACGGCGGCGCGCCGCTGGTCGCCGATCCGGCCCTGCGCTGGGCGGCCGGCCTTGCGGCGGGGCTGTTCATCGGCATGGTGGCCGCACTGCTGGGCGTGGCCGGCGGCGAGCTACTGATTCCCACCCTGGTCCTGCTCTACGGCCTCGACATCAAGCTGGCCGGCAGCCTGTCGCTGATGATCAGCCTGCCCACGATGATCGTCGGCTTCGCACGCTATCGGGAATCCAACGCCTTTGCCGTGCTGGGCCACGAGCGGCCGTTGCTGATCTGGATGGCGGCCGGTTCCATCGTCGGCGCCGGTGTGGGCGGTCTGATGCTGGGGCGGATTCCCTCGTCCTGGCTGTTGACCGGGCTGGGCATCATCCTGCTGGTTTCCGCCATCAAGGTGTTCCAGCACACCCGCGAGCGGGACCGCCATTGAGCGTGGCCGGGCGCCGCGCGGGCGGCTACCGGCGACGCGTCATGTCGTGGGTGAGCGCGGGCTCGCTCATTCGGCGGGCCTGTGGGCCGAAGGCGAATCCGCAACGCCTGCGCGATACATGTCGCCCAGCGCGGTCGCCAACGCAGCGCGCCGACCGGCCATGCGCTAGACTCGCCGCCGTCATTGGGGAGTAGCCGCCCTCCGCAGCCTTGGCGCGAAGGGGCCTGCGTCAACACACTTGCCTCACGGCATGGCGCAGG
Source organism: uncultured Burkholderiales bacterium (assembly GCA_937949525.1). Taxonomy (GTDB): domain Bacteria; phylum Pseudomonadota; class Gammaproteobacteria; order Burkholderiales; family Thiobacillaceae; genus PFJX01. The sequence continues at coordinate 75,954 of CALEDT010000039.1, read as the reverse complement.
CGGTTCCCGGATCTGGCAAGACCTTTGACCATGTCGCCTCCGTTTGGGCCGGGGAGCGCATGGTCAATGGTTCAGCGGCCGGCCCCGGAGCATCACATTGGAAGCCTTCCTCGTCTCGACGGGCGTCGTCGCCCTGGCCGAAATCGGCGACAAGACCCAGTTGCTGTCCCTGCTGCTGGCGGCACGTTACAAGCGGCCTTGGCCGATCATTCTCGGCATCGTCGTTGCCACGCTGCTCAACCACGCATTGGCCGGTGCCGTCGGCGCGTGGGTCGGTGCCATGCTCGGCCCGGACCTGCTGCGCTGGATCCTTGGCCTGTCCTTCATCGCCATGGCGGTCTGGATTCTCATCCCGGACAAACTGGACGAGGTCGACGCGGCACCGGCCGGTTTGCGCTTCGGCGTGTTCGGCGTGACCTTCATCGCCTTTTTCCTCGCCGAGATGGGTGACAAGACGCAGATCGCCACGGTCGCGCTGGCCGCGCGCTTCGACGTGCTCGCCGCCGTCGTCATCGGCACCACGCTGGGCATGCTGATCGCCAACGTCCCCGCCGTGCTGCTCGGCGACGTGGCAGCGAACAAACTACCGATCCGCGTCGTGCACGCGGTTGCGGCGCTGATCTTCGCCGCCCTGGGTGTGTCGATCCTGGCCGGGATCGGCGCACAGGCGCTGACCTTGGGTTCAACCTGAAAACCGCAGCTGACCGCTGCTTTGCCCTTGTGAGACCGCTATGGAAGAGGCGTTTTCGCCTTCGCCACTCGGTCGCGTTCGACTGCGGTTTTCAGGTTGAACGGCGACGCCGGCGTGGCGGAGCAACTACAGGTTGCAGAAGGTCAGGTCGAACACGACCTCCCGGTCGCACAGTTTCGGCTTCTGCGCCGTGTCCGGCGACAACAGGCGGATGTTCAATGCGTATTTGTTGGCGCTCACTTCGGGCGCGCAGGGCGCATCCAGCGCGACGCGCAGCAGGTGCGCGGTGCGACCGCCCAGCATCAACTGGAACTGGCCCTGCTGCGCGACGTGGCGGCTGACGTGGCCGCTTTCGCGCAGGATGCGCAGCACGATCGCCACCGCGCCGTGCAGCGGCAGCAGCGGGCCCAGCCACTGCATCAGGTCGGCGTTGCGGCGCGCCGCCGGTTGCATCAGCCAGAAGTGGTACACCGGCAGATCGAAACTGCACGTGCCGCCGGGGATGCCGGCGCGTCCCTTGATGCCGGCCAGCCATTCGTTGTCGCGCACATGCTGTCCCATCTTGCCGCTCATGCCGTGCAGGTCGGCGAGCGCGGCGGCGATCTCGCCCAGCACCTTGCCCAGCCGCGCCGCATCGACGGCCGGATTGCTGCGCAATACGTCGAGGCTGACCTTCTGCCGCTCCAGTTCCTGGATCAGTTCGCTCTTCAGCTCGGCGCGCGCAACGACGTCGACGATCTCGAAGATGCCGAGCAGGGCGGCGTGGTGCGAACGCGGATCGCCTGCGCGCAGGAAGAACAGGGCCTTGTCGAACAGATCCTCCAGGCGCAGCCAGGTCCGCACGCGCTCATTGAGGGGAAATTCATAGACGGTCACGATGCCGGTTCGACAGGTTGGATCAGCAATGCGGCGCAAACATTTGATTGGCCGGGGATTTTGCAGGATTGCACGGTGATCGTGCAACGTGCTGGCGGGAGCCGGCCAGAAATATTCTGGAAACCGCCCTTGCACGCGCCCGGTAGCGCATCGATCGCCGGGGGGCAACCGAAGGCGCAAATCCTTCACCTCATTGGGAGCGCCCACCTGCGGTTTCCGGGGTAATGCGCCCGTGCCCGCGGGCGAGTTGCCGATACAGCCGATCGAGTTCGGTCACGCGGGTGTCCAGATCCTCGGCGCGCCTGCGGTTGTCGATGATGTCGTCGGCGACGGCCCGTCGCACCGCCGGGTCCGCCTGTGCAGCGATGATCGCCTGCGCCTGCGCCTCGCCGACGCCCGGGCGGGCGGCGGTGCGCGCCAGTTGCTGCGCCGGCGCGCAATCGACCACGAGGATGCGGTCCAACAAGGTTCGATAGGCCGGCAGGTTCTCGACCAGCAGCGGCACGACCAGCATGACGTAGGGCGCATGGCCCGCTGCGCGCAGCCGTTGCGTGGCGAGTTCGCGGATCGCCGGGTGCAGGATGTCCTGCAATCGACGCCGGGCATCGGCATCGGCGAATACCCGCGCGCGCATGGCGCTGCGATCCAGCGCGCCGGTCGCGTCCAGCATCTGTTCACCGAACTCGGCGACGATGGCGGGCAGTGCGGCGCCCCCGCTGGCAGTCAGTTCGCGCGCGATGTCATCGGTATCGATGATCGCCACGCCCAGGCGCGCGAACAGCGCGGCGACCGTGCTCTTGCCGCAGCCGACGCCGCCGGTCAGGCCGACGCAGTAGGGGCGGGTGTGCAGCGCGGTCAAGCCAGCCAGAACTCGACCACGGTTTCACCCCAGAACAGCGCCGCGGCACCGGCCAGGGCGAGCCACGGGCCGAACGGCAGCGGTCGGGCGCCGTCGTGACGACGCGCGACGATCAGCAGCAGCCCAACCACCGCACCGGCCAGGCTGGCGGCGAGCACGATGGGCAGCAACAGCTTCCAGCCCAGCCAGGCGCCTAGTGCCGCCAGCAGCTTGAAATCGCCGTAGCCCATGCCTTCCTTGCCGGTGAGTCGCTTGAACAGGTGATAGACCAGCCACAGCGAAAGATAACCCGCCGCCGCGCCGATGACCGCCTCTTCCAGTGTGCAGAACAGGCCCGTCAGATTCACCAGCAGGCCGAGCCACAGCAGCGGCAGCGTGATGTCGTCCGGCAGCAGTTGCGTGTCGATGTCGATCACGGCCAGCGCCAACAGGGCCGCCAACAGGATCCATGCGGCCACTGCTTGTGCGCCGTAACCCCAGTGCCAGGCGGCGAAGGCGAAGAGTGCGCCGGTGACCGCCTCGACCAACGGGTAGCGCAGTGCGATCGGCGCGCCGCAGGCGGAGCAGCGTGCACGCAATGCCAGCCAGCTCAGCACGGGAATGTTTTCGTACCAGCGGATGGCGTGGCCGCAGGCGGGGCAGGCCGAACGGGGAACGACCAGATCGTAACGCGGCGCTGGCTCGGGCATGGCGGCGCCGGTGAGCAGGGCGCACTGCTCGCGCCATTCCCGCTCTAGCATGCGCGGCAAACGGTGGATGACCACGTTGAGGAAGCTGCCGACCATCAGGCCCAACAGCAGTGCCACGGTCGTGAACAGACCCGGCGTATGGGCGAATGCCTCCAGCACGACGCGCAATCGGTCGCCGGGCTACATCACGGAGCCCATCTTGAAGATGGGCAGATACATGGCGATGACGATGCCGCCGATCAGCACGCCGAGGATCACCATGATGAACGGTTCCATCAGGCTGGAGATGCCGGCGACGGCGTCGTCCACCTCGCGCTCGTAGTAGTCGGCCACCTTGGTCAGCATGGAATCGAGCGAGCCGGATTCCTCGCCGATGGCCACCATCTGGATCAGCATGTTGGGAAACACCGCGGCGTTTTGCAGACATACGGCCAGGCTGGAACCCGCCGCGACTTCATTCTTGATCTTGAGCGTGGCTTCCTGGAACACATGATTGCCGGACGCGCCGGCGACGGAGTCCAGCGCCTCGACCATGGGCACGCCCGCCGAGAACATGGACGAGAACGTACGCGCCCAGCGCGCCACTGTGGCCTTTTCGACCAGTGGACCGAACACCGGAAACTTCAGGATCAGTACGTCCATGGTGGCGCGGAACTTGGGTGACGTCTTCATGGCGCGTGTGAACGCGAACACGCTGATGCCGATGATGCCGAAGATGATGTACCAGTACTCGACGAACGCGTCGGAGATGGTCATGACCAGCGCCGTGAGGGCGGGCAGGTTCTGCCCGGACTGACCATAGAGATCCTTGAAGGCCGGGATCACGAACAGCATGATGCCGGCGGTGATCACGAACGCCACCACCAGCACGATCACCGGGTAGAACAGCGCGGATTTGATCTTGCCCTTGATCGCCAGCATTTTCTCCTTGTACGAGGCGATGCGGTCCAGTACGGTGTCCAGAATGCCGGCCTGCTCGCCTGCGTGCACCAGGTTGCAGTAGAGGCCGTCGAAATACTGCGGGTGCTTGCGGAACGCCACGCTCATGCTGGAACCGGTCTCGACATCGGCCTTGATCTCGCCCAGCAGACGCTGCAACGACGGGTTGGCATGGCTGCGCGCGGAGATGTCGAACGCCTGCAGCAGCGGCACGCCGGACTTCAGCATGGTGGCGAGCTGGCGCGTGAACAGCGCGATATCCTTCTCGGTGATGGTTCGTCCCCGCGACAGCAGGCTCTGCCGGTTGACCTTGGTCACGCTGATGCCCTGGCGCCGCAGGGCCTGACGCACGAAGGCCTCGCCCGGGGCCAGCATTTCCCCCTTGACCTTCTTGCCCGCCCTGTCGGTGCCTTCCCACAGGAAGGGGATCTGTTTGGCGGTTGCCACGCCCTGCGCCATGTCTGCCTAGCCTCGTATCGGGTTCATTCGTTGGTGACGGCCAGCACTTCTTCCAGCGAGGTCAGTCCGCGTTTGACCTTGAGCAGACCCGCCTTGCGCAGGTCGAGCACGCCGTCGCGCTCGGCCTGCGCCGCGATGTCCATGGAGGAGCCGTTCTTCAGGATGATGCGTTTGATCTCCTCGGTTACCGGCATTACCTGATAGATGCCGACGCGACCCTTGTAGCCGGTCTGTTTGCATGCGTCGCAACCCACCGGTGTGTAGGCCTGCCAGGAACCGTCCAGATCCGCCTCGCCGAAGCCGGCGTTGAGCAGCGCTTCCGGCGGGATATCCACTGGCCTCTTGCAGTTGGGGCATAGCCGCCGGCCCAGGCGTTGCGCCGTGATCAGATGCACCGAGGCCGCGACGTTGTAGCTGGGAATGCCCATGTTGAGCAGCCGCGTCAGGGTCGCCGGCGCGTCGTTGGTGTGCAGCGTGGACAACACCATGTGGCCGGTCTGCGCCGCCTTGATGGCGATGTCGCCGGTTTCGTGGTCACGGATCTCGCCGACCATGATGATGTCCGGGTCCTGACGCAGGAAGGCCTTCATCGCCGAGGCGAAGTCCAGTCCGGCCTTTTCGTTGACGTTGACCTGGTTGATGCCCGGCAACTGGATTTCCACGGGATCCTCGACCGTGGAGATGTTGACCCCGGGTTGGTTGAGGATGTTGAGGCAGGAATACAGCGACACCGTCTTGCCGGAACCGGTCGGACCGGTCACCAGCACCATGCCGTAGGGGCGCTGGATGGCGTCCAGCAGCAGCTTGAGCTGCTCGTCCTCGTAACCGAGTTTCTCGATACCCATGGTGGCCGCGCTGGAGTCCAGGATGCGCATGACGATCTTTTCGCCATACAACGTCGGCAGGGTCGAAACGCGGAAGTCCACGGCCTTGCTGCGCGACAGCACCAGCTTCATGCGGCCGTCCTGCGGCACGCGCTTCTCCGAGATGTCCAGCTTGGAGATGACCTTGATGCGGGATGCGATCTTGTCCTTGATCGCCAGCGGCGGCTGGGCAATCTCGTACAGCACCCCGTCCATGCGGTAGCGGATGCGGTAATTCTTCTCGTAAGGTTCGAAGTGGATGTCGGAAGCGCCGCTGTTGATCGCGTCCAGCATCATCTTCTGCAGGTACTTGACCACCGGCGCGTCGTCGATGTCCACCGCGGCGGCGGTGTCCGCCGCATTCAGCGCCTCGTCATCGGTGAATTCGAGGTTCAGATCCTCGGTTTCGATGGTCTTGAGGATGGTTTCCTCGGTTGGCTGGCCGTGTGTCTCCAGCATGCGGCCAAGCTTGTCGTCCTCGACCACGATGGGTTCGGTGGCCAGGCTGGTCTGGAACTTGATGTCGTCCAGCGCCTTCAGGTTGCTTGGGTCGGACAGCGCGATGAACAGGCGGTTGCCGCGCTGGGCGATGGGCAGCACCCGGTTCTTGGTCAGCAGCTTGGGGTCCACCACCCCCTTGGGCAGCGCGTTGACGTCGATTGCATTGAGATCGAAGAACGGCAGGCCGAAGGTGACCGAAGCGAACGCCGCGATCTGATCGGCGCGGAAACGGCGCGAACGCAGCAGGTGCGCGATGAAGGTTTCACCCGAGCTGCGGCTCTGGTTTTGCAGGTTCTCGCCTTCCTCCGGCGACAGCAGACCCTGCGTGACCATGGCCCGGCACAGGCCGGTCAGATTGGCGCCTACCGATACCGCAACCATCGTCTACAGTGCCCTCCTGATGGACTCATCGTTTGATCCGTACGCGGCGGATATTGCCGCTGGCGTCCACGAATGTAAAGAATGCAACGTTCGGCTCATGTGCGACGCGGGCCGATGCGCGCGGTCTTGACCATGCGATCCTGCACCTGCACCACTTCCACGGGATAACCCGCGATCAGCACGCTGACGCCCGCCTCCGGCATCGCCTCCAGGTGTTCCAGCAACAGGCCGTTCAGGGTGCGCGGGCCGTCCAGCGGAAAATCCAGCCCGAGCTTGCGGTTCAACTCGCGCAGTGATGCCATGCCGTCGACCAGGACGTTGCCGTCGGCGTCGCGCACGCTGCCCAAACCGCCCGGCAGCACCGTGGTGAACTCGCCGACGATCTCCTCCAGGATGTCTTCGACCGTCACCAGGCCCAGCAGCTCGCCGTACTCGTCCACCACCAGGCCCATGCTCTGGCGGGTGGACTGGAACTGAGCCAGTTGTGCGTACAGCGAGGTGCCGGACGGAATGAAATAGGGCTCGCGCAGCAGGTCGCGCAAGGTTTCAGCGGCGAACGGCTGCTCGCTGTCCTGATCCTCGTACAGCCGCGCCAGCACGCGCCGCACGTGCGCCACGCCGATCACGTTGTTGGGCTCGCCCTGATACACCGGCAGGCGCGAGTGATGGCTGGTGAGCAACTGGCGCAGGATCTCGGCGGGCTCCTCGTCGAGGTCGATGGCTTCGATCTGGCCGCGCGGCAACATGGCGTCGTCCACGGTGATGTCCTGCAGTTCGAACAGGTTCATCAGGATGTCGCGGTGCTGCGCCGGCAGCAGACCACCGGACTCCGCCAGCAGGGTGCGCAGTTCCTCCACGCCCATGCTGTTGGCGCGGCCCGCGCCGGGTTCCAGCCGGAACAACTTCAGTTGCGCGCGCACGAACAGATTGATGAACCAGATGGCCGGCGACATCAGTTTTTGCAGCGCGGTGAGCGGGTAGCTGATCACCGGCGTCAGGCGTTCCGGCCAGGAGGCACCGATGACCTTGGGCGTCACCTCGGAGAACACCAGGATCAGGAAAGTGACGCTCAACGTCGCCGCGGTCAGCGCCCATTCGTTCTCGCCGAACAGGCGGAAGGCGATCACGGTCACCAGCGACGCGGCCGCGGCATTGACCAGATTGTTGCCCAACAGGATTACCGCCAGCAGCCGGTCGGTGCGCGCCAGCAGGCTTTCCGCCAGGCGCGCGCCGCGGTGCCCGGCCTGCGCCAGCGTCTTCAGCCGATAGCGGTTGACTGCCATCATGCTGGTCTCCGAACCGGAGAAAAAGGCGGACAGCACCAGCAGGATCACCAGGGCGCCCAACAGGGCGTGCAACGGGATGGATTCCAAACGGGGCCGGCAGTGATTGCGGAGGTGTCAGTGTATGGGTGGACGGTGGAGCGGGAAAGGGGAGGGCGTGGCTGGTCGTGTCCGTCATTCCCGCTCGAACAGCGCGATCGACTCCACATGCGCGGTGTGCGGAAACATATTGGCCACGCCCGCGGCGGCCAGCCGGTAACCCTGCTGATGTGCCAGCACCGCGGCATCACGCGCCAGCGTCGCCGGTGAGCAGGAGACATACACGATGCGACGCGGCGCGCCGGCAGGCGGCAGCGACTTGACCAGATCGATGGCGCCATCGCGCGGCGGGTCGATCAGCAGCTTGTCGAAACCACGCGTGCCGGCCAGCGCACGATAGCTGTCCGGTGTGGCCCGGAACAGGTCGGCGACACGGAATTCGCAGCGTGCGGCGAGGCCGTTGCGCGCCGCGTTGTCGCGCGCGCGCGCCACCAGGCCGGCGCTGCCTTCCACGCCCACCACGTCGGCGCCGAGGCGGGCGATGGGCAGGCTGAAATTGCCCAGGCCGCAGAAGAAGTCGGCAATGCGTTCACCGGCACGCGGATCGAGCAGACGCATCGCGCGCCGGATCAGCATGCGGTTCACACCCTGATTGACCTGGGTGAACTCGGTCGGCCGGAATGGCAGCGTCAGTCCGAATTCGGGCAGCCGATAGGCCAGTTCCGGCGCACCCAGCGGGTGGAAGGGAAAAGCGCTGTCCGGTCCCTTGGGCTGCAACCAGAACTGCACGCGATGGGTGTCGGCGAACGCGCGCAGCCGCCGCTCGTCCTCCGGCGACGGCGGCTCCAGCACGCGCAGCACCAGCACGTCGACGTCCTCCCCCAGCGCCAGTTCGATCTGCGGCAGGCGGTCGCGGATCGACAGGTCGGCCACCAGCAGGCGCAGCTTGGGCAACAGGTCGGAAATACGGCGCGGCAGCACTTCGCAACTGGTCATGTCCGCGACATAGCTGCTGCGCCGCTCATGGAAACCCACCAGCACGCCGCCCTTCTTGGCCACGTGCCGCACCGACAGACGCGCGCGTGTGCGGTAACCCCAGGTCGGACCGTGGATGGGCGGCAGCACGGTCTGCGGCGCCAGACGCGCGATGTGACGGAAACAGTCCTCCAGCACGCGCTGCTTGGCGGCCACCTGCGCCGCCTCCTCGAGATGCTGGTGCGAGCAGCCGCCGCAGGTGCCGAACCAGTCGCAGGCCGGTGCCTCGCGGTACGGACTGGCGCGCACGATGGCGGTGGCCTGCGCCTGTTCGTAACTGGCCTTGCGCCGATAGCACGCATAGGTCACGCGCTCGCCGGGCAGCGCGCCGTCGACGAACACGGTCTTGCCGTCGACGTGCGCCACGCCACGTCCCTCGTGGTCGAGGGACTCGATGTCGATCGCCAGGCTCATGTCGGCCAGGCGGCGAGGAACTCGCGCCAGTGCGCCGCGCCCAGCTCGCCCAGGCTGGCGCGGGTCAGCGCGATCTCGTGCTGGTACTGGGCCGCGCTCAGAGCGCCGCGCAGCTTCTGGAAGCGCAGGTACACCAGCCAGGTGTTGACCACGTCGGTCTCGCAGTAATCGCGGATGGCCGCGATCTCGCCGCGTTGATACGCGCTCCACACGGCGCCGCCGTCCATACCCAGCTTGCCGGGGAAGTCCAGGAGCTTGGCCAGCTCGTCGAGCGGTGCGTTGGCGCGTCCCTGGAACATCGCCAGCACGTCCATCAGGTCGAGGTGTCGGGTGTGGTAGCGGTTCAGGTAGTTGTTGTACTTGAACTCGCGGTCGTCATCGCCCCAGTCCCAGTAGCGCGCGGCGGTCACGCCGTGCAGCAGGCTGCGGTAATGCAGCACCGGCAGGTCGAAGCCGCCGCCGTTCCATGACACCAGTTGCGGCGTGTATTTCTCGATGCCGTCGAAGAAGCGCTGCAGGATGGCGGCCTCGTCCTCGTCCGGTTCGGACAGCGAAAACACGCGGAAGCGTTCGCCCTCGCGCAGCACGCAGGATATGGTGACCACGCGGTGCAGATAATGCGGCAGGAAGTCGGAACCGCCGGTCTGCTGACGCCGCATCAGCAGCGCCATTTCCGCCACTTCGTGGTCGCTGGCTTCGCTGCCGACGTTGTGGAGCCTGCGCAACCCGGCGACGTCCGGGATGGTTTCGATATCGAAGACGAGAACGGGGGGCATGGTGTGGATTGGCTAGAATTCGGTCAAGTTTATCCGCTTTCCCGTGCCGTTGGCCGCGTCGCCCATGCATCACCACCCTCGTGTACCGCCTCACGCCGCACGGCCCATGGGCCATCGCGGCGGTCATCGGCGCGCCGCCGGCGCAGCGTCGCCATGGGCCTGAAGTGGCACGTGGCCGCCGCTGCCGGGGACTGGCTCGGTCACGCGTTACAGTGCGTGGCGCGGGCGGAGCGCGCGGCGCTGGCTGCACGCGGCGAGTTTCACATCGTGCTTGCCGGCGGATCGACGCCGCGCGCATTGTACGCCGCGCTGGCCGGGGCGCCGCATGACTGGTCGCGCTGGCAGGTGTGGTTCGGCGACGAGCGCTGCCTGCCGCCGGACGACCCGGCACGCAACAGCGTGATGGCGCAGCAGGCTTTGCTGGCGCGCGTGGCCATTCCCGCCAGCGCGGTACACGTGATTGCCGCAGAACTGGGCGCCGGCATCGGCGCCCGACGGTACGCACGGGAACTCGCCGGTGTCGACATGTTCGATCTGGTGCTGCTCGGGCTGGGCGAGGATGGCCACACCGCCAGCCTTTTTCCCGGCCACGACTGGGGCGAGCATGCGGACGCGCCGGCGGCGCTGGCGGTCCATGACGCACCCAAGCCGCCGCCGGCGCGGGTCAGTCTGTCCGCCTGGCGTCTGGCGCGCGCGCGCAACGTGCTGTTTCTGGTCGCCGGACGCGACAAGCGGGACGCCGTGGCGCGCTGGCAACGCGGCGAACGCCTGCCGGTGACGGCCATCCGTGCGCCCGATTCGGCATGGGGCGGCGACATCGAAGTTTTATTGGATACGGACGCCTGTCCGACAGGAGCAACGACATGAAACGCACGTTACTCGCGCTCGCCCTGCTCGCCGCCGCCGGCGTGCAGGCCAATGAGGAGCGCATCAGCAGTGCCACCGAGCAGACCGCGCTGGCTGTCACCATCTACAACGGCGATCTGGCCTTGGTGAAGGATGCCCGCCGGGTGCGCGTCAACAACGGTGACAACCGGCTGGCCTGGCGCGACGTATCCGCCCGCATGCAGCCGGAGACCGCGTTGCTGCGCGCGCTCGACGGCCGGAAGCTGCAGTTGCTGGAACAGAATTTCGATTTCGACCTGTTGACGCCGCAGAAGCTGTTGGAGAAATCCGTGGGCGAGAACGTGCGCGTGATCCGCAACCAGCCCATCACCGGCGTCGAGATCAGCGAGTTCGCCACGGTGCTGGCCGCCAACGACGGTGTGGTGCTGCGCTTCACCGATCGGGTCGAAACCGGCGTGCCGGGACGGTTGGCGTTCAGCGGCGTGCCGGCCAGCCTGCGCGACCGGCCGACCCTGTCCATGCTGTTCCGCACCGAGGTGCCGGCGCCGGCTTACGGCCCGGCCAGCGCCGAGCATGCCATGGAGCTGACCTATCTGACCGGCGGCCTGACCTGGAAGGCGGATTACGTCGCCGAACTGTCGGCCAAGGAAGACAGCGTCGATCTGAGTGGCTGGGTGACGCTCACCAACACCAGCGGCACGGCCTATCCCAACGCCCGGCTGCAACTGGTTGCCGGCGAGGTCAACCGCGTGCAGCCCGAGTTCACGGCTGCGCCGCTGATGCAGCGCGCCATGGCGGTCGCCGATGCGGTGCCGGTGCAGCAGGAGAGCCTGTTCGAGTACCACCTTTACACGCTCGACCGGCTGACCACGCTGCAGGACCATCAGACCAAGCAGGTGGCTTTGCTGTCGGCGCAGAACGTCGGCGTCACCAAGGAGTTCCGCCTGGTCGGCGCCAACTGGTACTACGGCGGCCAGCATGGCGACCTGGGGCAGAAGCTGAAGCCCGGCGTGTTCATGGAATTCGCCAACCAGGGCGGCGCGCTGGGCGTGCCGTTGCCCAAGGGGGTGGTCCGCGTATACAAGAAGGACAGCGCCGGGCGCGCGCAATTCATCGGCGAGGATCGCATCGAGCACACTGCCAAGGGCGAGATCGTGCGGCTGAAGCTGGGCGAGGCGTTCGACATCACCGCCGACAAGAAGCAGACCGAGTTTCAGCGCGTGGCGCCCGGCTATGGCGGCCGTGGCGGTGTGATCGAGACCGCCTATCAACTGGAGATCCGCAACGCCAAGAGCGACCCGGCCACCGTCACCGTGGTCGAGCCGATGCCGCAGGACTGGCAGATGGTGGCGGAGAGCCTGCCGCACCGCAAGACCAACGCCACTACCGCCGTGTGGCAGGTGCCGGTGCCCGCCCAGGGCGCGACCGTGCTGACCTGGCGCGTGCGCGCGCGCTACTGAGCCGCGGGCGGTGACGGACGACATCGTCGCCGCCTTGGCCGGCCCCGGCTGGGGCGTGTTCGACGATTTCCTCAGCCGCGACGAAACCGCCGCGCTGCGCGCCGAAGGCGAACGCCTGCGCGCTGCCGGCCGCTTCCATCGCGCCGGTGTCGGGCGCGGCAAGGCCGCGTTGCGCGACGACATCCGCGGCGACGAGGTGTGCTGGATCGAACCGGGCGTGGCCGGCGCGGCCAGCGACGCGCTGCTGGCGCGCTTCGAGTCCTTGCGCTTGGAGATCAACCGCGCGCTGATGCTCGGTCTGTTCGACGCGGAATTGCATTATGCCCGGTACGCACCGGGCGCCGGCTACCGTCGCCACCTCGACCGCTTCCGCAACGACGACCGGCGTACGCTGACGCTGATCGTCTACCTCAACATCGGCTGGCGCCCGCAACATGGCGGCCAGTTGCGCTTCTGGCCATCCACCGACCAGGCCGTGCTGGAGATCCCCCCGCGCGGTGGGGCGCTGGTGGCGTTCCTTTCCGATCGCTTCTGGCACGAAGTGGCGCCAGCGCGGCACGAACGCTGGAGCGTGACCGGCTGGTACCGGCGTCGGTGACGCGGCGTGCAACGACGCTGAGAGACGGCGTCATCGCGAGCGCCGCGCGGCGATCCGGGGGGATGCGCGGGCGCGACGGTGGCTGCTGGATTGCCGCGGCGGCTGCGCGCCTCGCCATGACGGGCGGCGGGGCTGCGACCGGGTTGCGGATCAGGATGCCGGGGCCGATTCGCGCAGTGCCTCGCTGAAGCGCATGGCCCAGGTCAGCGCCTCGATGTGGCGCAGGTTGACCGTTTCCGCGTCCATGCCGCAGGCGCGCGCCAGCGCTTCGATCTCGGCCTGGTCGCCGCCCTCGCAGGCGATGGCCAGCTTCAGATAGGGCGCGTACTTGCCCTCGCCATGCAGCAGCGCTTCGGTCACTTGGGCGGGCAGTGTCAGTTGTGCCAGCGCATCGGCCATCGGCACCCCAAGCAACGCATCCAGCACCGACAGGATGCCGACGATGAACGCCTCCTCGCATTCCTTGGGCATCAGCCGGCCCTCGCCCAAGCGCTCGGCCAGGCGCGCGCGCACCAGCGCGTTTTCGCGCAGCGCATCGTCGAGATGGCCGGGTTCGCGGCTGCTGAACATCAGCAGCGTCAGCCAGCGGTACAACTCGTCGCGGCCGAGATAGGTCATCGCTCGCTTCAGGTCGTCGATCTTCACGCGCAGGCCGAACGCGGCGGAGTTGACGAAGCGCAGCAGGCGGTAGGCGAGTGCGGGATCGCGCCAGGCGATGCGCGCCAGCTCCGGGAAATCCACCTGCTGGCGCACGCCGTTGAGCAACTGCACGACGAACAGGCGATAGGGCGCGATGCGGTTGGACGGGCTGAGCTCGCGCTGGGTGAGGAAACGCCCCTGGAACAGGTGCATGCCCAGACGCCGGCACGCCTGATGCAGCTCGACGGAATCGATGTCATGCGCCACCAGCAGCCGGTCGGGGTAGCGTTGGGCCAAGGCGTGACAGCGCGCCAGCAGATCCGGTGGCGACAGCGCCGACACATGGGGGAAGCTGATGAAGCGCGCCAGGTTCAATGCCTCGGCCAGGCCGCGGGTCTCCAGATCCTCGCCGCAGGCCAGCGCGAAGCCGGCCTGGTCGAGCGCGCGCAGGTCGCGCAGCACCGTGTCCGCGGCCAGGTCGGCGCCCGGCGCCGGCGAGAACTCGATCACCAGATTGTCGCGCGGCAACTGTGCCAGCCTGGGATGGTTCAGGCTGGCGGCGCTCAGCGGCAGGAACGCCACGCGTTTGCCCAACAGGCCGGACAGCCGGCCGCTGGCGAAGTGATCGATCAGCACGTCGTCGAAGAATTTGCGCGTCGCGGCCTGCCAGTCATGCGCGCGCAACGCGCCGGGCGTGTCCACGCCCAACAGATAGGCCGCGACCTGCTGGTCGCGGTCGATCATGGTTTCGCGGCGCAGGAACGGCGGCGGCGTGTCGGGTGCCGGTGCAGCCGTTTGCTCCGGCGCGCGGCGCAGCCGGTGCGCGCGGTCGCCTGCGCGGAACAGATTCGCAAGCCATTGCAGCATGGGCCGGTCTCCTTGCGTTGCGGGCTTGGTGGCGGCCCGTTGCCGGCATGTTAACCGCTGTCGCCACCGGGACAGGCGGTGCCGGCGCGGCGCGGGCTCACACCGTACGGGATAGACGCTATGCTGAATGCATGGCCGTCGCATCTCCCCAGTGCGTGTTCCGCGCGCGCGGACTGACCAAGGTCTACACCCTGGGCGAGGTACAGGTGCACGCGCTGCGCGGCATCGACCTGGAGCTGTACGCGGGTGAACTGGTGGTGCTGCTGGGGCCGTCCGGCAGCGGCAAGTCGACGCTGCTCAACATCCTCGGCGGCCTGGATACCCCGTCCGGCGGCGAGGTGTATTACCTGGAGCGCAATCTGTCCGCCGCCGACGAGGATGAGCTGACCCGTTTCCGGCGCGACCACGTCGGTTTCGTGTTTCAGTTCTACAACCTGATTCCCAGCCTGACCGCGCGCGAAAACGTTGCCGCGGTCACCGAGATCGCGCGCGCGCCGATGCAGCCGGAACAGGCGCTGCGCCTGGTCGGCCTGGGCGAGCGGCTGGATCATTTCCCGGCGCAGTTGTCCGGCGGCGAGCAGCAGCGCGTGGCGATCGCGCGCGCCATCGCCAAGAACCCGGCGGTGCTGCTGTGCGACGAACCGACCGGCGCGCTCGATTCGCACACCGGCGTGATCGTGCTCGAAGCGTTGGAGAAGGTGAACCGCGAACTCGGCACGCTGACCGTGCTGATCACGCACAACGCCGGCATCGCGGCCATGGCGGATCGCGTCATCCGCCTGTCCGACGGCCGCATCGTCGATCAGCAGCGCAATGCCGACAAGTGCGCGGCGCGGGAGTTGTCCTGGTGAGGGCGCTGAATCGCAAGCTATGGCGCGATCTGTGGCTGATGCGCGGCCAGGTGCTGGCGATCGCGGCGGTGATCGCCGGCGGCGTGGCGACGCTGGTGATGTCGCTGTCCACCTACGACTCGCTGGTCGAGACGCGCGACCGCTTCTACCGCGAATACCGTTTTGCCGACGTGTTCACCCGGCTGAAACGCGCGCCCGACAGCCTGGGCGCTCGCCTCGCGCAGATTCCCGGCGTGGCGCATCTGGAGACACGGGTCAATGCGGTGGTGAAACTGGAGGTGGCGGGATTTTACGACCCCATCACCGGCGTGTTGTCATCGCTGCCGGACAGCGGCGAGCCGCTGCTCAACACGCTGCACCTGAAGCGCGGCCAGTGGCCGGCGCCGTACAGTACCGACCAGGTGGTGGCCAGCGATACCTTCGCCGATGCGCACGGCCTCGAGCCGGGCGACCGCATCCACGCCATCGTCAACGGCCGGCGCAAGGCGCTGACGTTGTCCGGTGTGGCGTTGTCGCCGGAATACGTCTACCAGATCGCGCCGGGGGCGATGTTCCCGGACTTCAAGCGTTACGGCGTGCTGTGGATGGGCCGCCATGCGCTGTCCATCGCCTACGGCATGGACGGCGCGTTCAACAGCGTCACGCTGACGCTGGCGCCGGGCGCGAACGCACAGGGTGTGATCGACCGGCTCGACGACCTGCTCGCGCCCTATGGCGGGGTGGGCGCCTACGCGCGCCGCGATCAGTTTTCCAACCGCTTCCTGGCCGAGGAGTTGAAACAGTTGCGCACCACGGCGACCGTGTTTCCCGCCATCTTCCTGGGCGTGGCGGCGTTCCTGCTGAACGTGGTGGTGACCCGGCTGATCGCCACGCAGCGCGAGCAGATCGCCATCCTCAAGGCCTTCGGCTACCGCCCACTGGCGATCGGCGCCCATTACCTCGGGCTGGTGCTGGCGGTGACGCTGACGGGCGTGGCCGGCGGCGTCGCTTTGGGTGCCTGGTTCGGCCACGGGTTGGCCAATGTCTACATGGAGTTCTATCGCTTCCCCACGCTCGACTACGTGTTGCGCATCGAGGTGGTGGCCATCGCGTTGGCGGTCACCGTGCTCGCGGCGGTGGCTGGCACGCTACTGGCGGTCGGCCGTGCCATGCGCCTGGCGCCGGCGGCAGGCATGCGTGCGGAAACGCCGGTGGTCTATCGCGCCACCGTGCTGGAGCGGCTGGGCCTGCAAGGCTGGTTTGCTCAGCCTTCACGCATGATCCTGCGCCACATCGAGCGGCGGCCGGTGAAATCGGCGCTCACGGTGCTCGGCATCGCCTGTGCCGGCGGCCTGATGATGGTCGGCAACTACCAGCGCGGCGCCATCGATTTCATGGTCGACGTGCAGTTCCGCCAGGCCGCGCGCGAGGATCTCAAACTCGCCTTCATCGAGCCCACAGCCGGCCGCGCGCTGTTCGAGCTGGCGCAACTACCCGGCGTGCGCCACGTCGAGGGCTATCGCGACGTCGCCGCCAATCTGCGCTTCGGCCATCGCCATTACCGCGCGGCGCTGTATGGCATCGAGCCGGAGGGGGTACTGCACCGCTCGCTCGACCGCGCGCTGAAGCCGGTACGCCTGCCCGAGGCCGGCGTGGTGCTCACCGACCATCTGGCCGACAACATCCTGGGTGTCAAACCCGGCGATCGATTGACCGTGGAACTGCTGGAAGGCGAGCGGCGCGTGCTGCAGGTGCCGGTGGCGGGAGTCACCCGCCAGTTTCTCGGCGTGTCCGCCTATCTGCGCCGCGATGCGCTGAACGCGCTGCTGCGCGAGGGCGATGTGGTATCCGGCGCCTATCTGGCGCACGAGCGTGCCGACGCGCCGGCCTTGTATGCGCGGCTGCACGAGCGTCCGCGCGTGCTCGGCATGGTCGCGCATGCGTCGGCCATCGCCAGCTTCTATGACACGCTGGGTGAGTTCGTGCTGTTCTTCAACATGGTGGCCACGCTGCTCGCCGCCACCATCGCCTTCGGCGTGGTCTACAACAGCGCGCGCATCGCGCTGTCCGAGCGCGGCCGCGAGCTGGCCAGTCTGCGCGTGCTCGGCTTCACCCGCGGCGAGATCGCCTACATCCTGCTGGGCGAGCTGGGGCTCCTGACCCTGCTGGCCATCCCGCTGGGCTTCCTGATCGGCACCGGCCTGTGCGGTATCCTGGTGATCGTGTTCGAATCCGATCTGTACCGCCTGCCGCTGGTGCTGGAACCCTCCAATTACGCGCTCGCCGCCGGCGTGGTGGTGGTCTCCGCGCTGGTATCCGGCGCGCTGATCTGGCGTCGGCTGGGCCGTCTGGATCTGATCGCCGTGCTGAAAACGAGGGAATGAACATGAACTGGCGCGCCCGCATCGGTTACGCCGTCCTCGCCCTGCTGTTGATCGGCGGCATCGTCCATGGCTTTAGCCCCAGACCGGTGCCCGCCGATCTGGTTGAGGCGGCGCCCGGCGATCTGCTGGTGACGGTGGAGGAGGAGGGGCGCACGCGCGTGCGCGAGCGCTATCAGATTGCCGCGCCGGTGAGCGGTCATGCCCGCCGCATCGAACTGAAGGTGGGCGACCGGGTCGAGGCCGGTCAGACCGTGGTGCGGATCGAACCGGCGCGCACCGCCGAACTGGATGCGCGTGCACGCGCGCAGGCGCAGGCGCGGCTGGAGGCCGCCCTGGCGGCGCAACGCGCCGCGCGCGAGCAGCAGCAGGCGGCGGAGGCCGAGGCGACGTTGGCGCGGCAGGAGTTGGCGCGCGCCGAAGCGCTGGT
This sequence comes from uncultured Burkholderiales bacterium, assembly GCA_937949525.1. Classification (GTDB taxonomy): domain Bacteria; phylum Pseudomonadota; class Gammaproteobacteria; order Burkholderiales; family Thiobacillaceae; genus PFJX01. The sequence goes on along the minus strand of CALEDT010000039.1, from coordinate 58,098 downwards.
GCGCGCGCAGTTCATGTCGCAAGCGGCACTCGACCAGGCGGCCGCGCGCGACCGCGCCGCGGCCGCCGGCGCGCGTGCGGCGGCCTACGCCGGCGAGGTGGCGCGCCATGAAGTCGAGCTGGCGCGCGCCGCGCTGATGCGCGCCGGCCGCGATGCGCCGGTGGCGCCGCTGCCGGTGGTCGCGCCGGTGGCCGGCTACGTGCTGGCGCTGCCGCGCGAAAGCGAGGGCGCGGTGCAGCCCGGCCAGCCGCTGCTGGAGATCGGCAATCCCGACAGCCTGGAAGTGGTGGTGGAGGTGCTGTCCACAGCGGCGGTGCGTATCGCGCCCGGCGCGCGCGTGCTGCTGGAGCGCTGGGGGGGCGAGGCGAGCCTGGAGGGGCGCGTGCGCGTGGTCGAGCCGGCCGGCTTCACCAAGATCTCCGCGCTGGGCGTGGAAGAACAGCGCGTGCGCGTCGTCATCGACCTGGTCACGCCGCGTGCGCACTGGCAGCGACTGGGCGACGGCTATCGCGTCGAGGCGCGCTTCGTGCTGTGGCAGGGCGAGGGTGTGCTGCTGATCCCGGCCAGCGCGCTGTTCCGCCAGGGTGATGGCTGGGCGGTGTTCGTCGCCGAGGCAGGGCGCGCGCGCCTGCGCGCCGTCGAAATCGGCCAGCGCAGTGGCCTGGCCGCGCAGGTGCTGCAGGGCTTGCAGCCCGGCGAACGGGTCATCGCGCATCCCGACGACCGCATCGCCGATGGCGTCAGGCTGCGACCGCGCTGATGTCCGGCGCGTGGCACGCGTCCATCACCGCGGCGGCGCGCGGCTAGAATGGCGGCCTGGCGCAACGGGACGTACCCGGTCGCCGCTCATTCGAGTCCATCCGGTTTCTTCGACCATGCCCATCCTTTCCGTCATCGCCGCCATGGCCAGGAATCGCGTGATCGGCGTCGACAACACGCTGCCCTGGCATCTGCCCGAGGATCTCAAGCGCTTCAAGGCGTTGACGCTCGGACACCACATCCTGATGGGACGCCGGACCTATGAATCGATCGGCCGGCCCCTGCCCGGCCGTGTCACCGTGATTCTGACGCGCGATCCCGGTTACCGGGTGGAAGGCTGCATCAGCGCGCACTCGCTGGACGAGGCGATTGCCGCCTGTGGTGACGATGCGGAGGTGTTCTGCGTCGGCGGCGCCGAGCTCTATGCCCAGGCGCTGCCGCGCGCGCAGCGGCTGTATCTGACCGAGATCCAGGCGGAGTACGCCGGCGATGCGCGTTTCCCGGCGTTCGACGCGGCGCAATGGCGCGAGGTGGCGCGGGAACCGCATGTCGCCGACCATGGTCTGGCCTACGATTTCGTCACTTACCAGCGCGTCGCGTCATGAAGAGCATCCTCATCACCGGCTGTTCCAGCGGCATCGGCCACGCCGTCGCGCATGGTCTGCGCGCGCGCGGCTGGCGCGTGTTCGCCAGCGCGCGCAAACCGGACGATGTGGCGCGGCTGCGCAACGAGGGCCTGGAAGCGTTGCAGCTCGATCTGGACAACCCGGAAAGCATCCGCGTCGCCGTGGCCGAGGTCATGGCACGCAACGACGGCCGTCTGGGCGCGCTGTTCAACAACGGCGGCTACGGCCAGGTCGGCGCGGTCGAGGATCTTTCGCGTGATGCGCTGCGCGCGCAGTTCGAGACCAACCTGTTCGGCTGGGTCGAACTGACCAACTGGGTGCTGCCGGTGATGCGTAAGCAGGCGTATGGCCGCATCGTCATGAACAGTTCGGTGCTGGGTTATGCCGCCATGCCCTATCGCGGCGCCTACATCGCCGCCAAGTACGCGCTGGAGGGGCTCACCGACACGCTGCGCATGGAGCTGGCCGGCAGCGGCGTGCACGTCAGCCTGGTGGAGCCCGGGCCCATCGTGTCGCGTTTCCGCGAGAACTGCCTGCCGCATTTCGAGCGGCACGTCGACTGGCAGGGCAGCGTGCACCGAGCGGTATATGAAGCGCAACTGGCGCGGCTGCGCGCGCCCGGGCCGGTGGCGCCGTTCACGCTCGGGCCCGAGGCGGTGCTGGCCAAGGTGGTGCATGCGCTGGAGAGCCGACGGCCGCGGCCGCGCTATCCGGTCACCGTGCCGTCGGTGGCGTTCTGGTGGCTGCGCCGGGTGCTGTCCACGCGCATGATGGACCGCGTGCTGCGCCTGGCTTCCGGCTCCGGCAAGCGCTGAACGCAGGCGCATGGCCACGCCCGCGCGCGCCCGTCTGCCGTGGCGCCATTTGTTCGCCGCGCCGCTGTTCATCGCTGCCGCGCTGCTGACCGCTGCCGTGGCGCCGGCGACCGAGGTCGCCGTGGTGTGCACGCTGTTGCTGCTCACGGTTTATCTGTTCGTGTTCGAGGTGGTGGCCATCGACGTGGCCGCGCTGTCCATCCTGGTGCTGCTCGGCCTGCTCAGCGCGTTCGCGCTGCCGCTCGGGCTGGAAGGTCCGCTGGTGCCCGGTGCACAGTTGTTCTCCGGCTTTGCCGGCAACGCGGTGATGTCCATCATCGCGGTGATGATCATCGGCGCCGGGCTGGACAAGACCGGCATGATGAATCACGTTGCCGCCGCCATCCTGCGCGTCGCCGGACGCACCGAGGCGCGCGTGATCCCGGCGGTATCCGGCGCGGTCGGGGTGATCTCCAGCTTCATGCAGAACGTCGGCGCGGCGGCGCTGTTCCTGCCGGTGGTCAGCCGCATTGCCGCGCGCACCGGCCTGCCGCTGTCGCGCCTGCTGATGCCCATGGGTTTCTGCGCCATCCTGGGCGGTACGCTGACCCTGGTGGGCTCCAGCCCGCTCATCCTGCTCAACGACCTGATCCTCGCCTCCAACCAGACCTTGCCGGAGGCGCAGCGCATGCAGCCCTGGTCGCTGTTCTCGGTGACCCCGGTCGGTCTGGCGCTACTGGCGGCGGGTATCGCCTATTTCGTGCTCGCCGGTCGTCACGTGCTGCCGGCCGGCGGCCACGACCACGCCACGCGCGGCGCACCGGCGATGGCCTATTTCCAGGAACTGTACGGCCTGGATTACGGGCTGTTCGAGGTTTGCGTGCCGGCCGGCTCGCCCCTGGTCGGCCGGGCGCTGGACGAGCTGGAGCGCAGCGCGCGGGTGCGCGTGATCGCGGTCGCCAAGGGTGGCGGGGACGTGCGCATCGGCCCCGGCGGCGTCGAACGCGATGCACAGATCGAAGCCGGCATGGTGCTGGGCATGCTCGCCGCGCCCGCCAACCTGCGCCTGCTGGTGGACGGCAACGGCCTGGAGTTGCGCGACGAGCTGGTCACCTTCGCCGAGGCGCTGACCGCGACGCGCGCCGGTATCGCCGAACTGGTGATCCCGCCGGGCTCGACGCTGATCGGCCAGAGCGCGCGCGCCGTGTCGATGCGCAAGACCTATGGCCTGGCGCTGCTGGCGGTGCACCGCCGGGGCGAGACCCTGCGCGAAGGTCAGGGCATCCGCGATCTGCCGCTGCAGGCCGGCGACACGCTGGTGGTGCACACGCCCTGGTCGGTGCTGGCGCAACTGCAAGGCAACCGCGATTTCGTCGTGATCACCACCGAGTATCCGCATGAGGAACTGCGCCCGCACAAGCTCGGGTGGGCGCTGGCCGCGTTCGCGCTGGCGCTGGGCCTGGTGCTGTTCACCGACATGCTGCTGGCCGCGGCGTTGTTCACCGGCGCCGTCGGCATGCTGCTGGCCGGTGTGCTGAGCGCGCAGGAAGCCTATCGCGCGGTGAGCTGGAAGACCGTGTTCCTGCTCGCCAGCCTGATTCCGCTCGGTCAGGCGGTGGAGAGCAGCGGCACTGCGGCGTGGATCGCCCAGGCGGTGCTGGCCGGGTTTGGCGACGTGCCCGGCTGGGGCTTGCAACTGGCGGTCGCCGTGCTGGCCACGCTGTTCAGCCTGGTCATGTCCAACGTCGGCGCCACGGTGCTGCTGGTGCCGCTGGCGATCAACATCGCACTGGGCGCCGGCGCCGATCCGGCGGTGTTCGCACTCACCGTGGCGCTGGCCACGTCCAATGCCTTTCTGCTGCCCACCCATCAGGTCAATGCGCTGATCATGGGGCCGGGCGGTTATCGCGTGGCCGATTTCCTGCGCGCCGGCGGCATCATGACCGTGCTGTTCCTGGCGGTGATGATGGTGGTGCTCAATCTGCTCTACTGACATGCGCATGCGTCGGTAAAGCGCATGGCGATACACTGTGCGTCCGTGCCCCCTCGGCCGCGCGGGCAGCTACCGGAGAACGTCGTGAACCACCGCCCATCCCCGATACAGCATGTGTTGCTGATGCTCGTGGCCCTGTGCCTGTGCGCATCGGCCGTCGCCAGCGAGCTGCATCGCGCCACCCGGCTGGGCAACCCGGCGACGCGCTTCGCCGATCCGCTGCACAGTCCGGACGATCTGCGCCGCACGCTGTCGAGCGAGGCGCTACGCCAGGACGTCAACACCATCCTGCGCCAGAGCGGTTATCTGGGCCACTTCGACGACTTCCTCGCCGCCGTCGCCACCGCCGAGATCCGCGCGATCAGCATCCCGGTGGGCACCGTGCTGCCGGCCATGTCCACCCGACGGCGCGGCGAGGCGCGCCTGCTGCGCAACGTGCTGTGGGCGGGCAAGGAGCCGATCGACGCCTACGAGTTCTCGTTCATTTCCGGCGACCGTCGCTACCGTGTGGTGACGCCCAAGGCGTGCAGCAACTTCTGGGTGGAGGAGCAGTTGCCGCGGCCGGCGCCGGTGCTGGAACTGTCCTGCACGGCGCCGGCCAACGTCGCGCTCGGCCGGCCGCTGACCGTGTGCCCGCAGCTCGCCAATACCGGCGATCTGGCGGAACGGCAGGTGGACTTGCGCATGCGGGTGCCGGCCGAGCTCGCCGTGGAGCACCTCAGCGTCGCCACCGGTGCGCGCGACGGCGCCGATCTGGTCTGGCGTTTCGCACCGCTGGCGCCCGGCGAACGCCGCGAGGCCTGCGTCACGCACACGCCGACGCGCGCGGGTGCGTTGCACTTCGCTGCGACCGCCAGCGGTGAGCGCGGCAGCGCGGCCACGGCGCACTGCGCGGTGGACGTGCATGGTGTGCCGGCGGTGTTGCTGCATGTCATCGACATTGGCGATCCGGTCGAGGTCGGCAAGGACGTGGTGTACGAAATCGCCGTGTTCAACCAGGGCAGCACGGCCCTGACCCAGGTGGCCATCGTCGCCACGCTGGAGCCGCAGCAGCGCTACGTCGAAGGCGGCGGCGACAGCCCGCTGCACGCCGAAGGCCAGCGCGTCATCGCCCAACCGCTGCCCGAACTGCTGCCGCGTACCCGTGCCACTTGGCGCATGGTGGTCAAGGCGGTGGAAGCGGGAGACGTGCGCTTCGGCATCGACCTCACCGCCGACCAGTTCGCGCGGCCGGTGCAGGAAACCGAGGCGACGTTCCAGTATTGACCGTGCGGCCGCCGGCCGGGTGACGCGCCACCGAGTGGCCGTCAACAGCCGCGCGCGCGCAGCGCGTCGATCTCCTCCAGCAGGTCCGCGACCAGCGCGGCGAGCTCCGGCACGGCATCGAAGTCGCGCTCCAGTTGGCGCATGCGGCGCGCGCGCAGCAGGCTGGCGTCGGTGAAACGCCAGACGCCGGCGACGCTCTCGGCGTGCGGAAACAGTCCTTCCTCGATGTGACGCAGCAGCCAGGCCGGCTCCACCGAGCATGCCGCGGCGACCTGTTCCAGGGTCAGCCAGCTGTCCTCCATCAGACAACCGATCAGCACCTCGTCGTCACGCATGCTCAGGTCCTCCAGTCGGGGCGCGGATCGAAGGCCAGCTCGCGCGCCATGGTTTCGTACAACTGCCGGGCCTTGGGCGTATCGGCCGGCGGCAGGGTGATGTGGATGTCGAGCAGCAGGTCGCCCGGCGGCTCGCCCGGTATGCCCTTGCCGCGCACGCGCATGGGATGACCGCCGCGCGTGCCCTCGGGGATGCGCACCTTGACTTCGCCGGTCGGCAACGGCACCGCGATCACCGCGCCCAGCGCCGCCTCCCACGGCGCCACCGGCAGCGTCAGATGCAGATCGCGGCCGACCACGCGATAGCGCGGATGTGGGCGGAAGTGGACCTCCAGCAGCAGATCGCCGGCCGGCGCGCTGCCGGGACCGGGCGCGCCTTGCCCGGCCAGGCGGATGATCTGGCCCTCGCGCACCCCCTTGGGAATGCGCACGTTCAGCGCGCGGGTCTCCAGGCGCACGCGTCCCTGCGCATCGACTCGCGGCGCCTGCAATGTGATCTGCCGGGTGGCGCCGTGGAACGCGTCCTCGATGTCCAACATCACCTTGGCGTGGTGGTCCTCGCCGCGTGCCTGATAGCCTGCGCCGCCGGCACGGAAGCCGCCAGCGCCGCCCATGCGGCCGAACAGTTCGGCGAAGAAGTCGCTGAAGCCGGCGGCTTCGTCCGGCGAGAAGCCGCGCGTGGAGAACTCGAATCCGGCGTCCCAGTCCGGCGGTGGGCGGAAGTCCTGACCAGGACGGTAATCGCGGCCCAGACGGTCATAGGCCGCGCGCTTCTCCGGGTCGGACAGCACCGCGTGCGCCTCGTTGACCTCCTTCATGCGCAGTTCGGCGTCCGGCTCCTTGGATACGTCCGGATGGTATTTGCGCGCCAGCTTGCGAAACGCCTTCTTGATGTCCTCGGCCGAGGCGTCGCGCGGAACGCCCAGCGTCTGGTAGTAGTCCTTGAATTGCATGCACGCTCCCATGCCCCTGCGGGCGAACGGTTTGTCTATCTTAGTCAAATGAGGGCCGGCGGCGCCGGCGTCAAGAACTTGAAATCGCCGGCGCCTATCCTCAGTTAACCGACACCGGCCCGCCAGGGGCCACCGACCCAAGCACAAGGAGACGAACATGATCTATCGCACCCCGTTCCCCCGCGACGTGTTCGCGGAACTGGATCGCCTGCAGCGCGAGATGCGCGAGGCGTTCGACATCACCCCCAGCATCCGCGGCGCCGCGCGCGGCGGTTTCCCGGCCATGAACGTCGGCGGCACGCCGCGCTCGGTGGAAATCTATGCGTTCGCGCCCGGCGTGGACCCGTCCGCCATCGAAGTACAGATCGAGAAGGGCGTGCTCACCATCGCCGGTGAGCGCAAGGTGGAGCAGCCCGCGCAGGACGCCAAGGCTGCGGTGCACATCGACGAACGTTTCGCCGGGCGCTTCCGCCGCGTGGTCACGTTGCCGGACGATATCGACGCCAATGCCGTCGAGGCGCGTTACCGCGACGGCGTGCTGCACATCAGCATCCAGCGCAAACAGGCCGCGCAACCGCGCCGCATCAGCATCCAGTGAAAGGAGGACAGGCCATGACCGATACCGCCCGCAAGACCGAAACGCCACGTCACGAAGCCGCGTTGCTGCCGCCGGTGGACGTATTCGAGGATGCCGCCGGCATCACGCTGTATGCCGATCTGCCCGGCGTGCCCAAGGACCGTTTGAACCTGCAGGTGGAGGCCGATACCCTGACCATCGAAGGCGAGGTCACGCTCGACATGCCCGAGGGCATGGAGGCCAGCCATGCCGAGATCAGCCTGCCGCGCTACCGCCGCGTGTTCACGCTGTCCAAGGAGCTGGATGCCGACAAGGTCGCCGCCGAGTTCGCGCACGGGGTGCTGAAGCTGCGCATCCCCAAGGCCGAGCACGCGCAGCCGCGTCGGGTCGAGATCAAGGTGCTGTGATCCCGCGGTGAAACCCGCCCGAGGCGATCGTCCTGTCGCGTTCACGCGCGGCGGGCGACGCCGAATGTACGCCAGGAGGTACACATGAATCTGAATGCGTTGAAACAGGAAATCAGCTCGTTTTGGGACAACCTGTCCGAGGGCTGGCACCATCTCACCCGCTCCGCCGCCGGCGCGCTGACCCGCTTCAAGCCCGGGGAGAACTCCAACCTGCCGGCACCGGCCGAGATCGACGACGACTTCTACCTGCCCAGCCGCGGCTGGGCCATGCTGGGCGGCGACCTGTTCGAGGACGACAGCCGGCTGGTGGTGCGCGTCGAGGTTCCCGGCATGGAGAAGGAGGACTTGGCCATCGAGGTGGTCGACGACAACCTGGTGATCAGCGGCGAGAAGCGCTTCGAGCGTGAGAGCACCGAGGGTCGCTGGCGCGTCATGCAATGCGCCTACGGCAGCTTCCGCCGCGTGGTGCCGTTGCCGGTGCCGGTGCTGGCCGACCAGGCCAAGGCCGCCTACCGCAACGGCGTGTTGCGCGTCGAACTGCCGAAAGCCGCACCCGGCAAGCCGAAGGCAACCACCATCACGGTGGAGTGAGTCCGGCCTGACGTACACACGCCGCAGCCCGTCGCACCCGGGGCGTGTTACCATGCCAAGCTTCCGGCGTCGGGCGTGACCCGAGCGGGCGCGCCGGGGGGCGCCCAGAAATGCAAAAAGCCGGCGATGAGCCGGCTTTTTCGTTGACTTGGTGCCCAGGAGAGGACTCGAACCTCCACGCCCTTGCGAGCGCTAGGACCTGAACCTAGTGCGTCTACCAATTCCGCCACCTGGGCCAAGAAGGCGCGCATCTTAACGATCATCCCGATTTCATGTCAACGAGAAAATCAGCCAAAAAAGACCAAGACCCCGCTGTTCGGACCAGCAGCCAGGCTACCCCCACGAAAGCCGCGCGCCGCGGCCAGAAGGCGCTGCGCTGGCAGGACCCCCACCTCGAACGCGAACGCGCCAAGTACGGCCAGGGTCTGCCCAGCCGCGAGTTCATCCTGCAACTGGTGAGCGAGGCCGGCGGGCCGGTGGACGTCGATGAGTTCGCCGCGCGCCTGGGTATCGAGGCGGAGGAAACCGAAGCCTTCAACGCGCGTCTGCGCGCCATGCAGCGCGATGCGCAACTGGTCATCAACCGGCGCGGCGCGTTGTGCCTGCCGGAGAAGATCGACGTCAAGGCCGGGCGGGTGGAAGGCCACCACGACGGTTTCGGTTTCTTCATCCCGGATGACGGCTCTGGCGACATGTTCCTGCCCGAGAAGGAGATGCGCGGCGTGCTGCATGGCGACCGCGTCATGGTGCGCGAGCATGGCGTCGACCGGCGCGGGCGCAAGGAAGGCAAGATCGTCGAGGTGCTGGAGCGGGTCAATTCGACGCTGGTCGGCCGTCTGTACCGCGAGCACGGTTACCAGTGGGTGGTGGCCGAGAACAAGCGCATCAGTCAGGACTTTCTGGTGCCGGCGCACGACGACATGGGCGCGTCCAGCGGCCAGGTGGTGATGCTGGAGATCGTGGCGCAGCCGACCCGGCACACGCCGCCGGTGGGCCGGGTGATCAAGGTGATGGGCAACTATGCCGATCCCGGCATGGAGATCGAGATCGCGCTGCGCAAGCATGATCTGCCGCACGAGTTTCCCGCGCAGGTGCAGGCCCAGGCGAAGAAGCTGCCAAAGGGCGTGACGCGCAAGGATCTGGACGCCACGCGCGAGGATCTGCGCGAACTGCCGCTGGTGACCATCGACGGCGAGGATGCGCGCGATTTCGACGACGCCGTGTATTGCCGGCCCGAGGGGCGGGGTTTCCGCCTTTGGGTGGCCATCGCCGACGTGTCGCACTACGTACGGCCGGGCACGGCGTTGGACCAGGAAGCCTACGCGCGCGGCAATTCGGTGTATTTCCCGCGCCGCGTGATCCCCATGCTGCCGGAGGAACTGTCCAACGGTCTGTGTTCGCTCAATCCCGGGGTCGATCGCCTGTGCATGGTGTGCGAGATGGAAATCTCCAGCCTGGGCAACATCCGCAAGTACCGTTTCTATCCGGCGGTGATGCACTCCAAGGCGCGCCTGACCTACAACCAGGTGTGGGACTGGCTGTCCAGTGCGCAGCCGCCCGCGGACATGGCCTGGGTACTGCCACAGTTGCAGGATCTGCATCGCTTGTTCAAGGTGCTGCTGAAGGCGCGCGGCAAGCGCGGCGCCATCGATTTCGAGACGCTGGAAACCCGCATGCTGTTCGACGAGCACGACAAGATCGAGCGCATCGTGCCGGCGGCGCGCAACGATGCCCATCGGCTGATCGAGGAATGCATGCTGGCGGCCAACGTGTGCGCGTCCGAGTTCCTGCAGAAGCGCAAGCACGCCGCGCTGTACCGCGTGCACGAAGGGCCGACGCCGGACAGGCTGAAGGCGCTGCACGAATTCCTGGGCGAGTTCGGCCTGTTCCTGACCGGCGGCGACGAGCCGCATGCCAAGGACTATGCGGAGCTGCTGGCGCGCATCAAGGGCCGTCCGGACGAACAGTTGTTGCAGACCGTACTGCTGCGCTCGCTGCGCCAGGCCATCTATAGCCCGGAAAACGTCGGCCATTTCGGTCTGGCCTACGAAGCCTATACCCATTTCACCTCGCCCATCCGGCGTTATCCGGATCTGCTGGTGCACCGCGCGATCAAGGCCTGTCTGCATGACCAGACCTACGATCCGGGGGACTGGGCGCAGATCGGCCTGCACTGCTCCATGACCGAACGCCGCGCCGACGAGGCCACGCGCGACGTGGTCGCCTGGCTCAAGTGCTACTACATGCAGGACAAGATCAACGAGGAATTCGACGGCGTCATTTCCGCGGTGGTCAGTTTCGGCGTGTTCGTCGCGATCAACGAAGTGTTCGTCGAGGGGCTGGTGCACGTCACCGAACTCGGTCAGGACTATTACCACTTCGATGCCGCCCGCCACCAGATGCTGGGCGAGCGCACCGGCCGGCGTTTCCGCCTGGGCGACAAGGTGCGTATCCGCGTGGTGCGGGTGGACATCGAGACCTCGCGCATCGACTTTGCCCTGGTGGACGCGGCCGGGCGTGCCGACGCGCCTTTGCCCGAGCAGGCCGAGCCGGTGCGGGAAAAGCGTCAGGGCCGGCAGGCGGATGCCAAGCGGCCGGCGGCGGGCAAGGGCCGGCATCGATGAGTCAGCGCCAGATCATCCATGGCTTTCACGCCATCACCGCGCGGCTGCGCCATCACCCGGACAGCGTGCAGGTGATTTACCTGGACCAGAACCGGCGCGACAAACGCGCGCGTGACCTGATCCGGCTCGCCGAGTCGGCCGGCGTGCGCCTGGTGCTGACCGAGGGCGCGCGCGTGGAGGAGATGGCGCGCGGCAAGTCGCAGGGTGTCGCGGCGCTGGCCGATCCCATCGTGCTGGCGCGCGACCTCGACGAGGTGCTGGATGACTTGAGCGAGCCGCCGCTGCTGCTGGTGCTCGACGGCATCACCGACCCGCACAATCTGGGCGCCTGCCTGCGCAGCGCCGACGCGTTCGGCGCGCACGCGGTGCTGGCGCCCAAGGATCGCGCCGCTGGCCTGGGCGCGGTGGCGATCAAGGCGGCCAGCGGCGCCGCCGACGCGGTGCCTTACCTCACCGTCACCAATCTGGCGCGCAGCCTGCGCGAGCTGAAGGCGCGCGAGCTGCTGGTGGTGGGTGCGGACGACGAGGCGCAGGCCACCATCATGGACGTCGATCTGACCGTGCCCGTGGCGCTGGTGCTGGGCGCCGAAGGCGCCGGCCTGCGCCGGCTGACGCGCGAACATTGCGACCTGCTGGCACGCATCCCGATGTACGGCCAGGTGGAGAGCCTGAACGTGTCGGTGGCCACCGGCGTGTGTCTGTACGAAGCGCGGCGTCAGCGCGTCGCCGGCCTCGCCGTGCCGTCGGCGGCGCGGCCCTGACCGGCGCCGCTGGCGGACCGCGCTTCAGGCGGCAAGGCCCGGCCGAGCGCGGGAGGCCATCGCCTGCAGCGTGTTGCGCAGCAGTGTGGCCACCGTCATCGGACCGACGCCGCCGGGCACCGGCGTGATCCAGGCCGCGCGTTCACACGCCGCGGCAAATTCCACGTCGCCCACCAGCCGGCCGTCGGCCAGGCGGTTGATGCCGATGTCGACGACGATGGCGCCGGGCTTGATCCAATCGCCGCGCACCATCTCCGGCCTTCCCACCGCCGCCACCACCACATCGGCCCGCGCCACCTGCGCGGGCAGATCGCGCGTGGCGGAATGGCATACGGTGACGGTGCAGCCGGCCAACAGCAGTTCCAGCGCCATGGGGCGGCCGACGTGGTTGGACGCGCCGATCACCACGGCATCGAGGCCGCGCAGGTCCACGCCGCTGGTGGCCAGCAGGTGCATGACGCCATGCGGCGTGCATGGCCGCAGTCCCGGCTTGCGCACGGCCAGCCGGCCGATGTTGCACGGATGGAAGCCGTCCACGTCCTTGTCGGCGCGGATGCGTTCGATCACCCGATCGGCGTCGATGTGCGCCGGCAGCGGCGCCTGCACCAGGATGCCATCGACGCCCTCATCGTCGTTCAGCCGGTCGATCAGCGTCAGCAGATCGGCTTCGGCCGTATCGGCCGGCAGGTCATGGGCGAACGACTCGACGCCGGCGCGTTCACAGGCCAGGCGCTTGTTGCGCACGTACACGGCCGAGGCCGGGTCGTTGCCCAGCAGGATCACCGCCAGGCCGGGCGGACGTTCGCCGCGCCCGCGCAACGCCTCGATGTCGCGCTGCAACGCGTCGATCAGACTGGCGGCGAGCGCCTTTCCATCGAGGATCCGGGCGGGCATGGCAGGCGGTTCGGGGGAATGTCGAAGGGCCGTATTCTAGCGTCGTTTCGTTGCTTTTTCCCCGGCGCGCGGGTATATTTCCGCGCCTTCGGGGTGTAGCGCAGCCCGGTAGCGCGCTTGCTTTGGGAGCAAGATGTCGGAGGTTCGAATCCTCTCACCCCGACCACGACGTTACCGGCTGCAAGACACGCTTCGATTGCCCGCGGGGACATCTGCCCGTAGCTCAATCGGATAGAGCACCAGCCTTCTAAGCTGGGGGTTACAGGTTCGATCCCTGTCGGGCAGGCCAGATTTCAACGGCGGTGGTAGCTCAGTTGGTAGAGCACTGGATTGTGGCTCCAGGTGTCGAGGGTTCGATTCCCTTCCATCGCCCCAACATTTCAACCTGAAAACCGCGGTTGAACGCGCCCGAGTGTGGATCTGCCGGGTTGTCTGGCAAGGCGCGACGACGCGCAGGGTCGTTCCCTGCAAGGAGGAGCAACGCCGCCAGGCGGCCCGGCAGGCGCGCAATCGGGTGCGTAGCGGGCTCACCCGGCGGGTGACCTCGAACGAAGGCGAAAACCCCTCGTCCATGGTGGCCTCACAAGGGCCAGGCAGCGGTCAACCGCGGTTTTCAGGTTCAAGCCAGGCACTCAGGCCATCCGTTGCGGTGGCCTTTTTGCTTTTCGGCCTGAATCCGGCAGTCGGCTGGCCAGCGTGAGGCCGTTCGTGCTCAGAACGTGTCTTTCCAGGCGCGCAACGCGGCGAACGTGGCCACGCCGGGGTCTGGTGTGTGGCCGGTGTGCTGCGCGATCGACCGGGCCAGTTTCGGCCGGTCGCAGCGCAGGAACGGGTTGGTGGCGCGTTCGCGCGCCAACGACACCGGCAGCGTGGGCCGTCCGGCCTTGCGCGCCGCCAGGGCCTCGGTATGGCGGGCGTGCAGCTCGCCGTTGCCCGGCTCCGCCTCCAGTGCGAAGGCGATGTTGGCGAGGGTGTATTCGTGCGCGCAGCAGATCAGCGTGTCGTCCGGCAGGGCCGCCAGACGCATCAGCGAGGCGTGCATCTGCGCCGGTGTGCCCTCGAACAGGCGGCCGCAGCCACAGGAGAACAGCGTGTCGCCGCAGAACAGGTGACCGTGGCCGAGGAAGCACACGTGATCGCGCGTGTGACCGGGCGTCTCCAGCACCGTGAAGGCCAAGGCCGGCGCTTCCAGGCGCAGTGGCTCGCCTTCGCTCACCGCGCGCGCATCGACGGCGCCGCGCGCGCGACCGTACACCGGGATCGTGGCGCCGCGGTGACGCAGCAGCGCGGCGATCCCGCCGACGTGGTCGGCGTGGTGGTGGGTCACCAGGATCGCCGCAAGACGCATATGGCGGTGATCCAGCCACGATAGAATGGGCTCGGCCTCTCCCGGATCGACCAGCACGGCGCCGTCGCCGTCGTGGATCGCCCAGACGTAGTTGTCGCGCAGGATGGGAATGGCTTCGACTTGGATCATGTTGCCGTGCAATGGGTGGACTCGGGGCGCAGTGTAGCCGCGATCGCGTCCATGGCCGCAACGGTACGCCTTGACTTGGGACATCGATGCTCGGCTGGTATGACAGCGATTTGGGGCGCTATGCGTTGCAGCGCGAACAGGCGTGGTTCGACGCGGTGAGCAGTGACCTGTTCGGTTTCGTCGCCGTGCAGGTGGGCGGGTGCGATATCGATTTCCTGCGCGCCAACCGCATGCCCCATCGTTACCGGGTGTGTCCGCGCGCGGGCGATGCCTATGCCAGCGCCGAGTACCTGCCGTTCGACGGGCAGAGCCTGGATCTGCTGGCGCTGCCGCATGCGCTGGAGTTCGCCGAGCATCCGCACCAGGTGCTGCGCGAGGCGGAACGGGTATTGCGACCGGAAGGCCATCTGCTGATCTCCGGCTTCAACCCGCGCAGTCTGTGGGGCTTGCAGCGCATGTTGCGCGGCGCGCGCGCCCCGTATCCCTGGCACGGCCGGTTTCTGACGCTCACGCGCCTGAAGGACTGGCTGGCGCTGCTCGGCTTCGAACTGGCCGGCGGGCGCATGGCCTGCTACGCTCCGCCCATCGACCGCATGGCCTGGCTGTCCCGCTTCGCGCTGCTGGAGGCCGCCGGCGACCGCTGGTGGGCATTGGGCGGCGGCGTCTATCTGCTGCATGCCATCAAGCGGGTGCATGGCATGCGTATCATCGCGCCGAAATGGGACACCGGCTGGCGCGCCCGCGCTACCTTCGCGCAACCGACACGAAACTCATCGAGAATCGCCACGCCATGAGCAGCATCACCCCTCAGGAAACCATCGTCGATCTGTACACCGACGGCGCCTGCAAGGGTAATCCCGGGCCGGGCGGCTGGGGTGCGTTGCTGCATTACGGCGAGGCGGAGAAGAGCCTGTTCGGCGGCGAGGCAAAGACCACCAACAATCGCATGGAGCTGACCGCCGTGATCGAGGGCCTGAAGGCGCTGAAACGCGGCTGCGTGGTGCGTGTGCACACCGATTCGCGCTATGTGCAGCAGGGCATCACCGAATGGCTGCCCAACTGGATCCGGCGCGGCTGGCGCACCGCCGGCGGCGGCGCGGTGAAGAATCAGGATCTTTGGCAGGCGCTGGTGCGCGAGGCGGCGCGCCACCGCATCGAGTGGCATTGGGTCAAGGGCCATGCCGGTCACGTCGGCAACGAACGCGCCGATGCCCTGGCCAACGAAGGCGTGCGCGCCGCGCGCGCGGGCAGGGCATGAATCCGCGCCAGATCGTGCTCGACACCGAGACCACCGGTCTCGATCCCGCGCTCGGCCACCGTGTGATCGAGATCGGCGCGGTGGAGATCCTCAACCGCCGCATCACCGGTGCGAACTTCCATGTCTATCTCAACCCCGACCGCGACAGCGACCCCGGCGCCCTGCAGGTGCATGGCCTGACGCGCGAGTTCCTGGCGGACAAGCCGCGCTTTCCGGCCGTGGCAGGGGAATTCCTGGCCTTCGTGCGCGACGCCGAGGTGCTGATCCACAATGCACCGTTCGACGTCGGTTTTCTCGATGCCGAACTGGCGCGCATCGGCGCGCCTGCGCTGCGCACGCACTGCGAGGTGCGCGATACGCTGAAGTTGGCCAAGGAACTGCATCCCGGCCAGAAGAACAACCTGGATGCGCTGTGCAAACGCTATGCCGTGGACAATTCCGGCCGCGCGCTGCACGGCGCGCTGCTGGATGCGCAACTGCTGGCGGAAGTCTATCTGGCCATGACCCGCGGGCAGGAGTCGCTGGGCATCGACATCGTGCCGCCGCTGCGTCAGGACCAGGCCGGCGCGCTGCGCCGAGGCACGCTGCGCGTGCTGCGTGCCGGCGCCGACGAACTGGACGCCCACGCCGATTACCTGTCCGGCATGACGCGCGAGTGCGGTGAGGTGGCGCCGTGGTGAAGCGGCTGGGCGCGGCGGCCTGTCTGCTGTTGGCTGCTACTGCGGTGCGCGCGGACGAATTGAGCGAGGCGGTGTTCCTCGCCGACCTGCCCGAGGTGTTGACCGCCAGCCGTCTGGTCCAGCCGCTGGCGGACGCGCCGAGCGCGATCACGGTGATCGACCGCGCTCTGATCGAGGCTTCCGGCTTTCGTGAGATTGCCGACCTGTTGCGTCTGGTGCCGGGCTTCTATGTCGGCTACGTCAGCGGCAACCAGCCCATCGCCGCCAATGCGCTGATCCACGACTTCACGCGCCACATGCAGGTTCTGGTGGACGGACGCTCGATCTACCTGCCGACCATCGGCGGGGTATCGTGGAGCGCCTTGCCGCTGTCCATCGACGACATCGAGCGCATCGAGGTCACGCGCGGGCCCAATTCGGCCAGCCACGGCGCCAACGCTTTCACCGGCGTGATCAACATCCTCACCCGTCACCCGGATGATCAGGAGGCGCACGGCACGCGTCTGCTGGCCGGCACTCAGGGCGCGCGCGTCGGCACGTTGCGCTGGGTCGGCGGCACGCGGGCGCGCCACCGGGTGACGCTGGAGTACCGCGAGGACGACGGCTTCGCCCGCCGCCACGATCATCTGCGCGCGCCCATGCTGCATTACCGCGGTGACCTGGAACTGAGCGCCCACGACGGTATCGCGCTGCAACTGGGTTATATCGGCGGCGACCGTGGTGCCGGCGCCGAGGGCAACGCGCTGGAACCGCCGCACCGGCTGGACATGCGCAGCCATTTCCAGCAACTGGACTGGTTTCGGCGTCTGGCCGAGGGGGGCGAACTGCGGCTCAAGCTGTACCACAACCTGACCGAGACGCGCGAAGACATCCAGCCGGTGCCGCCTTTTCCGAGGTATGACCGCGACATCCTGGCCCAGCGCTGGCACCTGGAGCTACAGCATACCCTGGCGCCGGGCGATGCCTGGCGGGCAGTGTGGGGCGCGGCGCTGCGTCAGGACAACGTGCGTTCGCAACTCTATTTCTCCACCGCCGACAAGCTGCGCAACCACATGCACAGCCTGTTCGGCCACGTCCAGGCGCGCCTCGCGCCGGACTGGTTGGTCAATGCCGGTGCCATGCTGGAGCATCACGACATCGGCGGCGGCAGCGTGTCGCCGCGCCTCTCGCTGCATTGGCAACCGCTGGCGCATCATGGTGGGCGCGCGAGTCTATCCAGCGCCCGGCGCTATCCGGTGCAGTTCGAGGAGAACGCGCTGTCGTTGCCCTGGTACCGCGCGCGCGGCGGCCTGGAGCCGGAGACCATCGTCGCGCGCGAGCTGGGTTATGTCGGCGCCTGGCCGCAGGCCGGCGTCAGCGTGGATGCGCGCGTGTTCCACTGGCGCCTCGATGACCTGATCGACCGCTGGGGTCCGCGGCCCTGGGACATCCGCAACCAGTACGCGGCGACCCTGCGCGGCTTCGACATGCAACTGCGCTGGCGGCCGTCGTCGCGCCATGATTGGCTGGTCAACTATGCGCGCGCCGACATCGAAACCGACAACGCGACCTATCGACGCTCGTCTCCCGAGGAACAGGTCGGGCTGCTGCTCACCCATCGCTTCGCCGATGGCTGGTCGGCGCACTTGGGCGCGTATTACACCGCCGGGTTCCATCCCATGGGCACCGGCTCACGCCTGCCGGGCATGCGGCGCGTGGACCTGAAGCTGGCGCGCGCGCTGCGCGCGTCCGACGTTCGCGGTGACCTGGCCCTGGTGCTGCAGAACGTCACCGGCGAATATCTCGACTTCGACAACAACAATCGCCATCCCAGGCGAGCGCATGTCCAGCTCAGGCTCGATTTCTGACACCGGGCCCGGTCGGGGAGGTCATCGGGCGCGCGTCGCCCGAGTGGCGCAGCTCGCGCTGCTGGCGTTGTTGCTGATCCTCACCGTGGCGCGCGCGCAGGGCGACGTGGTCATCCACGTGATCCTCAGCGAAGCCGATGGCGCCTACCGCGAAGCGGCCGACGCGTTGCGCGCCGCCCTCGGGCCGCGCGCCGTGCTCAATGTCGCGGCGCTGGCGGAGCTGCCGCCGGAGCGGTTGCGCGAACTGAGTCGCGGCACCGAGCTGCTGGTGCCGGTCGGCCTGCGGGCGGTACGCGCGCTCGCCGCGCAGCATCAGGGTAGGGCGCCGGTGTTGATGCTGATGGTGCCGCGCGCGTCCGCCGAGCGCGTGTCCTGGCCGCCGGCGTTGGCTCGGGGCAAGGTCGCCGCGGTGTACATCGACCAGCCGCCGGCCCGCTCGCTGGCGCTGGCGCAGCGTCTGCTGCCGGGGGCACGGCGCATCGGCGTCGTGGTCTCCGCCGATCATCTGGACGGTGTGGCCGCGCTGCGGCAAGAGGCGGCGCGCCGGCGCCTGGAACTGCAGGTGGAGACGATCGCCGCCGCCGGCGACCTGTCGCGTGCCCTGCGCCGGGTGCTGAGCGAGTCGGACGTGCTGGTGCTGCTGCCGGACGCGCTGGTGGTCAATGCCGAGAACGTGCGCAACGTGTTGCTCACCACCTATCGCTACCGCATTCCGGTGATCGGCTTTTCCGAAGGGCTGGCGCGCGCCGGCGCGGTCGCCAGCGTGTATTCGTCGCCCGCGCAGATCGGCCGTCAGGGCGCGCTGCTGATCCGGGCGTGGGCGGCGGGGCGGGGCGAGCTGCCGGACAGTACCCACGCCGACACGTTCTCACTGGCCTTCAACCCGCATGTCGCGCGTTCGCTCGGCGTGGCGCTGGCCGATCCGGCCACCCTGCGGCAGGAACTGGGAGCGGCGCATGAATAACCGCGGCATCGTCGCGCGCGTGCTGATCATGGCGCTGCTGCCGCTGGTGTTGGCCGCCGGCGGCCTGTCCTGGTTCTTCATCCAGGCACGTCACGGCGAGATCGATGACGCCCTGAACGACCGCGCGCGGGTCATGGCCACGCAGTTGGCGAAATCCTGCGAATACGCGCTGTTCGCCGGTCAGCATGATGAACTCGAACGCCTGGCGGCGCCGCTGTACCGCCAGCCGGAGGTGCAGATGGTGGCGGTGGCCGATGCCGGCCGGGAGTACCTGTTGCATCTGGGCGATCCACCCGTGGATTTCCAGGCGCCCGATGGCGAGACCGTGGTCGTGCGCGCCGATGCGTTGAGCCTGCTGGTGGTCAGCCCGGTGCGTCACCGGGCGGATGCCTCGACCGACGTCTACCTCGACCCGACGCCGAATGTGCTCGGCTACGTGGTGCTGCGCGTTACCCGCGAGCCCACGCTGCAACGGCAGCGTGACATGCTGTGGACCGGTTTGGCCTTCGCATTGCTCGGTGTGCTGCTGGCGGGGCTGCTGGCCTGGCGTCTGGGGCGTGACATCGTGCGCCCGATCGCCATGCTCACCGGCGCGGTCCAGCGCCTCGGTGCCGGCGATCTCACCGCCCGGGTGCGCGTCGATACCGGCGGCGAGTTCGCGCTGCTGGAGCAGGGTTTCAACCGCATGGCGCAGGAGTTGAAAGCGTCCTACGACAACCTGCACGAGCGCGTGCGCACGGCCACCGCGCAACTGTCCTGGCAGGCCAGCCACGACGCGCTCACCGGGTTGCTCAACCGCACCGGCTTCGATGAGGCGCTGCACCGGTTGTGGCAGGACGCGCGCGACGCCGGCGAGCGGCACTGTCTGTTGTACATCGATCTCGATCAGTTCAAGGTGGTCAACGACACCAGCGGGCACCAGGCCGGCGACGAACTGCTGCGCCAACTCGCCACGCTGATGCGCCATAACCTGCGCGCCAGCGACGTCCTCGGACGTCTGGGCGGGGACGAGTTCGGGGTACTGCTGGCCCACTGCGATGC
Source organism: uncultured Burkholderiales bacterium (assembly GCA_937949525.1). Taxonomy (GTDB): domain Bacteria; phylum Pseudomonadota; class Gammaproteobacteria; order Burkholderiales; family Thiobacillaceae; genus PFJX01. The sequence goes on along the minus strand of CALEDT010000039.1, from coordinate 38,251 downwards.
TGCCACCGGCGAACAACTGGGCGACAAGCTCAGGCGTGTCATCAAGGCGTACCGCTACGCCCATGGCGAGCGTCTGTACCAGGTGGGGGCTAGCATCGGTCTGGTGGAGATCGACGCATCCTGGACCGACCCTGCGCAGGTCATGAGCGCCGCCGATGCCGCCTGTTACGCCGCCAAGGATGCGGGCCGCGACATGATCCGGCGCTATCACCCGGGTGACGAGGAGGTGGCGCGGCGGCGCGGCGAGATGGACTGGCTGGAACGCCTCAAGCGCGCCATGCGCGAGCAGCATCTGCTGCTGTATGCCCAGCCCATCGTCGCGCTCGGGGACGACGGACTGGCACCGCATTACGAGTTGCTGCTACGCCTGCGCGAGGGCGACAGCGGCGATACCGTGCTGCCGATGGCATTCATTCCGGCGGCCGAACGCTATCAATTGATGCCGTTGATCGACCGCTGGGTGATCGAGCACGCGCTCGACATGTGCGAGCGCGGCATCGCCAACGGCAGCCTGGATGCGCGCGTGGTGTTCGGCATCAACCTGTCCGGCGCCACGCTCAGCGAGGCGCGCTTCCAGTCCTATGTCCGCGCGCGCCTGCGCGATCACCCCGCCGCCGCCGCCCATGTCTGCTTCGAGATCACCGAGACCGCGGCCATCTCCAACATGGATACCGCGCAGGCGCTGATCGAGGATCTGAAGGCACTGGGCTGTCATTTCGCGCTCGACGACTTCGGCAGCGGCCTGTCCTCGTTTGCCTACCTGCGCACGCTGGCGGTCGACTACATCAAGATCGACGGCGCATTCGTGCGCGATATGGTGCGTGACGCGGTAGACGCCGCCATGGTCGAGGCCATCGTCAGGGTGGCGCGCATCATGGGCATCCGCACGGTTGCCGAATTCGTCGAGGACGGCGCCACGGCCGCGGCGCTGCGCGCGTTGGGCGTCGATTACGGCCAGGGCAACCATTTCGCCGCACCCCGGCCGCTGACCCAGGTATGCGGCGTGCCGGCGCGCGATGCGGCCGGCGCCGGCTGGTCGCATCAGGCCGACAGCACCTGGTAGCCGCCGGCTTCGATGGCTTGCCGGATCGCCGCCGGGTCGACCCGGGCGGGATCATGTTCGACCCGGACCCAGCCGTCCGCCAGCTCGACTTGCACGCTCGCCACGCCGGGCAGCGCCGTGAGCAGGTTGCGGACGCTGGCGACACAGCCCATGCAGCTCATGCCGCCGACCTTGAGTTCGAGGACGTTGCCGGGGACGGTATTCATGCGATGTCGATCCTGCGGTTGAAGTTGAACAGTTCCTGGGCGCGCCCATCGGCATCATACAGGCCATGACTGCTGGCGGCGTTGCGCAGCACCTGCAACGCGGTCTGCGCGCGGCGCAGTTGTTCTTCCAGCAGGCGGCCGTTGACCGCGTTGAGCCGCGCCGTCTCGCGCGCCAGGTGTTCGAGCGCATCCCAGTCGCCGTCCGCGCCGGCACGCGCGCGCAGCTCGGCCAGATTGCTGTCGGCCGATGCGCCCAGCGCGCCCGCCAGCGCCTGCCAGTGGCTCAGCAGACGGGCATTGGCGGCCTCGCGGCGGGCGGTCAGATCGCCCAGACGATCGGCGTCGGCGGCGGCCAGTGCCTCGGCTTCCGCGCTCAGCAGGTCGCGGAACGTTTGCAGTTCACGCAGCAGCGGCGCGAGATCCGGGCTCATGAGCGCACCCGCAGCATGTCCACGGTCTCGCGGATCAGACCATCGGCCACGGCCTCCTCGTCGACCTTGAAACTGCCGTCGGCAATGGCCTGGCGCACGGCTTCCACCTTGGCCGCGTCGCTGGCCTCGATGCCCGCCAGTTCGTCCTCCATGCGCTGCAGGTTGCCGGCGGTGCGGGTCAGGTGCACGTCGTCGCTCACCCCGGCCGGCTTGCCGCCGCGTGCCGGCGTGTCGGTGGCGGCGGCAATCCGGCTGTCGCGGGCTCGTTGGGTGATCGTGGTCTTGATCTGGTTGTCGATCTTCATGGAGCGCTCCCCTGGGATGATGGGGTGTTAACGGCAGCGGGGTTTGCCACTTGAGTCCGGCACATCGTTCAGCGTACCTCGACCACACCGTCGCCGTCGGCGATGCCCTGCACGATGCGGCCCGAGGGCACCCGCACGCGCACCAGGTCGCCGGGGGCGGCAGCGTTCTGCGCGACACCCTCCTGTGCGATGACGAAGCCGGCGCCGCGCGCGCGCACCTGGACCCGCTGCCCGGCGCGGATGACGTTGGGCAGCGTCAGCCAGTCCACCTGGATCGGCTGATCCGCCGCCACGGCGCGTTTGAGTACCGCGCCGGCCGGCAGCGCGCGCGGGTACAGATGTGGTGATTGCGTGTAATCGATGTCGCGCGCGAACACATCGGCCGCGGCCAGAGGCGTGCGCGCCGGCAGCGGCCGCGCCGTGACCAGACCGGGGCCGCGCAGGCGCGATTCGTAGCCCAGATAGAGCGTCCAGCCCGCTTCGTCGGCACAGCGGGCGCCGATGCTGCCCCGGCCCCACAAGGTGGCGTTGGCGGTGAGGAAGAAATTCACTTTGGCGCAGGCGGGCAGGCGCAGGCGCGGATCCACCGGGCCGACGGTGACGGCGGCCTGCGCCTCGGGAAAGCTGATCGCGGCCTGCTGCTCTAGCCAGTGCGCCGCCTGCGCGCGCAGTTGCTGCAGGTCGTGCGGCTTAGCCGCATATGCGGTGAACGCATGCCCGCAGCACAGCAGCACGAGCGCGAACAGGAGCGAGCGCATGGCGATGGGAGTGTGCAACACTATCCGGCGTGATCGTCGATACGCGGTTGATCGCGCCATTGTCCCCAAGTTCAGGCTTTGCGTCATGAAAACCACCCGAGCCCCCGCCGACATCGCCCGTGAAGCCATCCGCCTGTTGGCCGGGCGCAGGCTGCCGCCGACGCCGGACAACTTTCGCCAGGTGTACCACGAGGTCGCCGGTGAGACACCACCGGCCCAGGCCGCGCAGCCGGGCCACGTGCCGGACCCCGCCTGGGCCGACACCGTGCGCGGCCTGCTGCGCCAATGGGATGCGCACCAGAGCGGCCTGACACGCACACGCAAGCAGGAGATGCTGGAGCGCGTGCTGATCAATTTCGGCCAGGATCACGCGCAGTTGCGCGTCAAGCTGGAGGCGCTGGTCAAGTCCTGGGCGGCCGGCGCCAGGCACGAGCCGGCGGAAGCGCCGGTGCCGCTGTCGGCGGGTGAGATGGCAGCCGGTGCCGCGCTCGAAGACGCGATGGACGCGGGTGCGTCGGCCGACGCGACGGTCACCGACTGTAGGCCGCTGGTGCAGCAATTGGCGCGCAACCTGGACCTGCTCGCCCAGACCTGCGATGCGCGCTGGCCGGATGTCGCCGCCCGGGCCGGCGCGCTGGCAAGCGCGTTGGATGGCCGCGCGCAATTGGAGGCGACGCATTACGAGGCGTGGTCGGCGTTGTGGCGCGAACTGCTGATGCGTGTCGAGGACGACCACGAACTGGCCGATGGGCTCAAACGCCTGATGGGCCTGCTGTTCCTCAACATCGGCGAGTTGGTGGGTGACGAGGCCTGGCTGGCCGGCCAGCTCGCCGCCATGCACAACCTGATGCGCGGGGAGGTGCGTCCCGACATGCTGCTGGAAGCCGAGCGCGGCCTGCGCGAGCTGGCCTACCGCCAGGGTGTGTTGAAGGGTAGCCTGGACGAGGCCAAGAATACGCTCAAGACCCTGGTGGCCACGTTCATCGACCGCGTCGGCGAGATGAGCCGCAGCGCCGATGGCTATCACGCGCGCATCGGCGTGTACGACCAGCGTATCCGCCAGGCGCGCGACCTCGGCGAACTGGGCGACGTGGTCGGCGGCCTGAGCGCAGACGTCGGCGAGTTCCGCGACGTGCTGCGCCGTGAACATGCCGAACTGCTGGCCGCGCGCCGTCAGGCGGAGCAGGCCGAACAGCGCGTGCGCGAACTGGAGCGCGAACTGGCCGAGGTATCGACCCTGGTGCGCGAGGACCAGCTCACCGGCGCGCTCAACCGGCGCGGCATGGACGAGGCCATGGCGCGCGAACTGGCGCGTGCGCGCCGCCTGGGCGCGCCGCTGACGCTGGCATTGCTCGACGTCGACCATTTCAAGCGGCTCAACGACCGTCTGGGACATCAGGCCGGCGACCAGGCGCTGCGCCATCTGGCCGGCGTGGTGCGCGGCCTGCTGCGTCCCACCGACCTGCTTGCGCGCTACGGCGGCGAGGAGTTCCTGATCCTGCTGCCCAACACCCATGTCGACGAAGGTGAACAGGTGCTGCGCCGCATCCAGCGCGAACTGACGCGCCAGTTCTTCCTGCACGATAACGAGCGCGTGCTGATCACCTTCAGCGCCGGCGTCGCCGAGCTGGGCGAGGGCGAGGACGAGGCCGCGCTGGTCGCGCGCGCGGACGCGGCCATGTACCGCGCCAAGCAGGCCGGACGGAATCGCGTCGAACGCGGCTGAAGCCCGGCAAGACTTGCCGGCCGATGCCGGCCACTTGCCGCGCTGGCGGCCGGCCGATCGGCACCCGGGTGCGCCGGTCCGCGCCGCAACGGGGCGATGCCCTGCGGTAACGGCGCCATGAGGCGCTTTGCGGCGGGCGGTCATCAGTTGGCATGAGTGTTGCTCCATGAAGTCACGGAGACCGCCATGCTGAACAAGATCGACACCGAAACCGCTTTCGTGCGCAATGCGCTGAACCTGCGCGCGCGGCGTCAGGAAATCCTTGCGGCCAATTTGGCCAATGCCGATACGCCCAACTACAAGGCGCGCGACATCGATTTCGCCGCCGCGCTGCGGCAGGCCATGGGCGCGCGCGGCGGTGCGCTGGCGCTGGCGCGCACGGATGCCGGGCACCTGGCCGGCGCGCGCGGCGCAGGTGATGTGGCCGGGCACGTGAAGTACCGCGCCGCGGTGCAGCCCAGTCTGGATGGCAATACCGTCGACGTCGCCGTCGAGCGCGCCCACTTTGCCGAGAACGCCTTGCACTACCAGTTCCTGCTGGACCGTGCCGCCAGCACTTTCCGCACGCTGGGTCAGGCGCTGGGCTCGGGTCAGCAGTAATCGGGGAGGGTCGCCATGTCGCTGCTCAACGTGTTCCACATTGCCGCCTCGGCGTTGACCGCGCAATCGATGCGCCTGAACGCGGTCGCCTCCAACCTGGCCAACGTCGATTCGGCCCATGCGTCGACCGGCGAGGGCTACAAGGCCAAGCAGGTGCTGTTCCGGGCCGAGCCGGTAGGCAAGTCCGCGCCCTGGGCGCCGGGCGTGCGCATGCGCGAGGTGTTGGAGGACACGGCGCCGCCCCGCCTGGTCTACGACCCGAAGCACCCGCTGGCGGACGATCGCGGCTATGTCGCCTACCCCAACGTGGACCCGGTGCAGGAGATGGTCAACATGATCTCCGCCTCGCGTTCCTACCAGACCAACGCGGAAGTGATGGCCACCACGCGCACGCTGTTGCAGCGCACGCTGGCCATCGCGCAGAACTGATCCGCGCATCGTCCGAAAGGAGTGACCCCGCATGGCCGTGGCTGCCTTGTCCAACGATTTCGCCGGTGCCGCGCTGAGCGGCGCGAAGGGCGTGACCGCGGAACTCTCCGACCGCTTTCTGAAGCTGCTGGTGACCCAGCTCAAGAACCAGGATCCGATGAACCCGATGGAGAACGCCGAGCTGACCATGCAGCTCGCGCAGATGTCCACGGTGGAGGGCATCGGCCGCATGAATGCCACGCTCGACGGGTTGGTCGAGCAGTTCCGCTCGACGCAGGCATTGCAGGGCGCGGCGCTGGTCGGGCGTCAGGTCATGGCGGAAGGCGATGCCCTGCGCCTCACCGGCGCGGGTGCGGCAGGCGGCGTGGCGCTGGATAAGGCGGCCGAAGGTATCACGGTATCGATCTGGAACGATGCCGGCGCCCTGGTGCGCCAGCTCTCGCTCGGCGCCCTGCCGGCGGGCTTCCATCGCTTCGTCTGGGATGGCGTCGATACCCAGGGCCGCGTGCTGCCCGAAGGGCAGTATCTGTTCCGCGTCGGCGCCACCAGCCAGGGTCAGCCGGTCACGCCCGCGAGCTATGCGCTGGGCACGGTGCAGAGTGTGGCGCTGCTGGGCGACGGCGTGCAGGTGGAGGTGTCCGGTCTGGGTATGCGCGGCCTGGGGCAGGTCAAAGAGATTTATTGAGGAGCGCGTGACATGGGATTCCAGCAGGGTTTGAGCGGTCTGTTCGGTGCATCGCGCAATCTGGACGTGATCGGCAACAACATCGCCAATGCCACCACGGTCGGCTTCAAGGCCAGCGTGACCCAGTTCGCCGATGTCTACGCCACCTCCCTGACCGGTACCGGCGGTCTGCAGGTCGGCATCGGCACCCAGGTCGCGGACGTGGCGCAGCAGTTCACCCAGGGCAACACCAGCATCACCAACAACCCGCTCGACGTGGCCATCAACGGCGAGGGATTCTTCCGCATGAACAACGGCGGCTTCATCACCTACACGCGCAACGGCCAGTTCCAACTCGACAAGGACGGCTATGTGGTGAACAACGCCGCCATGCGTCTGACCGGCTACAACGTCGATGCCAACGGCAACATCGTGCAGGCGGCGCCGGACGACATCCAGGTGTCGTTCGCCGACATTCCGCCGCGCGCCACCACGACGGCCAGTCTGGTGCTGAACCTGGACGCGGGCAAGTCGCCGCCGGCGGTGGGGCCGTTCGACCCGGCCAACGCCGCCACCTACAACAATTCCACGTCGGTGACGCTGTATGACAGCCTGGGCAATCCGCACGCGATGACCCTGTACTTCGTCAAGACCGGCGCCAACCAGTGGAACATGCACGGCCAGGTCGATGGCGGCGCGCTGGCCAACGTCGATCTCGGCAGTGGTGCCGGCGTTGCCGCCGCGCTGGCGTTCAACAACCAAGGCCAGCTCACCACGGCCATGCCGCTGGGCGTCAGCGTGGTGGTGGGCGGCGGTGCCGCCTCGCCGTTGAGTTTCGATTTCAACCTGGCCAGTTCCACCCAGTTCGGCAGCAATTTCGGCGTCAACTCGGTGGCGCAGGATGGGTTCTCGTCCGGTCGCATCGCTTCGTTGTCCATTTCCAAGGACGGCCTGATCCTCGGCAACTACACCAACGGCCAGTCCAATACGCTCGGCCAGATCGCGCTGGCCAACTTCGTCAATCCACGCGGCATGCAGTCGCTGGGCAACAACCAGTGGGCGGAGACGGCCGATTCCGGCCAGCCCATCGTCGGCGGGCCGGGCACCGGCACGCTGGGGCTGGTGCAATCCGGGGCGGTCGAGGAATCGAACGTCGATCTGACCGCGGAACTGGTCAACCTGATCATCGCGCAGCGCATGTATCAGGCCAACGCGCAGACCATACGCGCGCAAGACCAGATCCTGCAGACGCTGATCAACCTGCGCTGACCGTGGCTGACGCGGCGACCGGACGGAACACGACATGGACCGCGTGATCTACATCGCCATGACCGGCGCGCGCGAGGTCACGCGCCAGCAGGCCGCGGTCGCCCACAACCTGGCCAATGTCGCCACGCACGGCTTTCGCCAGGAACTCAACGTGTTTCGCGCGCTGCCGGTGGTGGGCGAGGGCGCCAAGACCCGCGCCTACGTCATCGAGACCACGCCGCGCACCGACTTCACGCCCGGCGCCATCCAGATCACCAACCGCCCGCTCGACGTGGCGCTGCGCGGCGCCGGCTGGATCGCGGTGCAGGCACCGGACGGGCGCGAGGCCTACACCCGCATGGGCCATCTGCAGGTCAGCCAGAACGGCCTGTTGCAGACCACCAACGGGCTCAACGTGCTGGGTGATGCCGGTCCGATCGCGGTGCCGCCGGACCAGGACATCCTGATCGCCAAGGACGGCACCGTGTCCACCGTGCCGGTCGGGCAGAACCTCAACGCCGTCGCCGTCGCCGGGCGCATCAAGCTGGTCAACCCGCCGGAGGATGCGCTCCAGCGCGGCGAGGACGGTCTGTTCCGTCTGGCGGACGGCCAGCCGGCGCCGGCCGATGCCGCGGTCACGCTGGTGTCCGGCGCGCTGGAGGGCAGCAACGTCAATCCCGCCGCGGCCATGGTCGACATGATCAGCCTGGCACGGCAGTTCGAACTGCAACTGCGCGTGATCCGCGCCGCCGAGGACAACCACCGCAGCGGCGACAAGGTGCTGCAACCCACCGCCTGACCCTAGGACATCGCCATGATCCGTAGCCTGCACATCGCCCGTACCGGCCTGGACGCCCAGCAGACCCAACTGGACGTGATCTCCAACAACCTCGCCAACGTCGCCACCCACGGCTACAAGAAGGGGCGGGCGGTGTTCGAGGATCTGCTGTATCAGATCATCCGCCAGCCGGGCGCGCAGTCGTCGCAGCAGACGCAACTGCCCTCCGGCCTCCAGCTCGGTGTCGGCGTGCGGCCGGTGGCCACCGAGCGCATCTTCACGCAGGGCAACCTGCAGCAGACCGGCAACGCGCTGGACGTGGCCATCAACGGGCGCGGCTTCTTCCAGATCCAGACCCCGGACGGTGGCACCGCCTATACCCGCGACGGCTCGTTCCAGGTGGACAGCCAGGGCAATCTGGTCACCGCCAGCGGCTACCTGGTGCTGCCCAACATACAGATTCCGCAGGATGCGCTGGTGGTCAGCATCGCCCGCGACGGCATCGTCAGCGTGACGCAGCCGGGCAATCCCAATACGGTGATCCAGCTCGGCCAGATCCAGTTGGCCGGCTTCATCAATCCGGCCGGCCTGCAGAGCCAGGGCGAGAACCTGTTCATCGAGACCGCCGCGTCCGGCCCGCCGCTGGTCGGCAACCCCGGCGCCGACGGCCTGGGCCTGCTCAACCAGAGTTTCGTCGAGACCTCCAACGTCAACGTGGCCGAGGAACTGGTCAACATGATCATCGCGCAGCGCGCCTACGAGCTGAATTCGCGCGCGATCACCACGTCCGACCAGATGCTGCAGCGACTGACGCAGATCTAGGAGCGCGCATCATGAAACCGTTCACCGTCACCGCATGCCTGTTCGCGCTGGCCGCGTTGCTGGCGGGTTGCGCGACGCCGCCGGATACCGCCATCAAGCAGCCGTTGAGCGCATTGCCGCGCGCGCCGGTGCTGGCGGACGACAACAACGGCGCCATCTACCGCGCCGCGCCGGTGGCGGCGCGGCCGGCCATGGCGCTGTTCGAGGACCGCAAGGCCCGTTACGTCGGCGACACCCTGACCGTGAACCTGGTGGAGCGGTCCGAGGCCAAGCGCAAGTCCGAGACCACCGACGAACGCAAGGCCAACGCCAGCATCGACGTGCCGACTCCGTTGGTGATCGGCCGCACCCTGCCGGTACTGGGTGAGACTACCTGGAACCCATCCGCTGCCAGCAAACAGGAGTTCAAGGACAACGAGACCAATTCCAGCAGCGTCAGCGGCGCGATCACGGTGACGGTGATCGAAGTGCTGGCCAACGGCCATCTGGTGGTGGCGGGCGAGAAGCAGGTGGCGGTCAACCAGGATACCGAGTACATCCGCTTGGCCGGCGTGGTCAATCCGGCGCAGATCACCCCCGCCAACACCATCAACTCCACCCAGCTCGCCAACGCGCAGATCGAATCCAAGAACAGCCAGGGCATCGATCGCGCCCAGTTCACCAGCATGCTGGCGCGCTTCTTCCTGACCGTGCTGCCATTCTGAGGTCCGCCATGTACCGGCTCATACATCTGCTGCTGCTGTTCGCGCTCATCGTTCCGGGCGTCTGGGCGCAACGCGTCAAGGACATCGCCAGCATCGACGGCGTGCGCGTCAACCAGTTGATCGGCTACGGCGTCGTCGTCGGCCTGGACGGCACCGGCGACTCCAGTCTGGACGTCACCAACCAGAGCCTGGCCAGCATGCTGGGCCAGTTGGGCCTGCACCAGGAGCCGCGCCAGCTCAAGGCGAAGAACGTCGCTGCGGTGATGTTGACGGCCACGCTGCCGCCCTTCGCGCGGCCGGGGCAGTTGCTGGACGTGACCGTCTCCAGCCTGGGCAATGCCAAGAGCCTGCGCGGCGGCACGCTGCTGATGAGCCCGCTCAAGGGTGCGGACGGCCAGGTCTATGCGGTGGCCCAGGGCAATCTGCTGGTCGGCGGCGCCGGCGCCGCCGCCGGCGGATCCTCGGCGCAGATCAACCATCTGGCCGCCGGCCGCATTCCCGGCGGTGCCACGGTGGAGCGCGCGGTGGCCACGCCGCTGGGTCAGGGCGACTTCGTGCACCTGGAACTGCGGGATGCCGATTTCACCACCGCCGCCCGGCTGATGCAGGCGGTGGACGCGGAGTTCGGCCAGGGTGCCGCCATCGCGCTGAATGCGCGCACCATCCGGGTGAAGGCGCCCGGTGATCCCGGTCAGCGCGTGATGTTCCTGGCGCGCCTGGAGAATCTGCGGCTCGACGTCGGCACGCCGACACCGCGGGTGATCATCAACCCGCGTACCGGCTCGGTGGTGATGAACCAACTGGTGACCGTGGAAGCGTGTGCCATCGCGCATGGCAACCTGTCGGTGACCGTGACCGTCGACCCGCAGGTGTCGCAGCCCGGCGCGCTGGCCGGCGGCCAGACCGTGGTCACCGAGCGCGCCGACGTGCAGGTCAAGAACGAGCGCGGCGAACTGGTGGTTCTGCCGGCGTCGGCCTCGCTCAACGACGTGGTCAAGGCGCTCAACGCGGTCGGCGCGACGCCGCAGGATCTGCTCGCCATCCTGCAGGCCATGAGGGCGGCCGGCGCGTTGCGCGCGGAGCTGGAGGTGATCTGATGCCGGCCGGCGTCGGCGCGCACGACGGCCACCGCCATCTGGCGGTCGGTCTGGCGGATGCCCAGGCGCTGAAGAGCCGCGCGCAGGCCGGCGACCGCCAGGCGCTGGGCGACGTGGCGCGTCAGTTCGAGGCGTTGATGGTCACGCAGATGTTGAAGACGCTGCGCGAGACCCGGTTCGCCGACGAGGACGATCCGTTTTCCGGCGGCGATGCCGGGCGCCTGTACCGCGATCTGCTCGACCAGCAATGGGCGCGCGCAGTGACCGAGGGACGCGGGCTGGGTCTGGCCGACAGGATACTGAAGGCGCTGGCACCGGCGACGGATGCCGCTTCCGACGACGGGGCGCCGGTGCAGGGCGATGGCGGGCGTCTGCCTTCGGCGCCGGCGCGCGCACCCGCGGTGTCGATGGCCGAGGCCGCGCTGCCCGCCGGCGCCGCGCCTGCCGCACCGCCGACCGCGTCCGGCGATGGCGCGACCGAGGCGGCGGCACGCAAGGCACGCTTCCTCGCTGCGCTGCGCCCCCACGCCGAACGCGCCGAAGCCGTCACCGGCGTGCCGGCGCGCTTCATGCTGGCGCAGGCGGCCCTGGAATCCGGCTGGGGCGAGCGTCAGATCCGCAGCGCCGACGGCCGCGCCAGCCACAACCTGTTCGGCATCAAGGCCGGCGCCGGCTGGGACGGCGCGCGCGTGGAGGCCACCACCACGGAATACCGCGCCGGGCTGCCGCTGCGAATGAGCCAGAGTTTCCGCGCCTACGCCGATTACGACGAGGCGTTCGCCGATTACGCGGCGCTGTTGCGCCGGCGTTACGGCGACGCGGTGGCCGCCGGCAACGATGCCGCCGGTTTCAGCCGCGCCCTGGCGCGTGGCGGCTATGCCACCGATCCGGCTTACGCCGACAAGTTGCGGGCGGTGATCGCCAGCGTCGAACGGAGCCTGGCATGACCGCGCGGCTGCATTCCTGACAGCGGGAGATCGACAGCATGGCCTCCGGCATACTCGGTGTCGCGCTCAGCGGGCTCAACGCCGCTCAGGCGGGCATCCGCACCACGCAGCACAACATCGCCAACGTCAACACCCCCGGCTACCGGCGCCAGGAGGTGGGCTACGCCGCGCAGCAGCCGGACCTGCGCACCGGCATGTACTACGGCAGCGGCGTGTCCGTGGAAGCGGTGCGCAGCCTGTACAGCCGTTTCCTGGACAACGAAGTGGCGCTCAACACCTCGCAGCTCGCGCGCCATCAGACCTATGCCGGCTACGCCGGCCAGATCGACCGGCTGCTGGGCGATGCCGCCACCGGCCTGTCCACCGCGCTGGACGGCTTCTTCGCCGCGACCAACGAAGTCGCCAACGATCCGGTCGGCAACGCGCCGCGCCAGGCGCTGCTGTCGGCCGCGGCCACGCTGGCGCATCGGGTCAACACGCTGGACGACCGGCTGCGCGCGCAACTCGACGCCACCAACCGCGAACTGGTCGATGCCGTCGGCCAGATCAACGTGCTGGCCGAACGCATCGCCGCCAGCAATGCCGACATCGCCCGTGCCGAGGCGCTGAGCGGCCGCAGCGCCAACGATCTGCGCGACCGGCGCGATCAGTTGATCGCCGAACTCGGCCAGTTGGTCGACGTCACCCGCATCGAACAGGATGGCGACGTCAGCGTGTTCATCGGCAGCGGCCAGCCGCTGGTGCTGGGCGTGGTCGCCAACGCGCTCGCCACCACGTTGGATGCCGACGGCCTGCGCCAGCTCGAACTGAACGTCGGCGGCACACTGGTCAGCATCGGCTCGGGCCTGATCAGCGGTGGCCGGCTGGGCGGCCTGCTGGCGGTGCGTGAGCAGGTGGTGCTGCCGGCGTTCCACGACCTCAATCGCATCGCCGTGGCCATCGGCGCCGAAGTCAACCGCGTGCACCGGGCCGGACTGCAACTGGACGGTGCGACGCCGGGCGGTGACGTGTTCACCGGCGTGGTCGAACGGACCGGCGCGACCAGCGGCTGGATACGCCTGGAGTTCAGCGCCAGCGCGCTGCCCAACCGCGATTACGCAGTTACCTACAATGGCGCCGACTATACGGTCACCCGCCTGATGGACGGCGCCTCGGTCAACGTCGCGGCCGGCGCCGAAGTGGTACTGGCCGGCGTGGCCCAGGGCTTCCGCATCCAGGCCGGAACGCCCGCGCCGGCCGTCGGCGAAACCTGGAACCTGAACCTGCAGGACTATGCGCGCACCCTGCGCGCCCTGCTCGACGATACCCGTGCCATTGCCGCGGCGGCGGCCACGCCACCGACCGGGCCGGGCGACAACCGCAACGCGCTGGCGCTGGCCGCGTTGCAGCAGCAGCGCATGCTGGACGATGGCGGCAGCGGCTATGCCGCCGCCTATAATCGCATCGTCGCCCGCACGGCGGCGCTGGCGGCGCAGGCGGACGCGGGCCAGTCGGCGCTGGGCACCCTGGTGACCGCGGCCACCGAGGCGCGCCAGAGCGTGTCCGGCGTCAACCTCGACGAGGAGGCGGTCAACCTGATCCGCTTCCAGCAGGCCTATCAGGCATCGGCGCGCGCCATGCAGATCGCCGCCAGTCTGTTCGACGAAGTGCTCGGCATCGTGCGCTGAGCGGAGGTTCGATCATGATCCGTATCGACAGCCTGACCTATTTCAACGCCGGCATGGCCGGCATGCGCGGCAACCAGGAAGCCATCGCCCGGCTGAACCAACAGATCGCCAGCGGCGAACGCCTGCTCGCGCCCAAGGACGATCCCATCGCCACCGGCAAGGTCATGGATCTGAGCAATCGCATCGCGCAGCGTACCCAGTACGCCGCCAACCAGGATCGCGCGGAAATGGCGCTGAAGTACCAGAACGTGGTGATCCAGGGCATGAGCGCGGCGTTGCAGCGTGCGCGCGGGCTGCTCACCAGCATCGATCCGGACCACGCCCTGCATCTGCGCGAGGCCCACGCGGTGCAGTTGCGCGGCGTGTTCAACCAGGTGCTGGATCTGGCCAACACGCGCGATGCGGCGGGCAACTATCTGTTCGGTGGCTTCGTCAGCAACCCGGCTGCGCCACCCTGGGCGAACGCCGGCGATGGCGGCCTGGCCTCCGGCATCCCGTTGGTGTACGACGGCGCCGCCACACAATACGACGGTACGCCGCTGACCCCGGCGCCGGGCGGTACGCGCGAGATCGAGATCGATGCCGGCCGGCGTGTCCAGGTCAGCGACCATCTCGATGCGGTCCTGCGCGCGTCCGCCGGCGCGGGTGCCACCGCGCCGGCCGGCGAGGACATCCTGCAGAAGCTGGACGCCATGGTGCACAACCTGCCCGGCGCGGTCACGCAGGCCGACATCAGCGCGTTGCTGGTGGATATCGAACAGACGGTCAAACGGCTGGAACGCATCGAGCACCGCATCGCCGGCGCCTTGAGCGAGATCGCCGACGCCCGCGCCACCAACCAGGCGCTGCTGCTGCAGGATCGCAACGCGCTGGGGGATCTGCGGCGGGTGGATCAGGCCGCGGCCATCGTCGAACTGCAATCCCGTCAGACCGTGCTGGAAGCAGCCGGACGGGCATATGCGCGCACCGCCAACCTGAGTCTGTTCAACTTCCTGTAGCGCTGCGCCGCGCGATTCATCCGGGCCGGTTACCGCAATACACCGCCCGGACCACGAAGCCGCGCGAGGGATGGCGCCTGTTCCCGTAACGCCGAAGCGCCATGTCCGTTAAGCTCTGCGCTTTGCCGTGGCCCATGCCCTCCGTCGACTGCGCGTGATACCGCCATCCATGTCCATGCAACCGCTCGATACGACACCGGCAGCCCGGTATGGCTGGGCGGCCCTGTTCGTCGCCTGGCTGGTGGCCAGCGTGGCGACGCTGGGCGCGCTGTTCCTGGGCGAGGTGATGGGCTATGCCCCATGTGTGCTGTGTTGGTATCAGCGCATCGCCATGTTCCCGCTGGTGCCCGTTCTGGCGGCCGGGCTGTTCCCGTTCGATCGCCGCGTGGTGCGCTACGCCTTGCCGCTGGCGGTGATCGGCTGGCTGCTCGCCGCCTACCACTGGGCCGTGGCCAGTGGGTTGGTGCCGGAGAGCGCCACGCCGTGCAGTCAGGGCGTGCCGTGTTCGGTCGAACCGATCGTCTGGTTCGGCTTCGTCACGCTGCCGATGCTGTCGGTGCTGGCGTTTTCCGTCATCATCGCACTGTTGTCGTTGATTGCCAGGCAAGGAACGAAATGAAGAAAGTCCTGTTCGCCGCCACGGTGCTGCTGCTGCTGGTCGGTTTCATCGGCGGCGCCCTGTACCACAACGCCCGTCAGGCGGAACGGGCGGACGAAGTGGCTGCGGTCAACGCCTCGGCGCTGGTGCGCGAACACGCGCGCGTGCTCGGACCGGCGCATGCCCGCGTGGAGATCGTCGAGTTCCTCGATCCCGCCTGCGGTACCTGCCGGCGCTTCTATCCGCTGGTCAAGGACATCCTCGCCGCGCATCCCGAGCGCATCCGCCTGGTACTGCGCTACGCGCCGTTCCATGACAACGCCGACTATGCCGTGGCCGTGCTGGAGGCGGCGGGACGGCAGGGCAGGTATTGGGAAACCCTGGAGGCGCTGCTCGACACCCAGGACGAATGGGTGGCCAACCACCGCGTGCAGCCGGAGCAGGTGTGGCGTCAGGCCGAGCGGCTGGGCCTGGATATGGAACGCTTGGCGCAGGACATGATGGCGCCGGAGATCGCTCGCCTGATCGCGCAGGATCTGGAGGATGCGCGCACGCTCCAGGTCAGCAAGACGCCGGAGTTCTTCGTCAATGGCCGGCCGCTACCCAGTTTCGGCCTGGAGTCGCTGCGGCGCCTGGTGGACGAAGCGCTGGCGCGGGAATACCGCTGAGCGCGCCGGCATGAACCTCGTGAGGCTGTGGCTCGCCGTCCTGTTCGCCGGTTGGTCACTGACGACCGGCACGACGGTTCGGGCGGAGGCGCAGGTGCGGGTGAGCACCGATGGCGGGCGCATCCTGGTGGTGGCCGAGATCAACACCCATGTCGACCGCGAGCTGGCCTGGCAGGTGCTGAGCGATTATGGCCGCTGGGCCGAGTTCATCCCCGACATGCAGGTGAGCCGGGTGATCTCCGCGCCTGGCGAGCCGCTGCGTCTGGAGCAGCGCGGACAGATCCCCTGGCTGCCCAATCTGCCGCTGGTGATGATCGTGCGCGTCGAGGAAACGCCGCCCACCAGCATCGAGTTCCTGCGCGTCGCCGGCAACGTGCGCACCTTCGTCGGCGAGTGGCGCATCGTCGGACGCAACCGGGTGCGTCTGGTCTACCGTTCGCTGATCGAACCGGGCTTCGCGGTGCCGCCCGAGGTGTCGATCGAAATCTTCCGCCACGACGCGAAGATGCGCATGGAAGCCATGGCGCGCGAGATGGCGCGCCGCGCCGCCGGCGAGCCACGCGCGCGCTGATCGCGCAGCGCGGCTGCGCGGCCGGTCAGCCCCGCCGGCGATAGCGGGCGATGGCGATGGCGTGACAGAACGCCGAGAATGCCAGCAGCGCCAGCGCCTCCGGCAATACGTCGGCCAGGCCGCCGCCGCGCACGAAGATGTCGAGGAAGCCGTCCAGGCCCCAGGACAGCGGCGAGATCACCGCCAGATCCTGCATGATCGGCAGCATCACCGCCTTGGGCACCAGGATGCCGCCGAGCGCGCCCATGATCATCACCGTGGCGGAACTGAAACCGGCGGCCTGCTCGGTGGTGCGCGCGAACACCGCCACGGCGATGCCGAAGCCGATGGCCGCCAGGCTGGCCGAGGCGCCCATCAGCACCAGCGCCAGCGGCGCGTTGCCCAGCCCGAGCGGATCGCCGCCCAACAGCGGCAGCACGTAGACGCTGACGGCGAGCACGGAGATCATCTGGATCTGGTTGATGACGAAGTACGGCACCGCCTTGCCGCCCAGGACCACCCAGGGCGGCACGGTCATGGTCTGCAGGCGGAACAGGCTGCCCTGCTCGCGTTCCTTGATGAACGACACCGACAGCGGCACGGTCAGGAAAAACATGGCCAGCAAGGTCCAGGCCGGCGCGTTCTGCTGTACCGACGTGGGCGTCGGCCCGCCCACCCCTTTGGTCACGGTCTCGCCGTGCACCGGCAGGAACAGCCGGGCCTGGTCGAAATCCGGTAATCCGCTGAAATGGGTGCCCTGGGTCACGCGCAGGGTCTGCTCCAGTTGCTCCCGGCCCAGCTTCATCTCGATGCCGTGCAAGGCCAGATCCAGGCTGCCTTCCAGTACCTTGCGGTAGTCGGAACGCAACGACGGATCGGCCAGCACGCGCACTTCCACCGGTCGTTCCAGGCGCAGTTCGACCGGCACGTCGGCCATGACTTCGCCCAGACGGCGCTTGGCCTGCTCGGTCGCGCCGGCCGGCACCAGCACGACGAACCGGTACTGGCCGTCGATCAGCCATTGTCGCGCCTCGGCCTCGCTGGCGTCCTCGTCCAGCGACAGACGCACGTGCGGGTTGTTGCGGAAGGTGTCGATGATGCCCTGGCCCACTTCCTGCCGGTCCTGGGCCACCACCAGCACCGGGAAGGTGGCGCCCGGACGGTCGCCGAACACGTCGCGCAGGGACAGCGACAGGATCAGCACGAACAGCACCGGCATGGTGAAGAACAGGATCAATGCCTGACGGTCGCGCAACAGGATGCGCGCGTCCTTGACGATGCTGGCGCGCAGTTTGGCCAGATTGCCCTTCACCGCAGTTCTCCCCGGTCGCCGGTGAGCGACAGGAAGACCTGCTCCAGGCTGGCCCGCCCGTACACCAGCGAACGCAGTGTCGGTCCATCGGCCTGCACGCGCTGCATGATCGGCGCGATGGCCAGTTCCGGCCGATCGCTGGAGATACGCATGCGGCAGCCCGCCAGTTCGACCTGCCGGACGCCCGGAATGGCTTGCAGCGCCTGTGCCAACGCGCCGTCGGGTTCGCTGAAAAACTGCAATTCGATGGCCTCGTCACGCCGTCGCGCAAGCAGTTCCGGAACCGAGCCCTGCACGATCAGCCGGCCGTGATCGATGATGGCGACATCGCTGCACAGCAGTTCGGCCTCTTCCATGTAGTGCGTGGAGATCAGGATGGTGATGCCGGCGGCGTTGAGCTCGCGCAGACGATGGTGAATCAGGGCGCGCGAGTGCGGATCGATGGCCACGGTCGGCTCGTCCAGGATCAGGATCTCCGGTTCGTGCATCAGGCCGATGACCATGTTGAGCCGGCGCTTGTAACCGCCGGAGAACTGTTCCACGCGCTGATCGGCCTCGCCGGTCATTTCCGCCAGTTCCAGGCAGGCCTGGACGCGGCTGTCCAGGTAGGCGCCGGACAATCCCTGCATGCGGCCGAAGAAATCCAGGTTCTCGCGCGCCGTCAGGGTCGGGTAGATCGCCGGCTCCTGCGGCACCAGACCGAGGATGTGGCGGATGTGCCGCGACTCGGTCAGCACGTCGTGGCCGGCGATGCGCACGCTGCCGGCGCTGGGCAGGATCAGCCCGCCCAGGATGGACATCAGCGTGGTCTTGCCGGCGCCGTTGGGGCCAAGGATGCCGAAGATGCCGCCGCGCGGCACCACCAGGTCGATGCCGTCGAGCGCGGGCGCGCGGCCGCCCGGAAAGGACTTCGACAGGCCCAGCAGCTCAATGGCCGGCGCGCGAGCGTCGGTGTCGCCGGGCTGCGCCGGCGAAGCGCATCGGTGTTGCGTCATGCGTGCGATTCCAGTTCTGGTCAGGAGCAGTGCGACGCAGGCGCCGCTGCGAGGCGCGTATTTTTTCATGAACGCGCATACGGTCCAAACGGTGTTGCATGCCGGTGCCACGGCAAGGCCGAGGTCTACCGGCGGTGATGAGGGTCGCGCCTCAGCCGTCCTCCACGCCACCGGTATCGGCGCCGAACTCGCGCAGCAGGCGCAGCAGCGCGTCGGCCTTGTCCAGGCATTCGCGGTATTCCGCGCCGGCATCGGAGTCGGCGACGATGCCGCCGCCGGCCCAGCAGCGCAGCGTGTCGCCGCTGTGCACCAGGGTGCGGATGGCGATGTTGCAGTCCATGTCGCCGTCGAAGCCGATCCAGCCGATGCTGCCGCAATAGACGCCGCGGCGTTCGGGTTCCAGTTCGTCGATGATCTGCATGGCGCGGATCTTGGGCGCACCGGTGATCGAACCGCCGGGGAAGGCGGCGCGCAACAGCGCGACGGCATCGATGCCGGGGGCCAGCCGGCCGGTGACGGTGCTGACCAGATGGTGCACGCTGGCGTAGCTCTCCAGCGCGCACAACTGCGGCACCTGCACCGAGCCGGTGGCGCACACGCGGCCCAGGTCGTTGCGCAGCAGGTCGACGATCATGACGTTCTCCGCGCGGTCCTTGACGCTGGTGCGCAGCGCCTCGGCCAGCGCGGCATCCGCTTGCGGCGTGGCGCCGCGCGCGCGCGTGCCCTTGATCGGCCGCGTTTCCACCCGGCCGTCGCGCACGCGCAGGAAGCGCTCCGGCGACGAGGACAGGATGCGCGCATCCGGCAGGTTGAGGTAGGCGGAGAATGGCGCCGGGTTGATCCGGCGCAGACGCCGGTAGGCCGGCCAGGGATCGCCGCTGGCGGCAGCGGTGAAGCACTGCGCCAGGTTCACCTGGTAGCAGTCGCCGTCGGCGATGTAGCGCTGGATGCGCGCGAAGGCGCGGGCGTAGTCGGCACGGGTGAAGGCGCCGACCACGCGGCCGACCCGCCACGGCGCGCGGCGCATGCTCACGCTTGGCGGGCGGGAGAAGCGTTCGATCAGCGCCGGCCAGGCCGCGGCGGTGCGCGCGTCGCGGCCGGCACCGACCAGCCAGCTCTGGCGCCGGGCGTGATCGACCAGCACCGCCCAGTCGTAGATGCCGACCGCCATGTCGGGCGGCGCCGAGGCGGCAACGGGGCGTTGCGGCAGGCGTTCGATGCGGCGCGCCAGGTCATAGCCGAAATAGCCGATGGCGCCGCCCATGAACGGCAGCGCGCCGCGCGCCGTGCCGATGGCCAGTTCGGCACGCAGCAGCGCGAACGGGTCTTCATTGGTCTGGCGGGAGGCTTGCGGCTGGCCGGCCTGCCGGCGGATTTCCGTGATCGCGCCGCGCGTCACCAGCGTGGTAAACGGATCGGCGGCGATGATGTCGTAGCGGCCGCTGGCGAGCGGCTGCGCGCTGTCGAGCAGCACCGCCCACGGCTGGTCGGCGACGTGCTCGAACAGTACGGCGCTGTCGGGATGATAGGGCAGGGGGTGCGGCGTCATGGCGCGCGGCGTCGGCAGGTGGGGGCGGGCCGGTGCGGCCGCCACGGCGGGTGCCGCGCTCAGAACTTTTCCATCTCGCGCAACGCGCGGCTCACTGCGAAGTAGGCGCCCAGCCAGCCCAGCGCCGCGCTGATGGCCAGCAGCGGCAACAGTTCGCCCAGGCCGAAACCGGCCAGACGGAAGTCGACGCCGTAGGCGGCGGCCACGGCCGCGACACCGGCTTGCAGCGACCACCCGGCGAGCATGACGATGCACCAGCCGGCCAGACCGCCGCTGACGCCCTGGATGGCGCCGAAATACAGGAAGGGTCGGCGGATGAAGCGATCGGTGGCGCCGATCAGTTGCGCCACTTCGATCTCGTCGCGCTGCGCGTAGATCTGCAGGCGTATGGTGTTGGCGGTGATGGCGGCGAGTGCCAGGCCGAGCAGGACCGCGAGCAGGAACACCAGGTCTCGACCCAGGCCGAGCAGGGCATCGAGGCGTTTGATCCAGGCGGCATCCAGCATCACCCGCTCCACCACGGCATCCCCGGCCAGGCGTTCGCGCAGCGCTTCCAGCCGTTCCGGCTCGCCGGTGGCCGGGGTGACGAGGATGCTGTGCGGCAGCGGGTTGTCCGGCAAACCGGCGGCGAGGTCGCCCAAGCCCATCGCCTCCAGCTTGCGGATGCCGTCGTCGCGGCTGATGAAACGGGTGTCCGCCACGTCGGCGTCGTTCTTCAGCGCGGCGGCGAACCGGGCGCCCTGTTCGGCGCCGACATCGGTTTTCAGGAACAGCGTGAGTTCGGGCAGCGGACGGGCGCCGCCGGCGGCGCGATCCAGGTTGAGCAGCAGCGCGTACAGGCCGGCCGGCAGCGCCACGGCGATGCCGATCACCAGCACGGTGAACAGCGTGGCCAGCGGCGCCGCGCGGAAACGCGCGGCGGCGGTGCGCAGGCTTTGCAGGTGGTGGGCGAGCCAGGCCTTCATGCGCGCACCAGCCGGCCGTGGGCGAGATCGACCTGGCGGCCGCCGTACTGGTGGATCAGATCCAGGTCGTGCGTGGCGATCAGCAGGGTGACGCCGACTTGGTTGAAGGCGCGGAACATGTCCATGATGTCGCGCGCGTAGGCGCTGTCCAGGTTCGCCGTGGGTTCGTCGGCCAGCAGCAGCGCCGGCCGGCTGACCACCGCGCGGGCGATGCACAGGCGCTGCTGCTCGCCGCCGGACAGCGTGATCGGGCGCGCCCGTTCCTTGCCGAGCAGGCCGACCTTGTCGAGCGCGGCGCGCGCGCGCTTGGCGGCATCGGCGCCGATCATGCCCTGGATGTGCAGCGGCAGCAGCACGTTGTCGATGACGCTGCGGTCGTACAGCAGCTTGTGGTCCTGGAAGATCAGGCCGATGTTGCGGCGGAAATAGGGCAGCGCGGCGCGCTTCATGCGGCCGACGTTCTGGCCGGTGACGACGATGGTGCCGCTGGTGGGGCGTTCCAGCGCGGCGATCAGCTTGAGCAGCGTGCTCTTGCCGGCGCCGGAATGACCGGTGAGGAAGATCAGCTCGCCCTGCGCGATCTTCAGCGACAGCTCGGACAGTGCCTCGTGCCCACCCGGATAGCGCTTGGTGACGTCGGACAGCTCGATCATGCGGTGCTTCGCCGTCAGGCGAACAGCGCGTCGACGAACTCGCCGGCGCGGAACGGTTGCAGGTCCTCCAGCCCCTCGCCGACGCCGATGAAACGCACCGGCACCGGCTGCCGCTTGGCCAGCGCCGCGATGACCCCGCCCTTGGCGGTGCCGTCCAGTTTGGTCATGACCAGGCCGGTCAGCCCGAGTGCGTCGTCGAAGGCTTTGACCTGCGCCAGCGCGTTCTGGCCGATGTTGGCGTCCAGCACCAGCAGCACCTCGTGCGGCGCGCTCGGGTCGGCCTTCTGGATCACGCGCTTGACCTTGCGGATCTCCTCCATCAGGTTGAGCTGCGTGGGCAGCCGGCCGGCGGTGTCGGCCAGCACCACGTCGATGCCGCGCGCACGCGCCGACTGGATGGCGTCGAAGATCACCGCTGCCGGGTCGCCAGCCTGCGAGGCGATCACCTCGACCTGGTTGCGGCTGCCCCATTCCGCCAGTTGTTCGCGCGCGGCGGCACGGAAGGTGTCGCCGGCGGCCAGCAGCACGCTGCGGCCCTCGGCCTGGAAGCGGCGCGCCAGCTTGCCGATGGTGGTGGTCTTGCCGGCGCCGTTGACGCCGGCCAGCATGATCACGAACGGCCGCGCACCGGTGATGCGCAATGGCTGCTCCAGCGGCGCCAGCAGCTCGCGCAGTTCGCTCTTCAATGCCTCGCGCAGTTGCGCGGCATCGCTCAGCCGTTCCTTGCGCACGCGCGCGCGCAGGCGCTCGATCAGGTGCGCGCTGGCCTCGACGCCGACGTCGGCGGTGAGCAGCACGGTCTCCAGTTCCTCGAACAGCGCCTCGTCGATCCTGGCGCCGGCCCCGAACAGGCCGGCGATCTGGCTGCCAAAGGCGTCGCGCGTGCGCCCCAGCCCGCGCTTGAGCCGCTGCGCCCAGGACAGGCGTGGCGGCTCGTCGCCCGCCGGCGCGTCGTCCGAGGCCGGTTGCGCGGCCGCTGGCAGGGCGGTATCGGACGGGGTGGCCGGCAGTTCGTCCGCGTGCGGCGCGGGCGTCTCGGACCGGGGCTCGGTGGGCTTGGACTTGCCGGACTTGAGGAAACCAAACACGGGGAGGCGGGTCGGAGGCTGCGTTGTTGGCCGCGGGATTCTATCATGCGAGACCTTTCGCTCCCTTCGTTCAAGCTCATGTCATCGTGGTCGTCCCTGTTCACCCCTTGCTGCCGCCGGCGTGCCTGGGGGCTGCGTAGCGCCCTCGGCCCGTTGTTGATGCTCACGCTGGGTCTGTTCGCGTGGTTGCCGGCCCAGGCCGAACTGCTGGATCGCATGCTCGACAACGGCATGCGCGTGATCGTCAAGACCGACCGGCGCGCGCCGGTGGTGGTGTCGCAACTGTGGTATCGCGCCGGCAGCATGGACGAGCGCTACGGCGTCACCGGCGTCGCGCACGTGCTGGAGCACATGATGTTCAAGGGCACGCGCGACGTGCCGGCCGGCGAGTTCTCGCGCCGCATCGCCGCCGCTGGCGGACGCGAGAACGCGTTCACTTCGCGCGATCACACGGTGTATTTCCAGACGCTGCAACGCGACCGCCTGGAACTGGCGCTGCGTCTGGAGGCCGACCGCATGGCCAATCTGCTGCTGGATGCCGACGAATTCGCGCGCGAGATCAATGTGGTGATCGAGGAACGCCGGCTGCGTACCGAGGACAACCCGCAGGCCCGTCTGTACGAGGCACTGATGGCCACGGCCTATGTCACCCACCCCTATCGCCATCCGGTGATCGGCTGGATGGATGACCTGCAGAACATGCGCCTGGAAGACGCGCGCGAGTGGTACGAGCAGTGGTATGCGCCCAACAATGCGGTGCTGGTGGTGGCCGGCGACGTCGATGCCGGGCAGGTGTACGCGTGGGCGCGCCAGTATTTCGGCGACATACCCGCGCGCCCGCTGCCGGTGCGCAAGCCGCTGAACGAACCGGAACAGGCCGGCGCCAAGCGCGTCACGGTGCGCGCGCCGGCCGAGCTGCCGCTGGTGGCGCTGGCCTGGCAGGCGCCGCGCCTGCGCGATCCGGAACGCGACGATGATGTCCATGCGCTGGAGATCCTCGCCGGCGTGCTCGACGGACACGCTTCCGCGCGGCTGAATCAGGCGCTGGTACGGGAGCGCGCCATCGCCACGCAGGTGGGGGCGGGCTACGGCGGCATCGGCCGCGGGCCCGGCCTGTTCATCATCGATGCCACGCCGGCGCGCGGCATCGAGGTGGCCGAGGTGGAAGCCGCACTCAAGGCCGAGGTCGCGCGGCTGGTGCGCGACGGCATCGGCGAGGCAGAACTGGCGCGGGTCAAGGCGCAGGTGCTGGCCAGCCAGGTGTTCCAGCAGGACTCGCTGTTCTCGCAGGCCATGCGCATCGGTAGCTGGGTGTCCGCCGGCCTGGATCACACCCTGCAGGACACCCGCTACGCCCGCCTCGCCGCCGTCACCGCCGAACAGGTGCGCGACGTCGCCGCGCGTTACTTGGTGGATGACCGCGTCACCGTCGCCGTGTTGGAGCCGCTGCCACTGCCGCAAGGTCCGCCGGCGCGGCCGCGCAGTCCGTCGGGAGTCGATCATGTCCGCTAAATCAATCGCCCTGCTATTGCTCGGATGCCTGCTGGCGCCGCTGGCCTCGGCCGGCCTGGACATCCAGCACTGGCACACGCCGCAGGGCGCGCGCGTGTACTTCGTCGCCAACCACGATTTGCCCATGATCGACGCCAGCGTCGACTTCGCCGCCGGCAGCGCGCGCGACAGCCGCGCCACCGCGGGGCTGGCCAACCTGACGCGGCACGTCATGCGTCTGGGTGCGGGGCCTTGGAGCGAGCGCGAGATCGAGGAGCGCCTGGCCGATGTCGGCGCGGTGCTGGGCGGGCGTTTCGATGCCGACCGCGCCGGCTTCACGCTGCGCACGCTGAGCGGCGCGCGCGAGAGCGACCAGGCCTTCGCCACGTTGGCGGCGGTGCTGGCGGCGCCGCATTTCGATGCCGGCGTGCTGCGCCGCGAGCAGGCGCGGGTCATCGCCGGCCTGCGCGAGGCGCGCACGCGCCCGGACCAGATCGGCGCCAGGGCGTTCCAGGCGGCGATCTATGGCGACCACCCCTACGGCCAGCCGGACGACGGCGAGGAGGATCGCGTCGCCGCGCTGGGCCGCGACGATCTGGTGCGCTTCCATGCCGACCACTACCGCGCCGCCAACATGGTCATCACGCTGATGGGCGATCTGACGCGGGAGCGCGCCGAGGCGCTGGCCGAGCGGCTCGCCGCCGGCCTGCCGCCGGGCGAGGCGCCGCCGGACTTGCCGCCGGCGCCGCCGGTGGCGGCCACGCCGGGCGAACGGGTGATCCCGCATCACGCCAGCCAGAGCCATCTGTTCATGGGCCAGCCCGGCATGATGCGCCACGACCCGGACTTCTTCCCGCTGATGGTGGGCAATTACGTGCTCGGCGGCGGCGGCTTCGATTCGCGCCTGAACGAGGCGGTGCGCCAGCAGCGCGGCCTGGCCTACAGCGTGTACAGCTTCTTCGCGCCGATGCAGGCCATGGGGCCGTTCCAGATCGGCCTGCAGACCGGCCGGGCCACCACGCGCGAGGCGGTGGACACGGCCTACGCCGAACTGCTGCGTTACCTCGCCGAAGGCCCCACCGAGGCGGAACTGACGCAGGCCAAGAACAACCTGATCGGCGGTTTCCCGCTGCGTCTGGACAGCAACCGCAAGATCCTGGAGCACCTGGCGGTGATCGGCTTCTACCGCCTGCCGCTGGACTGGCTGGAAACCTGGTCGGCGCGGGTGGACGCGGTCACGGCAGACGACATCCGGCGCGCGTTCCAGGCGCGTCTGCGTCCCGAGACCATGGCGCGCATCATCGTCGGCGGCCAGCTTGAGCCGGCGTCCGAGTAATACGCTGCGCGTCATCGGCGGCGCCTGGCGTGGCCGGCTGCTGCGTTTTCCCGATGCGCCCGGACTGCGGCCGACGCCGGACCGCGCGCGCGAAACCCTGTTCAACTGGTTGGGCCAGCGCCTGGACGGCCTGGTCTGTCTGGATGCCTTCGCCGGCAGCGGCGCGCTCGGTTTCGAGGCCGCCTCGCGCGGCGCGGCGCGTGTATTGATGCTGGACAGTGACGCGCGCGTGTGCGATGGGCTGCGCCGCAACGCGCAGGCGCTGGATGCGCGTTGCGTCGAGATCGAGCGCGCCGACGCGCTGACCTGGCTGGCGCGCGCGGGCGAGGCGTTCGACCTGATCTTCCTGGATCCGCCGTTCGCGCTCGATCTGTTGCTGCCGGCCCTGGCGCATGCGGCGACACGCCTGCGCCGCGGCGGTAAAATCTATGCCGAATCCGCCGCGCCGCTGAATGCCCAAGGCTGGCGCGTGACACGGCATAGCCGCGCCGGACTGTCCCATTATTGCCTGCTGGAGCCCGCTTGAACTCACCACGGCGGAATCGCCTGATCGTCTACCCCGGTACCTTCGACCCGCTCACCCGCGGCCACGAGGATCTGGTGCGACGCGCGCTCGCGTTGTTCGGCGAGGTGGTGGTGGCGGTGGCCGACAGCGCGCCCAAACAGCCCTGTTTCTCGCTGGCGGAGCGGGTCGAACTGGCGCGCGCCGTGCTGGGCGATCAAACGGGCGTGCAGGTGCGCGCGTTCGACGGTCTGCTGGTCGATTTCGTGCGCGAGCTCGGCGCGCGCATGGTGCTGCGCGGCTTGCGCGCTTCGTCCGATTTCGAGTACGAGTTCCAGCTCGCCGGTATGAACCGGCGGCTCGACCCGCACATGGAAACCGTATTTCTCACGCCGGCGGAAGAACACATGTTCGTCTCCGCCAGCATGGTGCGCGAGATCGCGCGGCTGAAAGGCGATGTGCGCCCGTTCGTGCATCCGCTGGTGGCCGAGCGGCTCGCCGCCCGCTTCGCCTGCTGACCCGACTTTACGAACGACCAACCAACGAAGGAAACGACGCCATGGCCCTGATGATCACCGACGAATGCATCAACTGCGATGTGTGCGAACCGGAATGCCCGAACGGGGCGATTTCGCAGGGTGAGGACATCTACGTCATCGACCCCAACAAGTGCACGGAATGCGTCGGCCACTTCGATACCCCGCAGTGCCGCGAGGTTTGCCCGGTGGACTGCATCCCGGTCAACCCCAACTACGTCGAGGACAAGGATCAGTTGTACGCCAAATATCTGAAGCTGACGCAGGAGAAATAAGCCGCCATGGCCAGGCCGGGCGTATCGACGGGCAGCGGGGCGCGACGCCGTTGCCGCTGAGCATGAACCTGGCGCGGCGCCTGGCGTCCGGTGCGTGCGCGCTGTTGGTGGCGCTGGCGTCGGCCGACGTCGGCTGGGCGCAGACGCAGCGCCTCAACGTCGGTGGTTGCGACATCCGCCGCGGCACGCTGTGCACCAACAAGAACCTCAACGGTGCCGCACTGCCGGGGGCCGATCTGCGCAATTCCCAGTTCTCGCGCACCGTGTTGAGCGGTGCCGACCTGCGCCGGGCCAGTCTCACCGAGGCCAATTTTTCCTCGACCGACCTGCGCGGCGCGGACCTGCGCGGCGCCACGCTGGTGCGCACCAATCTGCGCGGCGCCCGCCTGAACGGCGCCAATCTGGCGGGTGCGGATCTGCGCAACGCGATGCTGCAGAACGCCGACCTGAGCAACGCGGACCTCACCGGCGCGCATCTGGAGGAAGCGGACCTGACCAACGCCCGGCTGAACGGTGCGCGCCTGCACGAGGCCGACCTGCGCCGCGCCAACCTGCGCGCGGCGCACCTGCAAGCCGCGTCGCTGCGCGGCGCCCGCCTGCAGGGCACGGATCTGACCCGCGCGTCGCTGGAAAACGCCGACCTGACCGGCGCACATCTGGATCAGGCGATATTGCGCAACACGCAGACGCGCGGTTGTATCGGCTGTCCCTGACGGTCGGCGCGCGCAAACGTCACTGTGGCCGTTCTGCTCCGGCCACCACCCACGCCGCCCACACGGGCCGCCGTTGCACCCGGCAGCCGAGTTCCGTCAGCCAGTCCGCCATCACCTGGTTGGAGTTGTGGGCGAGGCTGTAGGCGCGGGGGTGGGGCACGAAGGTCAGGTCGACGTCGGGGGCGGGCAGCAGCGTCGGCGCCTGGGCGATGATGGCGTCCAGACGCGCGCGCAGGGCGTCGGCGCGAGCCCGCTCCACGCGCAGCGTGTGCAGTTCGGCGATGCCCACCCGGACCATGCGCTCGACCGTCGCGGCGTTGGCTTCGCCGCGCAGGCGGCGGTAGCCGAGCGCGCCGGGTGTCCGCCAGAACAGCGCGGCCAGGCCGCTGGCCAGGCTGGTGTCACCCTGCGCGTAATAGCGCCAGTCGCCATAGGCATAGCGGTGCAGGCCGCCGTCGCCGTCGGCCAGGACCAGGCTGGTGTGGCGGCCGTGGTCGAGCACGAACACCGGCATCGGGTCGAGCACCTCCACCGGTGGCGAGATGCGCGTCGCGCCGCAACCGGTGAGCAGCAGCGAGACGAGCAGCATGCCCGGTGCTGCCCGGTGCCGGCCTTTCCTGCAAAGCACGGCGAGGCGGGCGGGAATCGGACATTGCCCGGCGGTCATGACGGCGAGGCTCCAGCATTTCAGTTGTGCACGATTATTGCCGATGATGGACAAACCACGACAACCGCGTGGGTTCAAACCTCCCGGAGTCTGCCATGAGCCTTCGTCACGGTCGTCTGCTGCCGGTGCCGCCCTGGCTGGTCATCGTGTTTGCCCTGACACTTGTCAGCGGCCTCGCCTGCGCGTCGAATTCCGCGCCGGCGCTGCGTTTGGGCATACTGCCGTTCAACAGCACGCTCGCACTGATCAAGACCCATCTGCCGTTGCGCCAGTACCTGCAAGCCGAGTTGGGGCGGGAGATGGAAATCTATACGGCGCATGACTATGCGGCGTTCCACCGAGACAGTCTCGCCGGCGCATTCGACCTGCTCATCACCGGCCCGCATTTCGGCATCCTGGCCATGGATCACGGCTGGCGCCCGCTGTTTCATTACCGCGCCGGTCTGCGTCCGGTATTCGTGGTGCGCGCCGGTTCCGGGTTGGATCGGCCGGAACGGTTGAAGGGCAAGCGCATCGGCCTGTCCAACCGGCTGTCGGTGTCGTCCATCGTCGGCCTGCAGTGGTTGGCGGAACAGGGGCTGAGCGCGGGTGACGACTATCAGGTGGTGGAACGGGCGACGCACGGCGCGGCCATCGCCGCGGTGGCGGTGGGCGACCTGGACGCGGCGTTGACGACTCACACTCCCCTTCGGCAGGTGCCGGCCGACGTGCGTGCGAAGGTGACCGAGTGGCCGACCGGCGTCGAGGTGCCGCACTTGATGACGCTGGCGCACGCGCGTCTGGGTGCCGATACGATCGAACGCGTGCGCCGTGCGCTGCTGCGCTTCCAGGAGACACCGGAAGGACAGGCGTTCTTCCGCGACACCGGCTACCAGGGTTATCGCGAGGTCACGCCGGAGGCGCTGCGCGCGCTGCGTCCCTACGTCGCGGTAACGGAACGCATGCTGCGCCAGCCCTGAAGGTACGGACGTGGCGCGTCGCGGCGTGGAACGCCGGGTCGGCAGCTTGGCTCTTCGGGTTAAGCTGCTGGTGGCCAGCGTGCTGGTCGAAGTGGTCATGCTCGGCCTGTTGGTGGGCAACAGCGTGCGCCTGATCGGCCAGCACATGGAGCAGCAACTGGCGGCGCGCATCCAGGCCATCGAGCTCGCCTACAAGACCGCGCTGGCGCCGGCATTGGCGGCACGCGACTACGCGACCTTGCGGGACATTCTCGACGGCTGGCGCGCGGCCGAGGATGTCGCCTATCTGGTCGTGAGCGACAAGGATGGCCGGTTGCTCGCCGCTTCCGGCTTGGAGCAGTCGACGCCACCGTCGATGGAGGACGAGACGAATCAACTGCGCCACGTGCGCTTCGCGGTGGACTACCTCGGCCAGACCTACGGCTATGTGCAATACGGCCTGTCGATGCGCTTCATTCATCAGGCGAAGGCTTCATTGTTGACGCAGAGTGCGCTGATCGCGTTGACCGAGGTGCTCATCACCGTGCTATTGCTGTCATTGATCGGCTTCTGGCTGACGCGCCATCTGTCCGAACTGATGCACGCCAGCGAGCGGGTCGCCGCCGGCGATTACGACTTCCGCCTGCGCGAAAGCGCGCGCGATGAGGTCGGCCGCCTCGCGCGTTTGTTCAACCGCATGGCGGATGCCGTGCGCGAGCGCGTGGCGGCATTGCGCGAGGGCGAGCAGCGTTTTCGCGCCATCGCCGACTACACCTACGCCTGGGAGAACTGGTTCGCCCCGCACGGGGCGTTGCGCTGGGTCAATCCGGCGGTGGAACGGGTCACCGGTTACACGCCGGTCGAGTGTCACGCCATGTCCGACTTTCCGTTGCCGCTGGTGTTCGGTGACGATGTCGGCCTGGTGCGCCAGTGCCACGCGTTGGGACTGTCCGGCCAGACCGGTCAGGACCGCGAGTTCCGCATCCGCCGCAAGGACGGACATGTGATCTGGGTGGCGATGTCCTGGCAGCCGATCTTCGACGATGCCGGCGCGCCGCTGGGTTATCGTAGCAGCGTGCGCGACATCTCGCTGGAGCACCGTACGCGCGAGGAACTCGCCTACCAGGCCAGCCACGATGCGCTCACCGGGCTGTTCAACCGGCGCGTGTTCGAAGCCCGCCTGGCCGAGGCGCTGGCCGCCGTGGAACAGGGGGGCGAGGCGCGCGCATTGCTGTACATCGATCTGGATCAGTTCAAGCTGGTCAACGATACCTGCGGCCACTCGGCCGGCGACCGGTTGTTGCAGGAGATCGCCGCGATCATGCGTCGCAACACGGGCGATGGCGTGCTGGCGCGCCTGGGGGGTGACGAGTTCGGTCTGCTGCTGCAGGCGGACGTGCACGAGGCGCGCAGGCGCGCGGAACGGCTGATCGACGCCATCAACGGTCATGTGTTCTCGTACGAGGGACGGTTTTTTCAGCTCGGCGCGTCGACCGGTGTCGTGGCCATCCAGGCGCAACAACGGCCGGAGGGCTACCCCCGCGACATCGATGCGCTGCTGATCGCCGCCGATCAGGCCTGTTACGCGGCCAAGGACAAGGGACGCAACCGTGTCGAGGTGTATGCCTTCGATGACGCCTACTACCAGTCCCAGCGCGCTCAGTTCCTGTCCGTGGCGCAGATCGCCGCGGCGTTGCGCGAAGGGCGTCTGGTGCTGTTGTTTCAGCGTGTCGAGCCGTTGCGCGTGGGGCTGCGCGGGCACGTCGAAGTGCTGCTGCGTCTGCAGGGCGAGAACGGTCAACTGGTTTCCCCCGGTGTGTTCATCCCGGCCGCCGAGCGCTTCAACCTGATGCCGCAGGTGGACCGCTGGGTGGTGGACGAGGTCTGCCGCGTGATCGGGCGCGGTCTGGGCGCGTTGCCGCCGGACACCGTCTATGCCGTCAATCTGTCGGGCGTGACGCTGTCGGCCGACGATCTGGCCGACTACGTCGCCAACTGTGTGACCCGTCATGCGGCCGCACCCGCGCGTTTGTGCTTCGAGATCACCGAAACCGCCGCCATCGGCAACTTCGACCGGGCGCAGGCGTTCATCCGCCGTGTGCGCGACATGGGCGCGACGGTGGCGCTGGACGATTTCGGCGCCGGGCTGTCCTCGTTCGCCTACCTGCGCCGGCTGGAGGTGGATTTCCTCAAGATCGACGCGCTGTTCGTGCGCAACCTGCATCAGGATGCGCGCGACCGCGCCGTGGTCAAGTCGATCATGGAGGTGGCCCGGGTGCATGGCATGCACACCATCGCCGAGTTCGTGCACACGGCCGAGATCGCCGCCATCCTGCGTGACATGGGTGTGGATTATGCGCAAGGCTACGCATTGCATCCGCCCGAGCGACTGCTGCGCCCCGAGGACTGATCGACGCGGGCCATGATTCCAACCGGGATAGGCTCTAACATTGCGTCGCAGCCCATCCCACACAAGGAATCCCGCATGAGCCCGCTGAACCAGCAAGCCCTGGACTACCATGAGTTTCCCCGCCCCGGCAAGATTTCGGTGGAGTCGTCCAAGCCCTGCGCCACGCAATACGAGCTGTCGCTCGCCTACACACCCGGCGTGGCCGAGCCGGTGCGGCGCATCGCCGAGGATCCGGCCAATGCCTACCGCTACACCGCCAAGGGCAATCTGGTGGCGGTGATCACCGATGGTACGGCCATCCTCGGCCTGGGCAATCTCGGCCCGCTGGCGGCCAAGCCGGTGATGGAGGGCAAGGGCGTGCTGTTCAAGCGGTTCGCCGGTATCGACGTGTTCGACATCGAGGTGCAGGCACCTTCGGTGCAGGCGTTCATCGACACCGTGGTGAACATCGCGCCCACCTTCGGCGGCATCAACCTGGAGGACATCGCCGCGCCGCACTGCTTCGAGATCGAGGCGGCGCTGAAGGCGCGGCTGGACATCCCGGTGTTCCATGACGACCAGCACGGCACTGCGGTGGTGATGTGCGCCGGCCTGCTCAATGCGCTGGACGTGCAGGGCAAGCGGCTGGAGGACATCCGCCTGGTGTGTCTGGGTGCCGGCGCCGCCGGTCTGGCCTGCATGCGCCTGCTGATCGCCATGGGCGGACGCAAGGAACACATGACCCTGGTGGACAGCAAGGGCGTGATCCACGCGGGACGCGCGGATCTCAACGCGCACAAGCGCGAATTCGCGCGCGATACCGAACTGCGCACGCTGGCCGAAGCCATGATGGGCGCCGACGTGTTCATCGGCGTGTCTGGGCCCAACCTGGTGACGCGCGCCATGGTGGCGGCCATGGCGCCGCGGCCCATCCTGTTCGCCATGGCCAACCCCGATCCGGAGATCACGCCGGCCGAGGTCGCGGCAGCGCGCGATGACGCGGTGATGGCCACCGGCCGCTCCGACTATGCCAATCAGGTCAACAACGTGCTCGGTTTCCCGTACATCTTCCGCGGCGCGTTCGATGCGCGCGCCAAGGCCATCACCCAGCCGATGATGATCGCCGCGGCGCGTGCACTGGCGGCACTGGCGCGCGAGCCGGTGCCGGCGGAGGTGCTGCAGGCGTACAACCTGGAGCGTCTGGAATTCGGCCGCGACTACATCCTGCCCAAGCCGTTCGA
This sequence comes from uncultured Burkholderiales bacterium, assembly GCA_937949525.1. Taxonomy (GTDB): domain Bacteria; phylum Pseudomonadota; class Gammaproteobacteria; order Burkholderiales; family Thiobacillaceae; genus PFJX01. Next base: position 5,342 of record CALEDT010000039.1, on the reverse strand, counting down.
TCCGCGTCTGATCGAGCGCATTCCGCCGGCGGTGGCGGCGGCGGCCGGCTGAGCCCGCGGCGGCTCACACGCCTGGCTGCAGGGTCACGGCCACGGTTTCGCGTTGGCCGTCGCGCAGCACCGTGACCTGTACGGTATCGCCGACGTGGAAGTCGTCCAGCCGGCTGAGCAGCTTGCTCACGTCCTCCACCGGTTGATCGTCGATGGCGACGATCACGTCGCCTGCCACGATGCCGCCATCGCGCGTCTGCGTGGCGCCGCGCAGGCCGGCGTTGGCGGCGGCGGAGCCGGGGGTGACGCGCAGGATCACCACGCCCTTGACCCCCAGCGCGGCGGTGAGCCGCTGGTTCAGGGCGTCGTCGACCTCGATGCCCAGCGCCGGACGCAGGTAGCGGCCATGGCGGATCAGTTCCGGCACGACACGGTTGACGGTGTCCACCGGCACCGCGAAGCCGATACCGGCGCTGGCGCCGCTGGGACTGTAGATGGCGGTGTTGATGCCGATCAGGCGGCCGGCGGAGTCCAGCAACGGACCGCCGGAATTGCCCGGGTTGATGGCCGCGTCGGTCTGGATCAGATGCTCGATGTTGCCGCCGCGACCGTCGCCGAGCGAGCGGTCCAGCGCCGAGACGATGCCGGTGGTCAGCGTCCAGTCCAGACCGAAGGGGTTGCCGATGGCGAACACTTTCTGACCGACTTTGAGGTCGTGGCTGGTGCCCAGCGGTACCGGCGCCGGCCGTCCCAGGCCGATGCCCACGCGCAGCACGGCGAGATCGTGCGCCGGGCTGGCGCCGACCAGCGCGGCGCGGTAGTCGCGCCCGTCCGCCAGCCGGACGATGGCTTCGCTGGCATTCTCCACCACGTGCCAGTTGGTGACGATGTGGCCGGCCTCGTCCCAGACGAAACCGGAGCCGGTGCCGCGCGGCACGGAGAACACGTTGCGCGTCCAAAAGTCGCGCACCAGCGACTTGGTGGTGATGAACACCACCGAGTCGCGTGCGTTCTCGAACAGTTCGATGGTGCTCTGTTCATCCGCGGCCAGGTCGCCACGCGGCGTCACCACGCGCGGCTGTGCATCACGCGGCGCGACGCGATCCTCGATGCCGCGCCGCAGCTCGGGCAGGGCGTGCCATAGCACGATCAGCAGCGCCGTGGCCACGGTGAGCCACAGCAGGCGGGTGAGAAAGCGGTCGCGGGTCTCGGGCATGGTCAATCCTTGGTGGTCACATGTTCGTCGTCGGCCCGGTACTGGCGCCGCAGGCGCGCCAGTCCGGCGCGGTAGGCCTCGGCGTCGCCATAGTCGAAGAAATTCGGGTAGCGTTCATGCGCGCCGCGCACCCGGCGCGCATGTTTGATCGGACACCAGTACTGCTCGGTGCGTGCGGCCACCTCGCGCGTGTAGGCGGCCACGCCGTTGCCGTAGGAACAGTAGAAGCAGTTGAACTTCTCGATCAGGTTCAGATAGGGCAGCTCGGCGCGGTCCAGGATCACGTATTCGCCGCGCCGAACCAGCGGGATGCCGTACACCGGGAAGCAGATGCGTTGGTACAGCGTGACGAACAGATCCATCAGCAGGAAGGGCAGCCAGCCCAGGTAGATCACCGGCGCGGTCAGGATCACCAGCGGCCGCGCGCCGGCGATGAAACGCAGCAGGCCGACCTTGTAACGCCGCTGCTGGCGCAGGAATTCGTCGGCCAGTTCGGCGCGTTTGCATTCCAGGTTCTCGCGCGCCTGGCGGTATTCCTCCTCCAGTTCCTCCTGCAGTGCGCGCAGCCGGGCAAGCAGTTCTTCGAGATGCTGGGTCATGGTCGGCGATCCGTTGCTAACGTCGGGTTTGGTGAAGCTCGGGGTAAAAAGCAGACTTGCCGGCTCCGTACCCACCGTGGCGGGCGGTTTGGCGACACCTCAGCGCCAGCTCAGCATGACCGAGCGCGTCTGACCATTTTCGCTCAGCCTTAGCAGCACGCGCGCGTCGCCGCTGCGCGCCAGCGCGGCGGCGAACTCCTCGGCATTGCCCACCGGCTGGCGATTGACCTCCAGGATCACGCTGCCGGGGCGTATGCCGGCCAGCGCCGCCACCGAGCCGCGCGCCACGCCCACCACCAGCACGCCCTGGCCGGCACGCAGGCGTGCGCGTTCGCTTTCGGCCGCGGTCAGCGCGCGCACCGCCAGGCCGATGGCCTGATGCAGGCCGGCGGGTTCCAGCGTTTCCTCGTCGTCGAGTTGGCCGACGCGCGCGCGCAGGGTCAACGGCCGGCCGTCGCGCAGCACGCCCAGCGTGACGGTGCTGCCGGGCGTGGCCAGCGCGATGCGGTTGCGATAATGGCCGCCATCGGTGAGCGGCTCGCCGTCGAAGCTGCGCAGCACGTCACCCGCCTGCAAGCCGGCGCGCGCGGCCGGCGAATCCGGCGCCACCTGCGCCACCAGCACGCCCTGGCCCTGGCGCACGCCCAGCGCTTCCGCCAGTTCCGGCGTCAGCGCCTGCACCGTGACGCCGAGGAAACCGCGCACCACGCGCCCGCGGGTCATGAGCTGGTCGGCGATGGCGCGCGCCAGGTTGCTGGGAATGGCGAAGCCGATGCCGAGCGAGCCGCCGCTGCGGCTGAAGATGGCGGTGTTCATGCCCACCACCTCGCCATCCAGATTCACCAGCGGACCGCCGGAATTGCCGGGATTGATGGCGGCATCGGTCTGAATGAAGTCTTCGTAATCATTGATGCCCAAGCTGGTACGGCCCTTGGCGCTGACCACGCCGACCGTCAGCGTGTGCGACAGACCGAACGGATTGCCGAGCGCCACCACCCACTCGCCCACCTCCAGCGCGGCGGAGTCGCCCCAGGCCAGGGCCGGCGCGCGCGCCACCGGGATTTCCAGCACGGCGACGTCGGATTTGGGATCGATGCCGCGCACGCGTGCATCGAACTCGCGCCCGTCCTGCAGGCGCACGCGGATGCGTTCCGCATCCTCGACCACGTGGCTGTTGGTCAGCACGTAGCTGACCTCGCCCGGACCATGCGCGAACACGAAGCCCGAGCCGTGACCGATGGCTCGGCGCGGAGGCCGGGTCGGCGCGCGCCGCGACAGGCCGGGAAAATCGTCGCCGAAGAAGCGCCGGAACAGGTCGTCGCCGAACGGGAAGCCCTCCGCGCGCGCATCCTCGCGCGGCTGTTCGCGTCCTTCGGTCTGGATGAACACCACCGCCGGCCCGGCCTTGCGCGCCACCGCGGCGAACGCCTTGCCGCTCTCGCGCAGGCTGGCCAGGCCATCGTCGCGCGCAGCGCCGGCGAACTGGGGTGACACGGCCAGCAGCGCGGCGATCGTCAACGCCAGCCAGCGGTTCATGTCGGCGCTCCGTCAGGTTCGGCGCGGGCGTGCAATCCGGCCGCCCGCCCGAGGCTGGTGACGACAGCCGCCCGGGCCGGGGCGCTCGTGGGTGGATGTATCGAAGTGGTCATGTCGATCGGGCGAAAATCGTGCGCGCGGCTTGACAGACCGCCGCGCGGGCAGGAAGGTTTCCTCAGCCCCACGCTCACGGCACCAGCAGCAAGAAGGGTAGCAGCCACCACGGCGCGAACGGTTTGATGGTCAGCGCCCGCGCTTCACCCGGCATGCTGGCCGTACCGTCGGCCTCCAGCGCGATCACGCGCAGCCAGTAGGTGCCGGGTGGTGGGCGCAACACCAGCGCTTGCGCCCGGTTCACGTCATGGCGTCCTTGCAGGTCAGTGAATGCCTCGTCGCGCGCGATTTCCAGACGGTAGCCGGGCGATTCGCCCACCCAGGTCACGCGCAGGATGCCACCGTCCTCGACCACGTCCGGATGACCGGGCGCGGCCGCGGGCGGGGTGTAACGCCAGCTTGCGGCCGCACCGAAGCCCAGGCTGGCATCGTCTTCGCCCAGCGCGGCGACGCGCCAGTGCCACGCGCCGGAACCCGGTACGCGCACGCTCAGCGACGTCTCGGTCACGCGCTGGTCCAGCGTCGGTTGCAGGAAGTCCGGGCGCGCCGCGATCTGCACGCGATAGGCGCGCGCGCCGGCGACCGGCGACCAGCCCAGCGTGACGTCGGCGGCGCGCGCGAGCGCGCCGTCGGCCGGCGTCATCGGGTGCGGCTGCGGTGGCGGCTGGATCAGCGGTGCTGCCGGGCTCCACGTGCCCGCCAGACCATCGGCTTCCAGGCCGCGGACCCGCCACTGGTAGCGGCCCGGATCCAGTGTCGCGGTGGCCCCGGTGGCATCGGCCGCCAGGCGATGCAGCACCTGCTCGAAGTCGGCGTCGCGCGCGACCTCGACTTCATAGCGTCGCGCACCCGCCGTCGCGCCCCAGGCCAGACGGGTGCCGCCCGGTTGCGCCAGCGCTTCGTGCGTGGCCGGTGCGGCCGGTGGCGGCTGCACGCGGAAGGCCCGGTGTGGGCCGAATGCCCGCGCCTCGCCCAGCGCATCGACACTGGCGATGCGCCAGTGCCAGTCGCCTTCCGCCAGGGTCTCGACGTGACGCGTCACGGCCGGCAGCCGGTGCTCACGCAGGCCCTCGTCGAAGCCCGGCGTCGGCGCGATCTGCAGCACATAGCCGTGCGCGCCGGCGGCGGCGGCCCAGGTGAACTCGGCGTCCAGGCCGAGCAGGCGTTCGCCCAGGGACGGACTCAGCGCCGGCGGTGGCAAGGGACGCGCGGTCAGTCTGAAAGCGTGATCGGCCTGGCGCCCTTCCAGGCCGTCCGCGGCGATGGCGCGCACGCGCAGGTGATAGTCGCCGTCCGGCAGCGCCATTTGGCCTTCCGCCCCGTTCAGGTCCGTTTCCTGCCAGTGTGCCTCCGGCTGGGTGAATTCGCCTTCCAGCAGGATGGCATGGAATGCCGGGTCGGTGGCGATCTGGGCCCGCCATGCGCTGGCGCCGTCCAGTTGCGGCCAGGCAAACGCCAGCGGCAGGCGCGTGACGCGCGCCGGCAAGGCGCTCAAATCCGGGCGGGGCAGCAGTGCGCGCGGCGGTGCCGGCGGTCGGCCCAGCTCGGTGACGGTGCCCTGGCCTTCGGCCACCCGCACCTCGACGCCCTGAGCGGCAATGGCGACGGCACCTTCCAGCACTTCGCTGCGCAGCGTCCGGCCATCCTCGGCCAGATTGAGGCGGAACTCGGTGCCGCGCAACCCGGCCACTGCCACCGGCGTGGCCACGCGGAAACCACCGGCCGGCGCCTGCTGCGTCGCCGCGCTGGCTTCGATGCGCCCCTGCTCCAGTTCCACTTCGGTAGCCACCATGCCGGTCTTGCCGTAGGCGGCCAGCCGGCCGAACTTCAGCCGGCTCGATGCCTGCTGGGTCAGCGTGGTGCCGTCGGCGAAGCGATAGGTGGCG
>CALEDT010000038.1 GCA_937949525.1 uncultured Burkholderiales bacterium | reverse complement strand
CGCAAGATCAAGGCCGCGCAATACGTCGCCGCGCATCCGGGCGAAGTCTGCCCGGCCAAGTGGAAGGAAGGCGAAGCCACGCTGGCGCCGTCGCTGGATCTGGTCGGCAAGATCTGACTGGATTTCCCTCACCCCCAGCCCTCCCCCGCTCGCGGGGGGAGGGGTGCGCGGCAGCGCGGGAGGGGGCCCCTTCAAAATATTTTCGGGCCGGATCAACAGGATCAATAGGGAATTGCCCCATGAACACAACGCATACACCACGCGCATCCCGCGCCCCTCGGCCCGACAGGCATCCGCCGCCCGAGCGGCTCGGCAACCCTCGGCCCGGAGCGCGCCCGTCGGCGCCGGACGTCGCTCCGGCGCGGGGCGGCATCGACAGCCGCGCGCTGTTCGGCGACGCGCGCACGCTGATGATCCGGCACGCCGGCGCCAGCTATCTGCTGCGCATCACCCAGCAAAACAAGCTGATCCTGACCAAATGAGGGCGACCCAACCGGCCTTGGTCGGCTGAGAGACGATATGGGCCGTGTATGCTCAGCCCGCCGCCACCGCCAGAAAGCCGGCCACATGCGGCAGTCTGGTTTCGGCGGCGCGCACGGCGGCGTACAGCGTGCCGTTCAATCCCTCGCCCAGCCGCAAGGTGGCGATGCGCCGCTCGGTCAGCGCGTGCGCCACGGCCCAGTCGGGCAGCACGGCGACGCCCTGACCCAGCGCCGCAAGTTCGATCAGCATGGCCGTGCTCTCCACGGTGCGCACCCGGCCGGGTTCAACGCCGGCCGGCCACAGCCAGCGCGTGAACACATCCAGTCGGCCGCGCGTCACCGGGTAGACCAGCAGCGTCTCGCGCGCCAGGTCCTGCGGCTCCGCGCGGGCGCGCGTGGCCAGCGCATGACTGGCCGCCAGCACCAGGCGCATTTCATAGGCGAACAGCGGCGTCCACGCCAGGCCGGGCAGATCGCGCCGGTCAGGGGACAGCACCACATCCACCGCGCCATCCAGCAGGCGCGGCAGGGGATCCAGGCTGGCGGATGACAGCACGTCCAGTTCCACGCCGGCAAAGCGGTCGCGGTAGTGACGCAGGCGCGGCAGCAGCCATTCCAGGCAGCTATGGCATTCGCTGGCGACGAACAGCCGCCCTGCGCGGCCCCGGGCCAGGCCGCGCAGGCCGTCCAGGGCCTCGTCCACCAACGGCAGCACCGTCCGCGCCAGCACCAGCAGACGGGCGCCGGCCTGGGTGGGACGGGGCGGTCGTGCCGCGCGGTCGAGCAGCGGCAGGCCCAGACGTTCCTCCAGTTCCTTCAACTGGTGGGACAGCGCCGACTGGCTCAAGTGCAGGCGCTCGGCCGCGGCGGTCAGGCTGCCGGTCTCGTCGACGGCGGCGAGCGTGCGCAGGTGGCGCAGTTCGATCATGAATAATCCTCATGCAAACGTGACTATATTTCGTTTGTTTTCATTGTGCCTCAGACCGAAACTGCGCGCCCTGACATTTCGGAGGCCATTGCAACCATGACCGTCATCCACACACTGGGGCTGCCCCGCATGGGCGCGGGGCGCGAACTGAAATGGGCGCTCGAAGACTACTGGCAAGGCCGGCGCGGCGCCGATGAACTGCTGGCCGTCGCGCGCGAACTGCGCGCACGGCACTGGGCGATGCAGGCGCAAGCCGGCTGCGCGCTGGTGACGGTGGGCGATTTCTCCCTGTACGACCATGTGCTGGACATGAGCGCCCGTCTGGGCGTGGTGCCGGAGCGTTTCGGCTGGTCGGGGGGCGAGGTGGACCTGGATACCTATTTCCGCATGGCGCGTGGCCGGGCGCCCAGCGGCACGCCCGCCTTCGCCTGCGAGATGACGAAATGGTTCGACACCAACTATCACTATCTCGTGCCGGAGCTGGCGCCGGGGCAGCGCTTCGAACTGGCGCGTCATGACCTGTTCGCGCAGGTGGACGAGGCCCATGCCTTGGGCTATGCCGTCAAGGTCGCCATGGTGGGGCCGCTCACCTGGCTGTGGCTGGCCAAGGCGCAGGGCGATTTCGACCGGCTCGATCTGCTCGATGCGTCGTTGCCGGTGTACGGCCGGATACTCGAGCGACTGGCCGGGCAGGGTGTCGCCTGGGTGCAACTGGACGAGCCCATCCTGGCCCTGGACCTGCCGGCCGCCTGGCGGGCCGCGTTCGAGCCCGCCTATCACGTGCTGCGCAACAGCGGCGCGCGGATACTGCTGGCGAGCTATTTCGGCGCCCTGGGCGACAACCTGATGAACGCGGCGCGCCTGCCGGTGGCCGGGCTGCATGTGGACGCCATCGGCGCGCCCGAGGAACTGCCGCAGGTGGCCGACTGGCTGCCGGCCGGCAGGGTGTTGTCGGTGGGCTGCGTCGATGGCCGCAACGTCTGGCGCGCCGATCTGGATGCGGCGCTGGACCGGCTCGCGCCGATCCACGCCCGGCTGGGCGAGCGCCTGTGGCTGGCCCCCTCCTGCTCGCTGTTGCACGTGCCGCTGGATGTTACGCTCGAGGACGGCCTCGACCCGGAGATCAAGCCCTGGCTGGCCTTCACCCGGCAGAAGCTGGACGAGCTGGCGGTGCTGGCGCGCGGCCTCACGCAGGGCCGCGACGCGGTGGCCGACGAACTGGCGCAATGCCGCGCCGCCCTGGCCGCGCGCCGGGCTTCGCCGCGCGTGACCGACCCCGCCGTGCGCGCGCGCCTCGCCGCCATCCGGCCGGAGGATGCGGTACGCGCCGCTCCCTACGCCCGGCGCGCGCTGGTGCAGCGCCAGCGGCTGGGGCTGCCGCCATTTCCCACCACCACCATCGGCTCTTTTCCGCAGACCGCGGACATCCGCGCCGCGCGGCGGGCGTTCAAGGTCGGGCACATCGACCGCGCCGAGTACGAGGCGACCATGCGGGCCGAGATTCGCCACGCCGTCGACATCCAGGAACGTCTGGGGCTGGACGTGCTGGTGCACGGCGAGGCGGAACGCAACGACATGGTCGAGCACTTCGGCGAGCAGATGCAGGGTTACGCCTTCACCGCGCACGGCTGGGTGCAGTCCTACGGCTCGCGCTGCGTCAAACCGCCCATCCTCTACGGCGACGTGGCACGCCCGGCGCCGATGACGGTGGCCTGGATCACCTACGCCCAGTCGCTGACGCAAAAACCGATGAAGGGCATGCTCACCGGCCCCATCACCCTGCTGAAATGGTCCTTCGTGCGCGACGACCAGCCCTGGCGCGACACCGCCCTGCAGATCGCGCTGGCGCTGCGGGACGAGATCCGTGACCTGGAGGCGGCCGGCATTGGCGTCATCCAGGTGGACGAACCGGCGTTCCGCGAGGCCATGCCCCTGCGCGCCCGCCAGCGCACGGGCTATCTGGCCTGGGCGGTGCAGGCTTTCCGTCTGGCCACCGGCGGCGTCGCCGATGCCACGCAGATTCATACCCACATGTGCTACTCGGAGTTCAACGACATCATCGCCGCCATCGCCGAGCTGGATGCCGACGTCATCACCATCGAGACCGCGCGCTCCAACATGGAGCTGCTGGAGGTCTTCGCAGGTTTCGACTACCCCAACGAGATCGGCCCCGGCGTGTACGACATCCATTCCCCCAACGTGCCCGCGGTGGACGCCATGGTGCGGCTGCTGCAGAAGGCCGCCGCCCGCATCCCGGCCGAGCGCCTGTGGGTGAACCCGGACTGCGGTCTGAAGACCCGCGCCTGGACGGAGACGGAGGCGGCGCTGGCCAACATGGTCGAGGCCGCCCGACGGCTGCGCGCCACGATCGGCGCGTGAACCGGCCGCGCCGTGCACGATGCGGCCGGAAGCGTGCGTGGGCCGCATCGGCCTGGCGCGTCACGAAGGTTTCCAGAACCGAAGCCGCCGGCGTAAGCTCGCCGCGTTCACGTCCCGAGGCCGACGCCGGCTCGATCCGACACCATGTTGATCCGCGACCCCATCCACGGCGACATCGAGCTCGGCCGGCTGGAATCCGCCGTGCTCGATCTGCCGGTCATGCAACGTCTGCGCGGCATCCGCCAACTGGGCACCGCCAGCCTGGTTTACCCCGGCGCCGTACACACCCGCTTCGACCATTCCATCGGCGTCTGCGCCGCCGCTCACCGGATGATCGACGGCCTGCGCCGTAACGGCGTCGCCGTCACGGCCGAAGAGGCCGAACTGATCGGCGTCGGTGCGCTGCTGCACGACGTCACCCACATCCCTTATGGCCACACCTTCGAGGACGAGCGCCGCCTGTTTCCCCGCCACGACAAGGGCGACCGGCTGCTCCGGCTGCTGGCCGGCGAACTGGGCGACGCCCTCGACCGCCTGGGCATCCGCACCGTCGTGGCCGGGTTGTTGGGCGTCGGCGCCAACCCGCTGCCGTCCTGGGCGCCGGACGTGATCGCCAGCACCCTGGATGCCGACCTGCTCGACTATCTGCGTCGGGACAGCCGCTTCACCGGCCTGGCGCACGACTACGACGACCGGGTATACCGCTACTTCACCGTGCGGCAAGGCGACTGCGACGCGCGCGAGCACCTGGCTTTGCGCATGGCCAAGCACGGCATGGATCGCGCCGACGCCCGCTCGGAGATCGTGCAACTCCTGCGCATGCGCTACTTCCTCACCGAGCGGGTGTACGACCACCACACCAAGGTGACCGCCGGCGCCATGATTTCCAAGGCGGTGGAGATCGCGCTGGCGTGCGGCGCATTGAGCGAAGCCGATCTGCTGGAGCTGAACGACTGGACGCTGCTCGATCGGCTCGGCCACGCGGCGCCGCCCGCCGCCGCCCGGCTGGCCGCCCGCCTGGCCCGGCGCGATTTGCTCAAACGCGGCTACGTGATTTCGGCGCGGGGCGTGGCGGCCGAAGCGCGCGCCGAACTGGTGCGCCGCTATCACGAATCACCCGCCGAACGCGCGCGCGCCGAGGCCGATCTGGCCGCCGCCCTCGGTCTCGACGCGGACCAGGTGATCGTCTACTGCCCGGCGCTGTCGGTGATGAAGGAGACCGCCGCCTGGGTGGAAACCCCCGTCGGTCTGCGCCGACTGAACGACCCCGAAGGCGCCGCCGGCGCCGAGATCCGCGCCATCGAGGCGCGCCATGCCGATCTGTGGCGTTTCTATGTGTTCGTGCCGGCACGAGCCGTGAACCGGGCCGCGGCGGCGGCGGCGGAACGGTTCGGCCACGCCAGCGAGTTCCGCCCTGGCGAGCGGGTCTGAGGGGCGTCGCGTCGGCTCGCTTCCGGTGGGCACCGGGTGCGCAACGGAATGGTGGTCCGCGGCATCGGGTCGGTGCGCGCGCCGCACGTGGTTTGCGGGAAGCTCCCGCCGATGCTAGATTCGTAACCTATCCCGCTGCAACACCGTTAGCCAGCCAGCCGCTGCAGACGCCGCGACGAGCAAGCCAGGGTTCGACCAAGGCTTGCCATGGCTCCCCGAACGCTCCCCGTTTCTTCCCGTTCCGGCACGCGCCCCTTCGACGCCGCCCGCCTGGTCGCCGAGCTGCGTTCGCACATGCGTATCGCGCACCAGATTTCCGGGCGCGTGCGCCTGCGCCTGGCAGCAGCGGCGTTCGAAACCGCCGCCTGGCGCGCCGGCGGCGGCGATGGTCTGCGCGCCTGCCTCGCCGCGCTGCCGGGCGTGCGCGCGATCGGCATCAACCCGCTGGCGCGATCCTGCGTCGTCGAATACGACCCGGCATTGATTCCCGATGCCGCATGGGCCGACCTGTTGGCCGGCCGCGCATCGCCGGCGGCATCGACTTTGGCCGGGTTGCTGACCTCGGCGTCCTTTTCCTCCACGAGTCAGGAGATTTCACCATGATGCCCATGTTGCCCTTCGTCGCCGGCCTGATCGCGGGCGCGGCGGCCGTGAGCGCGCTGCGCGGCGAACGCGTGCGCGCGATGGTCGATGATGCCGGCGCCCATCTGCGTGGTGCCATGGATCAGGCGGAAAGCGCCGCCCGGTCCGGACTGGTCTTGTTGCAGCGTGTGACGCCCGGTCGTGGCGCACCACCGACAGCGGGGGACGGCGGCGATGCGAACGCGACTGTCACGGCCGGCAACCCATCCGAGACGGGCGAGACCGCTTCGGCCACCGCCAGGCCGGCGCGCACGCGCCGCCGTGCCGCCGCCCAGACCGCGGAGACCGCCGCGACCGGCGTTGCCGAGCGTGCGCCCCGACGTGGGCGCGCGCGACCACCCGATCCACCCGCGCGGGAGCCTGAAGCATGAAACGCGCGAAAATCCGGGCCGGCGCGGCCTTGGGCGGCTTGCCCGCCAGCTTCGTGCGCGGCGCCATCGCCAGCGGCATCGTTGCGGCCTTGCAGGACAAGCGCGAAGGTCAGGCGCTGCTGCAATCCGCGCTGCTGGGTGGTGCGGCCTTGTCCACCGCCGTGGCGGTGGAAAACCTGTTGTTTGACGGCAATGCGGGGTTTGGCAAGGAGGCCGATGTGAACAAGAAAAAACGAAAGAAGAACCAGTGTGGCGCGCTCGATCCGGTCGTGCTGGAGGCCCTGCTGCGCCAGGCGCAGCCCACGGGGCTGGCGGCGTTGACGCCCGGCCAGCAGTTCGTTGCCGGCGCGCTGCTGGGGGTGGCCGTCGCCTACGTGATCGGTGACGAGGCGCTGCGCGGCAAGCTGTTGCGCGCGGGCATGCGCCTGTATACCGATCTGGCCGGCAGCTTCGCGGAAATCAAGGAGCAGATGGCGGACATCGAGGCGGAATTGGCGGCCGAACAGCGCAGCCTCTGATGCTTCTCATGCCTGCATGAGTCCGTCCCCACCCGCTTTCGCCGAGTTGAGCGCGGTACACCGGCTGCACGACCGCGTGCGCTTTCGCTTCCGCGCCACGCGCGGCGCGTCGTTCGACACACGCGCATTGGCGCGCGCCGTCGGCGGTCTGCATGGCGTATGCACGGCGCGCCTGAATGCGCGGGCGCGGTCTCTGGTGGTGGAATTCGAGCCGGAAACCACCGACGTCGAACGCCTGCGCGCCGCAATCCTGGCGCTGCCGGTCGCGACCGCGGCGGCGGTGCCGCGCAACGCCCGCGACAAGGCGCTGGCCACCGTGGTGGCGAGCGGCGCGCTGCTGCTGGCCTCCGGCAGCCTGCCGGCCGGGCTGCGCGCGCCAACCACGATGGCCGCGTCGCTACCGCTGTATGGCGAAGCGCTGGATGAGCTGTTCAGCGAGGGCATCCATTCGCATGTGCTGGAGGCGCTGGCGGTGGCGATTTCCACCGCCAGCGGCGATCACGTCGCCGCCAACACCACGGTGTTCATGCTGGCGCTGGGCGAGTATCTGGAAAACTCCATCGCGCGCCGTTCCGACGACCTGCTGAAAAAACTGTTGCGTCCGGATACCGGCCTGGTCTGGGTCGAGGTAGACGGCGTCGAACGCCGTATCGAGGCGGCGAGCGTCGAGGTCGGCATGACCGTGGTCGTCGGCGCCGGCGCCATCATTCCG
>CALEDT010000037.1 GCA_937949525.1 uncultured Burkholderiales bacterium | reverse complement strand
TGAGCCCGCTACGCACCCGATTGCGCGCCTGCCGGGCCGCCTGGCGGCGTTGCTCCTCCTTGCAGGGAACGACCCTGCGCGTCGTCGCGCCTTGCCAGACAACCCGGCAGACCCACACTCGGGCGCGTTCAACTGCGGTTTTCAGGTTCAATGGCCGTCCGCTGCCGGCCGTTGCGCCGGATCGCCGGTTAGCCGGGCGGCAATCGCGGCGCTCTCGCGCGCGCTCGCTTCCTGCGCGCGCGTGACCTGTTCCGTGGTCATGTTCAGCGCGAGCCGGTCGCGGTCGGCCAGCGCTTGCTCATGCCCGTGTGCTGCGGCGATGTTGAGCCACAGGTAGGCCGCCTCTTTGTCACGCTGCGCGGCCAGTCCTTCGCGGTACAGCAGGCCGAGCTGATACTGCCCTTCCGGATGACCATGCCTGGCCGCGGTCTGGAAATGCTCCAGCGCGGCACGGTAGTTCTGCAGCGTGCCGCGTCCGCTCAGGTAAGCCATGCCCAACAGGAATTCCGCGTCGACATGGCCGGCCTTCGCCGCGCGTTCGATCCAGGGCAGGCCGTCCTTGTAATCGCCTCGTTTCCACAACGCATGACCGATATCGAACTGCGCCTGCGGGTTGCCGCGCGCAGCCGCCTCGCGCTTGCCGGCCAGCACGTCCTCGTACGGCGTGTCGGCCGGCGCGGGATCATCGAGCGGGGAGGGACGTCCCAGATACAGGCCGAGCGAAACCAACCCCACCACCAGCAGCGCGGACGCCACCAGCATGATCGCGCGCCAGCGTACCGGCACGGTCTTGAAATGCCGTTTGCACGATTCGCAGCGGTAGCGCACATGCGCCTTGCCGCTGCTGCGCCGGCTGGAAGGACGTACTCGGTAGCTGCCGCAATACGGGCACTTTGGCGCAGCCTGTTGCGGCAGACTGTCGTGAGGAGGCGTGTCCGGCATCGGGTATCGGGGTTGCGTCGGGTACGGTCACCAATTCGGGCGGAGCAGACCCGCCGGCGGAGAGCAAGCGCGTGGAGCGGGTCGGCGCTGCGGGGGCAGGTCAAAACCGGCGCATGTTAATACGACGCGCGCCGGACCGCGAGTGACCCCACCACCATGCCCAGCGCGCTGGCGATGAAACCGGCGAACTGCGGCGGCAACGGTCCGTCCGCCGCCACCAGCTCGAACCCCAGCCACACCGCCAGACCGAGCAGGATGGACAACGTCGCGCCGGTGTTGTTGGCGCGCTTCCAGAACAGACCGGCGACCAGCGGCACGAAAGCGGTGGCGAGCGTGACCTTGTAGGCGTTCTCCACCATCTGGTGGATGGTTGCCTCGCTTTGCAGCGCCCACAGCGAATACAACACCACGCCGACGCTGAATACCGCGACCACGACGCGGGTGATCATCAGGAAGTGGCGGTCGGTCAGGGTGTCCTTGTCCAGAAAGCCCTTGATGATGTTCTCCGAGATGGTCACCGACGGCGCCAGCAGCGTGCCGGAGGCGGTGCTCATGATCACCGACAGCAGCGCGCCGAAGAACACGATCTGCGCATACAGCGGCAGGTGCTGGCTGACGAAGGTGGGCAGCACCAGTTGCGCATCCTCCTCCAGCAGCGCGGCGCTGGTGACCGGGTCCACCAGCGTGGCGGCATAGGTCAGGTACAGCGGCACCGCGGCGAACAGCAGGTAGGCGATGCCGCCGATCACGGTGCCCCACACCGCCACGGTCTCGTTCTTTGAGGTGTTGGCACGCTGGAACACGTCCTGCTGCGGCACCGAACCGAAGCCCATGGTCAGCAACCCGCCGATGAAGGTGATGATGGCCGCCCACTCCAACGCCGGCCAGAACTCGAACTTGCCGGCCGCCGCGGCATGCTCGATCACCGGCCGGATGCCGTCGATCTGCGGCATGTCGCCGACCAGCACGCCGATCCACAGCAGGCCGACGACGATCACCGTCATCTGCAGGAAGGTGGTCACCGCCACCGACCACATGCCGCCGTACAGCGTATAGATCAGCACCACGCTGGCGCCGATCAGGATGCCCTGCTCCTGGGTGATGACGCCGCCGGACAGCACCTTGAACACCAGACCGAGCGCGACCACCTGTGCCGACACCCAGCCGAGATAGGACAGCGCGATGGCCAGCGACATCGCCACCTCCACCTGGCGGTTGAAGCGTTTGCGGTAGAAGTCGCCGATGGTCAGCAGCTTCATGCGGTACAGCGGCCGGGCGATGAACAGGCCGAACAGGATCAGCGCCAGCGAGGCGCCGAACGGATCGGAGATGGTGGCGCCGAGATTCTCGTCGAGGAAGGTGGCGGGGATGCCCAGCACGGTCTCTGCGCCGAACCAGGTGGCGAACACCATGGCCACGACCACGATCATCGGCAGCGACCGGCCGGCGGAGTAATAGTCCTCGGTATTGCGCACCTTGGTGGCGGCATAGACGCCGACTCCGATGGAGATGACCAGATAGAGGAAAACGAAGCCGATCAGCATGATGTGTATCCGTCAGAACGACATGAAAGATTCCATGATCTTGCGGCAGCGATGCGCATCACCCGGCAACCAGTACCATCCAGGCCAGACTCGCCGCCAGCAGCACGACGATCGCCGCCAGCCAGCGGTTGCGTGCGCGCTGCTGCGCCAGCAACTGTGCCAAGCCATCCTCCAGCACGCGCAGGCGTTCGCCGCGCAAGGCCTGGTGCGCCAGGCGCGGCAACTGCGGCAGCAGCGTGCCCCAGTACGGGATTTCATCGCGCAGGGTGCGTGCCCAGCCACGCCAGCCCACCTGCTCGCTCATCCAGCGTTCGAGGAACGGCTTGGCTGTGGCCCACAGATCCAGTTCCGGATCCAGCTCGCGCCCCAGCCCTTCGATGTTGAGCAGCGTCTTCTGCAGCATCACCAATTGCGGCTGCACCTCCATGCCGAACCGGCGCGAGGTCTGGAACAGGCGCAGCAGCACCTTGCCGAACGCGATCTCTTTCAACGGCCGGTCGAACACCGGCTCGCACACCGCACGGATCGCCGCCTCGAACTCGTCGGCGCGCGTGTCCGCCGGCACCCAGCCGGCCTCCAGATGGGCGCGCGCCACTTGGCGGTAGTCGCGGCGGAAGAAGGCGAGGAAGTTGCGCGCCAGATAATTCTTGTCGCCCTCGTTGAGCGTACCCATGATGCCGAAATCCAATGCGATGTACTTGCCCTGGTCGGTCACCAACACGTTGCCGGGGTGCATGTCGGCATGGAAGAAGCCGTCGCGGAACACCTGGGTGAAGAAGATCTCGACGCCGACGCGCGCCAGACGCTTCAGGTCGATGCCGCGCCGCCGCAGCTCGTCCATGCGCGAGATGGGCAGACCATCCATCCAGGTCATCACCATGACCTCCGACGTGCAGTAATCCCAATGCACGTCGGGCACGCCCAACAGCGGCGAATCGAGGAAATTGCGCCGCAGTTGCGAGGCGTTGGCGGCCTCGCGCACCAGATCCAGTTCGTCGTCCAGATGCTTGGCGAACTCGCGCACCACCTCGCGCGGCTTGAGGCGCTTGCCATCCCACCACAACCACTCGATCAGGCCGGCGAAGGTATACAGCAGACGCACGTCATGGCCGATCACGCCTTGAATGTTGGGGCGCAACACCTTGACCGCGACACGCTCGCCCGACTTCAGCCGCGCGCGGTGCACCTGCGCCACCGAGGCGGAAGCCACCGGCTGCACATCGAACTCGGCGAACACCTCGCCGACCTCGCGCCCATAGGCGCGTCGCAGCACCGCCAGCGCCTGCTCGCTTGAAACCGGCGGCACCCGGTCCTGCAAGCGCGCCAGCTCGTCGGCGATGTCGGCCGGCACCAGGTCGCGCCGCGTCGACAGCATCTGGCCGAACTTGACGAAGATCGGTCCGAGCGACTCCAGCGCCAGACGCAATCGTTCGCCGCGCGGACGCGACAGGTCGCGCCAGAAGAACAGCGCCTGCACCAGCCAGCGCACCAGCTTGACGCGTTCATGGCCGAGGAAGAACTCGTCCAGACCAAAGCGCGCCGCAGTCAGCCAGATGCGGAGCAGGCGCAGGAAATACATCGGGGACCGGATTCAGTCGGCGCAGGCAAGCGGCGTCACGAGACGCCCCGCGACGCAATCAAGCCATCGAGCCGAGCCTCCAGCCGATCCGCATCCTCGCGCAACCGGTCGACTTCGGCGATGAAGGCATGGATCGCGGGCGGGTCGACCAGCAGCGCTCGTTCATGCACCGCATACTCGGCGATGTTGCGGCCGATCGACGTGGCGGCATGCCGTCGCCACGGGTCGCTGGCGCGCAGCCAGCCATCGACCCGGCTGGCGACGACGTCGCCGAGCAAGGGCCGCAAGCTCAGCACCCAATCGAAATCCGCCAGGGCATGGGCGATGTCGGCCGCGAACAGACCGTCACCGGCGACGTGGAACAGATCGGCGGTGGCGCCGCCGGCCAGCCACGACGGCACGCTCGCCGGCGTCGGCGTCAGCGTCAACGCCGGCAACGCATCCCGGGGGGCGAGCGCGAACGCCACGACTTCACCGTCCTGCTCGATCGTCAGTTGCAGCGTCAGCAGCGGCAGGGACAGGCGCAAGGTCTTGCCGGCATGGCGCGCCAGCCGCGCTCGCGCCGCCGGCTGGCGCGCCAGCAGCGCATTGATCGCGGTGGCCAGGACGGTTTCGGGCGCGAGCGGGGACATGGGCGCGATTGTATGCGAAAGGCGGTAAGCGCCATGCTGCCCGCAGGGTCGGCGGCGATGCCCGCTTGGCAAAGCACGGGCGCCTGCGCCACCATCGGCGCTGCACAACCGAGGCAGACGCTCACCATGCTGATCGACGGCCAGCCCACCCGCGCCATCCGTGTCGACGCCGATGCGGTGGCCATCATCGACCAGACCCTGTTGCCGCACACCTTCGCCTGGCACCGGCTGCGCGACGAGCCCGACGCGGCGGAGGCCATCCAGCGCATGCGCGTGCGCGGCGCGCCGCTGATCGGCGCCACCGCCGCATACGGACTGGCGCTGGCCGCGCGCGTCGATGCCGGCGACGCCGCGCTGGCGGCGGCGGCCGAGCGTCTGGCGGCGACCCGGCCGACCGCGGTCAACCTGCGCTGGGCGCTGCAACGCGTGCTGGCGCGCCTGCGTCCGCTGGCGCCGGCGCAACGGGCGGCGGCTGCCTGGGATGAAGCGGCGGCGATCTGTGACGAGGATGTGGCGCAGAACCAGGCGATCGGCCGTCACGGCCTGGAGCTGCTGCGCGCCATCGCCGCGCGCCGGCCCGGCCAGCCGGTCAACGTGCTCACCCACTGCAACGCCGGCTGGCTGGCAACGGTGGACTGGGGCACCGCGCTGGCGCCGGTCTACGCCGCCGCGGATGCCGGCATCGCAGTCCATGTCTGGGTGGATGAAACCCGCCCGCGCAACCAGGGCGCCAGCCTGACCGCGTGGGAGCTGGACCGCCACGGCATCGCCCACCACGTCATCGTCGACAACGCCGGCGGCCATCTGATGCAACGTGGCCGGGTGGACGTGTGCATCGTCGGCACCGACCGCGTCGCCGCCAACGGTGACGTCGCCAACAAGATCGGTACCTATCTGAAGGCACTGGCGGCCCACGACAACGGTGTGCCGTTCTATGTCGCCGCGCCCGGCCCCAGCATCGACTTCCGACTCGCCAGCGGTGCCGACATACCGATCGAGGAACGCGCCGCCGACGAAGTGACGCACATCGTCGGTCTGGCCGACGACGGCGTGTCCACCCGCGTGCGCCTGACGCCGGCCGCCAGCCACGCCGCCAACCCGGCGTTCGACGTCACCCCGGCGCGCCTGGTGACCGGCTTCATCACCGAACGGGGCGTCTGCGCCGGCGGCGAGGCCGGCCTTGGCGGCCTGTATCCGGAGCGCATGCGGTGACGCCGGCCGAAGACCCGCGCGCCGCGCTGGCCCGCGCCGCTGGCCGGTCGGTGGCGCGCGGCCTGAATCAGGGCAGCTCCGGCAACCTCAGCGTGCGCGCTGGCGACGGCCTGTGGATCACGCCTTCGGCGCGCGACATGGATGGTCTCACCGCCGCCGACATGGTGCCGCTCGATCGCCACGGCCGCGCGCCGGCGGGCATGCGCCCGTCCAGCGAATGGCGTTTCCACCGTGACATCTACGCCGCGTTTGCCGCGGCCGGCGCCATCGTGCACGCGCACTCGCCCAATGCCGTGGCGCTGTCCTGCCTGCGCCGCGACCTGCCGCCGTTCCACTACATGGTGGCGCTGGCCGGCGGCCACGACATCCGTTGTGCCCGCTACGCAACCTTCGGCACCCAGGCGTTGTCGGATGCCGTGCTGGAGGCGCTGCGCGGACGGCGCGCCTGCCTGATGGCCAACCACGGCCTGCTGGCCTGGGGCGCCGACCTGGATGACGCGCTATCCTTGGCGCTGGAAGTGGAAACGCTGTGCGCGCAGTACCTGCGCGCCTGCCAGGCCGGCACGCCGGTGCTGCTCACGGCGGCGGAAATGGACGAGGTGCTGACCCGCTTTGCCGACTACCGGCCGCACGCAGACGGCCCTCAGCGAACCTGACGGCGCACCCCCAACCGGTTGCCCCACCGGGTTGGCGGCAAGTCCGCGCACCGCCGGTTACAAACACACGACCATCGTCATCATGAGCGACATGCCGACCTTCACCTGGCCCATCCGCGTGTACTGGGAAGACACCGACGCCGGCGGCGTGGTGTACTACGCCAACTATCTGAAATTCCTGGAACGCGCGCGCACCGAGTGGTTGACCGAGCTCGGCCTGGAACAGGACGAGCTGGCCCTGCGCAGCGGCATCTTGTTCGTGGTGCGCCGGGTCGAGGCCGACTACCTGCGGCCGGCGCGCTTCAACGACCGTCTGACCGTGCACTGCACGCTGGCCGAGGTGCAACGCGCCAGTCTGACCATGACGCAGCGCATCACCCGCGCCACGGAGGAACTGATGGTCGCCCGCGTGCGGGTGGCCTGCGTCACGCGGCAGGTTTTCCGCCCCGCTAGAATTCCCGACTTCGTCATGCATGCATTCGGGATCGGACTCTGATGGAACTCGCCCTCACCCAGGACATGTCCTTCGTCGCCCTCGTCGCCCAGGCCTCCTGGGTGGTGAAAGGGGTCATGCTGCTGCTGCTGTTCGCCTCCGTGGTGTCGTGGTGGATGATCTTCGAGAAGTGGTTCACGCTGCGCCGCGAGCAGCGTGAGGCCACCCTGTTCGAACGCGAGTTCTGGGGCGGCAACCATACCGCGATCATCGAGCGCGCCGACGAGGACACCCGGCGCAGCAGTCTGGAGGAAGTCTTCCGCGCCGGCTGGCGCGAGTTCCGCGTCAACCGCCCGGCCACCGTGACGCCGCAGGCGGTGGTGGAAAGCGCCCGCCGCGCCATGCGCGCCGCTTATCAGCGCGAGATGGATCTGATCGAGCTGCATCTGCCCTTCCTCGCCACGGTCGGCTCGGTATCGCCCTACGTCGGCCTGTTCGGCACGGTGTGGGGCATCATGAACGCCTTCCTCGGCTTGGCCAACGTCGCCCAGGCCACACTGGCGCAGGTCGCCCCCGGCATCGCCGAGGCGCTGATCGCCACCGCCATCGGCCTGTTCGCGGCGATTCCGGCGGTGATCGCCTACAACCGCTTCACCCACGACATCGACCGCCTGTCCAACCGCCACGACGTGTTCATGGAGGAGTTCTCCAACATCCTGCAACAGGAGGCGGCCAAGCGATGATTGCGCGACGCACCCGCAAGGCCATCAACCAGATCAACGTGGTGCCCTACATCGACGTGATGCTGGTGCTGCTGGTGATCTTCATGGTCACCGCGCCGTTCATCAGCCCGACGCAGGTGGAACTGCCCAGCGTCGGCCACAGCGCCCAGGCCCCCGGCGCGCCGCTGGAGCTGGTGATCCGTGCCGACGGTTCCATGCTGCTGCGCGACCGCGCACGCGACGACGCCGGCGAAGCAGTGACGCAGGCCGGACTGCGTGCCGCGGTGGGCGAGCGGCTGGCCGACGACGCCACCCGGCCGGTGGTGATCGCCGCTGACCGCGACGTGCGCTACGACAACGTCATGCAGGCCATGGACCAGTTGCAGGCCATGGGTGTGGCGCGCGTCGGCCTGCTGACCAAACCCGCGCAGCCCTGAAGATACCCACCGATATGATCGTCGCACCGCCCATGCAGCACGTCTCCGCCGGCACGCTGGCGGTACTGGTGCATGTGGCGCTGCTGGCGGCCCTGGTATTCGGCATGTCCTGGACCTCGTTGCCGCACGCACCGGTCCAAGCCGACCTGTGGGCGGAACTGCCGGAACCGCCACGGCTGCGCGTGCCGCCTGCGCCAATGGTGGAACCCGTGCCGATCGAGCCACCGCGCATCGAGCCGCCACCGCCGCCCGTACCGCGGGTGCAGCCGCCCGCCGCGCCGGACATCGCCCTCGCACAGGAACAGCGGCGTCTGCGCGAGGAACGGCTGCGCGAAGAACGCGCGCAACGTCAGCGCGAGGCCGATGCGGCACGGCAACGCGAGGAGGAGGCACGACGCCAGGCCGATGCCGCGCGCCTGGAGCGCGAACGCGCCGAACAGGCGCGGCGCGAGCGCGAACAGGCCGAAGCGGAACTGCGCGAACTCCAGCGCCGGCAGATGGAGGAGGAAGCCCAGCGCATGCGCGCGCAGATGGAGGCCGACGCCGCACGCCAGCGCCTGGCCATGGCGGCCGGTCAGGCACGCGTGATCGATGACCACCGCGCGCGGATCCGGGAGAGGATTCTCGATCAGATGCACCTGCCGCCCAACTTGCAGGGCAACCCGGAAGTGGAGTACCGCGTCGACCTGATGCCCACCGGCGACGTGCTGCGCGTCACGCTGGTGCGCAGCAGCGGACAACCCGCCTACGATGCCGCGGTGGAACGCGCCATTTTGCGCGCCTCACCGCTGCCGCTGCCGGCCGACCGGGACGTCGCGCGACTGTTCCGCCAGGGTTTGATCCTGAAATTCCGCCCTTCGGAGAACCCGGCGCGGTCTGGATGATCAATGCTGGTAAAATTTCGTCGTTTCCCCCGCGCCTTCGACATGCCTCTCCGTTTCCTGCTGATATTGGGCCTCGCCCTGGTCATGGCGGTGCGCGCCCACGCGCAGATGACCATCGAGATCGTGGGCGGCGCCACCAACCGCGTTCCGCTCGCCATATTGCCGTTCACCGGCGCGCCCCTGGGCGTGCTCGATCCGGCTGCCGTGGTCGCGGCCAACCTGGGGCGCAGCGGCCATTTCAACCTGATCGGCGATCGTGGTGAAGTCTCGCCGCCCGACCCGGGGCAGGTCTCCCTGGCGACATGGAAGGGACGCGGCGCCGATGCGGTGTTGAGCGGCCAGTTGCGCACACTGGCCGACGGCCGCCTGGAAGTGCGTTTCTGGCTGCTCGACACCTTGCGCCAGCAACCGTTGCTGGCGCTGGCCTATACCACCACACCCGGCGGCCTGCGCGCCGTGGCGCATCGCATCAGCGACGCGGTGCACGAAAAACTGCTGGGCGAGCCGGGCAGTTATTCCGGGCGCATCGCCTACATCCTCAAACGCGGGGGACGCTACGAACTGCAGGTAGCCGATGCCGACAGCGAGAACCCGCTGACCATCCTGGCCTCGCCCGAGCCGATCATCTCGCCCGCCTGGTCGCCGGATGGCAAACGTCTGGCCTATGTGTCGTTCGAGGACCGCAAACCCGTGGTCTACGTGCAGAACCTGGCCGACGGCAGCCGGCGCGCGGTATCCCGTTTCCGCGGGTCCAACTCGGCGCCCGCCTGGTCGCCGGATGGCCGTAAGCTGGCGGTCACGCTGTCCAGGGACGCCACCGCGCAGATCTATCTGCTCGACCTGGAAACCGGCGAGACCGTGCGTTTCACCCGCGGCGGATCGATCGACACCGAAGCGCGCTTCAGTCCGGACGGCCGCTGGCTGTACTTCACCTCGGACCGCGGCGGCACGCCGCAGATCTACCGCGCCCCAGTCGATGGCGGCGAAGCCAGCCGGGTCACCTTCGAAGGCAGTTACAACGTGTCGCCGGCACTGTCGCCGGACGGCAGCCGGATGGCCTTCGTGCACCGCAGGGACGGGCGTTTCCACATTGCCGTCATGGACCTGGCCACGCGCCAGATGCGGGTGCTGACCGATACCGCCGCCGACGAATCACCCAGTTTCGCGCCCAACGGCCGCATGATCCTGTATGCCACGCTGATCAACGGTCGCGGCGTGCTCGCCACCGTCAGCATCGACGGCCGCATACGCCAGCGGCTGTCACAATCCGGCGATTTGCGTGAGCCGGCCTGGGCGCCCTGAACGTTTCGCCGACTTTGTGCTCGAGGAGTAAATGATGAAACCCCTGCTGATGACCGTGTTGCTCGCCAGCCTGCTGGTCGGTTGTGCCGACAAACCGGTGCGCGAAGCGAGTATCGAGGATCGCATGATGGCCAGCGGCGATGCCGGTACCCAGACCGCAGCCCCCGCCACCCCGCCGACATCGCGTACCCCACCCGGCGCCGTCGCGCAGCCGGCCACGGCGGCGCAGGTCGATGCCAGCGCGTTACCCGGCGAGGCCGCGCGCACGCCTGCGCCGGCCACCGCCGTGCAAACGCGCGGCATCGACGCGACCGCGCCGGAAGTCCAGACGATCGCGCCGGCCGCGACCGACACGCCCGGGGTGAGCACCGTCCGGCTGGATCCGCGCGACCCCGCCGGCCCGCTGGCGCAGCGTCGCATCCATTTCGATTTCGACAGCGCCGCCATCCGGGACGAATATCGCGCGCTGCTGGAAGCGCACGCCAACTATTTGAAACAGGAGCCGAACGCCGCCGTGGTGCTGCATGGCCACACCGACGAACGCGGCAGCCGCGAGTACAACCTGGCGCTCGGTCAACGCCGCGCCGAAAGCGTCCTGCGTGCGCTCAACCTGCTGGGCGTAGCCGAAAACCGCATGGAAGCCGTGTCGTTCGGCGAGGAGAAACCGCTGGTGGAAGGCCAGAACGAACTGGCCTGGAGCCAGAACCGGCGCACTGAAATCCACTACGTCGGCGAATGACCATGCGTCGCCTGCTGCTGTTCGCGCTGCCGGGCGTCCTTGCCGTGTTCGGCTCGCCGGCGCTGTGGGCCAGCGATCAGGCCCAGCAGGTGCGGGCGATCGAAGAACGCCTGGCGCGCCTGGAAGCGCGCACGCAATCGCAGGCGCTGCTCAATCTGCTCAATCAGGTGGAAGCGCTGAAGGACGAGATCGCCCGTCTGCGCGGCAGTGTCGAGGAGCAATCCTTCCGCATCGAGGCTGCCGACCAGCGCGCACGCGAGATCTACATCGATCTGGATGCGCGCATCAACGAGCTCGCCAGCCGGCCCGCGGCATCGCCGCTGCCGGCGCAGACCGAAGCCATCCGGCTGCAACCGGCCCAGGCACTGCAGACACCGCCCGCGGCCGGCAGCAGCCCGCCGCCCCTGGTCGACGCCGAGGCCGAACGACGCGCCTACAACGCTGCGCTGAACCTGGTGCGCTCCGCGCGCTATTCCGAAGGACTCGGCGCCTTCCAGGTGTTCCTGCGCCAATACCCGCGTGGCGCCCTGGCCGCCAACGCGATGTACTGGATGGCGTTCTCGCATGTCGGCCTGTCCGATTTCGAAGGCGCGGCGCAGGGTTATCGGCGACTGCTGGCGGAGTACCCCAACAGCGACAAGGCGCCGGATGCCATGCTTTCCCTGGCGCGCGCGCTGGTGCAGATGCGCGACACCGAAGGCGCGCGCGCGACGCTGGACGAACTGCTGGCCCGACATCCGCAAAGCAAGGCCGCCGAAGGCGGCAGGAAACTGCTCGCCACACTGCGTTGACCCGGTGCGCGGCAAGCCCCGCCGTTCAGGGCGGGGAAGGATAGCGCGGACTTTGTTGCCGTCCTTGTCTTGAGGCTTCAGTGTGGCGTCTGCTGCTGCTCGATGTACTGGCGCACGATGGAAATCGGTGCACCGCCACA
>CALEDT010000036.1 GCA_937949525.1 uncultured Burkholderiales bacterium | reverse complement strand
TTCCATGAAAATCCGTAACAGTCAGGGCAAGTGGCTGCTGCGCCAGGTGCTCTACCGCTATGTGCCGCGCGAGCTGATCGAGCGACCGAAGATGGGGTTTGGCGTGCCCCTCGATCACTGGCTGCGTGGCCCCTTGCGGGATTGGGCCGAGGATCTGCTCGCGGAAGATAGGCTCAAGCGTGAAGGCTTCCTCGATCCAGCGCCGATCCGCCGGCGCTGGCAGGAGCACCTTTCGGGCCAGCGCAACTGGCAGTATCACCTGTGGGATGTGCTGATGTGGCAGGCGTGGCTGGAGGAGGGGTACCGATATGGCTAGGGTGGCGGTGCTGGGCAGTTTGCCTGAATCTTTAATCAACTTCCGTGGTCCCCTATTGAAAGCCATGGTGGATGCCGGTCATGAAGTGCATGCCTTGGCACCGCCTGCCGATTCTCACTTGATTGCGCAACTGTCCGCGCTCGGAGTCCGTTATCACGCAGTGCCATTGGCGCGTACGAGTCTTAACCCGTTGCAGGATTTGAGGAGCCTCCTCTTTCTGCGCAGTCTGTTTCGTTCCATTCGTCCCAATTGCTTGCTTGCATACACGATCAAGCCGGTGATTTATGGCTGTCTGGCTGCTCGTTGGGCGGGTGTTTATCGGTGCTACCCTATGATTACAGGCCTGGGTTATACCTTCACTGCCACTGGCCTGCGTGGATGCATTGTGGGTACCGTCGCACGGGGCCTTTACCGCCTCGCTTTGCGCGGCTCCGCGCGGGTTTTTTTTCAGAACCCGGACGATATGCAGTTGTTCCTCAAACTTAGGCTTGTGGCCCGACCTGAACAGGCAGTATTGATCAACGGTACAGGTGTGGATTTGGAACATTTTGCTCCTGTGGCCTTGCCTAAGATACCCAGTTTCTTGATGATTGCGCGTCTATTGCGAGACAAGGGGGTCGTGGAATATGTCGAGGCAGCGAGGATGGTCAAAGCCGAGTATCCCCAAGCGAGATTTCTCTTGGTCGGATGGATCGATGAAAATCCAGCTGCGATTTCCCAAAAAGACCTTGATGGATGGATCCGTGAAGGTGTCATCGAATATCTTGGCCGGCTCGAAGATGTTCGCTCAGCAATTGCCAGTTGCAATGTTTACGTCCTACCTTCCTATCATGAGGGTATGCCACGGACAGTATTGGAGGCAATGGCCATGAGCCGGCCTATCATCACCACGGATAGACCGGGCTGCCGCGAAACCGTAGTCGATGGAGAAAATGGATTTTTGGTTCCGGCCAAGAACGCGGCGGCATTGGCAGAGGCGATGGTTCGTTTTATTGAATCCTCGGATCAAGTGTCTGTTATGGGTAGCGCAAGCCGGCGGATTGCCGAGTCACGTTTCGACGTGCGTGAAGTCAATACAGTGATTCTGCGCACGATGGGGCTTGCCTGATGAAACGCTTTCTGGACCTTGTACTAGCAATAATAGCGCTGTTGCTGCTAGCACCCTTGTTGTTCGTCATTGCACTGCTAGTGCGGATATTACTTGGCAGTCCAGTCTTGTTTCGGCAGACGCGTCCCGGGATGCATGGACGCCCGTTTACATTAATTAAATTCCGTACCATGTCAGATACTCGCGACGAACACGGGCAACTGCTTCCAGACGAACAACGGTTGACTCGATTTGGCCGCTTTCTCCGTGCTACAAGCCTGGATGAGCTGCCTGAGCTGTGGAATGTCATAAGAGGAGATATGAGTTTAGTCGGTCCTCGTCCCCTGCTGATGGAATACTTACCTCTTTATACTGAACGTCAGGCACGGCGGCATGAAGTCAGGCCAGGCATCACGGGCTGGGCGCAGGTCAATGGACGCAATGCCACAAGCTGGGAGGAGCGATTTGAACATGACGTATGGTATGTGGAACACCAGAGCCTGGCACTAGACCTCGAGATCCTCGTTTTAACCGTGGTCCAGGTCTTTCATCGCAAGGGGATAAGCCATCCCGGGCACGTTACCATGCCAAAATTTACCGGGAGCACAGACCCTGAAAAGGATCGTGTTACATGAGGGAGATCATTGTTTTTGGTGCGGGCGGACACGCGAAGGTGGTCATCGACGCATTGGAGCGAGCTGGAAGCCGCATGGCCATCTCCCTCGCAGATGACCGTCCAGAACTGCGCGGTCAGGATTTTTTCGGTTATCAGGTGATTGGTGGCCGATCTGCCCTTCTCGAACGAAATAGGCCCTATCCGGAAGCCATTGCCGCAATTGGTCACAATGCTGCACGATCGGAAGTCAGTGCCTGGCTGCAAAAAAATGGGTTCGCCCTGACCACAGTGATTCATCCCGCTGCTTGCATAGGGCGGGGTTGTGACATTGGCCCGGGCAGTTTTATCGCAGCAGGTGCAGTCTTGAATCCCGACAGCTCAATAGGAGAGGCAGTGATCATCAATACTGGTTCTACCGTAGACCATGATTGCGTGTTGGGGAATGCAGTGCACGTGGCTCCTGGCTGCCACCTGTGCGGCAATGTGACCATAGGGCAAGGCACGTTGATAGGAGCTGGTTCGGTGATCATTCCGGGTGTACGGATTGGCGCCCACGTCGTGGTGGGCGCAGGTTCCGTGGTTCGTGAAGATATTGCGGATGGCCTGCGAGTGGCTGGCGTTCCGGCACGAGCAATCGGATAGCGTCATGAATCCCAAGAAAGATCTTTTCGAAGTCCTGGCCATCGAAGGAGGGGTGCCGGTTCGCCAAACGCCTTTCCCGCCTTGGCCTCGTTACGAAACGGACGAGATCGAGGCAGCCTCCACTGTGCTGTCATCCGGGAAAGTCAACTACTGGACCGGTGAAGAGTGCCGAAAATTCGAGGGTGAGTTTGCCGAATACTGCGGTATGCCTTATGCGATTGCACTAATGAACGGCACCGTAGCATTGGAGCTTGCTCTTTATGCCTTGGGTATTGGTCCCGGCGATGAGGTAATCACTAGCCCGCGAACTTTCATTGCATCTGCAAGTTGTATCGTTGCACGTGGCGCGCGTCCTGTCCTGGCTGACGTCGATCCCGTTAGTCAGAACATCACGGCCAGTAGCATCGAAGCCGTTCTCTCACCCCGCACGCGGGCAATCATTGTCGTACATCTGGCGGGTTGGTCTTGTGAGATGAACCCCATTCTGGATCTGGTTCAGGCTCAGGGCCTGAAACTAATCGAGGATTGTGCCCAGGCACATGGTGCTACCTATAAGGGAAGGCCTGTGGGCAGCTTTGGTGACGCGGCGGCTTTTTCTTTTTGCCAAGACAAGATCATCAGCACGGGTGGCGAAGGTGGTATGTTACTTCTTCGGGATAAGGCAGCGTGGAAACGGGCTTGGTCCTATAAGGATCATGGCAAAGATTGGGATGCCGTCCACTGCCGCGATCACCCATTGGGTTTCCGCTGGCTGCATACATCGTTCGGCACCAACTGGCGCATGACCGAGATTCAAGCGGTGATTGGTCGCAGGCAGTTGCCCAAACTGCCTACATGGCTGGCGATAAGACAGCGCAATGCCATGATCCTGGAGTCAGCGATTGCCGACGTGCCCGGCTTGCGGATTACCCCTGTGCCCACCCATATCGGCCATGCACGCTACCGTTACTACGTCTTCGTCAAGCCCGAATATCTGAACCCAGGCTGGACAAGGGATCGCATTATCGAAGCTATCAATGCTGAAGGGGTACCCTGTTTCGTGGGAAGCTGTGGTGAGATCTATCGCGAAAAGGCCTTTATGGATGCTGGCTTGGCACCACCCCAACCTTTGCCCATGGCTCATGCCTTGGCTGAAACAAGCCTTGCCTTTCCTGTCCATCCGACCCTTAGCGATGCGGACATGCGTGATATCGTCACCGCCATTAGGAAGATCATGCAGGTAGCCTTGATACGGTGAAAAATGGGGTTGACGAAGGTGAGTTGGCGTGTTGCGCTGATTGTCGCCCACGATATCTCGACAGTCAGTGTCACTTGACTAGAAGCCTATTGTTTTTATGTTTCGATATGAATATCCCATCTGCGTGCCTGGAAGGAGCACCATCCTTCTGCCCTCGCGCATAAAACGACGGCCGGCGCTGGCAGGAGCACCTTTCGGGCCAACGCAACTGGCAGTATCACCTGTGGGGCGTGTTGATGTGGCAGGCGTGGCTGGATGCGACGCGATGAGGCTGCTGTTCGTCGTCACCGAGGACTGGTATTTCGTGTCGCATCGTTTGCCGCTGGCGGTGGCGGCGCGCGCTGCGGGCTACGAGGTGACCGTGGCCACCCGTATCGATCGCCATAGTGAACCGATCCGTGCCGCCGGACTGGATCTCGTCCCGCTGGAACTGTCCAGACGCGGCGGCAACCCGCTATCCGAAATCTTCAGTCTTTGGCGCCTGTATCGGCGTGTCCGTCCCGATATCGTCCATCACGTGGCTTTGAAGCCGGTGGTTTACGGCAGCATCGCGGCCATGCTGGCGGGCACCCGCGCGGTGGTCAACGCGGTCGCCGGCCTGGGCTGGTTGTTCACCGCCGCACATGGCTGGGCGCGTCTGGCCAGGCCGTTCCTCGGGCGCGCGTTGGCGTTGCTGCTCGATCGCTCGCGTGGCATCACCATCGTGCAGAACCCGGAGGACCAGGCCATGCTGCAACGCGCCGGCGTGCGTGACCGGTGCCTGCGCCTGATTCGCGGTTCCGGGGTGGATGTGCAAGCCTTCCGGCCCGGCGACCCGGCAGCGGGGCCGGCGTGCGTGATGCTGGTTGCCCGGATGTTGCGCGACAAGGGGGTGGTCGAATTCGTCATGGCGGCGCGGCGGTTGGCGGCACAGGGTATCGAGGCGCGCTTTGTGTTGGTGGGCGATCCCGATCCCGCCAATCCGGCCACGTTGACGGAGTCCGACTTGCTTGCCTGGGACGGGCGTGATGGCGTGGAGTGGTGGGGACGGCGCGATGACATGCCTGCGGTATGGCGGCTGGCGCACGTCGCTTGTCTGCCCTCCTACCGGGAAGGCTTGCCCAAGGCGCTGCTGGAGGCGGCGGCAACCGGGCTGCCCATCGTTGCGACGGATGCGCCGGGATGTCGCGAAGTGGTGTGTGACGGTGACAACGGTCTGCTGGTGCCGGTGCGTGATGCTACGGCGCTGGCAGCCGCCCTGCGTCGACTCATCACCGACGCCGAGCTGCGCCGCCGCATGGGTGCGCGCTCCCGGCAACGCGCGGAGGCCGAGTTCGCGCAGGAGATCGTCATCGCCGAGACGCTGGCGGTCTACGGAGCGCTGACATCATGAGGGTGCTGGTGACGGGTGCCACCGGTTTCGTCGGCTCGGCGCTGTGTCCCCGGCTCGTGAGCCGCGGGCACGGGCCGGTGCGTGCGTTGCGGCGCGCAGAGGGATCAGGCGACGGCGTGGTGGTCGGCGACATCGACGCTGGCACCGATTGGCGCGCGGCCCTGACCGGATGCGAGGCGGTGGTTCATCTCGCCGCCCGGGTGCACCGGATGCAAGACGGTCCGGATGCGGCCGCACGCTATCGCGCCACCAATACCGAGGGTACGTTGAATCTGGCGCGCCAGGCAGCCGGCCTGGGCGTGCGCCGCTTCGTGTTCGTCAGCAGCATCAAGGTCAATGGCGAGGGAGGCGACGCGCCGTATCGCGAGGCCGATATACCCGCACCGCAAGACGCCTATGCCATTTCCAAGTGGGAGGCGGAACAGGGCTTGTGGCGCATCGCCGGCGAAACCGGGTTGGAGGTCGTCGTGTTGCGCCCGCCGCTGGTCTATGGTCCGGGCGTCAAGGCGAATTTTCTCGCCCTGCTGCGCCTGGTGGCGCGTGGCTGGCCGTTGCCGCTGGGCGCCATCGACAATCGCCGCAGCCTGCTCTACCTGGATAACTTCGTCGATGCGATCGCGCTGTGCCTGGAACATCCTGACGCTGCCGGGCAGACTTTCCTGATCGACGACGGTGTCGCCGTTTCCACCCCGGATCTGGTGCGGGCCATCGCGCAGGCGATGCATCGGCCGGCGCGTCTGCTGGCCGTGCCGCCGGGAGTGTTGTCACTGGCCGGGGCATTGGTCGGCCGACGTGCCGCCGTGGCGCGCCTGACCGGGTCGTTGTGGGTGGATGCCTCGCTGATCCGCGCGCGACTGGGGTGGCGCCCGCCGTACACGCTGGCGCAAGGGCTGGCTGCCACCTGCGCCGAGCTGCCATGACCGCACTGGCCGTCGCCTGCGCCTTCTGTTTGTGCTGGTTGACCCTGGCCGCGTTGTTGCGCCGGGAGCGGCTGTTGCCCATGGACCATCCCAACGAACGTTCGCTGCACGTCGCGCCCAAGCCGCGCATCGGCGGTGTGGGCATCATGGCCGGGGTGGCAGTGGCTACGGCGATCCTCGCCGACGCGGCTCTCGCCCCGGTCATGCTGGCCGCCCTGGCTCTGGCCGCGCTGTCCCTGCTGGACGACGTGCGCGGCCTGCCGGTCGGCCTGCGTATGGTGGCCCACGTGGCGGTCGCGACGGCATGCCTGCTGTTCCTGGGGCTGGACGGTTGGCCGCTGCTCGGCGCCGTCCTGGCGGTGGTGTGGATGACCAATCTGTACAACTTCATGGATGGCGCGGACGGCCTCGCGGGCGGCATGGCGGTGATCGGCTTCGGTACGCTGGCGCTGCTTGCGTGGATGGCCGAGGCGGTGTTGCTCGGTGCCCATTGCGCTGCCGTCGCGCTGGCGGCGTTGGCCTTCCTGCGTTTCAACTTTCCGCCGGCGCGTCTGTTCATGGGTGATTCCGGGTCCATCCCGCTGGGATTCCTCGCGGCGACGTTGGCCATCGTGGGTGTCCTGCAGCAGGTCTGGCACTGGAGCGTGCCGCTGCTGGCGTTCTCGCCGTTCATCGTCGATGCCAGCGTCACGCTGTTGGCGCGCCTGCGGCGTGGCGAACGCATCTGGCGGGCCCATCGCACGCACTATTACCAGCGTCTGGTGCGCGGCGGCTGGAGCCATCGTCGCCTGGCGTACGCCGCGTATGCGTTGATGACGTGTGCTGGCGCGGCCGCGTTTGCCGTGACGCTGTGGCCGGACTGGCGCTGGGGCGTCCTGGCGGCGGTCGCGGTCGGGTATCTGGCCTTGACGGTGGCCATCGACAGTCGGGTGAAGGAGTCCGATCTTGCCGATTAACCGGTCCCTGCTGGTCATGCTGCACGATGTCGCCGCTTCGGCCGCGGCTTGGCTGGGCGCGTACTGGCTGCGCTTCAATCTGGCCTTGCCGGGGGAGTATTTGGCCGCGGCGTTGTCGACGTTGCTCTGGGTGCTGCCGTTGCAGGCCGGTTTGTTCTGGTACTTCGGGCTATATCGGGGCATCTGGCGCTTCGCCAGCCTGCCGGACCTGCAGCGCATCCTCAAGGCGGTGGGCATCGCCGCGGTGGCCACGCCGCTGATCCTGGTGCTGTTCCGGGTGGAGGCGGTGGTACCGCGTTCGGTGCTGTTGCTCGATCCGCTGCTGCTGGTGCTGATGATGGGGGGCAGCCGCTTTGCCTATCGCGCCTGGAAGGACCATCGGTTGGCCGGATTGCTGGCGGAAACCCGGCCGGTGCTGGTGCTGGGTGCGGGTTCGGCAGCGGACTTCCTGTTGCGCGAGCTGCACCGCACGCCTTCGGGCTACCAGCCGGTCGGCGTGCTGGACGACGAACCCGGCAAGCAGGGGCGCCTGATCCAGGGCATCCCGGTGCTCGGCACGACGCGCGACATCGCTCGGCTGGCGGAGCAGTTGTCGGTGCGCGACGTGATCCTGGCGCTGCCTTCGGCGCCACACGCGGTTCGCGCGCGGCTGGCGGACGAATGCGCCGGCCTTGGCCTCAACCTGCTGACCGTGCCGTCCATGGAGGATCTGATGCAGGGGCGGGTGCAGGTCGCCGCACTGCGGCCCATCGAACTCGATGACCTGCTCGGGCGCGACCCGGTGCGGTTGGACGGTGCGGGGCTGAGTGAAAGCCTGGGCCGGCGCGTGGTCATGGTGACCGGCGCGGGCGGGTCCATCGGCTCGGAGTTGTGCCGGCAGATTGCGCAGTTCAAGCCCTCGCTGCTGCTGCTGTTCGAGCAGAGCGAGTTTGCGCTATACCGTCTCGAGCAGGAGTTCCAGCGCGATTTTCCCGGTCAGCGCATCGTCCGTCTGGTCGGTGGCGTGCAGGATGCCCGCCGCGTCGAGGAGGTGCTGTCCAGGTACCGGCCGGCCGTGATCTACCACGCCGCCGCCTACAAGCACGTGCCGCTGATGGAGGAAAACGCCCTGCAGGCGTTGCGCAACAACGTCCTGGGCACCTGGGTGCTGGCCAGCGCGGCGCGCATCGCGGGGGTGGAGAAGTTCGTCATGGTGTCGACCGACAAGGCGGTGAATCCCACCAATGTCATGGGTGCGTCCAAGCGCATGGCGGAAATGGTCTGCCAGGTGTTGCAGGCGCAGGCGCAGGCGGGGGAGGCGGGGGCGCACACGCAGTTCATCTCGGTGCGCTTCGGCAACGTGCTGGGTTCCTCCGGCAGCGTGATTCCCAAGTTCCGCGCGCAGATCGAGGCGGGGGGGCCGGTCACGGTGACCCATCCGGAGATCACGCGCTATTTCATGTCCATCCCCGAGGCGGCACAACTGGTGTTGCAGGCGGGGTTGATGGGGCAGGGCGGGGAAATCTTCGTGCTGGACATGGGGGAGCCGGTGCGCATCGTCGATCTGGCGCGGCTGATGATCCGGCTTTCCGGCAAGCGCGAGGAGGAGATCCGCATCGAGTTCACCGGCCTGCGGCCGGGCGAGAAGCTCTACGAGGAGTTGCTGGCGGACAGCGAATCGACGCTGCCGACGCCTCATCCCAAGTTGCGCGTGGCGCGCGCGCGTGCCGCCGATGGGCGGGTGGTGGACGAGTTCCTCGACTGGATCGCGCGCACCGATGCGGCGGACGACGACGAGGTACGCGCGCGTATCCGCGCCTGGCTGCCGGAATACCGTGCTGAGCCTCAGGCGGACGCGGCGGAGAAATCCACGTCTTCGTAGATCGTCTGCAGGTCGATGTGGGTGGCGACGCTGTCCAGGTCGATGCTGCCGTCCGGGCCGACGGATTGCAGCAGCCAGCGGCCGTCGGCCTCGCGCCGGAACAGATCGACATGGCGCCGATCCTGTTCGATCAGCAGATACTCGCGCAGGGTGTCGAGGCGGCGATACAGTTCGAACTTGAGGCCGCGGTCGTAGGCGGCGGTGGACGATGACAACACCTCGACGATCAGGCTGGGATAACGCTTGGCCATGTCGGACTCCGGGGCGCGGTCGCGGGTGTCGCAGGTGACCAGCACATCCGGATAGAACACCGCGTCGGCGGCATCCACACGCAGCTTCATGTCGGCGATGAACACGCGGCAGGGGCCGCCGCGCAGGCCATTGCGCAAACAGGCGAACACGTTGCCAGCAATGGTGTTGTGCGCATCGCGCGCGCCGGTCATCGCGAACACCTCGCCGGCGAGGTACTCGTGGCGTTCGTGCTGTTCCGCCTCCCAGGTCAGGAAGTCATCGATGCCGAATGACGGCTGCGGTTGTGGTGCGCCCATGGGATTCCGTCGCGATGTGATGACGCCAGTATAGCCTTGGCGCGCGGCGTTCACGCGCCGGCCCGCAGGTCGCGCTCCATCGCGCGCGCGGCCGCCAGCCCTTGCGCAATGGCGGCCGCCACCGAGGGCTGGGGTGTTTCCGTCAGGTCGCCGGCGGCGTAGATGCCGGGCACGTCGGTGCGCTGCCAGGCATCGACACGCACATGGCCGCCGGCGCCCAGGGTCGGACGCGGTACGCCGGTGAAGGCGTCGAGGATGTCGGTATCGGGTTGGTAGCCGAACAACACCAGCAGCCAGTCGTGCATGCCGTCGGTGCCATCGGCCCAGACGGCGCGGATGCGTTCGCCTTCGACCTCGAGGCGGATGGGCGCGGCGTGCGGGCGCAGTTCGATGTCGTCCCGTGCGGCGCAGGCGGCGAGAAACGCGGCGCGCGCGGAGAAGCCGGCGCGCGTGGCGACCCGCACGCGACAGCCGCGCTCGGCCAGGAACAGGGCGTGATCCAGGGCGTTGTCACCGCCGCCCAGGATCAGCACGTCGGCATCGCGAACGCGCTCGCGCAGGGCGTCGGACAGCGCGCCGATCAGCACCCGCTCGCTGTGCGCCGCGAGCGCGCGCAGTTGCGCGGTGGCGCGCGGACGCATGCCGGTGGCGAGCAGCAACGCACGCGCATGCAGCCGATGGGTGCCGGCGGCCTGGTCGGCATCGGTGACGCGCGTGCCGTCCGCCGGTGGGGGGGCCAGGTCGAGCACGAAGCCGGCATCGTCCTCGGTGATGCGCGTGACCGTAGTGCCGACGTGGGTGGGTACCGGCAGGCGGCCATAGTGCGTCACCAGGCGGCGGGTCAGCGCCTCGCCGGTTTCTCCGGGTGATCCCAACAGCCAAAGGTTTTCGTGGAAATTGCCGCGTTGCGCGCCGCCGACGTGGTCGGCCCGCTCGATCACCACCGGCGCCAGGCCGAAGCTCACGCAGGCATTGGCGCACGACATGCCGGCAGGGCCGGCGCCGACGATGGCGACGGTGGGCGCGTCCTTTATCATGGCGCACAAATTAGCACATGCCGATGAGCCCCGTAACCGCTCCCCCCCGCCTGCCCGAGCCCGACGCGGACGCGCGCGCACACAGCGCCCGGGTTGCCGCGCGCATTGCCGACGAGATTGCCGCCGCCGGCGGCTGGATCAGTTTCGCCCGTTACATGGAACTGGCGTTGTACGCGCCCGGGTTGGGCTACTACGCCGCTGGCGCCGCCAAATTCGGCGTTGCCGGCGATTTCGTCACCGCGCCGGAGCTGACGCCGTTGTTCGGCGCCACGCTCGCGAGGTTCGCGCGAACGGTGGTGACGCATGTCGGCGGCGATGTGCTCGAACTGGGTGCCGGCAGCGGTCGGTTGGCGCTCGACCTGCTGCAAGCGCTGGGTGACTCGCCGGTGAGTTATCTGATCCTGGAGCCCAGCCCGGACCTGCGCGCCCGCCAGCAGGCGCTGTTCGCCACGCAGGCGCCCGAGCTGCTGGCACGCGTGCGCTGGCTGGATGCGCTGCCCGACGATTTCGTCGGCGTGGTGCTCGCCAACGAGGTGCTCGACGCACTGCCCGCGCATGGGCTGGTCTGGCGTGACGGTGAGCCGTTCGAACGCGGCGTGGTGTGCCGCGACGGTGGTTTCGCGTGGGACGAGCGCCCGCTGCGTGCCGGCGAATTGCGAAGCGCCGCCGACGCCATTGCGCCGCCGGGCGCCTGGTATCTGTCCGAGATCAACATGGTCGCGCCGGCGCTGGTGGCTACCCTGGGCGCGCGCATCGCGCGCGGCGTGCTGCTGCTGCTCGACTATGGCTTTCCGCGCGCCGAGTACTATCACCCGCAGCGCGCCATGGGCACGCTGCGCGCGCACTACCGGCACCATGCGCTCGACGATCCGTTTTTCCTGCCGGGCTTGACCGACCTCACCACGCATGTCGATTTCAGCGCCGTGGCGGCTGCTGGCGAGGCGGCGGGAATGGACCTGCTGGGCTACACCAGCCAGGGGCAGTTCCTGCTCGACGCCGGTTTGCTCGATGACCTGGCTGAATGGACGCCGGGCAGTCTCGATTATCTGCGCGCCGCTGCCGCGGTGCAGAAGCTGGTGCAGCCGCATGAGATGGGAGAGTTGTTCAAGGCGATGGCTTTGGGGCGCGGCTGGCTTGGCCCGCTGCCCGGCTTCCGCGGCGGTGACCGGCGCGGCGCGCTGTAGACCGGGGCGGCAGGTGCCCTCAAGCGACCAGTACCATGCGCACGTCGTTGACATTGGTGCGCGTCGGACCAGTGACCAGCAGGTCGCCCACGGCGGCGAAAAAGCGGTAGGCATCGTTGTCGTCGAGCAGCGCGCGCGCGTCCAGCCCGGCCGCTGCGGCGCGCGCCAGGCTGTCCGGAGCGAACAGCGCGCCGGCGTTGTCGCCGCCGCCATCGATGCCGTCGCTGTCGGCGGCGAGCGCGTACACCCCGTCCATACCGCGCAGCGCCAGGGCCAGCGCCAGCAGGAATTCGCCGTTGCGGCCGCCGCGTCCGTTGCCGCGCACCGTCACGGTCGTTTCGCCGCCGGACAGCAGGGCCACCGGCGCGGACCAGGGCTGGCCGTGATGGCGGATTTCACCGGCCAGCGCGGCGAGTACGCGCGCGACTTCGCGCGCTTCGCCGGTGATGCCGTCGCCCAGCGACACCGCGCGGATGCCCCGCGTGTTCAGGTGGTCGGCGGCGGCGGCGAGCGCGTCACGCCCGCGCGCGACGATGCGGTGGTCCACCCGGGCGAAGCACGCCGCGCCCGGTTTGGGTGTCTCCGCGTGCCGTCCTGCCGCGCCGGCGCGCAGGTGATCCAGCACCACAGGCGGCGCCGGCACGCGCCAGCGGGCCAGCACGTCGAGCGCGTCGGCGTAGCTTGAGGGATCGGGCGCGAACGGGCCGGATGCGATAGTGGATACATCGTCGCCGACCACATCGGACACCAGTAGCGCCGTCACCGGCGCCCGGCAGCGTTCGGCCAGACGCCCGCCCAGCGTGGCCGACAGATGTTTGCGCACGCAGTTGATCTCGTCGATCGGCGCGCCGGCGCGCAGCAGGCCGTCGGCGACCGTGCGCAGGTCGGCCAGCGTCAAGCCTTGCGCCGGCAGGGATAGCAGGCTGGAGCCGCCGCCCGAGATCAGCGCGAGCACATGATCCGCCGCGCCCGCCGAGGCCACCAGGCGCTGCGCCCGTGTCGCAGCTTCGACACCGGCCGCATCGGGGAGCGGGTGGCCGGCCTCCGCCAGCGCGATGCGGGCCAGCGGCAGGCCGTGGCCATGGCGGGTGATGGCCAGGCCGGCCAGCGGCGCATCCGCCGGCCAGTGCGCCTCCACGCACGCCGCCATGGCCGCCGCGGCCTTGCCGGCGCCCAGCACCAGCGTGCGTCCGGCGGCTGGCGGCGTCGGCAGATGCGGCGGCAGCACACGCCTGGCATGGACGGCGGCGAGCGCCGCGTCCCACGCGCCGAGCAGCAGTTCACGTGGCGCCATGTCGGGTCCGCCGGGTCATGAAGGCGCGGTAAAGCAATGGCACCACGAACAGCGTCAGCGCGGTGGACACCATCAGTCCCCAGACGATGGCCGAGGCCACCGGCCCCCACAGCAGCGACTTGCCGCCCAGGCCCAGCGCCAGCGCCAACAGTCCGCCGATGGTGGTGGTGGTGGTGATCAGGATGGGCACGACGCGGCGGCGCGCGGCGTAGATGGCCGCGTGCTTGACGCTCATGCCCGCGGCCAGGCGCTTGTTGGCGGCGTCGATCAGCACGATGGCGGCATTGACGGCGATACCGGTCAGCGCGATGACGCCATACAGCGTGTACAGCGACAGCGGATTGCCGGAGATGGCCAGACCGAACACCACGCCGGCGAATGCCATCGGTACCGTGGCCAGGATCATCAGGGGTTGCCAGTAGCTGCGGAACTGCGCCGCCAGGATCAGATAGATCAGGCCCAGGCCGAGCAGGAACAGACCGGCCATGGCCGCCAGGCTTTCGGTGATGTCGTCCAACTCGCCGGAGAAATCGATGTCGACGCCGGGGTGATCGCCGGCCATGTCCGCCCAGGCACGTTGGATCAGGGCGTTGGCGGCCAGCGTGTCGGTCACGGTCTTGTCCAGGTCTGCTTCCAGCGTGATGGCCCGGCGCAGGTCGTAGCGCTTGATCACGCCGCGCGCGACGCGCGGCTCGGCATGCACCAGCGCGCCCAGTGTGCTGGTGCCGCCGCGCGGCAGCGCCACGGCGTCGTCCAGCGCCGCGCGGATGTCGTCGAACACGCGTTCCGGCGCACGCACGCGCAGTTCGATCTTGTCGGCGTCGTCGCGTGTGCTGGCGACGATCTCGCCATCCGTGTGCAGGCGTACCAGGCGCGCCACGCGGCCGGGGTCGAGGCCGGCGGCGCGCACGGCGTCGGCGTCCACGCGCAGCAGGTACTCGCCGCGTCCGGGCAGGTCGTCGTCGACCGTGTCGCGGCTGCCGGGGATGGCAGCGATCGCCGTTTTCAGCGCGTCCGCCGCGCGTCGCAATGCGCCATAGTCGTCGCCGCGCAGGCGCACCTTGATCGGTTTCTGTGCCGGCGGCCCGCCGGACAGCAGCGTGAAGGCGATGTCGCCGCCCAGTTGCAGCGCCTCGATGTCGGCGCGCAGGTCGGCGACGATCTCGTCGGTGCCGCGCATATCGCCCACGCGCGGCAGCAGCGACACCGCCACCTGACCGTAGGCGTCGCCGTAGAACGGCTCGGTGTCGGTGAACTTGACGCCGGCGTAGCTGGCCGCGCCGCGCAGTTCGCCCGTGTGCAGACGCGCAGTCACCGCCCGTTCCAGCGCGCGCGCCCGTTCCAGCGTCACGTCCAGCGCGGTGCCGGGCGGCATGTCGATGCCGACATAGAAGATGCGGATGGGATCGAATGCGAAGAACTGCTGCTTGACCCAGCCCGCGCCCACCGCCAGACCGGCCAGCGCGAACACGCCGACCAGCAGCAGCGCCGACCAGCCGGTGTGGCGCATGGTCCACAGCAGCAGGCGCGAGTACTTCAGGCGCAGCCAGTGCGTGAAGCGCGTGCGCCGGCCGTGCAGACGGCTGGGCCGGGCGAAATCCGGCCGGAGCAGCGTGACGTGGGTGGGCAGCATCCAGAACGCCTGCACCAGGCTGATCAACAGCGCCAGCGACACCACCAGCGGCACCACGCGCATGAAATCGCCGACGATGCCGGGCAGCAGCATCAGCGGCAGAAAAGCCGACACCGTGGTCAGCACCGAGGCCAGCACCGGCGCGCCGACGCTGGCCACCGCCGCCAGCGCCGCATCCAGCGCGGCCATGCCGCGGGTCATGCGGTAATACATGTCCTCCAGGATCACCACGGCATCGTCCACCAGCATGCCCAGCGCGATGATCACGCCCAGCAGCACGGTCATGTTGACCGTGTGGCCCATGGCCGACAGCAGCCAGAACGTGCCGGCCAGCGAGAACGGGATGCCCACCGCCACCAGCAGCGCCATGCGGCTGCCCAGGAACAGCCAGGTGGCCAGGAACACCAGCCCCAGGCCCTGCAGCGCGTTGTACTGCATGACGTTGATCGACTGGCGCGTCATCACGGTCTGGTCGTCGAGTATTTCCAGGGTCAGGCCGTTGATGGCCAGTGTCTCGTTGCGCTTGGCGACGAAGGCGCGCAACTGCTCCAGCAGGCGCAGCGTGTTGACCCGGCTCTTCTTGGTCACGGCCAGCAGAACGGCCGGCTGCCCATCGCTGGAGGCGAGCGTGGCCGGCTTCTCGCGTGCCCGTTCCAGACGGGCGACATCCTCCAGCGGCACCTGCGCGCCCGGATCGTGCGCGGCGAACACCGCGAGGCGCGCGAGCTGCTGTGGCGAGCTATCCTCGCCGACCACGCGCAGCAGCCATTCGCGCTCGCCCACGCGCGCGCGGCCGGCCGGCGTGTCGCGGAACCAGCCGGCCACCGCGTCCGCCAGATCCGCGGCAGTGAGGCCGCGCGCCGCCAACGCCGCCGGCTCGAACGTCACATGCAGTTCCGGATCGGCCAGACCGGTGGCGAACACCTTGTCCACGCCGGCCATGCGTTCCATGTCAACCTGCAGGCGCCGCGCCGCCGCGCGCAGCGCCTCGTCGTCGGCGGCGCCGCGCAGGATCAGCATGGCGGTGGGAAAGCCGTTGTTGGTGGTGATCTCGTCGACGCGCGGATTGTTCACCTCGCGCGGCAGGTCGCGGTCGGCCGCGGCCTGCACCTCGCGGCGCAGATCGGTCACGCGCTTGTCGAACTCGTAGCGTGGGATTTCGCGGAAGCGCACCAGCACCGTGGCCACGCTTTCCCGGCTGATGCTGGAGATGAAGCGGATGTCGGCGATGCGCGCCACGGCATCCTCCAGCGGCCGCGTCACCTTGCGCTCCACGTCCTCGGCACCGGCGCCGGGCAGCACCGCGGTGACCACCAGCCAGTTGAAATTGATCTCCGGGTCCTGCTCGCGCGGCATGGTCGCATAGGCCAGCGCGCCCATGATCAGCACCACCAGAAAGGCAATGTTGGCGAGCGGGTGATTGCGCAGCAGGGCGGCGTATAGGCGCATGGCGTCGGCGTTGGCGTCGGTATGCGCATTGTCGCGGATTTCGGCCATGGGGGCGGCGCGCGTTCCCGGCGTGGCGATGCCACGATGACGGCGCCGACGAACGGTTGACACCCGCCGGCGAAACCGCATAAATTAGGTCGACTATTTAGATCAATTCTAAATATACCCGTAAGCCCGGCACGGGTTCCTTAGCCGGGCGCGTTGACTAGGAGAGCGCCATGCAACTGAAAGGCTCCAAGACCGAGCAGAACCTGAAAGACGCCTTCGCCGGCGAATCGCAGGCCAATCGCCGCTACCTCTACTTCGCGGCCAAGGCCGACGTGGAAGGCTACAACGATGTCGCCGCGCTGTTCCGTTCCACCGCCGAAGGCGAAACCGGCCACGCCCATGGCCATCTGGAATATCTGGAATCCTGTGGCGATCCGGCCACCGGCCTGCCGTTCGGCCCCACCGCCGACAACCTGAAGGCCGCCGTGCACGGCGAGACGCACGAGTACACCGACATGTACCCGGGCATGGCCAAGACCGCGCGCGAGGAAGGCTTCGAGGAAATCGCCGACTGGTTCGAGACCCTGGCCAAGGCTGAGCGGTCGCATGCCAACCGTTACCAGAAGGCGTTGAACGAACTGAACGCCTGAACGTCATCGCCCGGCCCCGGCCGGGCGCAGCGGTGTGCGTCGTGCGCGTTCCCGGGTGCCGGGGCGCGCACGGCGAACAGCGTTGTAGGTCGCGCCTGGCGCGACGCTCTGATCCCGACACGAGGACGATATGCCCACCCCCATCCGCGAAGGCAATCTCGAAGCGCCGACGCGCCATCCGCTGGACTGGCGCAATCCCGAATTCACCGACGAGGCCGCCCTGTTCAAGGAGATGGAGCGGGTGTTCGACATCTGCCACGGCTGTCGCCGCTGCGTCAGCCTGTGCCAGTCGTTTCCCACGTTGTTCGATTTGGTGGACGCATCCGCGAGCATGGAGGTCGACGGGGTCGCCAAGGCCGATTACTGGAAGGTGGTGGACCACTGCTACCTGTGCGACCTGTGCTACATGACCAAGTGTCCCTACGTGCCGCCGCACGAGTGGAACCTGGATTTCCCGCACCTGATGCTGCGCGCCAAGGTCTACAAGTTCAAACACGGCGACACCCTGCTGCGCGACCGCGTGCTCACCAGCACCGATGCGGTCGGCCGGCTCGCCGGCATCCCGGTGGTGGCACAGGTGGTCAACGCGGTGAACAAGGTCGGGGTGGCGCGCAAGGCCCTGGAATCGGTGGCCGGCATCGCCGCCGACGCATGGCTGCCGGAATTCCACAGCCGGCCGCTGCGCCGCCGCATCGAACGGCAGTCCGGCGCCGACGCGGTGCCCGCCGGCCGCACCAAGGGCAAGGTGGCGCTGTTCGCCACCTGCTACATGAACCGCAACGAGCCGGGCATCGGCGAGGATTTCGCCGCGGTCTTTGCGCACAACGGCATCCCGGTGACGCTGGCCGAGAAGGAACGCTGCTGCGGCATGCCCAAGCTGGAACTGGGCGACCTGGACGCGGTGATCGCCAGCAAGGAAGTCAATATTCCGCAACTCGCGCGTCTGGTCGACGAGGGCTGGGATCTGACCGCGCTGATTCCGTCTTGCGTGCTGATGTTCAAGCAGGAACTGCCGCTGATGTTCCCGGGCGATCCCGACGTGCAGAAGGTGAAGAACGCGTTCTACGACCCGTTCGAATACCTGATGCTGCGTCACCGGGAAGGACGTTTGAACACCGACTTCAAGCGCGGGCTGGGCAAGGTGGTGTACCACGCCGCCTGTCACCAGCGGGTGCAGAACATCGGCCAGAAGACGCGCGAGATCCTGGCGCTGATCCCGGACACCGAGGTGGAGATCATCGAGCGCTGCTCCGGCCATGACGGCACCTACGCGGTGAAGAGGGAATACCACGCCTCGGCCATGAAGATCGTCAAGCCGGTGGTCACGCGCGTGCAGCAGGGCAAGGCCGACCACTACGGCAGCGACTGCGCCATGGCCGGCCACCACATCGAAAACGGCCTCGCCGACGGCCGCGCGCCGGAGCATCCGATGACGCTGTTGCGCAAGGCATACGGCATTTGAGCCGGCGGCCGGTCGCGGAGCCTGGCGCGTCGCCCGGACGCCTTCCTCGCCCCCTGTTTTACAAGGAGTTGACCCTCATGGACAAACTGACCCGGCAAGACCTGTACAGCCTGGAGAAATACGCGGAGATCCGCGCCGATTTCCGCAAGCAGGTGATCGAGCACAAGAAGCACCGCCGACTCGAACTGACGCCGCACGTCGCCCTGTACTTCGAGGACCGCCTGACCATGCA
The DNA here is from genome assembly GCA_937949525.1 of uncultured Burkholderiales bacterium. Lineage (GTDB taxonomy): Bacteria > Pseudomonadota > Gammaproteobacteria > Burkholderiales > Thiobacillaceae > PFJX01. Next base: position 28,436 of record CALEDT010000036.1, on the reverse strand, counting down.
GTACCAGATCCAGGAGATGCTGCGCATCGAACGCATCTTCGAGGCGGCCGGCATCCAGGAGGAACTGGACGTCTACAACCCGCTGATTCCGGATGGCGACAACTGGAAAGCGACCTTCATGGTCGAGTACCCGGACGAGAACGAGCGCCGTCAGGCGCTGGCGCGCCTGGTGGGCATCGAAAACTCGGTGTGGCTGCGGGTGGAAGGCCACGAAGCGGTTCGTCCCGTGGCCAACGAGGATCTCGATCGCAGCGCGCCGGACAAAACCGCCTCGGTGCACTTCCTGCGTTTCCAGCTCACCCCGCCGATGATTGCCGCGCTCAAGGCCGGTGCCGCGCTCGACGCCGGCGTCGACCATCCCGCCTGCCAGGCCCGCGTGCGCGTGCCGGACGACGTGCGCGCATCGCTGGTCGGCGACCTGGCCTGAGCAAAAATGACGGATCCACGGCCCCGCGTCACTCGCGCCAGGTGCTGAACACGTACTGACTGGTGGCCGCTTGTTCCGCGTGACAGGCGAAGCAAGCCGACGGGGCCTGATCGCCGACCACGCGTTGCTTGGGGTCACCGCGCGCGAAGCCCTCGAACCCCCAGCCGCCGGTGTCCTTGAAGCGGCGCCGGTCGCGCTGCATCACGCCGACGACCTTGCGCGCGCCCTCGCTCAGCGCGTTGCCGCCGCGCTCTACGTCGAGCAGATCGAACACGATCACGGACCCGTCCGGGAAGCTGCCTCCACGGTAACCGCGCATGGCCTTGGCGTTGGCATAGATGTGGTGCAGCCCGCCGAACGATTCGTACAACGGATGCCCCGGTTCCAGGACCATGCTCTTGACGTGCGTCCAGGCGCGATAACCGGTCGGGTAGTCGACCTCCGCCGCCACCGACGGTCCGGCCAACACGGCGGCGCAGCCCAATGCGATCCACGATGCTTTCATGACAGGCACTCCTTGCTGGGTTGATAAACATCGACACGATAATGTATCGATACGACACGTATATGCAGTGGCTGGCGCCTTGTCAAGAAAGTATCGGAACGCTACATTAGTGTCGTGGACCACGACATCCTGCGACTTCTCGATCTGGCCGAGCGCCTGGGCAACCTGGCCGAGGCCCGGCTCAAGGCGGTGGCCCTGCCGCATGGCTTGCAGCCGGTACATGCGCGCATCCTGCTGTATCTTTCCGCCGCCAACCGCTACTCCAATACACCGCAGGCGGTGGCCGAATATCTCGGGCTGACCAAGGGCACGGTGTCGCAAAGCCTGATCCTGCTGGAGGACAAGGGCTATCTGCGGCGCGTGGCGGACACGCACGACCGCCGTATCGTGCGCCTGGAACCGACACCGGCCGGCGATGATCTGGTCCGTGAAATGCAGCGGCGCGGTGCCGGTGGTTTCGCGGTCGCCGCGCGCGATCTGCCGGAGGGACTGCTGGCCGGCCTGACGCAACTGCTGCGCCGTCTGCAGCAGCTCGAAGGCCGGCGCAGCTTCGGTGTGTGCCGCAGTTGCCGCCATCATCTGGCCGAGGGCCGCGGTCGCTGGCGCTGCGGCCTGACCGGCGAGCCGCTTAAGGCGGCGGACCGGCGACGCATCTGCCGCGAGCATGAAAGCGTGGCGGAAGGCCGTGACGATGCCGGGGCGGCCTGATCGGCCGGCGTGCGAGAGGGCGATCGTGGTGACCCCGTCGGCCGCGTTATCATGTCGTTGGCGCGCGCGCCACGATAACGCCCCGGAGAATTCGATGCCCCGACTGACCACGCTGTGCCTGCTTGCCTGCCTCGCTGTGCTTCCCGCCGCGGCCGAGTGGGGACAATTCGATTACGACTTCGATGCCAACAAGAAGACCTGGCGCGAGATCGAGGCGCAACTGCCGCCGCCGCCGCAACCCGGCAATTTGGCGCGCATCGAGGTCAGCAGCGCCAGCGCCAACCGCTTCCTGGTCGATCGCGCTTCGCTGTCGGTGGGCGAGGATCGCGTGGTGCGCTACACGCTGGTGGTGGAGAGCCCGGCGGGCGCGCGCAACATCAGTTTCGAAGGTATGCGCTGTGATGTCGGCGAGTACAAGATCTACGCCTTCGGCCGTGACCAGGGCGAGTGGTCGCGCAATCGCAACGCGCGTTGGCTGCCGGTGCCGGACCGGCAGCAGACCAGTCCGCAGCGCGCGCTGTTCTATCACTACTTCTGTACCGTCGAACATGCCGCCGATGCGCGCGCGATCCAGCGCCTGTTGCGCACCGGCGGGCTGTTCGAGCGCTGATGCGGTAAACTCCCGCGCGCTTCAGGTGCCCCCGGCAACAGGGGTGAAACGGGAAACAGGTGCAAGACCTGTGCTGCCCCCGCAACGGTAAGCGCTCATCGGTTTTCCAATTGGCCACTGTCCTTCGGGATGGGAAGGCGGAAAGCCTCATGCGCGAGCCCGGAGACCGGCCTGGAGAGGAGGCGCGGGTCGCGGGAGGCGAGCCAGGCGAGATGGTCGCGCAGACCTTTTCCGACCCGCGTGAGTTCACGTCATCCCGGCGGGGACGCCGGGATCGGAAGAGGAAGCCGTCATGTCACCCAAGCCCCTGGCCGCGCTGGTCGCCGGCCTGTTCGCCCTGCCCGCGCAGGCCCAGACAACCCCGATGCTCGATGCCATCGTCGTCACCGCGACACGCATGCCGCAACCCGCCCGGCATGTGGTCGGCGACGTCAGCGTGCTCTCGCGTGCCGACATCGAACGCGCCGGCCAGCGTACGCTGGTGGAGCTGCTGAGTACGCTGCCGGGCGTCGAGATCAACCAGATCGGCGGCGCGGGGGCCACGTCCACCGTGTTCCTGCGCGGCGCCAACTCGCAACACACGCTGATACTGGTCGATGGCGTGCGCATGAACTCCGCCACGCTGGGCATTGCCCGGCTGGAGCATCTGCCGCTGGAACTGGTCGAGCGCATCGAGGTGGTGCGTGGTCCCATGAGCCATCTGTATGGCTCGGATGCCATCGGCGGCGTGATCCAGATCTTCACCCGCAGGGGCGGCGGCGAGCCGCGCTGGTCGGCCGCGGTGGGCATGGGAGGATACGGCCGCCGGAGCGTGGATGCCGGCTTGATCGGTAGCGTGGACGGTGTGCGCTACGCGCTCGCCGCCGGGCATGCCGAACAGGACGGTTTTTCGGCGCGCAAACCGCCCAACCATCCGGATCGCGACGGCTATCGCAACGACCGGATGTCCATGAACCTGGAACTCGATGTCGGCCCGTTGCACACCCTGGCGCTGCATGGCATGGCCAGCGACGGCCGGACGCAGTTCGACGACGGTCAGACGGCCTACGACAGCCGCAGCAAGGTGCGGTTGGGCAATGCCGGCCTGAGCCTGACCAGCCGCCTGGGCGCGGACTGGACCAGCCGGCTCGACGCCGGTTTCGCCCACGAAAAGGCCGTGACGCGAGGCTACTTCGACCCCTCGTTCTGGGGGCCGGGCGCGCCCTATGGCAGCGAAGTCCGCATGGATCAACGGCAGTACGGCTGGCAGCTCGACGGCCGCACCGCATTCGGCGCGCCGCAACTCCTCATCGAGCGGCTGGAATGGGAGGTCGGCGGCGATGTCGGCTACACCGTCAGTCGCCGTCACCGCAATGCGTTGATGCTCGGCTGGCGTCACGAGTCGGGCGCGCATGCCTGGCAGGCCAGCCTGCGCCGCGACGACGACAGTCAGTTCGGCGCGCACGACACCGGCGCCGCCCGCTATGCCTATGCATTGACGCCGGCCTGGCGCGCATCGCTGGCCTATGGCGAGGCGTTCAGGGCGCCGTCGTTCGATGATCTGTACTGGCCCGGCGCCGGCAATCCGTCGTTGCGGCCGGAACGCTCGCGCAACCTCGAGGCCGGCCTGCGTTTCGCCGACGGCGATCGCCAGATCAGCGTATTCGCCTACCGCAATCGCGTGCACGACCTGATCCAGTGGGCACCCACCGGCCCCGGCGGCGCCTGGCAGCCGTCCAACGTCGCGCGCGCCGACCTGCGCGGCGTGACGCTGTCCGGCCGGCAGGCGCTCGGCAACCTGGCGCTGCGCGCCAGTGTGGACCTCCAGCGGCCGGAGGACGCCGCCACCGGCCGGCAACTCATGCTGCGCGCGCGGCAGCATGCCAGCCTGGGCATCGATCACACCTTCGGTCCCTGGCAGTGGTCGGCCGACTGGCAACTGCACGGCAAGCGTTACAACGATGCCGCCAACACCGTGCGCCTGGCCGGTCATGGTTTGTTGCACCTGACGCTGGCGCGCGAACTGGCGCGTGACTGGCAGTTGCTGGCGCGCTTGGAGAACGCGCTGGATCAGGACTACGAACGTTCCGCCGGTTACAACACACCCGGCCGCAACCTGTTCGTGTCGCTGCGTTATCAGCCGCGCTGAGCGACCGCCGCGGCGCTACACTGTCGACCTGCCGCAAACCCAGGAGTCCTGACCATGATCGCCTGTTCGCGCCACACGCAAACCCTGATCGGCCTGTCACTGATGGCCGTCATGTTCGCCACCCGCTTCCATCACTTCGGCGACGCGCTACACCTGCCCGATGCCTCCTGGGCGCTGTTCTTCCTCGCCGGCTTCTATCTGTCGCCGTTGTGGCTGGCGGCGTTGATGGTGCAGGCGGTGGCCATCGACGTCGCCGCCGTGGGCTGGATGGGGGTGCCCGACTACTGTCTGACGCCGGCCTACGCCGCATTGCAGATCGCGCATCTGGCGTTGTGGGGCGGCGGTCGCCTGGCGGCGCGCCAGCACGCCGATGTCGCCGGGGTGGCGCGCATGGCCGGCATCGCGCTGGCCGGTGCGGGCATCGCCTTCGTCCTCTCCAACGGCTCGTTCTACTGGTTCGGCGGCCGCGTCGCGGACACCAACCTGGCGCAGTTTGGCCAAACCTTCATCGACTACGGCCCGCGCTTCGTGGCGGCGATGATGCTCTATCTGGTGGTCGCGGCCCTGCTGCACGGACTGCTGAGTCATCTCCGGCACGGCCGAACGGCAGGCATGGCCGGCGGGCGGGGGTGATCTGCGCCGCGCCGATGCTACTGCTCGTCGCGCGCGCGTTTGCGCGCGCGCTTGGCGGCATACATGCGTGCGTCGGCGGTGGCCAACAGGGCGTCGACATCGTCGCCATCGGCCGGATACAAGGCATGACCGACACTGCATGACGGCTTGACGATCTCGCCGCCGAGCCGCACCGGCTCGCGCACGTCGTGCTCGATCTGTGCGCAGATGCGCGGACATTTGTCGCTCTTGTCCAGGCCGGTGAGCACCAGCGCGAATTCGTCGCCGCCCAGCCGCGCCACCGTGTCGGATACCCGCACCGCGCCACGCAGGCGCTGGGCGATGGTGCGCAGCAGTTCGTCGCCGGCGGCATGGCCCAGACGGTCGTTCACGGGTTTGAAGTCGTCGAGATCGACATACATCACCGCCAGCGAGAAATCCTCCTCGCGCGCATGGTTCAGGGCCTCCTCCAGGCGCCGGCGGAACAGCGCGCGGTTGGCCAGGCCGGTCAGGGCATCGTGGGTCGCTTCGTGTTCCAGGCGTTGGCCGGCGGCCTGCAACGCCTCCATCTGCGTGACGATGGTGCGCGTGTGGCGCGCGATCTGGCGCAGGCTCAACAGCGCGACCATGCCGGCCAGCACCACCAGCACGCCGCCCAGCGTCCAGTGCAGCCGGACCGCATCCCGCGTCGCCGCGCCGGCTTCTTCCAGCGCGGCCTGGATCTGGTCGCGTTCATGGCGGCGCAGGTTTTCGATGACCTGGGTCAGCGCCAGGTTGAGCGGCCGCAATTCGCTGCTCAGCCGATCCTGTGCCGCCCACAGGTCGTCGCGCGCCGCCAGATCGGCAATCTCTTCGTGCAGTTGGGCGATCTCGGCGATCAGTTCGTCCTGTTCCAGCAGGTTGGCCTGCTCGACCTCATCCAGTTCCAGCGATCGCAGCTCGTTGCGCGCCCGGCCCACCTCGTAGCCCCAACGGATGAACAACTGGAAGTTGGCGTCCCGCTCGAACGGGTCCTCGGTCAACGCCTGGTAGACCAGGGCATTGTGGCGGTTGTAGGCGGCCTCCTGTAGTTCGGTGGCCAGCCGGATCTTGAGATTGCGCACCTCGACGATGTCGCGCACGCGGGCGTCGATGCCCTCCATATGCCAGACGGCGTGCCCGATCAGCGCGATCATCAGCGCCAGTTGCAGGATGAAGCCGGCCAGCAGCAGATAGACGATGCGCCGGCGCACCTCCGGCGTGATGCCGTTGGCGGGCGCCGTGGAGGGTTGATGCAATGTCGTACCGGCGGACATGGCGCGGAGTGGGGGGTAAACTCGACTTGTTTACATGGTTATGACAGGTGCGTAAAGCCCCTTTGGCTACAATGGGGTACATCGCAGCCGCCTTCGTCCGTTTCCATGCTCCCCTTTCACGTCGTCATTCCCGCCCGTTATGCCTCCACCCGTCTGCCCGGCAAGCCGCTCGCCGACATCGCCGGCAAACCCATGGTGGTGCGCGTGGCCGAACGCGCCGCGCGCAGCGGCGCCGGCTCGGTGTGGGTGGCGACCGATCACGCCGACGTACTGGCGGTGGTGGAGGCGCATGGTCATCGCGCGTTGATGACCTCGCCCGATTGCGCCTCGGGTACCGACCGCCTGACGGAAGTCGCCGCCGCACTGGGCTGGGCCGACGATGCCGTGGTGGTCAACGTACAGGGCGACGAGCCGCTGATCGAGCCGACGCTGATTGGCGACTGCGCCCGCGCCTTGTTCGCTCATCCCGCAGCCAGCATGGCCACCGTGCGCCATCGCATTCGCGACGCCGCCGAGGCGTTCAACCCCAACGTGGTCAAGGTGGTCACGGACGCGCACGGCTATGCGCTGTATTTCTCGCGCGCGCCCATTCCCTGGGCGCGCGACGCCTGGGCCGGCGGCACACCGGCCGCGCTGCCACCCGATCTGCCCATCCACCGCCACATCGGCCTGTACGCCTACCGCGTCGGTTTTCTCAAGGCCTGGCCGCACTGGAGCCAGCCGCCGCTGGAGAGCTTCGAGGCGCTGGAGCAGTTGCGCGCGCTGTGGCACGGCTACCGCATCGTCGTCATCGACAGTGCGCGGCCGGCTGCACCGGGCGTCGATACCGCGGAGGATCTGGAGCGGGTGCGGGCGTTGGTGACGCAGGGGGATGATGAACGGCTGCAATAATCTCCCCTTATAAGCAAATACAAAAAATTGACTGTCCATCGCCGAAGCGCGCTTATACCCTACCGGGCGCTTCGGCTATTCCTTCCAACCACCCCAGATTCCCTCGCAAGGAACTGATTCAAAGAGGTTTTTCATGCGACTGATCCTTCTCGGCGGCCCCGGCGCGGGCAAAGGCACGCAGGCCAACTACATCAAGGAGCGTTACGGCATCCCGCAGATTTCCACCGGCGACATGCTGCGCGCGCACGTCAAGGCCGGCACCGAGCTGGGCATGGCGGCCAAGAAAATCATGGACGCGGGCGGACTGGTGTCGGACGACATCATCATCGGCATGGTCAAGGAGCGCCTGACCCAGGACGATTGCAAGGCCGGTTACCTGTTCGACGGCTTCCCGCGCACCATCCCGCAGGCCGAGGCGATGAAGGCCGCTGGCGTGCCGATCGACGCCGTGGTGGAGATCGACGTGCCGGACGAAGAGATCATCAAGCGCATGTCCGGCCGTCGCGTGCACGTCGCATCCGGCCGTACCTACCACGTGGTGTTCAACCCGCCCAAGGTCGAGGGCAAGGACGACGTCACCGGCGAAGATCTGATCCAGCGTGACGACGACAAGGAAGAAACCGTGAAGAAGCGTCTGGACGTGTATCACGCGCAGACCGAGCCGCTGGTCAAGTTCTACGGTGACTGGGCGGCCACCGGCGACGCCAACGCGCCGCGCTACTTCAAGATCCCCGGTGTGGGCAGCGTCGATGCCATCCGTGACGCCTGCTTCGCCGCGCTCGATTCGGTCAAGCGCTGAGCGGCGCCATGGACATTCCCGGTTTTTCCGCCTCGGATCTGTCGCTGGCGCGTGCCACGCTGAAGGAACGCTTCGGCCGTGACGTCGAGGTGTCCGAGGTGGAGACCGAGGTGCGGTTGACCCCGGCCGACCGGGAACTGACGCAGTGCCCCGCGCTGTACTGGAAGGAAGACGGTTGCGCCTTCGTCGTGGCCAAGACCGGACTGGCCGCCTACCGCGCGATGTTCTTCTATTCGGTGAAGGACCGCTTCGGTACCGGCCAGGAGGAATACGACAGTCTGGGGGACTGCCTGATCACGCTGCTCAAGGTGCAGGAGCAGGTGCACGCCGAGCGGCAGCAGGAAACCGGCATACGTTAGACACATGAGCGAAAGCGCGGGCGACCGCGCTTTCGCGTTTTTACGGAGATCGACAGACATGGCCAAGAAAAAGAATGCGTTCTACGCTCAGTCCGGCGGTGTGACCGCCGTCATCAACGCCTCCGCCTGCGGCGTCATCGAAACCGCGCGCAAGCACGGCGATGTCATCGGCAAGGTCTACGCCGGCCGCAACGGCATCATCGGCGCGTTGACCGAGGATCTGATCGACACCAGCAAGGAATCGGACGAAGCCATCGCCGCGCTGCGTTCCACGCCCTCCGGCGCATTCGGTTCCTGCCGCTACAAGCTCAAGAGCCTGGAAGCCAACAAGCGCGAATACGAGCGCCTGATCGAGGTGTTCAAGGCGCACAACATCGGCTACTTCTTCTACAACGGCGGCGGCGACTCGGCCGACACCTGCTTCAAGGTCAGCCAGTTGTCCGAGGCCATGGGCTATCCGATCCAGGCCATCCACGTGCCCAAGACCGTGGACAACGACCTGCCCATCACCGACTGCTGTCCCGGCTTCGGCTCGGTGGCCAAGTACATCGCGGTCTCCACGCTGGAAGCCTCGTTCGACGTGCGCTCCATGGCCAAGACATCGACCAAGGTGTTCGTCATCGAGGTCATGGGACGGCACGCCGGCTGGATCGCCGCTGCCGGCGGCCTGGTGGCCGAGCAGGGCATTCCGGTGGTGATCCTGTTCCCGGAGATCGAGTTCGACCAGACGGCTTTCCTGGCCAAGGTCGACGACAACGTCAAGAAGCACGGCTACTGCACCGTGGTCGTCTCGGAAGGCTGCCACTACCCGGACGGCAAGTTCCTGGCCGAGCAGGGCACGCGCGATGCGTTTGGTCATGCCCAACTGGGCGGCGCCGCGCCGGTGGTGGCCAACATGATCAAGGATGCGCTCGGCCACAAGTTCCATTGGGCGGTGGCCGACTACCTGCAGCGCGCCGCGCGTCACATCGCTTCCAAGACCGACGTCAAGCAGGCCTACGAACTGGGCAAGGCCGCCGTGGAACTGGCGGTCAAGGGGCGCAATTCGGTCATGCCCACCATCGTGCGTGTGTCCGACGAGCCGTACAAGTACAAGATCGGCGTGGCCGACCTGAAGGACGTCGCCAACGTCGAGAAATTCATGCCGCGCGACTTCATCAGCAAGGACGGCTTCGGCATCACCGAGAAGTGCCGCAAGTACCTGACCGGCCTGATCCAGGGTGAGGACTATCCCAAGTACGCCAACGGTCTGCCGGTGTATGTGACGCTGAAGAACGTGGCCGTGCCGAAGAAGCTCGCCGAATTCAAGCTTTAACCAATGTCAAGGGCGCCGCGGGCGCCCTTGTTTACGCTGGCTGCCCATGACCCTCGATCGCGCACGGCAACTGCTCAAGGTCCAGGCCGACTTCGGCGGCTTCTACAACGCCAATTCGGCCAAGCTGATCCTGTCCGAGGTGCAGAAAGAGCATGGCCAGGCGGCGGTGGACGGTCTGATCCGCGAACTGCGCCTCACCGAGATCTTTGGTTTCGAGCCGGGCACGCGCTTCGCCGGCGGGCTGGACCTGGGGCGGGAGATGTGATTTCGATCGCGCCCGTGCATCGTCCTTGGGTCGGACATTGCAGACATGACGGTATTCAGATCGAGACCCGGCGTTCAGCCGGGCGGGGAAGCAGGCGCGTGGCCGGGGGGAGGCCGCGTGGCACGACGACTTACTCACGCAAGCTCTAGGAGATGAAGCGATGAACGAAGGACTGATGTTTGCCCTGGTAGCGGCGGTGCTCGCACTGCTCTACGGGATCATGTCGATCAAGTGGATCGTCGGCTTGCCCACCGGCAACGACCGCATGCGGGAAATCGCCGCCGCCGTGCAGGAAGGCGCGCAGGCCTACCTGAAGCGGCAGTACACCACCATCGGCGTGGTCGGCGTGGTGCTGTTCGTGCTGCTCGCCGTGTTCCTGTCGATGTCCTCGGCGATCGGCTTCGCGCTCGGCGCCATCCTCTCGGGACTTGCCGGTTTCATCGGCATGAACGTCTCGGTGCGCGCCAACGTGCGTACCGCCGAGGCTGCCAAGGACGGCCTGAATGCCGCGCTCAATGTCGCTTTCAAGAGCGGCGCCGTTACCGGCCTGCTGGTGGTCGGCCTGGGCCTGCTCGGTGTGGCCGGTTATTACGCCGGGCTCACCGCCATGGGCGTGTCGGTCGACGACGCCATCCACGCCCTGGTCGGCCTCGGCTTCGGCGGCTCGCTGATCTCCATCTTCGCGCGACTCGGCGGCGGCATCTTCACCAAGGGCGCCGACGTCGGTGCCGACCTGGTGGGCAAGGTCGAAGCCGGCATCCCCGAGGACGACCCGCGCAATCCGGCGGTGATTGCCGACAACGTCGGCGACAACGTCGGCGACTGTGCCGGCATGGCCGCCGACCTGTTCGAGACCTACGCGGTGACCATCATCGCCACGATGCTGCTCGGTAGCCTGATGATCACTGGGGAGAGCGCCATGCAGGCGGTGATCTACCCGCTGGTGCTGGGCGGCGTGGCCATCATCGCTTCGATCATCGGCTCGTTCTTCGTCAAGGCGCGCGAGGGCGGCAAGATCATGAACGCGCTGTATCGCGGCCTGGCGGTGTCCGGCGGTATCGCCCTGGTGGCGTTCTACCCGGTGACCACCTGGATGTTCGGTGAAGGCATCACCATGACCGATGGCAGCACGATCTCCTCGATGAACCTGTATCTGGCTTCGCTGATCGGTCTGGCGCTGACGGCCGCCATGGTCTGGCTCACCGAGTACTACACCGCCACCGAGTTCAGCCCGGTCCGGCACATCGCCGAGGCCTCCACCACCGGCCACGGCACCAACGTCATCGCCGGCCTGGGCGTGTCGATGAAGGCCACCGCGCTGCCGGTGCTGGCCGTGTGTCTGGCAATCTGGACCGCCTACCACCTGGGCGGTCTGTACGGCATTGCCGTCGCCGCCACCACCATGCTGTCGATGACCGGCATCATCGTCGCGCTGGATGCTTACGGCCCGGTCACCGACAACGCCGGCGGCATCGCCGAAATGGCCGAACTGCCCAAGGAAATCCGCAACATCACCGATCCGCTGGACGCGGTCGGCAACACCACCAAGGCGGTGACCAAGGGCTATGCCATCGGCTCGGCGGGTCTGGCCGCGCTGGTGCTGTTCGCCGACTACACGCACGCGCTGGAGGCCAAGATGGGGGTCGGCATGGCCTTCGACCTGTCCAACCACATGGTCATCATCGGCCTGTTCATCGGCGGTATGGTGCCCTACCTGTTCGGCGCCATGGCCATGGAAGCGGTCGGCCGCGCCGCCGGCAGCGTGGTGATCGAAGTCCGCCGCCAGTTCCGCGAGATCCCCGGCATCATGGAAGGCAAGGCCAAGCCGGAATACGGCACCTGCGTCGATATGCTGACCAAGGCGGCGATCAAGGAAATGATGATCCCGTCGCTGCTGCCGGTGCTGGTTCCGGTACTGGTTGGTTTGATCCTCGGCCCGCAGGCGCTGGGCGGTGTGCTGCTGGGCACCATCGTCACCGGCATCTTCGTCGCCATCTCCATGACCGCCGGCGGCGGCGCATGGGACAACGCCAAGAAGTACATCGAGGAAGGCAACCACGGCGGCAAGGGCAGCGAGGCGCACAAGGCCGCGGTGACCGGCGATACCGTCGGCGATCCGTACAAGGACACCGCCGGCCCGGCCATCAACCCGCTGATCAAGATCATCAACATCGTCGCGTTGTTGATCGTGCCGCTGATCGTCTGAGCACGCCGCAACCGGAGCAGGGGCAGACGGGCCGGGTTTCCGGCCCGTTCGCATTTCGCCGATCGGTTTCGGCCACCGTCATTGTGAGGCGGTGCAGCCGACGCGGCAATGCAGTGATTCCCGTCGCAACCGCGCCCCCCGCCCGGATCGCGGCGCTGTGCTGGCGATGGCGAGCCATCCTACCGCGTCGCTCAGCGTGTTGCCGGCGGTTGTCGGGCGCGTGCCCGGTCCGTGTCGATCTCGGTGGACGGTGGCGGGGCAGACATCGCCCGCGCGCGGAAAGCCCAGTCGTGGTAGGTCGTTGCCTGGGCGAAGGTTTCCTGGCCGGGGCCAAAGCCGCTCTTCTTCACCGGCTCACCCTGCGCCAGGCTGTGCACCGCGATGATGCCGCCATGTTCGTCGCGCACCAGTCCCCAGTCGAATCCGCCGGTCATCGGGTCGCGCCAGATACGGCGCAGGTGCCGGCGGGTGCCGGGAAAACGGTCGTCGGCCAGCAGCGCCTCCAGGTTGGGTGGATGCGGTCGCGGCGCTTCCGGCATCGCGCGGCGATAGCTTTCCAGAGCGATGCTGAACTGTTCGCCGATGAACAGCAGTTCCTTCTCCTTCTCGCGTTGCGCCACGGTCTGCCACAGTGTTCCGGTGGCGGCCATGGCCACGCCCAGGCCGGCGATCAGGAACAGCAGGCCGAGCAGCGTGAAGCCGCGTGGTTTACCAGTCGCCATAGGGCGTGCCATCCAGCGCCACGCCTTCGGCGCCGCTGCGCACGTCGGCCACGCCCAGGCCCGGCGCATCGTCGTCGTCCACCGGCGGCAGTTCCACCCAGGTGTCGGTGCGTTCGGTGATGGGGTCGACCGGCACCCGGCGCAGGTAGCGCGCGTCGGCCAAAGCCTGCAGCGACGGCGGCCAAGCGCCCTTGTCGGCGTGGTATTGGTCGATGGCGTCGCGCATGACCGCGAGGTTCTCGCGCAGCACCGCCTCCCGCCCGTGCTGCAGGTGCTGGAAATAGCGCGGTGCCGCCAATGCCAGCAGGGTGGCGATGATGGCCATCACCACCAACAGCTCGATCAGCGTGAAACCGCGGGCGGGCCGTTCGTGGGGCATGCGGATCACCAGAGCCGGTAAGGCACGCCGTTCAGTCCGACACCGGGCGAGCGGGAATAGACGTCGTAGACGTCCTCCCCCTCTTGCGGATCGTCCGCCGTGCTGGCGTAGCTACGCTTGCCCCAGGTGTCGGCGGCGGGCACCGTGGCATCGCCATGGAACGGATCGCGCGGCAGGCGGCGCAGGAAATGGATGCGGCGGCCATCGGCGCGGGTGATGTCGCGGACGCCGTCCACCAGCACGGTGAGGTCGGGTGGATAGCCGCTGGCGTCGGCCGGCACCTCGATCCTCCTGTCCAGCACAGCCTGGTGGTAGGCATCGAGTGCGCTGCGGATCTGGCGTAGGGCCGCGCGCAGTTCCGCTTCCTTGTGACGTTTGGCACTCATCTCCAGCATCGGCGCGGCCATCAGTGCCAGCACACCGAGGATGGCCACGGTGATGACCAGTTCGATCAGCGTGAAGCCGCGGGCCGGCCGGGGCGGCGCCTTGGCCCGGGTACACCGGCGTGTCACGGTTGTGCCGGCTGCAGGTTGGGGTCGAACGCGTCGGGCGGCGTCGCCTCGCTGGGCAGCTCGCGTGGCGGCGGCTCGGGCAGCCCGGGCAGTGCGCCGGCATCATTGCCGGCTTCCGGTGGCACGACGCCGCCCGGCGGCACGGGCGGGCGCATGGCGCGTCCAACCGGTGCGGGGCGGCCGGCGGGTGCCGGCGCGGCGGCAGGCGGCGTGATGCGCAGCGGTTGCAGGGACAGCGACATTTCCGTACCGGCCAGGAACTCGCTCTCGGCCAGTTCAGGGCGGGCCACCTCGCGCAGGATGCGCGGCGTGATCAGCAGCACGATCTCGGTCTTGCTCTTCTCGTCGCGATGGGACGAGAACAGCCGGCCGATCAGTGGCAGGTCGCCCAGACCGGGTACCTTGCTGGCGCCGGCGCGCTCCTCATCCGAGATCAACCCGGCCAGCACCTGCGTCTCGCCGTCGCGCAGACGCAGCACCGTGCTGGCGTTGCGGCTGCCGAGCTGGTAGGTCAGCGTGCCGGTGGAACTCTTGACCTCGCGCACGATGTTGGACACTTCCAAGCCCACCTTCATCGCCACGTCGCCATCCAGATGCACCTGCGGCTCCACGTCCAGCTTCAGGCCGACGTCGAGATAGGAAACCGATTCCGAGGTGACGCCGGTGGAGGTGACGTTGGAGGTGATCACCGGCACCTTGTCGCCGATGTGGATCTTGGCTTTTTCCTTGTTGCGCACGCGGATGCGCGGGTTGGCCAGCAGGTTGACGTCGGAGTCGTCCTTGCGCAGGTTGATGGTCGGGCTGGGCATGACGGTCAGGTCACCCCAACCCAGTTGCCGCAGCCGCCGCACGTTGAGCGGCAGGTTGGACAGGGTGTCTACGGTCTCGCCGGTGGGCACCTGCACGCCCTGGGCATTGGGCGCCAGCAGCGGCGTCTTGGTGATGTTGGGCACGCCCAACTGGGTCGGCCACTGCACCCCCAGTTCCATCAGTTTGTTGCGCTTCACCTCCAGGATTTCCACCTCCAGCATCACCTCCGGTTCCTGACGGTCGGCCAGATGCACCAGGCGCTCGGCCACGCGCAGGCTCTCCGGCGTGTCGCGCACCATGACCATGTTGAGCTTCTCGTCGACATACACGTCGCGCACCTTGGCGATGGTCTTGAGCAGGGTCATGACCTGCTTGGCATCGGCATTGGCCAGAAAGAAGCTGCGCACCGCCATCTCCTGGTACTCACGCTGCTTGGCCGGCAGGTTGGGATAGATCAGCAGCGTCTTGCTGTTGAGCACCTTGCGCGCCAGGCCCGAGGTGGTCAGCAGCATGTCCAGCGCATCGGCGATCGGCGTGTTGCGTGCGTACAGCGTCGCGCGCTGGTCGGTGCGCAGATCCTTGTCGAACACGAAGTTGATGCCGGATTGCCGGCTCAACGCCTCGAATACGCTGCGCAGCGGGGCATCGCGGAACTCCAGGGTCACCGGCCGGCGGTATTCCTCGCCCAGTTGCATGCTGTCGATGCCCACCACCACCCGCGTGTCGCGCTGCTCGAGCTCGCGCAGCAGCCGCTGTGCCTGCGTGTGCCCCGGCGTCTGCACGAGGATGGCGCGCAGGTGCGCGCGTGCGCCCTCGTTGTCGTTGCGCCGGGCGGCGTCCTGTGCCTGTGCCAGCAACGCCTGGTTGCGCTGGCTGATCTCGATGGCGGCCAGCCCCTCGGATGCGCGCGGGTTGTGCGGATGCAGTTGCAGCGCCTGTTGATAGCGCGCGCGCGCGCCGACCGGATCGCCGTCGCGCAACGCGCCATCGGCGAGCATCAGCAGGCGCGCCACTTCCAGGTCGCGCTGACGGATGTAGGCGGTGCGGTAGCGGAGTTCGCCCGGATGGGTCTGCATGGCCTGTTCCAGTTGGCGCAGGCCGGCCTCGGTCTCGCCGGCGGCGATCAGGCGTTCACCCTCGCGCAGGGCGCGGTCACTGGCACAGCCGGCCAGAGCGCCGACGAAGGCGGCGAACGACAGGGCGCGAAGCAGTACGGATAGCGTCATGGTGCCAGTCTCAGGGTGCGTTGCTGCTCCAGGGGCAGATAGGTCAGGGTGATGGCCTGTTCACCGATGGCGTCCACGCGCCAGTGGCCCAGGCGGTCGCCCCGACGCGCCAGATGCGTGCGTTCACGTTCTTCCAGGAAGACGATGTCGACGCCGTCCTCCTGCCAACGCCCCAGGTAGCGGAAGGGCAGCGCCGGAGCCTGCGGCGGCGGGGGCGGCAGCACGATCACCGGCGCAGGGGGCGGCCGGAAGCTGGTGGCGGCGAACAGATCCGCCCCGCGCATCGGAAACCGCACTTCCGGGCTGGGCCGGTGGCCGGCCGGGTTGGCCGCTGCCGGCGTGGTCGGCACTCCTTCGTCCACCGCTGCGGCTGGAGGCTTCGCGGCACGCGGCGCGGCCTCCACCAGTGCGGCCGTGTCGTCGGGCAGGCGGGTGGCCCACCAGACGGCGGCCAGCGTCAGCGCCAGGGCCAGCACCAGCATGGCGTGGCGCGGATTCATGGCCTGGCCTCGCGCAGGTACAGCGCGAAGCGCAACTCCGCGCGCACGCTGGCGCTGGTCATGTCCTTGCGGGCGAGACTCAAACTCTCCAGCGCCAGGCCCGGATTGCCGGCCAGTGCTTCGGCGATGAAACCGCGCAGCGCCGGATAGTCGCCCTCCAGAGGCAGATGGATGCGCATGCGCGCGATGTCTGCGGCGGCATCGCGCTCCCCACGGTATTGTCCCTGGTCGAGCGCCAGACCGGCACGGGCGGCGGCGGCGAACAGCCGGGCGAGCACGCGTGGCGCCTCGCCAGCCGGCGGCAGGTCCGCCTGGGGCACCCGTTGCGGTGGCTGGGGCGCGGCTTCACGCGGCAATGCCGCCCGCCGTGCCGCTTCGGCGTGTGCGCTGGCCGCCCGGTCGTGCAATGGCAGGGTCAGCATCGGCCAGCCCAGCGCGGCCGCGGTGAGCAGCGTCAGACCGAGCAGACCGGGAGCGCCGATGCGGTGGGCGGCGTAGGCCAGCCAGTCGGCGGCGCGCGCACTCACGGCTGGCTCCACTGGCCGCGCAACGTGAAGTTGACCACCGCGACGCCGTCGCTCTGGGCCGATGCATGGCGTATCAGCGCCACGTCGCGCAGATCCGGCGCGGCGCGCAGCCGACGCACATAGGCCAGCATGGCCTGGTGGTCGCGCGCGTCGGCGGTGAGCTGGAAGTCGCCGCGGCGGCCGTCCGCTTCCAGTGCGAGCAGCGCGACATCGGCGCTGCGCTCGGTTTGCAGGCGGTTGATCAGGATGCCCCAAGGCAGGTTCAACTGCCGCTGCGCCTCCAGTTCCGCCCGATGCCGCCCCTGTTCCGCCGGGTCCACGCGTTGCGTCCGCGGCGTCGCGCGCGCTGCGGGGGGCCTTTGCTGCGCCAGCCGAATCTCGGCCGCCGCGTGTTCGGCGCGGGCGCGCGCGTGGTCCCAGGCGAACGCCGCCGCGGCGGCGACGCCCAACGCCAGCAGCAGCCAGGAACGCGCGCCGGCACGCGCGGGCGAACGCAGGAAATCGAGCCCGGTGGTTGGTCTCATGTCAGCAATCCGCGGGCCGCATCCGCCCGGTCGGCGAGGATGCGCGGCGCCAGCCCGCCGCCCAGGTTTTGCCAGTCGTCGCGCACGCCGGCCAGATCCAGCCAGATCGGGCCGTGTGCCGGCGCGCCGGTGAGCAGGGCCTGACGCGCGATGTGGCCCGCCAGCTCCAGCGCCGGCTGCGCGCCCAGACGCCGCTGACACAGGCTGGCCAGGCGTCCGCGTTCGATGCGCGCCAGCAGCAGGCGTCCGGGTTCCAGCATGCCATGCCAGCCGCTGTAGCGCCGCAGTGCGTGGCCACGGCGTTGCCACAGGCGTGCCAGCCAGGGGCGCAGGCTGCGCGCGCGCAGCCGGTGCCGGACCAGCAGCGTGCGCAACTCGTCGAGTGCTGCGCGTGGCATCGCGGCGACGGTGACGGTCCGACCCGGCGGACCATCGTCCCACACCAGGTGCCACGCGCGCGGATCGGGCAGTGCCTCGGACAACCGCTCGTCGAGCCAGGCGCGCATCTCGTCCGGGCGCAGCCAAACGGCGGGCGGCGCCAGCAGGTACAGGCGCGCGAAGTGATGCGACAGCACCACTTCGGCCCGTCGCCCGCGCGCCGGCACGGCGGCGAGCGCGCCGTCGAGCGCGGCGAGCGCGCCGGTCCAGTCCGCGGTTCCGTGTTCGAATACCCGCTCGATGCCGCCGCCGGTCAGCGCCACGCGCCCCGGCGCCAGCGCGATGCGCAGCAGCCTGAGCCGGTCAACCCACGAAGGTGACACGGTTCACTTCCTCCAACGTGGTTTCGCCGTTGCGCACCAGATCCAGCGCGGCGGCCCGCAACGGACGCACGCCGGCGCGGCCGGCGGCTTCCTTGACCGCGCGAATGGTGGCGCGGGCGACGATCAGTTCCCGCAGCTCGTCGTTGAGCAGCATCATCTCCGCGATGGCCTTGCGTCCGCGGTAGCCGCTGCCGCGGCAGTGGCCGCAACCGGCGCCGGCGTGAAAGCGCCAGTCGGCCACGGCGTCCGGGTCCAGGCCGGAGTGCGCCAACAGGTCGGGCGCCGGGCTGCAGGGCGCCGCGCAATGCGGACAGTTCACGCGCACCAGACGTTGCGCCATGATGCCGTTGAGCGCCGCGACGAAGTTGTAGGGGTCGACGCCCATGTGCATGAAGCGGCCGATCACGTCGAACACGTTGTTGGCATGCACGGTGGTGAACACCAGATGGCCGGTGAGCGCGGATTGCACGGCGATCTGCGCGGTCTCGGCGTCGCGGATCTCGCCCACCATGATCTTGTCCGGATCGTGACGCAGGATGGAACGCAGGCCGCGCGCGAAGGTGAGTCCTTTCTTCTCGTTGACCGGGATCTGCAACACGCCGTCGAGCTGGTACTCCACCGGGTCCTCGATGGTGATGATCTTGTCCCGGCCGGTGTTGATCTCGGAAATGGCGGCGTACAGCGTGGTGGTCTTGCCCGAGCCGGTGGGGCCGGTGACCAGGAACATGCCGTAGGGCTCGCGCGAAAGCCGGCGAATACCGGCCAGCAACGAGGCCGAGAAGCCCAGGCGTTCCAGCGTGATGCCCTGCAGTTCGTCGGCCAGTTGCCGGCGGTCGAGGATGCGCAGCACCGCGTCCTCGCCGAACACGCCGGGCATGATGGACACCCGCAGGTCGATCTCGCGCGCGCGCATGCGCACCTTGAAGCGGCCATCCTGCGGCACGCGCCGCTCGGCGATGTCCAGCTCCGCCATGACCTTGACGCGCGAGATCACCTGTTCCGCCATTTCCCGTCCCGGTACCTGCGCCACCTGGGTCAGCACGCCGTCGATGCGGTACTTGACCAGCAGCCCGGCCGGCTGGTTTTCCAGATGGATGTCCGAGGCACCGCTGCTCACTGCGTCGTACAACGTCGAGTGGGTCAGTCTGACCACCGGCGAATCGTCGGCGCCGATCGCCGCGAGCGAGATTTCTTCCACCCACTCCTGCCCGAGCGCGCCCTGGGTGTCGTCGAGCACGCCGTCCATGGCCTTGAGGTCGCCTTCCAGCAGGTGCAACCAGGCCAGCAGGTCTTCGCGCAGCGCCAGCGCGCTACGGTAATCCTCGCGCAGGAACTGCTCGGCCCAATCGGTCAGGTGGTCATCCAGCGGGTCGGCGAACACCAGCCACAGCGTGCCGTCGTCGCTGCGGCCGGCGACGCATTCGCGCGCCAGCGCCTGGTTGAACGGCAACAGCTCGAATGCCGGCCGCAACGCGCGCAGTGCGGCCATGTCCAGCGTGGGCAAGGCAAAGGATGCGCCCAGCGCGCGCAGGAATTCGGGCGCCGGCAGCGCCAACGCTTCCTGCAGATACGCCAGCCCGGCCGCGCCCCGGCCGTGGGCGCGCGCGGCGCGTACCAGGGCGTGGTCGATGCGGGCGGCGGGCGACACGTTTTCCGGGCTCATTCCAGGCTGCTGGCGAGTTCGAAGATGGGCAGGTACAGCAGCACGACGATGATGCCGATGGCGAGGCCGATCAGAGCCATCAGCAGCGGCTCGACCAGACGCGTGAACCAGTCGACGGCGCGGTTCAGTTCCTCGTCGTAGAACGCGGCGATGGACTCCATCATCTCGCCCATGCGTCCGCTCTTCTCGCCCACGCGCAGCATGCGCGTCGCCACCGGCGTGGTCAGGCCGGCCCGTTCCAACGCCGCCGACAGCGCCTTGCCGGCGCGCACGTCTTCCGCCGCGCGCGCCAGGCGCAGACGCAGTTCCGGATGCAGCAGACCTTCGGCCATGCCCAGCGCGGTCAGCGCCGGGATGCCACCGGACAGCAGCATGCCGACGGTGCGGTAGAAGCGGGTGAGTTGGAAGATGTGCAGCTTGTCGCCCAGCCCCGGCAGGCGCCAGAGGCGGCGCGACAGCGCGGCACGCACGCGCGGCCGGCGCAGGCCCTGTGCCAGCGCGAACAGGATGGCGAGCAGGCCAACCCCGACCACGAGCGCATGACGCTCGATCAGCCCGCCCCACTGCATCAGCACGCGCGACGCCCAGGGCAAATGTTCGAGGTTACCT
Source organism: uncultured Burkholderiales bacterium (assembly GCA_937949525.1). Taxonomy (GTDB): domain Bacteria; phylum Pseudomonadota; class Gammaproteobacteria; order Burkholderiales; family Thiobacillaceae; genus PFJX01. Next base: position 8,083 of record CALEDT010000036.1, on the reverse strand, counting down.
TCGTAGATGCCCGAGAAACGGGGCACCACCCAGCCCAGCAGGAACAGCGCCACCAGCCCGCCCACCGTCAGCAGCAGCAGCGGATACACGGCCGCGGCGACGACCTTGCTGCGTACCCGTTCGACCTGCTCCTGATAGGCGACGTAACGGCCGAGCGCCTCGCTCAGGTTGCTGGTGCGTTCCGCCGCACGCACGCTGGCGACGTACAGAGCCGGAAACGCCTGGGGATGATGCGCGATCGCCGCAGAAAACGATTCGCCCTGATACAGGCGCGCCAGCACCTGTTCCAGCAGACGGCGTGTCTCCACCCGGGTTTCCTTCTCGCTCAGGCTTTGCAGCGCCTCCACCAGACTGAGGCCGCTACCCAGCAGGGCGAGCAGTTCCCGGCTGAACAGCATGAGCGGGAAACGGGCGCGGCGCGCCGCCCGGAAAGTGGCCAGCGTGTCCTCGGCCCGCACCCCGAGCACGGTGTAACCCTGGCCACGCGCCTGAGCGGCCGCCTCGTCGGCACTCGCCGCCTCCAGCACCATGCGCTCGCGGCCACTACTGGACAGCGCGGTGACCAGGAAGCGCATGGCGGGGCTCACCAGTTGGTGATGTCGGCGTCGTCCCCGTCGCCGCCCGGCCTGCCATCCCGGCCGAACGACCACAGATCGAACTCGCCGTGCTCGCCGGGGGAGGCATACTGATACGGCCGTCCCCAGGGATCCAGGGGCACCGCCTTGCGCAGATAAGGTCCCTGCCAGCGTGTGCTGTCCGGCGGCGCGACGTTCAGTGCCGCCAGTCCCTGCTCGCTGTCCGGATACTGGCCGACATCGAGCCGGTACTGATCGAGCGCGTCTTCCAACGCCTTGATTTGGGCGCGCGCAGCCTTGACCTCCGACTTGCCCACCTGCGAGAAATAACGTGGCGCGACGTAGCCCACCAGCAGGCCGATGATGACCAGCACGACGAGCAGTTCCAGCAATGTAAACCCGGACGCCAGGCGCCGGTGCACGGCGATCTTCATGGGGGGAGGTCGAGGTGAAACGACGCCATAAACACGGATCATGCTACAGGTTGTCGGCCGCGGTTTGGCGATAGGGCACTTCGAAAACCCTCGCGAGCGGCAAGACCGATCCAACGGCCAGGCGAGGGGCGATCAGCGCCCAACGCAACCATCGGGTCGCGCAGCAGGTTTGCTCGATGTGTCCTTGCATCGCTACGCTGGCCTTGAAGACCGGACGGCGACCTACCGCCTACGCAAAAACCTCCGCGTCCTCGAGCAGCGGCTGGGCCGCATCCTTGGCCGACAGTTGTGGCTGCCCGCCCTGGAGTGCTTCCAGAGGCCACACGATGCCGATGTCCGGATCATCCCAGCGCACGCCGCGATCCCACGCGGGGGCGTAATACTCGGTGGTTTTGTAGAGAAAGTCCGCGCGCTCCGACAGCACCAGAAATCCATGCCCGAAGCCCGGCGGAATCCACAACATACGGTGATTCTCGGCCGACAGTTCGTAGCCCACCCATCGACCGTAATGCGGCGAAGACTTGCGCAGATCCACGGCGACATCGAACACGCTGCCGGCCACCACCCGCACCAGTTTTCCCTGCGGCTGGCGAATCTGGTAATGGATGCCGCGCAACACACCCCGCGCCGAACGCGAATGGTTGTCCTGCACGAAGTCCAGTTCCAGGCCCAGATCGGCGAACGTCCTGCGGTTCCAGCTCTCCAGGAAGAAGCCGCGCGCATCGCCGAACACCTTGGGTTCCAGCAGCAGCACGCCGGGCAAGTCGGTCTGGATCACGTTCATTTCAGTACACCTTCTCGTTCAGCATGGCCAACAAGTACTGGCCATAGCCGTTTTTCTTCAACGGCAGCGCCAGGCGCTCCAGTTGCGCCGCATCGATGTAGCCCAGCCGGTAGGCGATCTCCTCCGGGCAGGCGACCTTCAGGCCCTGACGTTTCTCGATGGTCTCGATGAACAGCCCCGCCTCCAGCAGCGATTCATGCGTGCCGGTATCCAGCCAGGCATGGCCGCGGCCGAGGATTTCCACGTTGAGTTCGCTCCAGTCCAGATACTGGCGGTTGACGTCCGTGATCTCCAGTTCGCCGCGTGGCGAGGGCTTCAGTGCCTTGGCTACCTCCACGACGCGCGCATCGTAGAAGTACAGGCCGGTGACCGCGTAATGCGACTTCGGCCGGCTGGGTTTTTCTTCCAGGCTGATCGCCCGGCCGGCCGAGTCGAATTCCACCACGCCGTAGCGCTCCGGGTCTTGCACGCGATAGGCGAACACGGTGGCGCCCCGCTCGCGCGTGCTGGCGGTACGCAAGTCCTGCGCCATGTCATGGCCGTAGAAGATGTTGTCGCCCAACACCAACGCGCACGGGTGATCGCCGACGAACTCCGCGCCGATGATGAAAGCCTGCGCCAGTCCGTCCGGGCTGGGCTGCACCGCGTATTGCAGATTGATGCCCCACTGTGCGCCATCCCCCAGCAGTTGCGCGAAACGCGGCGTGTCCTGCGGCGTGGAGATGATCAGGATGTCGCGTATCCCCGCCAGCATCAGCGTGGTCAGCGGGTGGTAGATCATCGGTTTGTCGTAGATCGGCAGCAGTTGCTTGGATACCGCCAGCGTGGCCGGATACAGCCGGGTGCCGCTGCCCCCGGCCAGGATGATGCCCTTGCGCATGATGGTTATCTCCCGGTGTAGTTGGTATCGAGCCATTTACGGTAGTCGCCGCTCGCCACGTTCTCTACCCAGCCCATGTTGTCCAGATACCAGCGCACCGTCTTGCGGATGCCGGTAGCGAAGGTCTCGGCCGGTTTCCAGCCCAGTTCGCGGTGGATCTTGGTCGCGTCGATGGCGTAGCGGCGATCGTGACCCGGCCGGTCCTTGACGTAGGTGACGAGCCGTTCATGCGGGCCGGCGGCATCCGGGCGCAGCTCGTCGAGCAGGCCGCAGACGATGCGCACGATGTCGATATTGGGCATCTCGTTCCAGCCGCCGATGTTGTAGGTCTCGCCCACCCGGCCACGCGCCAGCACCTCGCGGATGGCCGCGCAATGGTCGCCCACGTACAGCCAGTCGCGCACGTTCATGCCGTCGCCATAGATGGGCAGCGGCTTGGCGCGCGTGGCGTTGAGGATCATCAGCGGAATGAGTTTTTCCGGGAACTGGTACGGCCCGTAGTTGTTGGAGCAATTGGTGGTGAGCGTGGGCAGGCCATAAGTATGGTGGTAGGCGCGCACCAGATGGTCGGAACTGGCCTTGCTGGCCGAGTACGGGCTGTTGGGCGCGTACGGCGTGGTTTCGGTGAACGGTGCGTCCTCCGGGCCGAGCGAGCCGTAAACCTCGTCGGTGGACACGTGCAGAAAGCGAAATGCGGCCTGCTCCGCCGCCGGCAGGCCCAGCCAGTACGCGCGCGCTTCTTCCAGCAGATGGAAGGTGCCGACCACATTGGTCTGGATGAAATCCTCCGGACCGTGGATGGAACGGTCCACGTGCGATTCGGCCGCGAAGTTGACGATGGCGCGCGGCCGATGCTCGGCCAGCAGACGGCCGACCAGGGCGCGATCGCCGATGTCGCCGTGCACGAAGACATGGCGTGCATCGCCCCGGAGCGTCGCCAGGTTCTCCAGATTGCCGGCGTACGTGAGTTTGTCCAGGTTGATGACCGGTTCGGCGCTTTGTGCGAGCCAGTCCAGAATGAAATTGGCGCCGATGAAGCCGGCGCCGCCGGTGACCAGAATCATGTCGTTCCTCGCTCAGTGAGTGCAATGTCATGTCGGCGGGCGTGTGGCGTGAATGCGTCCAAAACCAACGGACCGCACTGCCCGTAATCCTGCGCCGGTTACAAAGCGATGCGTGGCACCGTCGCCCAGTCCACGCGGCTTGCCGCCGTGCGCACATCCACGAATTCGAAATCCCTCAGCAAGGCGGTCAGTTTGCCTTCGGTTTGCGCCAGCCCGTAGTAGGACTTGAACCTGCGCACCCACCCGAGGCCGGGCACCATGGGCTGTTGCGCATCGAAATCGCGCGGATGAAAGTACGTCATCACGTAATCGGCACGCCGGGTCAGCGAACGGATGACCGGGTACGGCAACAAACGGAAATAACCGCCACCGGAAAACACCAGCTTTTGGCCCATGGCGTCCAGGATGTTGATGGGGAACTCGCGCAGCCTGCCCCCGTGGCGCTCGATGACGGATGGTCCGATCGCACCGTACTCGCTGAACCCCCCGTGCGCGCGCGGCGCCGGAAAGATCGATGAGTCATACTCGATGCCGTGTTCCAGGAGCACGTCGAACGCCCAGGGCGTGGCCCGGGTCACGGAAAAACCGGGCGCGCGGAAGGCACGCACCTTTTCCCCGGTCAGGTCCTCCAGCAGACCCAGCGAGCGCAGGAAATCCTGCCGGAAAGCCTCCGGGGTCTGCTCATAGACGAGTTGATGCGCATACGAGTGCGAGCCGATCTCATACCCCGCCGCGTGTATCTTGCGCACCACGCTCGGGTGCTTCTCGGCGATCCAGCCCAGGCAGAAGAACGTTGCCGGCACGCGATGTTCCGCCACGATCTCCAGCAAGCGATCGACGAAAGGCTCGAAGCGGGATGGAAAACGCGCCCAATCCTCGATGGTTCGGGTGGATTCGTTATCGAGGATATGAAACCAATCCTCCACGTCGAAGGTGAGAATGTTCATCGCCGACTGCCCTTCGCCCTCATGCTGGCAACCACTGTTCCAGGAGCTTTTCGTACTTCTCCAGCACAATCTGCCAGGTGAATTCGCTTTCAAACTGCTTGATCGCTGCCGTCCGCATGGTCGCCAGCAACCCGCCGTCGCCGCTGGAAGCCGCAGCCAACAGTTCATCGACACGCTGCGCGCAACTTGCCTCATCCGAAAAATAGATCCCGCCATCTCCCGCCACCCAGCGGTTGTACGGGTTGTCGTGCGCCAGCACAGGGTTACCGGCGCCGAGCGATTCCACCAATGAAGGGTTGGTTCCGCCCACCTGATGGCCGTGGACATAGAACAGCGCATGGAAGCGCAAGGCCTGTACCACGGGCTTGTCGTACACCGCCCCGATGAACTGCACTTCATCGGAGGCCGCATCCATCACCTGACGCTGGAACGCATGCGCGCGATCATACTTGCCCAGCACCACCAGTTTGTGACCCCGCGCCCGGCGCGACCACGCGCGCACGATCTCGAGGATGGAGTTCTCCGGCTCCGGCCGCGCGATGACGATGGCATAGCTACCCGAGGTCAACCCGTACTTTTCCAGAGGCGTGGTGTCGGCCCCCGTCACGCGGTCCGCGCCATAGGGAATCATCGTGATCTTGCGCGCGGCAACCTTGCGTTCCAGATACCGCTGTATCTCCGGATGATCGGCGACCAGATGATCACCGAGCCAACTGGCGGCCCAATCGTTCACCCAGTACCACGCCTTGACCGCCTTGCCCCATTTCTGGCGCTTCCACTCGATGCCGTCCATGTTGATGACGTTCCTGATGCCACGCACACGCAGCAGGGCGCAGAACATGCCGGTGTCGTACCCCAGCGTGAGCACCAATTCCTTGGAGCGCGCGGCATCGAGCGTCGCTTTCCAGTCGAACACCACTGTGCCGGAAGGGCCGGAGGATGCCACCGGAATTCTGATCCGTTCCACGCCCTCCCACATGTCGCGGCTCGCCTCGCCCGTGCCCTGCTCCTGGCAATAGACGATGACCCGCCAGCCCCGCTTGACCAGATAAAGGGCCAGATGCTCGGCGAAGGTCTCGAAGCCGCCATGCGCGGCGGGAACGCCGCGTATGCCCATGATTCTCAACGTCTTATTCATTTATTCGTTTCCAATTCGCCACCTGTCCGGCTGCGAACAGCACGGTCGTACGTATGTCCGGCCGCCGTGTCAAGGCACGGCATAGCCAAGCTCAGCCATCGTCTCGCGCAGCAGCGTATCGACTTCGGGTTTCAGGGTTGGCCAGTGTTTCGAAGGGTTGTCATACAACCGCTTGCGCCCGTAATCGATGACCGCGGGGTCGGCGGGAACGTCACACCACGCCTGCACCATGGTCAGCACGCTGGCCGGATCGGCGAGCAAATCCTCGTAGGAAATGCGCAGGATGGCGTCAGCATGCTGCTGCTGTTGGATCAGCCCTTCCCGCATGGTGATCACCCACTCCAAAGCCGCGCGATGCAGATGGTCCAGATCCGGGGTGGCCAAATCCCAGACCGGCCGATAGGCATCATCGACGAGTATCAGTTGCTCGCGCATATAGCGCCATTTGATGTCATCCCGCCCCCACCAGTCATCGACGTGGCCGCCCGTTTTGACGCCGAGCTTCTTTGACCACTCGACCACGGACGGTATGGCGTCCGCGCCGCTGCGGGTAATGAAAATGAAGCGCGCGTCCGGGAAAATTGCCCGCACATAGCCGACACGAAATATAAGTTCCGGATACTTGTCCACCACCCGCATCGCCCCGGTTACGCTGAGATAGCGGGAAAAGATACGGTGGGCACGGCGCCGCACTTCGTCCGTCACAAGAGCCGGATCAAGCCTGAAGCGCGCACCCTGCGTCGAATAGTTACCGTTGATGTCCTGGCGCGGATCGATCACGTGCCACATCGCTTTCGGTTCGTTCAAATAGCCCACGGCACGGTTCAAGGACAGCAGAATTCCGAGGATCGTCGTTCCCGACCGACCGAGCCCGGTGATGAACACGGGGCGCTCCACGGTGGGGGTGCCGGGGGCTATAGCCTGTGCGTTCAACCAACCGAACACCATCGGGTTGATGAAACGCCCCTTGGTGGTCAGCGGGCGGCCCTCGTACAGCCCATAGCTGGCGATGCGCCGAGCGGCGCGTCCAAGGCCATACCGCAGATACTCTCTGTCGATCTGCCCGATCATCACACCTTCACCCCCAGCGATGCATAAAGCGCCAACATCTCGTCCCGATAACGCTGCTGCGTGAACGTCTCGCTCACATAGCGGCGCGCCGCCTCGCCCATAGCGCTGACATCTTGGTCTGACGAGCCGGCAAAACGCGACAACTGTTCGGCCAGTTGATCGACGTTACCGCTATCGAACAACGCGCCGGTCTCGCCTTCCCGAACCATCTCGGGGATTCCGCCAATTCTGGCGCCGATCACGGGCTTGCCACAGGCATAGGCTTCAAGCACGCTCATCGGCGCGTTTTCGTACCACTCGGATGGCAGCACCACGGCGCGCGCGGCGCGAACCTCATCCCACAGTGGTTTACCGCTTACGAAGCCAAGAAACTCCACGGCGGCGTTTTCGCGTTCGGCCAATTCGCGCAGCGCCTCCCCCTCCGGTCCTGTCCCCGCAATCCTGATACGGACGCCCGCCTTGGCAGCGGCCCGGATCAGCGTCCCCACGCCCTTTTCAAGGGAAAGGCGGCCAAAGTAAAAGAAGTGCTCGCCGGGTGCGTACCCCGGCTCATACAAGCTCACATCGACATAATTGGGAACGTAGACGAGTTGCTCCCGGGGCCAGCCCCATTCCACATGTTTCTCAAGATAGAACCGGCTTGGTGTGATGACCTTATCCAAATGGCGACGATAGAGGCCGAAAGTCCGGTGCGCGTACGACTCTAGCATGATCAGTGTGCTAAGGGCTGCGGAATCACGAATGCACCTGTACACGGGCAAATGCAGCAAATTGCCGCCCTTGCACCGTTCGCAAACGCCACCACGATTCAACATCTTGTAGGCAGGACAGCATAGCTTGAGGTCATGCGCGGTCAGGACGATGGGGATGCCCCGCCGCTTTAGCTCAACGAAAACGGAGGGCGAAAGATGGTGATAGATGCAATGGGCATGTGCCACGTCCGCCGGAAACCCATCCAAAAGCTCGCCTACTTTGCGCTTGGCCTCCCAAGAGTATATGACCTTGGCGGCCATCACGACCTTCTGGTGCCAGCGGTACTCGTGGCCCAGTTCGATGTCATCGACGAAATAGTCGGCCCATGGCGATTCCTGGTTTTTAGGGTGATGCATGGCCATGACGGCTGTTTCCCAGCCAAGGTTGCGAAACATTTCGTCGTGGTCGAGGAAAACGACGTCCGATCCGCCGCGGCG
>CALEDT010000035.1 GCA_937949525.1 uncultured Burkholderiales bacterium | reverse complement strand
AGCGCCGTCACCGTCACCAACCCCCGTGGTGACGATGCGCAGGTGGTCGGCAACGATGTCCACTTCGTCCGCGCCCGCGTCGACGATGCGCTGCGCACTCACGCTGACGTGACCAGTCGTCTCGAACGCACCCAGCGTCAGTTCGCCCATGGCGACATAGCGGATGTTGCCGAGCGCAGCCGTGGTCAGGGCGCCATCGGCCATGACGATGCGGTCGGCAAGCACGTCGATGGTGCCGCTGCCGCCTGTGGCCACGTCACCGTCGACCTGCTGCGTCAGCACGCCCGTGGCCAGCAGGCTGACGTGGCCGCTGCCGGCGTCCAGGCCGGCAGCCAAGGTCAGCGCGCCGGCTACGTCGATGCGCACATGGCCGGCGCCGACCGATTCCAGTGCTTCGCCAACCAGGGTATCGCCGCCGGAGATCAGCACCAAGGCGCCGTCCGCGCCGGTGCGCACACCGGCGATGGCGGCGTCGCCGGCGCCGACGACGCCGACGCTGCCGTCGGCATTGACGCGGTTGACCGCAACGGCCTGCACGCTGCCCACGGTCAGGGCATCCTGTTCGCTCAGGAAGATGCCGCCGGTGTTGCGGCTGACCGCCGCCAGCGTGGCGACGGCGGTCTCCAGCACGTTGGCGCCGCTGCCGATGCCGCTCTGCGCGTCCAGGCGCAAGCTGGTGGCGCGCACATTGACGGTCTGCGGGTCGGCGTCGGCATCGGCGTCGACGATGGCCGCGCTGGCGGCGAGGCTGACGTGCGCCTCGCCGCTCAGGCCGCCGTCGAACACGTTCAACCGCCCCAGCGTGATGCCGCCGCTGGTCGCCACCAGCCGCTGGTTGCCGTCCTTGCTGACCAGCGTCGCATCGGCATGCATGACGATGGCGCCGTCGGCGTGCGCGTCGATGGTGGCGCCGCCGGCCAGCGTGCGCACGGTGACCGCACCGATGACCAGGTCGTCCTGGGACAGCAGGCTGATACTGCCGGTGGCGCTGGTGACGTCCGCCTGGATGTCCAGATTGGATGCGCTGCTCTCGTCTGCCTCCATCGCCGACAGCAGCACCTGGGCGGCGCTGCCGCTGCTGGCCACCGTGCCCTCGACGCTGAGACCGCCATCGCGGGTGACGATGGCGATGACGCCGCCGACGCCGGCCAGATCGATGGCCTTGCCGCCGCCGCTGTCGCCGGTGATGCGCAGCGCCGTGTGCTCGACGACGTACAGGCCGCCGCTGACCGTGTTGCGCGCGGCCAGACCGGCGATCAGCGTCTGGATGGGCGCCGCGGCGGTGCCGATGCCGGCGGTCGCGTTGAGCGTCACCCGCGCGGTATCCAGGCCCAGGTTGGGCCCGTCGCCGCTCAGGCCGTCGCTGATCGCGCCGTCCTGTGCGGTCAGGTCGATGCTGCCGTCCGCCTCGATGCGGCTCAGCGTGATGGCGGTGCCGGCGACATAGCTCACCGCGCCGGTGTCGTCGGTGGCATGCACCGAGCGGGTGGTCTTGCCGTCGGCCATGACGATGGCGGCGCCGGCGACGAAGTGGATCGCGCCGCCCTGGGTGGTGACGTCCTGGTTCTGCAACAGCGTGCCAGCGCCGCCGGCGGTGACGCTCACGCCACCGCTGCCGGCCACGCCGATGCCGCTGCCGGCGAGCGTGACGTTGCCGCTGGTGGTGACGAGTTCGACGCCGCCGCTGCCGCCGGCGTGCGTCTGCTCGATGCCGCTGACCTGCAATGCGCCGCCCGCCGCCGTCTCGGTGATGCGGATGTCGCCGGTCGGGCCGACGTTCACGGCGGTCAGCGTGTTCAGTTCGGTGTACGGCAGCGTGATGCCGGTGGCGGCGCGGGCGTTCAGGTCGGCGGCGCGGATCGGCTCGCCGCTGACGCCGTCGTTGATCCGATCGGCCTGCACGATCGCGCCGTTGGCCGAATACAGCACGATGTTTTTCAACGCACCGCCCAGACTGGCCTCGATCTTGTTGTACAGGGTGATGTCGTCGACGGCGTCCAGCTTGAGGTCGTCGTACACCAGCAGCGTATACAGCGGCGTGTTGTAGTCCTCCACGGTGATGCTGCCGCCGTAGATTTCCACGGCGTCGCGGAACGTCGGCTGGTCCTGGACGTTCATCGCGCCGATGCGCACGTGGCCGGTGCCATCGACGGCATGGCCGCCGGCTTCGTGGCCGATCACGATGCGACTGAAGCCTTCGGCGAAACGCTGGATCTCGGCGATATCGATGTTCAGCGTGTTGGCGGTCACACTCAACGGCGGCGAGGCCACCTCGATGTTCAGGCCGAGCGTGCTCGGCCGCAGCGTCAATACCCCGCTGCCGCGCACCGACTCGCTGGCGCCGGCGAAGTCGATCTCGTCCGCCTCGATGAACAGATGGCCGGGCTGACCGCCTCCGTTGACGCCCTGCAGGCGCACGCCGGCCTGGAAGCGCACCTCGGCCGCGCCGTGGATGGTCAGGCTGCCGCCGCTGTTGATGATCACCGCCTGCTGGAACATCACGGTGCCTTCGGCGCTGATGGTGAGCGTGCCATCGACCGTGACCTCGCCGTCGAACGTGACGTTGTTGGGTAGGTCGATGGTGCCGCCGACGTCCACACCGCCGATGATCAGGCTGCTGAACGGGTCGTTGGCACCCACCGCGCCGAAGATGCGGATGTTGCCCGGCGCGTACAGCGCCAGGCTGTCGGTGGCGCCGGCGCCATCGCCGTCCAGCGTGTGGCTGGCGTTGCTGCCCAGTTGCAGATGGCCGGTGCCGTCGCTGCCGGCGGTGATGGAGATGTTGCCGTTGATCCGCACCGAATCGCTGATCAGCACATTGTCCGCAGTGGTCGAACTGGCCGACAGCGTCGTGGTATGGCCGGAACCGAAGATGGTCAGCGATCCGGTGGTCAGCGGCGTGTCGATGAACACCTCGCCGCCGGGCCGGGGATTCTTCAGCACCAGATCGTGCGCGAACATCACCGGCTGCCAGGGATCGACGATACGGATGATGGCATTGCTGTCGTCGCCGCCGATGATCAGCGGTGCGTCGCCGGCCAGCGTCGCGCGCAGTTCGGCCAGCTTGGCGGCGTCGAGCAGGATGCGTTCGCCTTCGGCCGTCAGTTCGACCACCACGGCGTGGTCGCCGGTCGGCTGTCCGGCCGCGGCCAGCAACGCGTCCATGAACGCGCCGGCCTGGGCACGCACCTGCGGATCGAAGGCGAGCGCATCGATGCCGACTTCGTCCAGGGGCACGGAGTCGGCCGGAATGCGCAACGCGCTGATCGGCTGCGGTGCGTCGTCGACATCCGGATGGGCGGCGAACTCACGGTAACCGGGGTCCTCGAACAGATCGTAACGGCCCGGCCCATCGGTATCGTCGCGCACGTCGACCGGCAGGATGGCCTGCAAGGCCCCCATCACCGGATCGGCCGACAACAACAGGCGCGGTTCCAGCGCTTCGACACGAAAAACGGCTTGCATCCGTGCCGCCAGCGGCTTCCTGGAGCGGGTGAGCGTGTTGCGCTTCAACATCGTTGTGTCCCCTTGAACGTCGAACGACGGGTCGTCCATCCCCGGTTGGCGCATGACTGCGCCGACCGCTGGGCGGCTACCCTCTGACCAGCAGCAGGCACAGCGGCACCGTCATGTCCGGATTGGCCAGATGGCCGCCGAGAAAATCGACCGCCCAGGCCTTGCCCGCGACACCGTCCTGTTCCGCGTAGGGCGTCGAGGTCCAGCAGGACAGCGCATTGCCGTTACCCGCCTTGGGAAATCCGGGAAACACGCCGTCGTCCAGCGCCGGATTGCGTCGACCGTAATCGATGATCGAAGCCAGTTCGTTGCGGTTGGGCAGGCGCCAGTCGCGGTGGCCGCCCAGACCGGCCTGATTGACCTGGGCCACGCGGTTCAGCGCCGCCTGCCAGTCGTAGGTTGCGGCGCTGCCGGTCATGCAGTCGGCACCGCTCAGCCCATCCGCGCAGACGCGCCAGGTCAGCCCGGTGGTGGTGTCCTTGACGCTGCCGTCCGCCGGCGCCACGAACTGCGGTGTCACCGGCGTGCCGCGTACCAACCGCACCGCACGCAACGAGGTCTTGGCGTAATGGGTGGTGAGACCGTATTGGAATTCCACCACCCAAGCCTCGGCGGCATTGCCCTGGACTTCGCTGCCGGACCAGTAGGGCCCGGCCTGCTGCTCGGCGAAGAAGGTCGGATCGATGGCGGGGAGCATGGAGACGCTGCGGCTGACGCTGGCGTTGACCAGCCCAGCCAGTTCCTGCGGCGTGGGCAGGCGCCAGTCGTCGTGACCGCAATGGCGTGCCGCGTTCAGTGTGGCGGCGTGGGCGAGCGCATCCGCGTAGGTCATCTGGTCATCCTTGTTGGCGCCGGTCTTGGCCTCCCACAGCAGACCGGTGACGTTGTCCTGCACGCATTCCCAAGCGGGCGAGCCGGCCGACAGCACCTGCGCGTTGCCGCCGGCATTGGCGTTGACCTTGGCGAAGGAGAAGCCCTTGTGGCCATCGGCATCATTGTTGGTCAGCGCGCCGGCGTCGCGGCCGTGCTCGCCGTCCTGGCCGGCGAACCCGTTGGCCGGGCAGGCACCACGCGCGTTCCAGCCGGCACATTGCGCGACGCCGGTGTCGTTCAGTCCACGGCCGAGGGCGATGGGACTGCGCACCAAGCCGTAGGCCACCCGGGTTGCTTCCGAAACGAAGCGCCCGTTGGCGGACACCGATACCAGGTTCACGCGCAACGCCGCATTGCCCACGAACGCCGCGGGATTGCACACCGGGATCACGATGATGCCGTTGCTGGCCCCGGAGGGTATGGTTAGGCCGGCGTTGTTCGCGTGCACATAGTCGGGTCCGGTTACGGCGTTGCATGCCGCACCGCCGACGGCCGCCACGTCGGCGGTGGAATAGGTGACGACCAGGTCACCGGCGGCGGGCCCGGAAAGGATGACCGGAAAGGCCAGCCGGTCGATCGGACTGTTGCCCAAAGCGACGGGATCGCCGATGGCCACGGTCACCTGCGGGACGGCGCCGCCGCCGCCACCACCGCCACATCCCGCCAGCGTCAATCCGGCGACACATGCCACGATACCCCAGCGCCTCATCGAAGCCCGGAATCCTGTTGGTCGGTTCATTCGTTCGTCCTTTCAGTGTTTTGCGAATTGCTGCGCGCCGACGTCCATGTCGCGGTCGCCGGCGAAGGCCAGTTGCTGATTGAGTTGCGCCTCGCGGCGCGGCTGCATGCTGCGCAGGCGCCGCGCCTGCCGCTGCGCGCGGGACTGTGCCAGGCGCAGCAGCAGCCCGCTGGCGCGCGGCAGCAGAGCGGGCACGTGGTGCGCGATCAGGGCGTGCGCACGGCGCAGCCACGCGGGCAGGTGGTAATGGAACACATCGTCGTCCAGGGCCAGGTACTGACGCGCGATGCCGGTCCGCCCATCGCGTCCGGCAAGGTGGCGGATGCGCCGGTCCTGGCGCGCCAGATCCTGCGCCTCGAACTGCAACAGGTGCAGTCCGGCCAAAGATTCCGGCGCGGGCAGATCGACGCCGGCAATGTCCAGATTCAGGAACAGGCTGATCTGCCCCCTGCGGCCGGCATTGGCCAGCGCGGCCTCCACCTCGCCCGCCTGGCGCGTACTGATGAACTGGCATTTCACCTGCCGCCCGGCAAGCTCACGGGCGATGGCTTCGGCATCCGATATCCGGCGCAGCGCCACCAGGCAGGCATCGCCGCGGTCATGCAGATCCAGCAGGTCCGCGACCACGGCGTCGCGCTTGGCGGCCTGGTCGGCGAACACGGCCACCGGCCGGGCCTGATGCTGCGGCGCGCGCTCCGCCGGCAGACGCAGCGCCAGGCGACCGAACACTCGCCGGGCCTCGCGCCGCAGCGCGGGCGCGGCGACGCCGACGCCGATGCCGCCGAGCAGGCGATAACCGCGGAAGAAGCGGGCGATGCTCATGCGCGCCAGCACGCGCGAGGGCGGCGTCGGCTCCAGGCCCTCCTTGATCTCGATGGCCTGGTGCAGACCCTGGGTCCAGGCCGGCCGGTTCAACAGGCGACCGATATGGTCGTCGACGATGGCCAGCTTGCCCTGCTGCACCACGTAATGCCGCTGCGGCCGCAGCAGGTCACGCACCAGCAGGGCCTGACGGACCAGATCGTCCCGGCGCGCGCGCGCGCGCCACAAAGGCGGCAAGAGGTGCTGCAAACCGTCCAGCGCAAGCTCGCCGGCGCGCGTGAACACGATGTCGCGCCGACGTTCGTGATAGCGGTAGTCACGCCCCGGCTGCAGCGATTCGATCAGCGCGCGCGCGGCACCCAGCGCCTCGATCATCATCGGGTTGTCCGACGGCGCGGAGATGATCACCGGCGAGGTCGCTTCGTCGAACAGCACGGTGTCGGCATCATCGACGATCAACGCCTGCCGGCCGCGCATGACCGGCTGCCGCTGCGCGCCCGCCGAGGTCAGGTGGCGCAGGCGCAGCCGCAACGCATCGTCGATGCCGCCCAGCAGCAGTTGATCGCGCAGATGGTCGGCGAGCAGTTGCTTGCCGGCGGCGTAGACCACGTCGGCACGGTAGGCCGTGCTCGCCTGCTCCGGCTGCATGGCCTGCGCCACGAAGGCCACCGCCAGTCCGCAGCGGCTGTAGAGCGGACGCAACCGGCCTGCATCGCGCTGCGCCAGATATTCGTTGGCCGTGGCGACATGGCAGCAACGCCCGCGCCAAGCGTGCAGGATGGCCGCCAGGGCCGCGGCCAGCGTCTTGCCTTCACCGTCGCCGAGCTCGACCAGCAACCCGTCACACAAGGCCAGGGCCGCGACCAACTGGCGGCGATGGGGCTGCATGCCCAGCTCGCGCCCGGCCAACACCGCCAGCAGCGCCAACGCCCGCGCGCGCCCGGCATCCGGGCCGGCCCCGTCGAGCCGGCCGAGGCGGGCGGCAGCACGCAGCCCGGCCAGTTCGCGCTCGATGCCGGCATCGTCCAGTGCCTGCAGCCCGGCCATGCGTTGCTCCACCCGCAGCCGTTCGCGCTCGAGCGCGCGCCGCGTCGCGCCCAGGGCATGGCGCAGCCGTCCGGCCCACGGCGCGAAGCCCGATGCGGTGTCGCCGCGCTGGTCGCGCGCGGCGGGCCAGCGCGGCGGTATGGTGTCGGCGCGCGTCATAGCTTGTAACGCTTCTGTACCAGTTGCAGCAGCGACTCGCGCGCCCGCGCATACAGCGAGCGATCGGGCAACGGGATGCGCACGCGGCCGGTCAGGCCGTGTACCGCGAGCACCCCGGCCAACGCTTCCGCCGGCAGCGCGATGCGCAGTTCGAAGAAGGACTCGGTGGTGCGCTGGCCGCGCTCGTCCTCCTGCCGGGTCGCCAGTTCCCCGCCGCCCAGCCAGCCCAGCGCCGGCGAGGCCAGCACCTGGCGTTGATACGGGATCAGGGTGATGGCGCCGGCGGCGATGACGCGGTCGGCCTGGCCGGCGAGACGCAGTTCCACGCCCTCCACCGGACGAGCGAACAACGCGCGCGCATCCTCCTGGGTCACCACCGCAGTCATGCGGTAGCCTTGCTCGGCGATGATCTCCCCCAGCTTTTCGCCGCGCCGTATCCAGGTATCGCGCAGTTCGTGCAGGCCGGGCGCGACCCAGCGCCCGTCCGTGGGCGCGACCACCGCCAGTTCACGGCGCAGCCCTTCCAGTTCGCGCTGGCGTGCCAACAGCGCAGCGCGCCGCTGGCGCAGCGGCTCGAGGTCGGCCAACGTGCCGCGCAGCGCCTGACGCGCCAGCAGGTCGAGCTCGGCCAACTGATGGCGCGTGACCGTCAGATCGTGTTCCAGATCCGGATTGCGCAGGCGCGCGATGACGTCGCCGCGGCGCACGGCAACACCATGTTCCACCACCAGTTCGGCGAGCTGGCCTTCGGCGCCGCTGTACAGCGGCGCGCTTTGTTCGGCTTCCAGCACACCGTTGGCGCGGATCGATCCGGGCAGCGGCAGCACGCCGATCAGGCCGACCAGCAGCGTCGCCAAGAGCAGCGTGACCGCGATCGCGCGCGCCCGGTTCTGGTGCAGGCGCGGGCCGGTCAGATATTGGTAGAACTTGTGCAAAGGCATGCCCACCAGGGTGTAGAACGCGACGAACACCATCAGCAGACCGATCACGAACCACTGGTCCAGCACGAACAGCATGATGGCGGACATGATCAGCAAGCGGTACAGATAACTGAGCAGACCGTAGCCGGTCATCCACCACCATTCCCAGCGATCCCGTGCCGGCGAAGTCGCGCCGGGCGTACCCATCAGGTAGCGGTCACCGAAGTACAGCCATTGCTGCGCGCCCTTCTGGTACAGATTGGGAATGTCGACCAGATCGCTGAGGATGTAGTACGCGTCGAAGCGCAGCAGCGGATTGCCGTTGAACAGCAGGCTGGATACCGAGCCCACCACCATGACGTTGAACGCCAGGCTGTGCACCAGACCGTCGCCGGTGTTGGCCCAGATCAGCGCCGCGATGGCCGCCAGGAACAGTTCGGTGATCATGCCCGCGGCGCCGACCAGCGCGCGCTGCCAGCGCGAGCGGAACGACCAGCTCGCCGACGCATCCATGTAGGGCAACGGCGTGAAGATCAGCAGCATCACGCCCAGCGTGTGCACCTCGCCGCCGAAGCGCTTGCACACGAAGGCATGCGCCAGCTCATGGCACAGCTTGAGCAGCGCCAGACTGAGATACAGCCAGGGCAGATTGCCGAGCGACAGAATGCCCTGCGCCCCGTCCAGCACTGCCTGCCCCTGGCTGAGCGCGGCGGCCGCCCCGGCGATCACCACCACCAGCCACGGCACCGCCATCAGCGGGTGGACCAGCACATGGATCAAAGGCCGCATGCGGTTCAGCCAGGCATCGGGGTTGACCAGCGGAAAGCGCACGTACAGGAAGGCCAGCAGCTTGCCCTGCAATTCCTTGCGCCGCCGCATCTCGGCGCGCTGGTACAAGCCTTCGCTGTAGGGTTGGTGCTGGAAGCGCAGCAGGTTGGAGGCATTCAACTGCGACAGCAGTTGCACCACCTCCTCCTGGCCGGGCGCCGTGTCCGCATGATCGCGCACATACGCGCGCCAGGTCTCGTCCACCGTGCGCGCCGGGTCGAGCCGGGCGAGAAAACCCCACGCCTGTGGCGTCACGCGGAAGAACTTCTGCGTGAAGGTGTCCTGCAGCACGTACCAGTCCAGATTGCGGTAGCGCTGCTTGCGCACCTGCACGCTGGGAATCAGGCCCACGCGCGCTTCCGCGACGCGGTGCCAGGAATCGCTGAAGGTCGCGCCGGCCACGGGGCGGGTCCTAGAACCAGAACCTCATGCGCAAGGCATCGACCGCCTTGTGCGTATAGATCCAGGCGACGTTGCGCCGGCCCGCGTCGATGCGCGCCACGCCGCTCATGCCCGGACGCCACCAGGGCTCCGGCGGCGTCAGCAGGCGCCCGCGGATGACGAAGTGATTGCCATCCTGGCCCTTGACCTGCGCCACCGGGATCAGCGTCTCCACCTCGAACGCGATGCGCGCATCCGGTCTCGCCAGCAAGGTCAATTCCCCGGATGCGCCCGGCTCGACGTACCGGATCTCGCTTTCAGGCACATGCAGCACGACGTAGAGGCCCTCGATGCGCGCCAGCCGGAACAGCCGGTCGCCCTTCTTGACCGGCGCGCCCAGCAGATCCTTGCGTTCACCCTCGACGATGACGCCGTCGAACGGTGCGTGCACGCGCGACTGCGCCAGCGAATAGCGGATGCGCTCCAGACGCGCCTCGACCTGGGCCAGCCGGCGCTGGGCGATCTCCGCGTCGGCCAGGTTCTGCATCGCCCGCGCCTTCATCGCCTCGGCGCGGAAACGCTGGATGTCGGCCAGCGTTTCCGCCTCCTGCTGCATCAGCTCGCGCGTATCCAGCGCCGCCAGCAGCGCGCCCTGCGTCACCGTGTCGCCGCTGCTGGCATGCACCTCGTCGAGGAAGCCGTCGTAGCTGGCGCTGATCAGGCGGGTGTTGTCGGTGCCGAGCTGGCTGGTGGCCTCGACCCGGTAGTTCTGCGTGCCGAACAGCGCGTACAGCAGCAGGCCGGCGAGCAACAGGCTGAACAGTTTGGTGAGCGGCCGCTCCGGCCCGAGCAGCGCAGCCAGACGCCTGCGCGACCAGCCACCCAGACGCGCACCCCACCAGCGGTCGCGTTCGCGCAGCGGCACCAGCCAGGGCAGGATCAACCCCAGCGTCAGATGCACATGGCCGAGCACGCGCGCCGGCAGCGTGCCCCGATCCATGGCCAGCAACAGCACGGCCTGACTGTGATCGCCGCCGTCCTGCACCGGCAGCGTGCAGATCTGGCTGTAGCCCATGGCGCGCCGCAGGCGCTCGTGCGCCTGCACGACCAGCGTGCCGTCGTCCTCCCCGCCGGCGTGCATGATGTCGCATTCCTGGTCCGCGGCTTCCTCGCAGGCCGCCTCCAGCAGATTGACATGCTCGGTCTTGCGCTCGAAGCGGTCCAGGTGGCTGATCGCCTCGATGCGGACGTAACCCTCGTGGCGCCAGCCCAGCGCGACCAGCGCGCAGCCCAGACGCGCCATGAGGCCGTTGACCAGGGCCATGCCGGCGGCGCCATAGCGCGTCTCGCGCATCGCCAGCGCGTTGACGTCCAGCAGTTCGGCCAGTGCGGCGTCCTCGCCTGCCGGCGGCGCCGCTGCCGCTGCCTCGTCCGCCGACACCACGCCGGTCCCGGGCGCCGCGACCGGCGGCGGCACCGGCTGCAAGCGCGCTTCGGCAGGCGCTGCATCCGGTGCCAGCGTGCTGCCGGCCCGCGCTTCTCCGCGTGGCGACGTGGGTGGCACATCGGCCACCAGTTGCACGCGCAACAACAACTCGTTGAGCCTGGCCCGCTCGATCTCGGGGATTTCCAGCACCAGCAGGATCTGATCGTCGGCCGCACCGACACGCACCGCGGCATAAATCCGGCCGACGCCGGCCTCGTCGCGCATCGGCGCGTAGGCATAGCCGTTGCGCAATGCGCGCTCGGCCAGTGCCGCCAGCACCTCGCGCCACAAATCCAACCGATCCGCCACCTCCGGGCTGGCCGCCGCCAGCAGGCGCCAGTCCTCGCCCGCCCGGGTGCGTTGCGTGATCAGCGCCGTGCGCGCGCGCGCCAGCGGCGCCACCAGCGCGCAGAAGCGCGGCCACCAGGTGGCATCGGCCGGTTCGCGGCGCAGGCCGTGCAGCGCCTCGATCAACTGGCGCGCGTCCAGTTCCCGGGCCGGCCGCCCGACCGCCTCACCGGCGGCGCTGATCCCGGACTGCGGCTCGGACTGCATCAAGGTCCCCTGCATCATCGACGCTCATCTGCCGCCGACACGTACACGGCCGGCGCTGCCCGGCCGCACCTGGCCACGCGGATTGTCGAAGGTCACGCGCAGTTCGACCAGGCCGCTGGCGGCATCGGCCACCGGCGCGACATAGCTGATCCGGCCGTTGAGCGCGCCGACGCCTTCCACCGACAGCGGCAACCGTTGACCCGGCCTGAGCGCGCGCGCCGCCGCGGGTGTGACGTTGACACGCAGATAGGCCTGGGCGACGTCCACCATCTGCACCACCGCTTCGCCCGGCTTGGCCCACTCGCCCACGTCG
Organism: uncultured Burkholderiales bacterium; assembly: GCA_937949525.1. Classification (GTDB taxonomy): domain Bacteria; phylum Pseudomonadota; class Gammaproteobacteria; order Burkholderiales; family Thiobacillaceae; genus PFJX01. The sequence goes on along the minus strand of CALEDT010000035.1, from coordinate 3,384 downwards.
ACTTCGACCCGGGTGACGATGCCGGCCACCGGTGCCAGCAGACGCAGGCTCTGCCGCTCCTGCTCGGCCGCGCGGTATTCCAGCTCCTCCCGCCGTTTGCGCGCCTTGACCTGCTCGATACGCCCGCGCGTATCGCCCAGTTCCAGTCTGAGCTTCTGCACCTCTTCCTGGCTGACGCCGCCGGTCAGCTCGAACAGCTTGGCTGCGCCGTCCAGCAGCTCGGCGAGGATGACTTCGCGCGCCTCCAACGCACGCAGTTCCGAGCCGTCCTCGAACACCACCCGCCGGCGTTCGACTTCGATGTCGGCCATGCGCGTATCCAGCGCCAGCAGCACCTGCCCCGGCTTGACCGCATCGCCGACATCCACGTTGACCGCGGCCACCAGGCCGCCGACACCGAAACTCAGGGCCAGATCGCGCGACGGATAGACGATGCCGACGAAATCGTCGGCCAGCAGCGGCATGGCCTGAGACAACAGCCAGCACAGACCCAGTACACCGGCACGACGCATCACCCCTGTTCCCCTGTTTGCCAAGATTCGCTTCCTCCGCGCCCGATCAGCCTTCGCGCCAATCGACGCCGTATTCATCGAACAGACTGCCATCGGCCACACGCAGCGCCACCTCGGCCAGGGCCAGACGCGCCTCGGCATCGAGCAGGGCCTCGCGCGCGGCGGCCCATTCGTTCTCGCGCGCGATCACCTGACTCAGCCGCGACAGCCCCAGCTCGAACTGCGTGCGCTCGGAGGCCAGCAACTGCGCGCGCAGTTCGACGTCGCGGCGGTACTCCGCCACTTCCTGACGCACCCGTTCCAACTGCCGGGCACGCAGGTGCAGGTCATTGGTCAGCGTGGTGCGCACTGCCTGGATTTCGATGTCGGACTGACTCATGCGCGCACGCTGCGCCAGATGCTGCGACGAGGCGCGCACATTGCCTTGCAGCGGCATTTCCAGGCTCAGGCCGACGTAACAGTCCGGATAGTCGCCGCGCAGCGGATCGTCGGCGGCATCGCTGCGCCGGTAGGACAGGCTGGTGGAACTGCAACTGGCGGTCAGATCGAGTTGCGGCCGCTTCTGGTTGGCGGCGAAATCGAGGCGTACGCCGCCCTGCTGGCGCTTCAGTTCGGCGATGCGCATCCCCGGCCAGCGGCTCAGCGCCCGTTCCAGACGATCGCCATCCACGGCCACGGGGAGGCCACCCGCCGGCGGCGCGGAAGCCGGCCGCGGCCGCAGGTCACGATAGTCGTCGTCGCCCAGGTTGAGCAGGCTCTTGATGCGCGACTCCGCTTCACTCAGCCCCTGTTCCGCGCGCAACGCCTCGGCCCGCCGCGCGGTCAGCGCACTGCGCGCCTCCAGCGCGCCACGCGGCGGTAGACGACCGCCACCGATGCGCGCCTCGATGTCGCGCAACGCCGCCTCCGCACGCTGCACCGCCTCGCGCCGCATGCGCAGCGTCTCCCAGGCGCGATGCAACTGCCAGTAGGCGGTCAGCGCCTCACTGGCGCTGCGCAGCAGTTGCTGTTTGTACTGCTGCCGGGTGATGGCCCATTCCAGCTCGGCGATCCTGCGGTCGGCTTCCACCGCCGTGCTGCCGAAGCCGCGCAGCAGCGGTTGCCTGAAGGTCAGCGCCAGCGCACCGTCGTATTCCGTGTCCCTGCGCTCGGCATTGGAGACCGCGATCAGGTTGTTGTTGCGGGCGCCGAGTTTGTAGGACAGGCTCAACTCGCCGCCGATGGCGAGACGGCGACGAACGCCCATTTCCGCCTGATACACGTTTTCGTCCAGCACCAGTTCGCGAAACTGCGGCGACAGCACCGAGTTGCCGCCGATGTCCTGCGCCGAACGTTTGCGCTTGCGGTCCTCATGCCGCACCCCGCCGTAGGCCACCACTTCGAACAGGCCCGACTCGGCGTGCGCCAGGTGCCCGGAGACCTCGGATGCCAGGCGCGCATAACTGGCGTCGGCGTTGCGCGCCAGCGCCAGTTGCACCATCAGGCGCGGCGTCAGCGCAAACTCGCCTCGCGCAGGGATGGTCGGCAACCCGGCCAGATCGATGACGATGTCCGTCGGCGCGGCCTGCCCGGCCTGTGCCGCCTGCGCGGCGACCCAGGCGGCGAGCAGCAGGGCCCCGCCAAGCAGCACGCGGCCCCGCGTCCTGCGGCCACGCCCAGCCACCGCCCGCACGTCCTTGCGTGCCGCATCATGGAAACGGGCGGCAGCGCCCGCGGCGAAGGTCATGCTCAGCCCGCCGCCTTGGCCTTCTTCGCGTCCTTCTTGTCAGCGGCAGCCTCGGCCACGCGCTCATCCTTGAGCATGACCAGACGGTCGATCTGCGCCAGCGAGATCAGTTCGGCATAGATCGCCGGCAGGTAGCGCTTGTCGCGCATCTCCTTGAACAGCTCGTCCGACAGGTTGTTCAGACGCTCCTCGTTGATGACGTAGCAACCGGTGATGTTCTTGACGCGGTCGTTGTCGCGCACGCGCATGTTCAACGGCGTGAACATGTTGTGCTCGCCGAGGAACTTGCAGAACGCCTGGGTGATGATCTCCATCTGCTGCAACTCGCCCAGATAACGCTTGACGTTGTCGATCACCGGGGTCGGCGCGCCATTGTCATCGAACAGGGCATTGCCTTCCTCGTCGCTGACCAGGGGGCTGCCCTCGTCGATGCACACCGTGAACTGGCCTTCCTTGTCGGTACGCGCCAGCGCGAACGGATAACGCCGGATGATGGCCGGCACGTAGGATGCCTGCCACTTGCCGTCGGCGGCGACGAACAGGTTCTCGTTGGCGTCGAGGCCCAGCAGCACCACTGGCCGGAACTCGTCCTGCTGCTGGTCCTCGATGAACACGATGGGGTAGATGGCGGCGGCGCGGGCGAACTCATGCATCATCACCGAGGCGATGTGAAACCCCGCGGCGAAGCCGAAACCCTCGGCCTGCTTGATCTTCTTCTTGGCATGACGTTCGATATTGACGGGCACCAGTTTCTGAAACATCCACGTTCTCCAATTGCCGATTAAGAAAAAACCCGCCTGCGCGGGGACGGCCCTGGGGACGCGGTACATCCCCGGCGGGCACATGGTTTAACACACCTGCATGGCCACCAACAGCGCCATCTGAACACAAACGGAACCCCATGGCGACGCCTGGTCCGCGAACCGCTGGCCTGTGCCGGTCACAAACTCAAGGTCTCCACCCAGTACTCGAAGTCGACATCCGCGTCGCCGCCCCCGCCGCTGCTGAAATCCGGATGGGCGAGGATGTCGGCGCCGTACAGGTCGGCATCCAGGCCCGTTTCGTCGTCCAGCAGGTCGGTGGTGCCGATCCACAGTTTCAGGTCGCCCGCCAGCGCGGCGTCCAGGCTGACGCTGGCCTTGGCCG
>CALEDT010000034.1 GCA_937949525.1 uncultured Burkholderiales bacterium | reverse complement strand
TCGGCTGGATCGCACAGCGTTTTCCGGGGCCTCGCGCCCCGGCCTCATTGAAGCGGCTCGACCACGCGGGAGGATGGCAGCCCCGTCAAGCCGTTTTCCGGGGCCTCGCGCCCCGGCCTCATTGAAGCGCGATCAGCACGTCCATAGCAGCGGCCTCTTGCTGGTTTTCCGGGGCCTCGCGCCCCGGCCTCATTGAAGCCAGCTCCTTGATCCAGGCGGCCACGGGCACCGGGCCGGGTTTTCCGGGGCCTCGCGCCCCGTCCTCATTGAAGCGCGGCGATTCCAGCGGCCTGAATCAATTCATCCAGGTTTTTCGCATGCCCCCAGGTTTCCTTCCGGGTTCGCTGCCGCTGCGCCGACGTGCCCGCCGCCCGCCCGGCACACGTGCGGTTACGCGCGGCCCGCCGGTCGCATTCAATCGAGCTGGCTGCGCGGTTTGCCGCGGTGGGGACAGTCTTGCTTCTCGCAGTCGACATAGAGGTGCAGCGCGTGCTCCGCCAGTTTGTAGCCGCGCTCCTTGGCGATGGCGCGCTGGCGGCGTTCGATCTGCTCGTCGAAGAACTCCTCCACATGGCCGCATTGCAGGCACAGCAGGTGGTCGTGATGGTTGCCGCGGTTGAGCTCGTACACGGCTTTGTCGTTGTCGAAGTGGTGGCGGATGAGCAGGCCGGCGTGCTCGAACTGGGTGAGAACGCGATAGACCGTGGCGAGGCCGACGTCGATGTTGTCGGCGAGCAGAAGGCGATAGACGTCCTCGGCGGTGAGGTGGCGGCGGTCGGTGTGTTCGAACAGATCGAGGATCTTCAGGCGCGGACCGGTGACCTTCAGGCCCATGGTCTTGAGTTGATCGCTGTGCGTCATCGCTATGTCTTGGCTGGGACTTGCGCGCTATCATAGCGCGGCTTGCCCCATCCGCCATGCTCATGTCCGTTTTCGCGTCCCCTCCTGCACGTGTCCTTGCCTGCCTGCTGTTGGTGTCGCTCGCCGGTTGTGGCACCTGGTCCAACCCGGTGGCGCGCATCACGCCCTACAAGATCGACATCCAGCAGGGCAATCGGGTGACGCAGGACATGCTCGATCGCCTGAAGCCCGGCATGACGCCGGCGCAGGTGCGTTTCATCCTCGGTACACCCCTGGTGGTCGATCCGTTTCGCGACAACCGCTGGGATTACGTGTACATCGACCAGCGGCGCGGGCGGACGCTGGAGCAGCGGCGCATCAGCGTGATGTTCGAGGATGGCGTGCTGAAAGGGGTGGAGGGCGACGTGGTCGCTGCCGGCATGAAGACGGAGGCGCGGCCGTGATCCGCGTCGCCATTGCCGGTGCTTCCGGGCGCATGGGCCGGGCTCTGTTGGAGGCGGTGGCCGCGGCGTCGGACATGCGTCTGGCCGGCGCGCTCGACCGCGCGCAGAGCGCCTGTCTCGGGCGGGATGCCGGCGAACTGATCGGCACGGTGCTGGACGTGTGCGTCAGCGACGATCTCGACGCCGCGCTGCGCACGACGGATGTGCTCATCGACTTCACCCGCCCGGAAGCGACGTTGCGTCATCTGGCGCATTGCCGCGCCGCGGGCGTGGGCATGGTGATCGGTACCACGGGTTTCGACGCGGCCGGCAAGGCGGCGATCGAGGCCGCGGCGCACGACATTCCGCTGGTGTTCGCGCCCAACATGAGCGTGGGCGTGAACCTGGCGCTGAAACTCCTGAACATGGCCGCGCGGGTGCTGGACGACGGCTATGACATCGAGATCATCGAGGCGCACCACCGCCACAAGGTGGATGCGCCATCGGGCACGGCGCTGCGCATGGGCGAGGTGGTGGCGGCGGCGACCGGGCGCGATCTGGCGGCGTGCGCGGTGTACGGTCGCGAAGGGGTCACCGGCGAGCGTGATCCGCGTACCATCGGTTTCGCCACGGTGCGTGGCGGCGATATCGTCGGCGATCACACGGTCCTGTTCGCCGGCACCGGCGAACGTCTGGAGATCACCCACAAGGCCAGCAGCCGCATGACTTTTGCGCTGGGCGCGCTGCGCGCGGCGCGCTTCATCGCCGGCGGCGCGCCGGGCATGTACGACATGCAGGATGTGCTCGGCCTACGCTAGCGCGATGACACCAGGCTCCGCGAGGGGGACGTGCGCGCGACGCTGTTGATCCTGCTGCTCCTGGCGAGCGGTTTGGCCCACGCGGTGGAGATCATCGCCCATCGCGGCGTGCCGGAACAGGCGCTGACGCTGGCCAGCGCGCGCGCGATGTTCGGCATGCGTCTGACCCAATGGAGCGATGGTCAAGCGGTGCGCGTGTTCGTGCTGCCCGACCGCCATCCGACCCATGTCGCGTTCGTCAAGACACGGCTCGATCTCTATCCCTATCAGTTGCGGCAGAACTGGGATCGGCTGGTGTTCTCGGGCATGGCGCAGGCGCCGATCGAGGTCGCCGACGAGCGTGAGATGTTGCGTAGGGTGGCCGCGACGCCGGGCGCCATCGGTTATGTCAGAAAGGCAGGGAGTCATGATCAGGTCAAGTCTCTCGCGATCCAGTGACCGGCCCGGTCGCGGCGGGGGAGTGCGCGGCTCTGGGCGGCGATGCGCGCGGCTCGCGGCATGGCTCGGCGCATCGCTGCTGTCCGTTGCGGCCGGCGCACAGGAACTGGGCGCCGGCGTGCAGTTGCATGGCTTCGCCAGTCAAGGCGCGGTGTGGACCAGTGACCATCGTGTCGGTGGTGCCAAGGACGGCAGTGTCGGTCTCGACCTGCGTGAGCTCGGCGCCAACCTGTCCTGGCGGCCCGATCCCGATTGGCTGCTTTCCGGGCAGGTGCTCGCTCGCTGGGCAGGGGATACCGACGATGGCGAGCCGCGGGTCGACTACGCCTACATCGACCGTAGCTGGCGGCTGCACGAGGCCAGCCGCGTCGGCATACGTCTGGGCAAGATCAAGAATCCCTATGGATTCTTCAATGTGACCCGCGATGTCGCCCATACCCGGCCGGGCGTGATCATGCCGCAATCGATCTATCTCGATCAGATCCGCAACTTCGTGCTGGCAGCGCCGGGCATCGCGCTGCATGGCGACAGCGACATGTCGTTCGGCAGTCTGTCCTGGCAGCTCGGCGCGCTGCGTCCGCAGGTCGACGACGCCGATATGGAATACATGTTCCTGCTGGGCGACATGCCGGGCCGCTTCCAGGGCACCAACTCGTGGATGGGTCAGGTGTTGGTCGAGCCGGACGGAGGACGCTGGCGCCTGGGCCTGTCGGTGGGCGAATTGAACATGCGCTATCGTGCCGGCAGCCCCGATCCGTTGCGCCCCGGCCGGCACACGCTGCCAACCTGGGCGCTGTCGGTGGAACACAATGACGAACATTGGTCGGTGACCGGCGAGTATGCGCAAACCACCAACCAGGCACGCGGTTACGGCCCGATCATGGACCCCAACCCGGACAACACGCTGGAGGCCTGGTATGTGCAGGCGACCCGCCGCTTCGGCCAGGACTGGCGGGCCTATGCGCGCTACGACGTGTTGTATCTGGACCGCAAGGACCGTGACGGCGCGCGCTTCGCCGTGTTGACGGGCCGGCCCGGCCATACCCGCTACGCCCGCGACTGGGTGTTGGGTATGCGGCGTGACATCGATCGCTTCGCGCTGTGGCTGGAATACCATCACGTCGACGGCACCGCTTGGCTGGCGGGCATCGACAATCCCGACCCGCAGCGACGCAAGCGCGCGTGGGACATGGTGCTGTTGCAGGCGGCCTGGTATTTCTAGAACGAGTTGCCTGCGGATGAGCGCGGGTGACGCGATGCGGGGGAGGCGTGGCGCATGGGTACTCTGACATCCGGACAGCGTGGCGTCATGGCTGCCGACCTGTCGTCCGACGAGCCGGGCGGCGAAACGCCGCGCGTCTTGTGGAGTGTGCGCGCCAAGATCCTGACGTTCGCGGCGCTGGCGCTGATCCTGGCCTCCGTCGCGTTCACGCTGCTGGCGCTGCGCCAGCTCGACCAACGCGCGACCGCCGAGGCGCGTCTGGTGGCGGCCCGCGCCGATGCGTTGGTGGAACGTCTGCTGCAGCAGCAATTCACCCGCCTGCATGCGCTCGGCACGCTGGTGGGCGACCTCCCTGGCGCGCGCGCGGCGGTCGCGGCCGGCGACGGCGCCGCGCTCGCGCAACTGTTCGAGACGTTCTGGGCCGACCTGAACCTGCATCAGGGCGTGGATCATGTCGCTTTCCATGCCGCCGATGGCCGCACGCTGCGGGCCTGGGGCATGGCCGAGGGCGAGCCGCGCGGCGAGATACTGGGACGCGCCGCCCTGCGCGCCGAGGCGCCCACGCATGCTTTGCGTTGCGCGGACGCCTGTCAGGTGGTGGCCGCGCTGCCGTTGATGCGCGAAGGTCGGGATATCGGTGCGCTGGTGCTGGCCGCGGGGTTGCAGGATCTGGTGATCGATTTTCGGCGTCTGTCCGGTGCCGAGCTTGCGGTCATCGCGTCCAAGCATGGCGATGGTGCGCGGGCAGGCACGCTCTCGGTCAGCGGCGGTGCCGAGTATGAGGCCGTCGTCCAGGCTTGGTTGGCGCGGGATGCGCATGCGCCGTCGAGCGAATTGCGCCATGGCAGCCGTTATTTTCGCCTGCATGCGCTGGCCACACCTGCGGGCTGGGAACTGCCGGTGGGACTGCTGATGATCCGGGATGCCACGGCCGAACTGCGGCAGAGCGCCGCGGCCGTGCGTTCCAGCCTCATCCTGGCCGGCTTGGTGCTGGTCACGGCGCTGACCCTGTTGTTCATGCTGTTGCGTCCGACCATGAACCGTCTGTACCGCGCCATGTCCGCGTTGCCGCTGTTGGGCGAAGGCCGTTATGCCGAGGCGCGCCGGCTGGTGCAGGGCGGCCGGCGCACGACGCGGTACGCCGACGAGGTGGACGGCCTCGGTGAACTGACCCATGCCCTGGCCGACACGCTGGAGCGCCTGCAGGCCGAGGCGCGCGAGCACGCGGACAGACTGCATGCGCAGGCGATTCAACTGGAGCATGAGCGGGACTTCGTGACCGGACTGCTGGATACCGCGCCGGTGCTGATCCTGACCCATGGCGACGATGGCCGCATCCGGCTGGCCAATGCGCAGGCCGTGCAGGTGTCCGGACGCGAGGCCAACGAACTGATCGGCGCCCGTTTCGAATCGCTGTTTCTCGACACCGATCCTTCGCGTCTGGACGCCGGCTGGCGCGAGCGGCTCGGAGCAGGCGAGATGGCGCACGGCGAGGGCGCATGTCTGCGGCCGGATGGCGAGCGGCGGGAATTGCTGTGGTTCCACTCGCGTCTGGGCGAGCCCGACGGCGTCACGCTCTCGGTGGGGCTGGACGTGACCGCCTATCGCCGGGCGCAGCAGGACCTGGTGTTGCTGACCGAGCACGACGGGGTCACCGGTTTGTACAACCGGCGGTCCTACAAGCGCGAACTCGACACCGTGCTCTGGCGTGGCGCGCAGGGTGTCATGCTGGTGTGCGACATCGACGAATTCAAATCGGTCAACGAGAGTGGCGGCCATGAAGCGGGTGACCACGTGTTGCGCGAGTTCGCGCGCATCATCGAGGCTCTGGAGCCGGCGCCGGCGCTGGCCGCGCGTCTGGGCGGCGACGATTTCGCCATGGCCTATCCGGGGCTCACCGTGGCCGATGCCATCGTGCTCACGCGTGCGCTCAACCAGGCCATGGTGCGGCTGGGCGCGGACAAGACCGAGGCCGGCCTGCGCGGACGCCTGTCGGCCAGCGTCGGCCTGGTGTCCTTCCCGGAACATGGCGCCGATGCCGACAGCCTGTTGGCCAACGCGGAAATCGCGCTGGCCCAGGCGCGCGCGAAGGGTCACGGTTCCTGGCACCTGTATTCGCCCGATGACCCGTATCACGAGGTGGTCGGCCGTCGCGCCTTCTGGCGGGCCGAGATCAAGAGCGCTCTGGAACGGCAGCGCTTCATCCTGCATTTCCAGCCGATCCAACACATCGCCAGCGGCGAGATCCACCATTACGAGGCGCTGCTGCGCCTGCGCAACGTCGATGGCAAGCTGGTATCCCCGGGGCTGTTCATCGACGTCGCCGAGGGCACCGGCCTGATCCGGGGTATCGACCAGTGGGTGATCGACCACGTGGTGCGCTTCGCCGCCGGCCTGCCGGCACACATCCGCGTCGCGCTCAATCTGTCCAGCCGCAGTTTCGACGATGACGTGGCGTTCGAGACCATGCAGGCCGCGCTGAGCCGGCACGGCCTGGCGGGCGACCGCCTGCTGCTGGAGATCACCGAGACTGCCGCGCTGGCGAATTTCTCCGGCACCCTGCGCATCATGGCGCGCTTCCGCGCTCTCGGCTGCGCGTTCGGCCTGGACGATTTCGGCGTCGGCTACAGTTCCTTCCAGTACCTGAAGGAATTGCCGGTCGACTTCGTCAAGATCGACGGCTCGTTCATCAAGGGCCTGACCGTCAATCCCGACGACGTGGTGTTCGTGCGCGCTCTCCACGATGCGGTCAAGGGGTACGGCAAGGCCACCGTGGCGGAGTTCGTCGAGGACGAGGCGACGCTGGACATCCTGCGGGCCATCGGCGTCGACTATGCCCAGGGCTATCTGATCGGCCGGCCGGGCGAGCTGAGCCCGGACGGCAGGGGTTTGGTCGCAGGGTAAGCCCGTTCCGGCGGGCGCCGGGGCAGGGGGCGGGCCTTTGCCGCTCTTGCCCTTGAACAAGCCGGTATCACCCCTATCTTCCGCGTTGTTTTCCACGAGGGAGCCATCCGCATGACCGATACCGCCGCTGCGACCAAGGAAACCCTGGGTTTTCAGGCCGAGGTGAAGCAACTGCTGCACCTGATGATCCATTCCCTGTACAGCCACAAGGACATCTTCCTGCGCGAGCTGATCTCCAACGCCTCCGACGCCGCCGACAAGTTGCGCTTCGAGGCGCTGTCCGATCCGGCGCTGTACGAGGACGACGCCGAGCTGAAGATCCGCGTGTCCGTCGACAAGGATGCCGGCACCCTGACCATCCGTGACAACGGCATCGGCATGAGCCGCCAGGAGGTGATCGAGCACATCGGCACCATCGCCAAGTCGGGCACGCGCGAATTCTTCGGCAAGCTCACCGGCGACCAGCAGAAGGACGCGCAACTGATCGGCCAGTTCGGCGTCGGCTTCTACTCCAGCTTCATCGTTGCCGACCGGGTCACGCTGACCACGCGGCGCGCCGGTCTGACCCACGAACACGGCGTGCGCTGGGAATCCGACGGCAGCGGCGAATACACGCTGGAAACGGTCGACAAGCCGACCCGCGGCACGGAGATCGTGCTGCATCTGAAGGAAGGCGAGCGCGAGTTTCTCGATGACTGGCGGGTGAAGTCGGTGATCCGCGAGTATTCCGACCACATCGCCATCCCGGTGGAGTTCGTCGGCCGCGACAAGAACGAGGCCGGCGAGGAGGTCGAGAAGGCGGAGACCGTCAATCGCGCCAATGCCCTGTGGACGCGCGCCAAGAGCGAGATCACCGAGGACGAGTACAAGGCGTTCTATAAGCACGTCGGCCACGATTACGAAGACCCGCTGGCCTGGACCCACGTCAAGGTGGAGGGCCGCCAGGATTACACCGCGTTGCTGTACGTGCCGGCGCACGCGCCGTTCGACCTGTGGGACCGCGACGCCAAGACCGGCGTGAAGCTGTACGTCAAGCGCGTGTTCATCATGGAGGACGCGCGCAAGCTGATGCCGGCCTACCTGCGCTTCATCCGCGGCGTGATCGACGCCGCCGACCTGCCGCTCAACGTCTCGCGCGAAATCCTGCAGGAGACGCGCGACATGGAGATGATCCGCAACGGCTGCGTGCGCAAGACCCTGGACCTGCTCGACGACATCGCCGAGAACCGCAAGGCCGACTACGCCAAGGTCTGGGAACATTTCGGCAAGGTGCTGAAGGAAGGCGTGGGCGAGGACTACGCCAACAAGGAGCGCATCGCCCGATTGCTGCGCTTCCGTTCCACCACGACGGACGAGGAAACGGTCTCGCTCGCCGACTACGTCGGGCGCATGAAGGAGGGCCAGGACAAGATCTACTACCTGACCGCCGAGACCCTGGCCGGCGCCAAGGCCAGCCCGCACCTGGAGGTGTTCCGCAAGAAGGGCGTCGAGGTGTTGCTGCTGACCGACCGCGTCGACGAATGGGTGGTGTCCAACCTGTTCGAGTTCGATGGCAAGCCGCTGGCCAGCGTGGCCAAGGGGCAGGTCGATCTGTCGTCGGTCAAGGCCGCGGCAGAGGAAGCGCCGGCCGAGCCGGCCGAGGCAGCAGCCGGGCCGCTGCTGGAACGGCTGAAGAAGGCGCTGGCGGGACGCGCCAAGGACGTGCGCGCCAGCCATCGTCTGGTCGAATCGCCGGCCTGTCTGGTGGCGGACGAAGGCGACATGAACGCCAACCTGGCGCGCATGCTGAAGTCCATGGGCCAGACCGTGCCGGAGAGCAAGCCCATTCTGGAGGTCAATCTGGCGCATCCGCTGCTCAAACGGCTGGAAGGCGAAAGCGATGCCCGCTTCGACGAACTGGCCGGGCTGCTGCTGGATCAGGCGGTGCTGTTGGACGGCGGCCAGCTCGAAGATCCGGCCGGGTTCGTCCGGCGCGTCAACGACCTGTTGTTCGCCGGCGCCTGAGCGGGCGGCGCGCGCGCCGCGCGCGTCAGTAGCCGCGGAAGTCGCGCACCGACCAGACGTGATAGTCGCGCGCGTAGTCGGGTAGCACCTGCACGCGGATGCCCGGCAGCGGCGTGACTTCGCGGAACCAGCGGTGCACCTGCTCGTCGCTGGCATGCCGGCTGACCAGCAGGAACTCGCCGTCGGGCGAACGTTCGACGTCGGCCATCAGCGCGAAATGGTCGGAGACTTCGCGGCCGGGGTTCAGATAGACGGCATCGAGCGAACGCGGCCGGGCGTAATACAGCAGCACGGCGAAACTCTTGCGGTCATCGCCGAGCAGGCGAGCCCGCGGATATTCCGCCAGCCGTTGCGCCACCAAAGCGCCCAGCGCGCGGTTGCCGGCGAGGCGATAGGTGGGATCGGTCTTGCGCGTGAGCGGGAAATCCAGCGCGCGCGCCAGATCATGGTAGTGGTAGAGCGTGGCGCCGAGCAGCAGGTTGAAAGTCAGCGCCGCCACCAGCCAGGCCAGGCGGCCGCGCGCCAACAGGCCCACGGCCACCAGCGCCGCGCCGGCGACGTAGGCGAACGCCGCCCAGTTGGCGAAAGCGCGCGACAACAGACTGAGACCGGCGAAGGCGGCCAGCGGGAACAGGCAGAACAGCGCCAGCAGGCGCATGCGCGGGTCTTGCCACAGCCGGCGCGGGCGCGCCGTCATCGCGACCAGCGCGGCGGCCAGCAGCGGCCCGAACACCGCGAACTGCGCCAGTAGAAAGGCCAGCGCCGCGCCGGGGTGGAGCCAGGCCCGTTGCAGTTGGGAGATCTCGGCGGTGTGGCGATAACTGACGAACTCGTGCTGGAGGTTCCAATACAGATTGGGCGCGAGCACCAGCAGTGCCACCAGCGCCGCGACCCACGGGCGCGGCGAGCGCAGCAGTGCGCGCTGCGACGGCGTCAGCCAGAGATACAGCAGCAGCGCCGGCACGAAGAACGCCATGCTGTACTTGCTCAACATGCCCAGACCGAAGCACGCGCCCAGCGCCAGCCAGTCGCGCCAGGCGTGATCCTGTAGCGCGCGCACCAGGAAATACAGGCTCAGGGCCCAGCACAGCAGCAGCGGCGCGTCGGTGGTGATCAGCCAGGAGCCCAGGCTGACCATGGGCAGCGTGGCGAAGGCCAGCGCCGACCAGAACGCGGCGCGCTCGCCCCAGGTCTCGTCGCGGTACAGCCGGCGCACCAGCAGAAAGATCACCCAGGCGGTGGCCGGCCACAGCAGGAAGCTGGCGGCGCGCACGCCCAGCTCGCCGTCGCCGAACAGCGTCGTGCCCAGCCGGATCAGCCAGGCCACCATGGGCGGCTTGGAGTAATAGCCCCAGTCCGGTTGCAGCGACCAGAACCAGTATTGCGCCTCGTCGGCGTACAGCTCCAGGTTGCGGTGCGCGGCCGCTAGCCAGCGCCACGCCGTCAGCGCGGCGAGCAGCAGCAACAGCCGGCCGGCGCGCGTGGCGGGCAAGTCAGCTTCCCGCGGCGCCACCGCTCCGGCCCACCGGCGGATCGCGCAGCAGGTACTGCGACTTGCCGCCCGGCTCATGCCAGATGCGCGTGAGCAGTTCGCCGAGGATGCCCATGCCGATGAAGTTGGCACCCATCAGCGTGAACATCACGCCCATCAGCAACAGCGGTCGGCCGCCGATGTTGGCGTGGCCGAACAGCTTGAGCGCGGCGAGATAGCCGAGCACGGCCAGCCCCGGCACCAGCAGCGCCGCGCCGATGCCGCCGAAGGCATGCATGGGGCGGTGCAGGAAACGCAGCAGGAACTTCACCCACAGCAGATCCAGCAATACGCGCACGGTGCGGTCGATGCCGTACTTGGACACACCCTTGGTGCGCGCGAAGTGATTGACCTCGGCTTCCATGACCTTGGCGCCGTACTCGTGCGCCAGGGCCGGAATGAAGCGGTGCAGCTCGCCGTAGAGCTTGACGAAACGCACCGCTTCGCGCCGGTACAGCTTGAGTGAACAGCCGTAATCGTGCAGGCGCACGCCGGTGACCTTGGAGATCAGCCGGTTGGCCAGCATGGACGGCAGTTTGCGCGACAGCGCCTTGTCCTGGCGGTTGCGGCGCCAGCCGGACACGATGTCGATGTCGGGGTGCTGGTCCAGCAGTTCGAGCAGGCGGGGAATGTCGGCCGGGTCGTTCTGCATGTCGCCGTCGATGGTCACCAGCACCTCGCCGCGCGCGGCGTCGAATCCGGCCTGCATGGCCGTGGACTGGCCGTAGTTGCGGCGCAGGAAGTACGGGCGCAGCCACGGCCGGCTGGCCGCCAGTTCGGCCAGGATGCGGTCGGAGCCGTCGCGCGAGCCGTCATCGACGCAGATCAACTCCCAACCGTAAGGCTGCGCCGACATCACGCTTTCCACGCGCGCCACCAGATCGGGCAGATTTTCGCGTTCGTTGTAGATCGGCGCGATGATGGAGACGGCGATGGGTGGGTCGGTATCGGTCATGCGGGCGTCCGCTCGGGGCTCACGGGAAAGGCGCTAGTGTACTGTCTCGCGCCCGGCCAACGCGTTCTCCACCGAGGCATCCAGCCTGCGGCTGCGGCGCATGCGCCGGTACAGGTGCAGCCCGATCACGCCGGACAGCACGAACAGCGCGACGCCGACGCCGATGCGCAGCCCGGGGTCGAGGTGGATGCCGCTGCCGACCAGCGCGAAGATCAGGGTCTGCGGCAGGTAACCCAGCGCGGACCCGGCGAAGAAGGGCAGGGCGCGCACGTGGGCGATGCCGGCCGCCACATTGGTCAGCACGTTGCTACCCACCGGCAGCAGCCGGATCAGCAGGGTCATGCTGAAGGTGTGTCCGTGCACGAACTCGCCGATGCGCCGCGCCCGCTCGGAATGACGCCCGGCCAGCAACGGACCGCGCAGCAGACGCGCCAACTGGTAGGTCACGACACAGCCGGCGATGGCGGCGAGCAGGCCCAGCGCGCTACCGGCGACGAAGCCGAAGGCATAGCCGCCCATGAAGGCGACGACCTGACGCGGGAAACCGGCCGCGGTCGCCAGCGTGCCCACTGCGATGAACAGCGCCTCGCCGCGCCAGCCCTGGCCGCGTACCTCAGCGTCGATCCATGCCGTACCCAGCAGCTCGTCCAGTCCGGCGACGCGCGCCAAGAGGCCCAGCGCCACCAGCGCGCCCAGCACCAGCAGACCGTTGAGCAGGAAGCGGTAGGTCATGGGGGACGCAAGGCCGGGCAGTGGGAAGGCGGCTAGTGTACTGCCGCGTGCACCCGGGGCGAGGGTTCCGACCGGCGCGCCATCGCCCATCCATACCAATGCGCGCCGTCGCGCGAATCGCTACAGTTCGCGTATCACCCCTACCGGAGACCGCCATGCGCCGCCTGCTGATCGTGTTCCTCACCGTGTTGTTCTCCGCCGCCGCGCACGCGGACGGCGGCCATCTGGTGCTGCTGTCCAAGCAGGCCAAGTTCGATGACGTGAAAGAGGATCTGGTGCTGGCGATCGAGTCGCGCGGCATCAAGATCAACCACTTCAATTTCATCGCCGACATGCTGGCGCGCACCGGTCAGGACTTGGGCGCCACGCGGCAGATCTACCTGCGCGGCGAGCAGATCGAGTTCTGCAAGTCCGACCTGTCGCGGGCGCAGATGGAGGCGGACCCGGCCAACATGGTGTTCTGCCCCTACATCATCACGCTGTACACCACGCCGGACGATGCCGAGCGCGTGTTCGTCGGCTATCGCCGGCCGCTGGCTCCAGGCGCCGGCGCGGCGACGCAACGGGCGCTGGCCGCAATCGATGCCCTGCTGCGCGAGATCGTCGAGGAAGCGACGCGCTGAAGCCGCGTCACCAGGCGCGCGCGCCGAACATCATCTTGCGCGCGAACAGGGTTTTCAGCGGCGGCGCCAGGTCCAGCAGCGCCAGCGCGGCGCCGCGCGCGAGGCGCAGCGGCAAGAGGTCGTTGGAGAAGGTTTCCACCAGCAGGTCGGTGACCAGGCTGCCGCCGTCGACATCGAAGCGGCGGGAACGCGCCTGCGCGGCCGCCATGGGGGCCGTGCCGATGTGCTCGCGCGGCGTGTCGAGCACGGTTTGCGCCAGATGCCAGGCGTCACGCAAGCCCAGATTGAAACCCTGACCGGCCACCGGGTGCAGTATGTGCGCGGCATTGCCGATGCGCAGCACACGCGCTGAGCCGGACGCGCGCGCCAGCGACAGCCGCAACGGGAAGGCGGCGCGCGGGCCGGCCTGGAAGAAACGGCCCTGGCGGCGGCCGAAGGCATCACCGAGTTGCGCCAGGAACGTGTCGTCGTCCAGCGCCAGACGTGCCGGCAGCAGCGCCTCGGGCGTGGTCCACACCAGCGCATAGGCGTCGCCCAGCGGCAGCAGGGCGATTGGCCCGTCCGGTGTGAAGCGCTCGTAGGCGCGGCCGTCGTGCGGCCGGTCGCTGCGCACCACGCAGACCACGGCGGATTGGCCGTAGTCCTTGTCCACGCGCTGGTGCGCCGGCAGGCTGCCGCCTTCCGACAGCACCACCAGGCGGGCGGTGAGCAGGTGTTCGCCGTCGTCGCGGCGATAGCGCACCGCGCCGTAACCGGGCGTCGCGCCGACATGTTCGACACGCGCCCCGGTGAGCACGCGGGCGCCGCTGTCGAGCAGCGCGCGCGTCAATGCGGCATACAGGTCGCCATACTCGGCGACGTAGCCCAGCGCCGGCACCTGCGCGTCCTCGGCGCGCAGTTCGGCGCGGCCGAAGCCGCCGCGCTGCGATACGTGGATGCGGGTGATCGGGGTGGTGCGCGCGTGCAGATCGCGCCAGGCATCCAGGCGTTCCAGGATCAGACGGGCGCCGTGCGACAGCGCGATGGCGCGCGGGTCGGCGGCGTGCAGGCGCGCGCGCGCTTCCAGCACGACGACGTTCAGGCCGCCGTCGCGCAGCCCGGCGGCCAGCGCCGCGCCCACCGGTCCGGCGCCGACGATGGCCACGTCGGCGTGCATCGGCGCCGGTTCAGTCATGGCGCATGGCCTCTTCCAGCGCGGCCACGCTCTTGGGCGCCAGCGCGGTCAGCACCTCGGCGCCGGTGTCGGTCACGTGCACGTCGTCCTCGATGCGGATGCCGATGTTCCACAGCTCCGTGGGCACGTCATCGGCAGCACGGATGTAGCAGCCCGGCTCCACGGTCAGCGTCATGCCCGGACGCAGCAGTCGCCATTCGCCGTTCAGCTTGTACTCGCCGGCATCGTGTACGTCCAGGCCCAGCCAGTGGCCGGTGCGGTGCATGTAGAAGCGCTTGTAGGCTTCCTGCTCGATCAGACCGTCCAGTTCGCCGGTCAACAGCTTCAGGTCGATCATGCCCTGGGTCAGCACGCGCAGTGCCGCCGCATGCGGCGCCTGCCAGGATGCCCCCGGACGCACCGCGTCGATGGCCGCCGCCTGGGCCGCCAGCACGATTTCGTACACCTCCTTTTGCGCCGGCGTGAAACGGCCGCTGACCGGCCAGGTACGGGTGATGTCGGCGGCGTAGCCGTCGTATTCGCCGCCGGCGTCGATCAGCAGCAGGTCGCCGGCGACCAGGCGCTGGTCATTGGCGACGTAATGCAGCACGCAGGCATTGGCGCCGCCGGCCACGATGGGCGGGTAGGCGGGCGCTTGACAGCCTTCCTTGCGCATCTGGTAGAGCAGTTCCGCCTCGATCTCCCATTCGCCCATGCCCGGCCGGCAGGCACGCATGGCGCGCAGGTGGGCGCGCGCAGAGATGTCGGCGGCGCGGCGCATGCATTCCAGTTCGCCGGTGTCCTTGATCAGGCGCATCTCGTCCAGCAGCGCGCGCGCATCCAGCAGCGTGCCGGGGGCGGTTATGCCGGCGCGCGCCTTGGCGCGGACGGCGTTGAGCCAACCGAGCACGCGTGCGTCCCAGGCCGGATCGTGGCCGATGGCGTAATGCAGCGCGGCCTGGTTTTCCAGCAGCCTGGGCAGTTCCTGGTCGAGCCGGTCGATGGCAAAGGTGTCGTCGAACGCGAAGCGCGTGCGCGCCGCCTCGGGGCCGTGGCGAAAGCCGTCCCAGACCTCCCGTTCCGCGTTCTTCTCGCGGCAGAACAGGATCTGGCGCGGTGCGTCGCCGGCCAGCAGCACCACCACCGCCTCCGGTTCGGCAAAGCCGGTGAGCCACCAGAAATGGCTGTCGTAACGGTAGGGATAGTGGGTGTCGCGGTTGCGCGCCACCTCCGGCGCGGTGGCCAGCACCAGCACGCCCGCGCCCATTTCGGCGAGCACGCGCGCGCGGCGCGCGCGATAGACTTCGGCGTCAAACGGCAAGGGCGTTCTCCCGGTCACGCAGTTCCAGATCCAGCGCGCGCAGCCGCGCCGGCGTGCCGACATCCTCCCAGCGTCCGGCGTGGTGTTCGCCGGTCACCCGGCCGGCGGCGACGGCGGCGTGCAGCAGCGGCGCCAGCTTGGCCTTGCTGCCAGGCGGAATGTCGGCGAACAGCGGCGCTCGATAGCAGGCGATGCCGGCAAAGGTCAGCGCCGGCGCGCGGTCCCGCGCGCGCACCCGCCCGTCGACCAGCGCGAAATCGCCGTCGGCATGGTGCGGCGGGTTGTCCACCAGCACCAGATGCGCCAACGGCGCGTCCGCGTCCGCCATCGCGTGCAGTACCGGCAGCAGGCGGGCGTAATCGAAGTCGGTGTAGACGTCGGCGTTGACCACCACGAACGGGCCGTCGCCCAGCAGGGGCAGGGCGGTGGCAATGCCGCCGGCGGTCTCCAGCGGGGCGGCCTCGCGTGAGTACCGGATGTGCGTGTCCCAGGCGGCGCCGTCCTTCAGCGCAAGCTCGATGGCCGCGCCCAGATGGGCATGGTTGATCACCAGCGCGCGAAAGCCGGCGGCGCGCAGACGTTCGATCTGCCAGACGATCAACGCCTTGCCGCCCACCTCGAGCAACGGCTTGGGCGTGTGCTCGGTGAGCGGGCGCATGCGTTCGCCCAGACCGGCGGCCAGGATCATGGCCGGGAATTGCGAGATGGCGGACGTCGGCATGTCAGAACGTGTAGCCGACCTGCGCTTGCCGGTTCTCCAGCGCGTCGAGCAGGCGCAGCAGGTCGCCCAGCTCGCGGTAGCGCTGGCAGGCGCGGCGCAGATAGTCCATCACCCGCGGCATGTCCTCGAGATAACCATCCTTGCCGTCGCGGTGATACAGGCGTGCGAAGATGCCCAGCACCTTGACATGGCGTTGCACGCCCATCCATTCGAAATCGCGGTAGAACTCGCCGAAATCGGCGCGCACCGGCAGACCGGCGGCGCGCGCCGCCTGCCAATAGCGCACCACCCAGTCGAGCACGCGCTCCTCGTCCCAGGCGATGTAGGCATCCTTGTAGATCGACACCAGATCGTAGGTGATGGGGCCGTACACCGCGTCCTGGAAGTCCAGCACGCCGGGGTTGTCCCGCTCGGTCACCATCAGGTTGCGCGAGTGCCAGTCACGGTGCACGTAGACCGTGGGCTGCGCCAGGTTGTTGGCGAGGATGGCGGCGAACACGCGCTCCAGCGTCTGCCGCTGACCGGCATCGAGTTCGATGCCGAGGTGACGCGCCACGTACCAGTCCGGAAACAGGCGCAGTTCGCGCAGCAACAGTTCGCCGTCGTAGGGCGGCAGTTCGCCGGCACGGCTGGCGCGCTGGATGGTGATCAGCGCGGCGTTGGCGTCGCGGTACAGGCGATCGGCGCTGGCCTCGTTGAGCGCGTCCAGATAAGTGGTGTCACCGAAGTCGCTCAGCAGCAGAAAGCCTTCCGCGCCGTTCTCGGCCAGGATCTCCGGCGTATTGGCGCCGGCGGCGCGGAACAGGCGGGCCACGTGCAGGAACGGCGCGCAGTCCTCGTGCGCGGGCGGCGCATCCATGACGATGTAACTCCCCTCCCGGGTACGCGCGCGGAAATAGCGGCGGAAGCTGGCATCGGCGGAGGCGGGGGTCAGGTCGAGCAGCGGCGCCGGCAACGCCTGCGTGGTCCACTGCCGCAAACGGTCTAAGCGATCCAAAGATATAATCCGTCGGTCCTGAAAAGCCCGCGCATTCTATCACCCCCCCCATGCCGCCGTTTCCGCGCCTGATCCTGTGCCTGTGCCTCGCGGCGGCGGCTTCCGAACTGTATGCGGCGGATGCGCCGCGCCTGCGCGCCAGCGCTGACCTGGAGCAACGCGGCGGTGCCGCGCCGATCGAGTTCGAGGCGGACCGGCTGCACGGGCACCTCGACCGTATAGTCGAGGTGAGCGGTGCCGTGGTGCTGCGCCAGGCCGATGAACGCGTCGAGGCGGACTGGATGCGTTACGACAAGCTCGCCGACGAAGCACACGCGCGCGGCAACGTGTTGTTCGCACGCGGCGCCGACCGTGTGTACGGCAGCGAGATCCGCCTGAAGCTGAGCGAGCGCCTGGGCGAGATGCGGGACGTGCGTTTCGAACTGCACGGCGACGACGGCCGCTTCGGGCGCGGCGCCACCGAGACGCTGCGTTTCGAAGGCCCGGACGTGTATGGCATGCGCGCGGCCAGCTTCACCACCTGCGCGCCGGGCGATGACGACTGGTTCCTGAAGACCGCCGAACTGCGGCTGGACTACGTCAGCAACGTCGGCACCGCGCGCAACGTGCGCGTGGAGTTCCTGGATACCCCCATCCTGTACATGCCGTGGATGGACTTCGCGCTCGACGACCGGCGCAAGAGCGGCCTGCTGACGCCGTCGTTCGGCGTGTCCACCGAACGCGGCTTCGAGCTGCTGGCACCGTGGTACTGGAACATCGCGCCCCATCGCGACGCCACCTTGACGCCGCGCGTGATGACCAAGCGCGGCCTGCAACTGGGCGCCGAGTTTCGCTACCTGGAACCGGCCTACGCCGGCGAGGTCGCCGCCGAACTGCTGCCCGACGACCGCCAGGCGAATCGCACCCGCTATCGCGCGCGGCTGCGCCATGGTCATCGCTTCGATGCGCGCTGGTCCGGCAACCTCGATTACGAACGGGTATCCGACGACCGCTATTTCGTCGATCTGTCCAACCTGGTCAGCCAGACCTCCCAGGTCAACCTGCCGCAACAGGCGGAGCTGCGCTACCAGGGCGGCTGGTGGCAGGCCAGCGGCTTGGTGCAGCGTTACCAGACCTTGCAGGATCCCGCCAACCCCATCGTCGAGCCCTATCACCGACTGCCGCAGATCCGCGTCGGCGGCCAGCAGCTCGACCTGTTCGGCCACGGCGTGCATTTCGACTTCGCCGGCGAGCTGGTGAACTTCGATCATCGCGCCGACGGGCGCGTGCAGGGTGTGCGCACCTACATCCATCCCAGCGTCAGCTATCCGGTGCGTACCACGTATGCGACCGTCACCCCGCGTCTGGGCTGGCACCTGTCGCATTACGCGCTGGAAGGTTCCAGCCGCTTCAAGCCGGACAGCGTCCGTGATACCGCCGGCGCGGTGCCGGTCGGCGGTTTCCGCGACACCACGCGCAGCCTGCCCATCTTCAGCCTGGACTCCAACCTGTTCCTGGAACGCGATCTGACGTTGCTGAACGTCGATTTCCTGCAGACGCTGGAGCCGCGCGCCTATTACGTCAACATCCCTTATCGCGACCAGTCGCGCGTGCCGGTGTTCGACAGTTCCCTGCGCGAACTGTCGCTGGACCAGTTGTTCACCGAGAACCAGTACATCGGCGCCGACCGCGTCAACGACGCCAACCAGCTCACGCTGGCGCTGACCAGCCGTCTGCTGGAGCGCGGCAGCGGCGTCGAACGCCTGCAGGTCACGTTCGGGCAGCGCTTCTATTTCGAGGATCAGCGCGTCACGCTGTCGCCCAGCGAGCAGGTACGCGCGCGCAATTCCACCGACGTGCTCGCCCATCTGAGCGGTCAGTTGACGCCGCGTCTGGCGCTGCGCGCTGTCCTGCAGTACGACACCGCCGAGAACGATCTGAGCCGGGCGAGCATCGGCGCCGGTTGGCGCGACGGCCCGGGACGGGTGATCAACGCCGACTACCGCTACACCATCGGTTCGCTGAACCAGATCGACCTGTCGTTCCAATGGCCGTTGGCGCCGGGTTGGCATGGTCTGGGCCGGCTCAACTATTCGCTGCGCGAATCGCGCGTGATCGAGGGCCTGGCCGGCTTCGAGTACAGCGCCGGCTGCTGGGCGTTGCGCGGCGTCATGCAACGTCTGGCCACCACCGAGACCACCGCCAGCAACGCCTTCTTCCTGCAACTCGAACTGCGCGGTCTGACCCGTTTGGGTCCCAATCCGCTCGAAGTGCTCAAACGCGGCATCAGCGGCTACCAGCCCGCCGATGCCGCTTCCACCCTGCCATAGGATGATTCCAGTGGACGCTCTACGCTCGACCCTCTTCGCCTTGGTGCTGGCGCTGACCGGCGCCTGCACCGCCGCAACCGCCGCCGCGCCGGTGGAAATCGACCGCATCGTCGCGGTGGTCAACAATGCCGTGATCACCCAGTTCGAACTGCGTTCGCGGGTGCAGCAGACGCTGCGCCAGTTGGCCGGGCAGAACACGCCGCCGCCGCCGCGCAAGCTGCTGGAACGGCAAGTGCTGGAACGCATGATCACGGAGACCGTGCTGGCGCAAATCGCCGCCGACACCAACGTGCGCGTCGACGGCCCCATGCTCGATCGGGCCATCGCGCGCATCGCGCAGAACAACAATCTGTCGGCGGACGCCTTCCGCCGCGCGCTGGAGCGGGACGGCATCGATTTCAACGACTTTCGTGAGCAGATCCGGCTGGAGATGCTGATCGCCCGGCTGCGCGAACGCGAGGTCGACAACAAACTGGTGGTCACCGATGCGGAAATCGACAATTTCCTGGCCAACCCGGTGCTGGGGCGGGACCAACAGGACGAATACCTGCTCGCCCACATCCTGGTGCTGACGCCGGAAGGCGCCAGCCCGGAGACGCTGGCGCAGTTGCGCGCCAAGGCCGAGCGGGCGCTGGCGGAACTGGATGCCGGCGCCCCCTTCGCGCAGGTCTCGGCCGCCTATTCCGATGCCCAGAACGCCTTGCAGGGCGGCAGCCTGGGCTGGCGCAGCGAGGCGCAACTGCCCAGCCTGTTCGCCGATGCGGTGCGCGAACTGCAACCGGGGGGGCGCACCGGTGTGTTGCGCAGCGGCAACGGCTTCCACGTGCTCCAGCTCATCGACAAGCGCGGCCGTAACGTGCGCATGGTGATCACGCAGACGCGAGTCCGCCACATCCTGGTGAAGACCAACGAAGTGGTGGGTGATGCCGAGGCGCGCAACCGTCTGACGCAACTGCGCGAACGCATCGAGCACGGCGGCGATTTCGCCGCGTTGGCGCGTCTGCATTCGGACGATCTGTCCGCCAGCCGCGGCGGCGATCTGGGCTGGATCAATCCCGGCGATACCGTGCCCGAGTTCGAACGCGCCATGAACGCGCTGGAGCCGGGCGGCCTGTCGCAACCGGTGCAATCGCCGTTCGGCTGGCACCTGATCCAGGTGCTGGAACGGCGTCAGCAGGACGTGACCCAGGAGCGTCAGCGTCTGGAGGCGCGTCGCATCATTCGTGAGCGCAAATCGGACGAAGCCTTCGATGACTGGGTGAGGCAGGCGCGCGATCGCGCCTATGTCGAAATCCGGCTGGACGACTGACGGCGCGTCCGGTGTGCCGCACACCATCCGCCGACATGCCTTTCGAAGCCGCCCTGCACTGGCGCGACGAGGTCGCGGGCCACGTCGACCGGCTGATCCTGAACGACGCGGCGGCGTTGGCGGACGGCCGCTGGCAACGTGCCCGCGACGAGGCGCAGGAACGCGGCGAAAGCCGGCTCGATGCCGCGCCCTGGGTGCAGCCCGTGGGGCTGGAACCGGTCGAACTGCCCGCCACCGCCTGGCGCCTGAGCATGGCGCCGGTGGCCGGGCGCCACTATCCGCGTCTGGCCTTCGCCGGCCTGGCGCAGGGCGCGCGCGACCTGCGTCCGGTGCATCTGCTGGCCATCGACGGCGCGCGCCTGCGCGTCGATGTCAACCACCCGATGGCCGCGCGCGCGCCGGAGCTGCGGCTGCATCCGGTCGATGACGCCGCCACGCCAGGCGTGCGCGTGTTCGAGCTGTTCGACGGGCCCGGCATGCAGACCCCGCCCGCCTGCGTCGATGACTGGCTGGCCGCCGGCATCGCGCGCGAGGACGAGCGTGACGATGCACTGTTCTACCGCCAGCCGCGTCTGGTCCACCATCTCGACGCCGTCTGCCGTGCGCGTGTCACCCGGCTCTATGCACGCTTCCTGGCGCCCGGCCAGCGGGTGCTCGACCTGATGGCGAGCTGGCGGTCGCACCTGCCGGAACGTCCGGCCGACATCCACGTCGCCGGTCTCGGCCTCAATGCCGACGAACTGCGCGCCAACCCGCGTCTGGCCGAGCACGTGGTCAAGGATCTCAACGACCGCGCCGGCCTGCCGTGGAACGACGCGGCGTTCGACCTGGTCGTGTGCACCGCCGCCATCGAGTATCTGCTCGAACCCCGCGCCGCGCTGCGCGAGGTCTGGCGCGTGCTCAAGCCTGGCGGCCGGTGTGTCATCACGTTCTCCGACCGCTGGTTTCCCACCAAGGCGATCCGGCTATGGTCTGAACTGCACCCTTGGGAGCGTCTGGGACTGGTGCTGGCCTGGCTGCGCGATGCCGGCTTCGCGCAGCTCGGCAGCGAGACGCTGCGCGGATTGATGCGGCCCGAGGATGACCCCTATGCCGGGCAGCGCGCCTATGCCGATCCGCTGTTCGCGGCCTGGGGGGTGAAACCGCACTGAGCCGGTAAAACCGCTCAGCGCGGCCGGTGCAGATAGCGCAGCCGCGCGCTGCCGTCGGCATCGCGCTGGGTCCAGGCGACGTGCAGGTCGCCGTCGGCATCCAGCGCCAGTACCGGGTCGGCGTGCTGACCGGGGCCGGAAGTCTCGGCCAGCGTGAAATCCTCGCCGAACGCCTCGCCGTCCAGTCGGCTGAACCAGACATCCGCGCGACCGTCGCGCTCGTCATCCCAGGCGACGATCAGCTCGCCGCGGGCATTGCCGGCGACCGCGGCATGCCATTGCGCGATGTCGTCGCCGAAACTGTCCTGTACCTTGAGTTCGCGCGCGAACGTGCCGCCTTCGTCGTCGCTGAAGGCGGCGTAGACGTCGTAGCCCGACAGGAAATCGCGCTTGTCCAGCCACACCGCGGCCAGCCGCGCGCCGAACGCGGCCAGCGCCGGACGCATGGCGCCGCTGCCGCGACCGAGGTTGCCGGGCTGCGCGCCGGTGGGGTTGCGGCTCAGGCGCGCGGGCGCGGACCAGTCGCGGCCGTCGGCGCTGCGGCTGGTGTGGATCACGGTGTGACCGAGGCGGCGGTCCTCCCAAGCCACGACCAGGTGCGCGCCGACGGCAGCCAGGCTGGGGAACGCCTGGTCGTCGCGCGGTTCGCGCGCGTCCACCGGCCGGATCGCGCCGGCCTCCAGGCCGTGCGCCGCGATATGCAGCGGTGCCGACCACAGCCGACGCCAGCGCCCGTCCGGCGCGCTCCACACGGCATGGGCGCCCAGCGTCGCGTGATGGGCGACCGTGCCCTGGCCGCCCGCCGGCGCCAGCCTGGCGCGCGCGCGGGGGCCGAGGGCGTCGGCCCAGGTCGCCGCGACGCCCTCGGCATCCTCCCAGATCAGCAGGAAGCGGCCGTCGGGCAAGGGCGCGATACCCGGCTCGAAACACTCGCCGGTGCCGAAACCGAACAGCCGGAACGCGGTCTGTCGGTCGGCGCGCAGCGCCAGATGGCAGCGCGGGCTACCGTCGCGGTTGTCCTCCCACACCAGCGCCACCGCCTCGCCCGAAACCGCCAGACCGTGACGGCCGGACGCCTCCAGATGGTGGAACACGGCGGCGTCACCGACCGCGACATCGATGGCCTGGGCGGCGTGCGCGCCGCTGCCCGCCGCCCAAGCGACGAGCGCCAGCACGGCGCGCAAGCCTCGGCGCAGAAAGGGGGGCGTCACGGCCGCGCACCGGCGAGGAATTCCGCCAGCGTGCGGT
This sequence comes from uncultured Burkholderiales bacterium, assembly GCA_937949525.1. GTDB lineage: Bacteria > Pseudomonadota > Gammaproteobacteria > Burkholderiales > Thiobacillaceae > PFJX01. The sequence continues at coordinate 11,488 of CALEDT010000034.1, read as the reverse complement.
CGCGGTAGTGCCCCTCGCGCACGTAACGATCGTAGTTGCGGAAATCCTCGACGGTCTTGAAACCGGGGATGCGCGCGATCACCTCGCCCTGCGGCGTCATGAACACGAACAGCGGCGTGGCGTAGGCGCCCAGGCGGGCGCCCAGCTTGGCCTCGGTCAGGCGCTCACCGCTGGCCAGACGCAGCCGGTTGCCGCTTTCGGCATCGGCATAGATCAGCGCATAGTGGTCGTTGAACAGCTCGCGCAGACCGGGGTCGGAAAACGTCTGGCGATTGGTGTGGTCGCACCAGGCGCAGCCGTAGCGGCCGAAATACAGCAGCACCGGCTTGTTCTCGGCACGCGCCTGCGCCATGCCGGCGTCGAAGGCGACGAAGCGGTAGCCGGTTGGCGGATCGGCGCGCGCCGCGCCGGACGCGGACAGGACGAGCAGCAGGGTCAGATAGGCGAGAATCGCGCGCATGATCGTGCTCCATGGCTGGCTGACGCGGGCATGATCGGCTCTCACTTCATGGAAAGGAAGCGCACACATGTACCAGACCGCCCGTATCGGTATCGTCTCCATCAGCGACCGCGCCAGTTCCGGCGTCTACGCCGACCAGGGGCTGCCCGCCCTGCGTGCCTGGCTGACCGAAGCCCTGCACAACCCGCTGGAGTTCAGCGAACGCCTGATCGCCGACGAGCAGCCGCTGATCGAACGCACGCTGATCGAACTGGCCGCCGAATGCTGTCTGTTGCTGACCACCGGCGGCACCGGCCCGGCGCCGCGCGACGTCACGCCGGAAGCCACGCTGGCGGTGGCCGACCGGGTGCTGCCCGGCTTCGGCGAGGCGATGCGCGCCGTCAGTCTCAAGTATGTGCCCACCGCCATCCTGTCGCGCCAGGTCGGTGTCACGCGCGGCGCCTGTCTGATCCTCAATCTGCCGGGCCAGCCCAAGGCGATCAAGGAGACGCTGGACGGCGTGTTCGCCGCCGTGCCGTACTGCATCGACCTGATCGGCGGCCCCTATCTGGAAACGCGCGAGGCCGTCATCCGGGCCTTCCGGCCCAAGTCGGCGCAGCGTCCCTCTGCCGCATGACCGCTGCGCGTCTGTGGCTGATGGTTGGCGCCGGATGCCTCGCTTCCGGCTGGCTGGCCTTCGCTCTGGTTGGCGATCCGGTCGCGCCGGCGCTGTACTGGCCGCCGGCCGGAATCGCCCTAGGTGCGTTGCTGCTGTGGGGTACGCGCGCGCTGGCACCGGCACTGGCCGGCACCGCCCTGGCGGCGGTGGTGTCGGGCTTGCCGGCTGCGACGTCGCTTGCCCTGGCCGCCGGTGTGGGCGTGCAGGCGCTGGTGGGCCGTGCGCTATTGCGCCGCGCCGGCTTCGATGGCGTGCTGGAACGGCCTTCCCATCTGGCCGCGTTGGTACTGCGCGGCGGCGTGCTGGCCGGTCTGGCGGCCGCGCCGTTGACCGGCTGGGCGCTGCTGACGGCGGATGGCTGGTGGGAGGCGGATTGGGTGCAGCGGTCGGTGGCCGCGTCGATGACCCATGCCGCGTCGGTGCTGGTGTTCGGCACGGCCATGTTGTGCGTGTTCGGCAGCCGGTGCCGCGTCCACCGGCACGAGGCGCTGGAAGCCGGCCTGGCATTGGCCGTGCTGGTCGGCATTGCCGCGGTGCTGTCGCAACCTGCCTGGTTTGGGCTGGATTCGAGTGCTTTCCGCCCGTATCTGCTGGTGCCCGCGCTGTTGTGGCTGGCGCTGCGCGCCGACATCCGCGTCACCGCGCTGGGTCTGGTGGGTGTCTACACCGCGCTGGCCGGAAGTCCGGTGTGGGCGCATGCGCTGGTGTTGGTGCACCATGCACAGGAATGGATACTGCCCATCCATGGCTTCATCGTCGCCGTCGGCCTGTCGTTCCTGACCCTGTCGGTGCTGGTGGTGCAGCGTCGCGCCACGGAAGCCGCGCTGCGGCGGGGCGAAGCCCGCTTCCGCAGTATCCTGGATCTGACGCGCAACTGTCTGTGGGAGGCCGACGCCGACGGTCGCTTCAGCTTCGTCGACCGGCATGCCGAAGCGGTGTTCGGCCTGGGCGCGGACCGGCTGGTGGGCCGCACACCCTGGGTGGTCTGGCCGGGCGCCCATGGCGAGTCATGGCGCAGTCTGTTCGCGCGCACGCGCGCCACCGGCGCGGCCGAGACCGTGACCATGGGCCCGCTCGCGCCGCCGGATGGCGAGCGCCATCTGGAACATCTGGAAACCCGTTGCGTCGCGCGGTACACCGAGGCCGGCGACTGGGAGGGCTGGCAGGGCATCACCCGTGACGTCAGCGAACATGTGGCACTGACGCGTGATCTGGACCAGACCAGCCGCTATTTCCGCATGCTCGCGGTGCATATCGATGCGCTCTACTGGGTCGCGCGATGGGACATGCTGCACTTCCATTACATCAGTGATCGCTGTGAGGACATCCTTGGTCTGCCGGCACAACGGCTGTTCGAGCAACCGCTGGCGTGGCAGACGGTGGTGCATGAGGACGACCGCGCGCGCATGGATGCGGCACTGGCCGCCGTGCGCGCGCATGAGCCGGTCGACGTCCGTTTCCGGATCTGGCACCCGCGTCGTGGTCTGCGCTGGCTGCGCGCACGTTCGGTTCCGTTCGACGGCGAGGAGGCGCTGGTCGCCGGCATCGTCGAGGATGTCACCGAGTCCACGCATCAGGACCAGGAACGCTGGCGTCAGGCGCTGGCGCAGCGCGATACGCTGATCCGCGAAGTTCACCACCGCATCAAGAACAACCTGCAAACCGTCGTGTCGCTGCTGCGCCGCGAGGCCGAGCGCTACCCGCAGGTGCGTGCGATGATCGACGCGGCCGTGGCGCAGGTGCAGTCGGTGGCGGTGGTGCACGGTCTGCATGCCCGGCTGTCGAGCGACGGCATCCTGTTGTGCGAGCTGCTGCCGGCCGTGGTCGGCGGCATCGATCAACTCACGGGCACGGCCATCCGGGTGCTGGGCGTGCCGCCTGGTACCGGCGGCTTGCGCATCAAGGACAGCGAGACTGTCGCCGTGGCGCTGATCCTCAACGAACTGCTGACCAACGCCGTGAAACACGGCGGGCCGGCGCCGGTGCCGGTGGCAACGTTGGCGATCGATGGTGCCGGCGCTTCGATCGAGATCGTCAATACGGGCAGGCTGCCGTCCGGATTCGACTACCGGCAAGGTATCGGGCTGGGTACGGGTTTAGGCTTGGTGCGGGCGTTGATGTCCACCGCCGGGCTGACGCTGGCCATCGGGCAACGGGGCGCCGAAGTGGTGGCGCGGCTCGAACTGGCCCGCCCGGTGCTGGAGGTAGGCGACCAGCACACGCAGTCTGCCGCACCCCGTGCATGCACGTCGGACTGAACACCCGGGCGCTCTTGGCCGGCGGGATCGCCCGTCGGTGTTTGGGCAATTCCCCTGTTGTGCGTATGCTCAACGCCTCGGACAAGGTGGCCCGCTTGCCACGGCGTGACGACGGCCCCCAAGGAACGGTCATCGGTCCGATGGGCAGCCGACCCAAGCTCGGGTGGTTGCCATGCACTCTGCCCGCACCCGCTGGCCCCATCGGAGTTTCTGTCGTATGAAATCGGTACTGCTGGTCGACGACGACCGCGTCATTCTCAATCTGCTGGCGGAAGGGCTGCGCAAGCAGAACTACGGGGTCAGTATCGCCAGTTCCGGCGAGGAAGCACTGGACCTGGCGCGTCGGCACGAACACGACATCGCCGTGCTGGACATGCGCATGCCGGGTTTGTCCGGTGTGGACGTTGCGCGCGCACTGGGCGCCGAAGGACGCCCGCCGTTCGTATTCCTGTCCGCTTTCGGGGACCCAAGCGACGTGCGCGACGCTGCCGAGGCGGGTGCATTGGGGTATCTGGTCAAGCCGGTGGACCTGTCGCAACTGATCCCGTTCATCGAGGCGGCGATCGCACGCGGCCGTGAGATCGGCCATCTGCGCGACACCGCTGCGCGTTTGCAACGCGCGCTGGATATCGAGCAGCGCACGCGGCTGGCGGCCGGCATCATCATGCAGCGCCAGGGTCTCGACCGGGCCGAGGCATTCGACTGGTTGCGCCAACGCGCGCGCGCGCAGCGGCGCAAAGTGTGCGAAGTGGCGGACGAGCTGATCACGGCGGTCGAGCGTGTCAACCGGTTGCTGCGCGATCCGCGTCATGGTTGACCGTTCATGGCGCGTTCGCCGCTCCTGTCATTGAACCCGGATGCTTGCGCCTTGAACCGGTCCTCGCCCCGGCTCTCCCCTATCCGCGTGGAAGGGGGACGACGAGTGCGTTCGACGCGCGGTTGTCGCGGCAGGACTATCCGGCCTGAGCCGTTGCCCGTCACCGGAGCGTTGATGTAACCTCGCTTCGCCGTGCGCACGACCGCACGTTCGAGTCGGTGTCCCGTCCGCTCAAGGGCGTGCGGGCTTTCCGCGCCGCCCAATGTCCGCGGCGCCCGACACCCAGGGCCGACTCCCCGCCCGTTGTTCAGAATGCATTGCGCGCCCGTCATGCCCGGCGGGCGGACAGGGGATGCCATGCCGACGACGGTACTGCTCGGAAACCAGGGGATACGGCATGACCGATGATCCAGCGATCTTCGCGCGCGCGGCGGACGAGCCGGCCGCCCTCCCGCCGGTCCTGCCTTCGGCCGCCAGCGCGCACGCCGATGCCGACCGTCTGCTGCTGCTGGAGGCCGTGTTCCACCACTGCCCCACGGCGATCATGATCACCGATCGCGCCAGCCGGATCGTCGCGGTCAATCCCGGCTTTGAGCGGCTCACCGGGTTTTCCGCGGATGAGGCGCTGGGACGAACACCGGCCCTGTTGAAATCGGGGCGTCACGATGCCGGGTTCTACCGCGGCATGTGGCAAACCCTGCTGGATCAGGGTGCTTGGCAGGGCGAGATCTGGGACCGGCGAAAGGATGGCACGCTTTACCCCAAGTGGCTCAGCATCACCGCGCTGCGCACGGGGCCTGATCGGCAAATCTCCCACTTCGTCGCCGCGTTCAACGACCTGACGGTCAGCAAGCTCGCCGAGGAACGCATCCGCGCGCTGGCCTATCACGATCCGCTGACCGGTCTGCCCAACCGGCTGCTGCTGCATGACCGGCTGCGTTGTGCCCTAGCCAATGCGCGCCGTGGACGCGGCACGCTGGCCGTGCTGTTCCTGGACCTGGACCATTTCAAATACGTCAACGACTCGCTCGGGCATGCGGTGGGCGATCGGCTGCTGGCCGAGATTGCGCGCCGTCTGAAGGACTGCGTGCGCGAGGTCGATACCGTCGCGCGCGTGGGCGGCGACGAGTTCGTCATCGTCCTGGAGAACCTGCACGAGCGTGCCGACGCGGTGGCCATCGTCAACAAGATCCACGCCGCGTTCGCGCCGCCGATCGACATCGATGGGCGGGAGTTGCACGCCTCCGCCAGCTTGGGCATCGCGCTCTACCCCGAAGACGGCGACGATGCGGAGACGCTGATGCGCAATGCCGACACCGCGATGTATCAGGCCAAGGCGGCAGGGCGCGATACCTACCAGTTCTTCGCGCCATTCATGAACGAGCACGTGCGCGAGCGCCTGGACCTGGAAAACACGCTGCGTCACGCGCTGGAACGCGGCGAATTCGAACTGCACTATCAGCCCATCGTCGACCTGCGCAATGACCTGGTGGTCGGCGCGGAGGCGCTGATCCGCTGGCGACGCCGGGGTGACGCCCTGGTTGCGCCGGATCGCTTCATCCCCATCGCCGAGGAGACCGGTTTCATCGTCGAGATCGGCGATTGGGTGATGCGCCGTGCCTGTCAGGACTATGTCGCCTGGCGCGCGCAAGGCATCGCGCCGCAGCGCCTGTCCATCAACGTCTCGCCGCGCCAGTTCCGCCAGCCGGGATTCGCCGGCCGCATCCGCGCGATATTGCGGGACAGCGGCGTGGAGGCGCCCGAACTGGAACTGGAAGTGACCGAAAGCGCGCTGATGCAGCAACCCGAACTGGCGGCGCGCATTCTCGGCGAGCTCAAGGCCATGGGGGTGGGCATCGCCATCGATGACTTCGGCACCGGCTACTCGTCGCTGGCCTATCTAAAAATCTTCCCCATCGACAAACTGAAAATCGACCGTTCTTTCGTGCGCGACATCCTGTCCGACAACAGCGACCGCGAGATCACCCAGGCGGTGATCGCGCTATCGCACAACCTCGGGCTCAACGTCGTGGCCGAAGGCGTGGAGAACGACGGACAGCTCGATTTTCTGCGCGCGCACGGCTGCGATTGCGTGCAGGGCTACTACCATGCGCGGCCGATGCCGGCGCCGGACTATGCCGAATATGCCCGGCGCCGTCGGGTGGCCTGAGCGCATCATGCGGCGACGATGGATGCAGTCCGGGCTATGCCAGCAACGCTTGCACCACCACCCCGGCCAGCAGCAACCCGAACAGCGGCGGCATGTAGGCGATGGTGCCGTTCACCGCGCGCGCGCGTCCGTGTGACACGTGTTCCGGCGGCCGGGGCGGGCGCGGCGGTTCGTCGCTCCACACGCACAACACGCCGTCTTCCACGCCTTGGCGCCTGAGCCGTTTGCGCACCAGACGGGCGAGCGGATCGATGCGTGTCTGGCTGATGTCCGTCACCCGTGCGCGCGTCGCATCGAGCCGGTTGCCCGCACCCATGCTGGCGGCGACGCGCAGGCCGCGGCGACGCGCGGCGACGATCAGTGCCACCTTGCAGTTGAGCGAGTCGATGCAGTCGATGACATAGTCGGTATCGGCCGGCAGCAACTCGGGGATGTTGTCGGGCGTCAGAAAGATGTCCAACAGACGCAGATCGCACGCCGGGTTGATGTCGCGGATGCGTTCACCCATCACCGCGGTCTTGTTGCGGCCGACCGTGGACAGCAGCGCCGGCAACTGCCGGTTGATGTTGGAGGGCGCCACCTGGTCCATATCCGCCAGGGTCAGCCGGCCGACGCCGGCGCGGGCCAGGGCTTCCGCGCACCACGAGCCGACGCCGCCCAGCCCGGCCAGGAACACATGGCTGCCGGCCAGGCGCGCGAGTCCCTCGGCGCCGATCAGGATCTCGGCGCGTTCGAACTGCGGTGGCACCACGCTCACCACAGCGCCGCGACCATGCCGGCGAACACCGCCGCGCCGAACCAGTTGTTGTGCAGGAAGGCGCGGAAGCAGCGCTGCGGATCGCGCGTGCGGATCAGTGTCCAGTGGTAACCGGCGACGCCGGCCGCTGCGATCAGCCCCAGGTAGTACGCCCAGTGCAGGTTCAGACGCAGTCCAACCCAGGCTAGCAACGCCAGGCTCAGGCCGTAGCACAGCATCACCGCCAGCACATCGAAGCGGCCGAAAGTGATGGCCGATGTGCGAATGCCGATCTTGACATCGTCCTCACGGTCCACCATGGCGTACTCGGTATCGTACGCGATGGCCCAGAACATATTGGCCAGCAGCAGCACCCAGGCGACCGGTGGCACGGCGCCCGTGTGCGCCGCGTAGCTCATCGGGATGGCGAAGCCGAAGGCGATGCCCAGATAGGCCTGCGGGATCGCGAAGAAGCGCTTGGTGAACGGGTAGCTGGCGGCCAGAAAGGCGGCGACCATCGCGAGCTGGGTCAGCAGCATGTTGCGCAGCGGCAGGATCAGCAGCAGGGCCAGCAGCGCCAGCACCGCAGCCAGCACCAGCGCCTCCTTCTCATCGATCCGGCCGGCCGCGAGCGGCCGGTCTTTGGTGCGAGCGACGTGCGGGTCGAAACGGCGGTCGGCGTAATCGTTGATCACGCAGCCGGCGGAACGCATCAGCACCACGCCGACCAGGAACACCCAAACCACCACCCAGTCCGGCCGGCCGGCGCCGGACAGCCACAGGCCCCATAGCGTCGGCCAGGCGAGCAGCAGAATGCCGATGGGCTTGTCCAGCCGCATGAGTTTTTCGTACTCGGTCAAACGTTGGGTCAGCGTCAGCGGTGATGGGGACATGGCAGTTCAAGGATTTCCGGCAGGAACACTTCGGTGACCAGAATGGGACGGCGATCCAGCGTGAACAACGAACGCCGCGCCCACAACGAGGCCGGCGGCGCCGTCACATGGTACGCCGCGCTGCGGTACAGCGGATGGCGGGCATCGACGCGGCGGTACTCCAGCGGGTGACGGAGTATGCGCGGATTGGCGAACAACGCCGCGCCCAAGGGACTGTGGCCGAGCCTGGATAAACCCACCCACGGGCCGCGCAGGCCGGCGAGCGGAATGACGCTGTGCGCGAACACCAGCGGCGTGTCACCACATATCAGCAGCACTTCGCGCAGTAGCGCCAGGCGGCGGCGCGGCAGGCCGAGCGGCCGCCGTTCGTCTTCATCCGGCAGGCCATGCGACTGACGCAGCCGCATCACATGCAGGCCGGGGCAGCGCTCGCGCAGGCGTCGGGTCAGCGAGCCCCGGTCGCTCAGCCAGCCGCGCCAGGCACCCGCCTGCCAGGCGGACGCCAGCCATTCTGTGGTCATGTCGGGGAAGGCTCTGAAAAGTCGAAATTATCGCGGATTCGGCGCATCGGCGGTTCGCCTCAAGCGCGCAGGAATTCCAGGCCGCGCGGCAGCCAGCGCGCCAGGTGACGGCTGACCGCGTGCGGATGCCGGGTCAGCAGCCGCGGCGCCACGGTGCGCGCCAGCTCCAGCAGATCGAGATCCGTCTCCGGATCAGCGAAGCGCAGCATCTGCTGGCCGGACTGGCGCGCGCCCATGAACTCGCCGGGGCCGCGCAGGCGCAGGTCTTCGCGCGCGATGGCGAAGCCGTCGTTCAGTTCGCGCAGCACGCGCAGCCGTTGCCGGGCGCCGGGCGACAGCGGCGTGCCGTATAGCAGCACGCAGACGGACTGGCGCGCACCGCGGCCGACCCGGCCACGCAACTGGTGCAGTTGCGCCAGACCGTAGCGTTCGGCGTGTTCGATCACCATCAGGCTGGCATTGGGCACGTCCACACCCACCTCGATCACCGTCGTCGCCACCAGCAGATGCAGTGCGCCGGCCTTGAACGCCGCCATCACCGCCGCCTTCTCATCCGCCTTCATGCGTCCGTGCACCAGGCCGATGCGCAGCTCCGGCAGCGCTGCCACCAGTTCGGCGTGGCTGGCCTGGGCGGCGCGCAGTTGCAGCTTGTCCGATTCCTCCACCAGTGGGCACACCCAATACACCTGCGCGCCGTCGCGGCAATAGCCGCGCAGACGCGCGATCAACTCGGCGCGGCGTGCATCCGAAAGCACGCGGGTGCTGATGGGCGTGCGCCCCGGCGGCAACTGGTCGATCACCGATACGTCCAGATCGGCGTAATAGCTCATCGCCAGCGAACGCGGGATGGGCGTGGCCGACATCATCAACAGATGCGGCATGCTGTCGGCCGCGGTGAGGGACGACGCCGCACCCTTGTCGCGCAGCGCCAGGCGCTGCGCGACACCGAAGCGGTGCTGTTCGTCGACGATGGCCAGCGCCAGATCGCGGAACGCCACACCGGCCTGAAACAGCGCGTGGGTGCCCACCGCCACGCCGATCTCGCCGGCGGCGATGCGCGCCAGCGTGTCCCGCCGGGCCTTGCCCTTGAGCGCGGCGGTCAGCCAAGCCACCTCGATGCCCAGCGGCGTCAGCCATTCGCGCAGCTTCACATGCAGTTGCTCGGCCAGAATCTCGGTTGGCGCCATCACTGCCGCCTGGCTCCCCGCGGCCAGCGCCGGCATCAGAGCCAGCGCCGCCACCAGCGTCTTGCCGCTGCCCACGTCGCCTTGCAACAAACGGTTCATCGGCTGTGGCCGGGCCAGATCGCGCAGGATTTCATCGCGCGCGCGCGCCTGCGCCGGCGTCAGCGTAAACGGCAGGTTGGCCAGCAGGCGCGCGCCCAGTCCGCCATCGTCCATCAGTCGCGGTGCACGCAGCGCGCGCCGTTGGCGCGCGGCCAGGCGCAACGTCAACTGCTGCGCCAGCAGCTCGTCGAACTTGATGCGCCGCCATTCCGCGCTGACCCGCGCTTGCAGCGCCGCCTGGTCGGCATCGGACGGCGGTCGGTGCAGCGCGCGCAACGCGGCGCCGAACTCCGCCAAACCCAATTCCGCGCGCACCGTCGGCGGCAGGCTGTCGGTGAGATCGGCACGCGCCAGCGCGATGTCCACCGCCTTGCGGATGGCGTTGGGCGACAGCGCGGCGATGCCGGGATAGACCGGTGTCAGCCGGTCCGGCAATGGCGTGCGCTCGTTGACCACGCGCACCTGCGGATGCACCATCTCCGCGCCGAAGAAACCGGGGCGCACGTCGCCCAGCACGCGCACGCGCGCCCCGGCGCGCAACTGCGCCACCTGGCTCGGATAGAAATGCAGCAGCCGCACGTACAGACGCGCCGCGCCCGGCTCGATCGACTCGACCTCCAGCAGCAGTTGCCGGCGCGGATGCGGCTGGATTTCCGCATGCGCGATCACGCCCTCGATCTGTACCGTCTCGCCGGGGCGCGCTTCGGCCAACGGGGTGATGCGCGTCTCGTCCAGATAGCGCAGCGGCAGATGCAACACCAGCTCATCCAGCCCGGCATAGCCGAGCATGCGGGCGATGGCGGGGGCGTCAAAGCCGGCCATGCCCGTGTCGGCCGGCTCAGGTGCGATCGGCGAGCACCAGCACCGCGTCCGCCTCCACCAGCGCATTGCGCGGCAGCGCCGCGACACCGACCGCGGCGCGCGCAGGGTAGGGCGGGGTGAAGTAGCCCGCCATGATCTCGTTGACCATGGCGAAGTGGCCAAGGTCGGTCAGGAACACGTTGAGCTTGACCACGTCGGCGAGATCCCCGCCGGCCGCCCGCGCCACCGCGCGCAGGTTGGCGAACACCTGGTGGATCTGCGCCTCGATGCCCTCGGCCAACTGCATGCTGGCCGGCTCCAAGCCGATCTGCCCGGACAGATAGACGGTATCCCCGACGCGCACCGCCTGCGAATAGGTGCCGATCGCCTGCGGCGCTTCCCGGGTGACGATGATGGTCTTGTGCATGAGATTCTCCTTGCTGCCTGTGGATGAGTATGGCGTAGGCTACCTCAGCCCCCTGCGCACCCGCCAGCGGCGGGTTTACAATGCCCTCCCATTGGAAGCGTGGCCGAGCGGTTTAAGGCACCGGTCTTGAAAACCGGCGAGGGGAGACCCTCCGTGAGTTCGAATCTCACCGCTTCCGCCAGCGTATTAACAGGGCGGTTTCAAGATCGTAGTTCTTTCCCATCGCAACACATTACCTCATGGCATGTGTTGCACTTCCGTTTTGATGCCGAGCTTTGATTTCAGGGCGTCGGTATTGCTTAACACATCTTTTATATTGCCTTCTAAAAAGCCGTCTTAATTCCTTTGATTTCAGGGCGTCGGTATTGCGATGGCGGCCGCTGTCGATCGCATCCAGGCGGCGTCTTAATCCCTTTGATTTCAGGGCGTCGGTATCGCTTCACCGTTGTGAACCCCGCCGC
>CALEDT010000033.1 GCA_937949525.1 uncultured Burkholderiales bacterium | reverse complement strand
GAAAGAACCACATGCCGTCGTGGTTGTCGCCGACCTGCCGCTCCTGATCCGCGGCCGTGTTGCTGGCGTCGGGCAGCCATGCCGGTGCGAATGCGTCGATCGGTTCGCCCCAGGGCAGGAACGGCGTGGCGACATAGCCGGCGGGGACCGTCACGGCGTCGGCGGTGGAGGTGGGAATGGCCTGGAAGCCGAACATGCGTTCGATCGCGGTGGTCACGGCGGCATTGTCGTCGTCCGAATCCAGGCAGCCCGCCAGACTGCCGAGGAAAGGCAGGGTGGCGATGCCCAGGCCGGATTTCAGCAGCAGACGGCGCCGGGGATCCTGTGCTACGGCCTGCTCGACCTGTTTGGTCAGGGTGAGGGTTTGGGACGGGTTGGATACACCATCGTCGTCGCGGATGGATTGGGTCATTGCCTTTACTCCGGATGCGGGTTGCGGGAGCGGGCAATATGGCTGGAGACGGTTACGGAACCTCGATGAAAATACTAAAGAATTGCGACCGTCGCCGACGCGCGCAGACCGGATGTGCGGCGCCCTGCGCCGGGGGGCTCAGGCTTCGCCGATGCGCTTCTTGTGGCGGTGCAGACTGCCGGTCAACTCGGAGATGATCTCGCCGGCGGCATGGATGATCTGGTTGGGCGTGAAGCCGCAGTGACGCATTTCGCGGAAGAAGGCCTTGGCCAGCATCTTGGCGACGCGGTCCGGCTCGTGCGCGGACAGCGCGATCACCGAGCAGGCGTCGCCGGCGCCTTCCAGCGTGAACGCCATCTGCGCGAAGCGCGAGTCCAGCAGACGGTCGAGACGGGCAATGTGGATGACACGGCCGATCAACAATGCGGCGAGTTCCGCCTGCTCCTGATCGGCGTTGGTGAACGCCGTGCGCCCGATGGGCTCACTGACGTTGAGCACGCCGGCCGGCCGGCCGGACATGACGATGGGGCAGATCATGAACGCGCCCTCGCCCTGAGGTCGGCGCGCCCTGTCCTGCCAGGCGGAACGGTGGATGTCGGCGACGCGCAGGGTGCGGCCGCTGTCGAGCACTTCACCGGCGATGTCCTGGCCCGGCTCCAGTTCCATCGTCCAGGCCGGCGGCGGCAGTTCGCCATACACCGCCGCGAGCTTGAGGCGCGCGCCCTTGCCGGGGTTGACATCCTGCAACAACAGCGAAACCCGCCGCGCCGCCAGCAGTTCGGCGGTGATGCAGGTCAGGCGATACAGGTTGTCCTCGAATGGGCCGCTGATCTCGAACGCGGCCAGTTCGCGCAGCTTGTCTTGTCTCACCCGTGCCCGGCTCATGGCGGCTCCCCCGTGCTGATGTCCGCCCAGTGTATTGAAGCCGCCGCGTTTGGTCACGCGCGGCGGGTGCCGGGTTTCAATTCAGCAGGCTGGCCAGCTTGCGCCGGTAGGTGGCGACCAGTTCGCCCTGGCCGCCGAGCAGATTGAATACTGCCAGCACCGCCTTGCGCGCGGCCTGGTCGTTCCAGTTGCGGTCGATGCGCACCATCTCCAGCAGTTCGTCCAGCCCTTCCTGGTGGCGGCCCGCGGCGATCAGCAGGTTGGCGAGTTGCTGGCGCGCCGCCATGTCGTCCGCTGCGGCGGCGATGCGTGCGCGCAGCGTGGCTTCGTCGCCGCCCGCGGCGCCGCCGCGCGCGAAGCTCAGCTTGGCGATCAGGCGCTGCGCACGGTCCTGGGCGCGAGCGAGCGGGCTCAGGCTGTCGATCAGCCGTTGCGCTTCGTCGAGCTGGTCCAGTTCGGCGAGGATTTCCGCGGCATCCAGGCGCACCTCCTCGTTCTTCGCATCCAGTTGCGACGCCTGCGCCAGCAGTTCCAGCGCGCGTGCCGTGTTGCCGACCGCGCGCTCGGCGCGCGCCTGCCGGCGCAGTTCCTCGGCGGGCGAGGGGATGAGGCGTTCCAGGAACTCGCGCACGGCGGATTCCGGCAGCGCGCCGGAGAACTCATCGACCACTTCGCCGTTGACCACGGCCTTGACGCTGGGGATGCCGCGTACCGCGAAACGCGCCGCCAGTTCCTGATTGCGGTCGGAGTCGACCTTGGCGAGCAGGAACTTGCCCTGGTACTCCTCGGCGAGTTTCTCCAGGATGGGCTTCAGTGCGCGGCAGGGGCCGCACCAGGCCGCCCAGAAATCCACCACCACGGGCACCTGGCGCGAGGCTTCGATGACGCGTTGCTGGAAATCGGCGGTGTCGACGTCGTAGGAAAACGGGCTCATGGCAATTCGGCTATCGGACGTGAGGTGAACGGGAAACGGGCCGGTCAAAGCCCGTTCCCGTCAGATGGGGTGCGCAACGCCGGCATCAAGTGCGTGCGATGTCGCGCGCCAGGCTTGCCGCCAGGCCGGTGTAGTCGGCCGGGGTCAGCGCCAGTAGCGCGCGTTTGGCCGGCTCGGGTAGCTCCAGGGTGTCGATGAACGCGGCCAGGCTGGCGCGGGTGATGCCGTCCTTGCCGCGCGTCAGCGCTTTCAGTCGCTCGTAGGGCTGTTCCAGGCCGTAGCGGCGCATGACCGTCTGGATCGGCTCCGCCAGCACTTCCCAGTTGGCGTCCAGATCCTCGCGCAGGCGCGCCGGGTTGGCTTCCAGCTTGTCCAGCCCGCGCAGCAGGCTGTCGTAGCCGAGCAGCGCGTAACCCAGTGCCGTGCCCATGTTGCGCAGCACCGTGGAGTCGGTCAGGTCGCGCTGCCAGCGCGAGATCGGCAGCTTGTCCGCCAGGTGGCGCAGCAGGGCGTTGGCCAGGCCCAGGTTGCCTTCCGAGTTCTCGAAGTCGATGGGGTTGACCTTGTGCGGCATGGTGGAGGAACCGACCTCGCCGGCCTTCAGTTTCTGCTTGAAGTAACCGAGCGAGATGTAGCCCCAGACGTCGCGATCCAGATCGATCAGGATGGTGTTGCAGCGGGCGAAGGCGTCGAACAGCTCGGCCATGTAGTCGTGCGGTTCGATTTGGATGGTGTAGGGGTTGAATGTCAGCCCCAGGCTCTCGACGAAGCGGCGGGCGAATCCGGCCCAGTCGAAATCCGGGTAGGCGGCCAGATGGGCGTTGTAGTTGCCGACCGCGCCGTTGATCTTGCCCAGGATCGCCACCGCTTCGATGCGGCCGACGGCACGACGCAGCCGGTAGACCACGTTGGCCAGCTCCTTGCCCAGCGTGGTGGGCGAGGCCGGCTGGCCGTGGGTGCGCGCCAGCATGGGCAGGTCGGCGAGGGCGACGGCCAGTTCGGTCAGGCGCGCATCGATGCGCGCCAGCGTCGGCAGCAGCAGCTCGCGGCGGGCGCCGTCCAGCATCAGCGCGTGCGCCAGGTTGTTGATGTCTTCCGAAGTGCAGGCGAAATGGATGAATTCGGCCACGCGCATGACTTCGGCGTCGCCGGCCAGCCGGTCCTTGAGAAAGTACTCCACGGCTTTGACGTCGTGGTTGGTGACGCGCTCGAATTCCTTGATCGCGCGCGCGTCTTCGATGTCGAAGCCGCCGACCAGCGCGTCCAGGCGCGTCAGGGTATCCGGCGAGAACGGGGCGACCTCGCCGATCGCCGGCTCGGCGGCGAGCGCCTTCAGCCAGGCGATTTCCACCTGCACCCGGCGCCGCATCAGGCCGAATTCGCTGAAGTACGGCGCCAGGTGTTGCGTGCCGCGGTGATAACGGCCGTCGAGGGGGGTCAGAGCGGTGAGCGGATCGAGCGTCATGGGTCGGTGGCTTTCCGGTTCAGAGTTTCTGGCGCAGCGCCAGGGCGGCCTGATTGCGCAGCGCCTTGAGCAGGCCCAGCGCCTGCGACGGGATGCGCAGATCGTCGCGGCTCTTGTCGGCGTAGATCAGGCCGAGCGGCTTGTCGTGCAGCATGATGGGCAGCAACAGAAAGGCGCGCGCATCCGCGACCCGGAAGTACCAGTCCGGGATGCGCGCGCGGATGTTGGCTGCGGCGGTGTCGGAGATCAGGATGTCCTGGCCCTTGGCGGTGGCGGCATGGAACACGTCCGGCGCGAACGACAGCGGGATGCGGAAACCGGCCCGCATGCTCGCCGCCTTGCGGCCCATGCCGACCCGCCCGACCAGGGATTGCGAGGGCCGGTCGAGCGTGCACAGCAGCACGTGGTCGAACAGGCCCGAGCGGTACATCAGCTCGGCCACGGTCTTGAAGATGTCGGCCAGATGAAAGTTGCCGAGCATCATCGCGGTGATGTCCTGCATGCCCTGCGCCAGCACGCCCGCGGCATCGTCGACGCCGTCGATGTCCGCCGTCGCCTGCTCACGTGCCTGGGCCAAGGCGTCGTCGCCCGGGACATCGGCGCTCATCGCGCCGCTCCAGCGCGCCAGCGAGCGCAACAACGGGCTCTTGTTCATGTCGACGCCGATGATCGGCGCTTCCGTGCGCAGCGTCTCCACCGCCTTGCGCACGGTTTCCGCCAGCTTGTCGCGATCGATCTTGCCGGCGGCCTGATAGCGCTGGCACAACGCTTCGATCGCCTGCTCCTGCGCTTCCGGGTCCTTGCCCGCCAGTTCGAGATGCAGGTCGCGCGCCAGATTGGCGGCCACGCGCAGACGCTCGCCCTCGCCGATGCCGCTGCGCACCGGGCCGTCGTCCAGCGGCGTCATGGCGTGCAGGATGCTGGCGGGAAAGCGCCAATGGCGCGCCAAGCCCAAGCCGAGCTGGTCATAGTCGATACCGAACACGCGCAGCGCCGCGCTTTGTTCGTCCAGCATTTCCTCGGCCATCAACGCTTCGATCCGCTTGGTGTCCTCATAGAAATGGAAGCGCGCCATCAGCCGGCCGAGATCGCGGAACAGCGCGCTGATGAACGCCTCCTCACGGTCGCGCACGCCCAGGCTCGCGGCCAACAGGCGGCCGAGGATGCCGCGGTAGAAGCTCTCCACCGCTTCGGCCTTCAGTTCGTCGCCCTGCGCCTTGTTGGCGAGATGTTCGAACAGCAGCAGCGATACCGCGGCATCGCGCACCGCGTCGAAGCCGAGGATCACCACCGCGCGCGAGATGGTGCTGATCGGCTGGCCGCCGAACAGCCCCAGATGCGCGGCGTTGACCAGGCGCAGCAGTTTCTTGGTCAGCGCGATGTCGCGCAAAATGATCTCGGTGATGCGGTCGGCCCGGCTGTTTTCGTTGCCGACCAAGCGGTTGATGTCGTTGATGGTGCGCGACAGGGCAGGGAAATCGCTGCCCTGGTCCATGCGTTCCAGCAGCGCTTCCAGCGGCGTCTTGATGGTGGGGATGTCGGGAATCCGGTCGGTATCCATGTCCGGCTTCCGCCATCACACCGCGCGTCGGTCGAGCAGCGCCTGGGCGATGGTCATGCCGTCGACGTGCTCCAGCTCGCCGCCCGCCGGCAGACCGCGGGCGATACGGCTGACGCGCAGACCACGCGCTTTCAGCAATTCGCCGGCGTAATGCGCTGTGGCCTCGCCCTCGGCGGTGAAATTGGTGGCCAGGATCACTTCCTCGGTGACGCCGTCGCGCGCACGCTCGATCAGTCGCTCCAGGCCGATCTCGCGCGGGCCGACGCCGTCGAGCGGCGATAGCCGTCCCATCAGCACGAAATAGAGCCCACGATAGGCGTGCGTTTCCTCCAGCCGGTTGAGATCGGCCGGCATCTCCACCACGCACAGCAGGCGTGCGTCCCGGCGTGGATTGGCGCAGGTCTCGCACACCTCCTGCTCGCTGAAGTTGTTGCAACGCCGGCAATGGCGCAGGCGTTGCAACGCATCGCCCAGGCTGCGTGCCAGGCGCTCAGCCCCTTGGCGCTCGCGTTGCAGTAAATGATAGGCCATGCGCGCGGCCGACTTGGGGCCGACGCCAGGCAGCACGCGCAGCGCGTCGATCAGGGTGGCGAGGGAGCCGGGGAGCATGGTGGCTGGCTGGCCCGCGCGGCTTCGGTGCGGCTGAGGCCGACGGCTAGAAGGGCAGTTTGAAGCCGGGCGGCAGGGGCAGGCCGGCGGTGGCGGAGGCCATGGTTTCCTGCACCATGGCCTCGACCTTGCGCACGGCGTCGTTGACTGCCGCCGCCACCAAGTCTTCCAGCATGTCCTTGTCGTCGGCAAGCAGGGCCGGGTCGATGCTGACGCGCTTGACGTCGTGCTTGCCGGTCATGGTCACCTTGACCAGGCCGGCGCCGGCGCTGCCTTCCACTTCCATTTCCGCGATCTTGGCTTGCAGCTTCTGCATGTTCTCCTGCATCTGCTGGGCCTGCTTCATCAGATTGCCGATGCCGCCTTTGATCATGTCGGTCTCTCCAGGCTTAGCCCGCGGCACGCGGGCGGATGTTGCTCACCGTCGCGTCGCATTCACGCACGAGGGTCTGCACGAAAGGATCCTGGGCGATGGCCTGCTCGGCCTCGCGCTGACGCGCCGCCTGTTCCAGCGCCAGGGCCGCGGCGGGCGTGTGCGCGACGGTCGCACCCAGTTCGAGGTCGATGCGCAGGGCGGCGCCCAGCCGCTGCGTCAGCAATGCCCGCAGCTTGTCACCGGCGCTGGCGAGCAGGGCTTGCTGGCTGGCCGGCAGGCGCAGCACGATGCGCTCCGCGTTCCAGGCGGCCAGCTCGCATTGCAGGGCCAACTGGCGCGCCAGGCCGGGCAGACTCTGCGCCAATGCGCACCAGTCGTCGGCGCCGCGACCGGCCGTCACGACCGGCGGGGGCGGGGCGGTCACGTCGCCGGCACTCCCCCCGCCGGACGCGGTCACGGCATGGTTTTCATTGGCCGCCACCGTACTGAAGCCCTCCGTGGCCCGCGTGCTGGGCGGCCGCGCCGGCGCGGCCGCGCCGGTGGATCCCTGACCGACCGGCGTGGTGCGCGCCGCCGGCGGTTCGCCCGGCGCGAAGGCCAGCAGGCGCAGCAGCGTCATGCTGAAGCCGGCGAACTCGTCCGGCGCCCATTCCAGGTCGCGCCGGCCGAGCGTGACGATCTGGTAGTACAACTGCGTGCTTTCCGCATCCAGCGTATCCGCCAGCGCGAACAGGCGCTCGCGTGCCGGTGCGTCCTCGGCCACCGCTTCCGGCACGGTCTTCGCCAACGCCACCTGGTGCAGCAGGCCGGCGAGATCCTGCAAGGCCGCGTCGAACGACACGCCATGCGCCGCCAGTTCCTCGGCGTGGCCGAGCAGACGCGGTCCGTCGCCCGCCGCCAGCGCCTCCAGCAGCGGCAGCAGATCGGCTTGATCGATCACGCCCAGCATCGCGCGCGTATCGTCCTCGCGCAGCTCGCCGCCGCCATGGGCGATGGCCTGGTCGGCCAGCGACAGCGCATCGCGCATGCTGCCGGCGGCGGCGCGCGCCAGCAGTTGCAGCGCGCCGGACTCGAACGGCACGCCCTCCGCCTCCAACACCTGGCGCAGATGCCCGGCGACGTGCGCCGGCGCCATCTGCTTCAGATTGAACTGCAGGCAACGCGACAGCACGGTCACCGGCACCTTCTGCGGATCGGTGGTGGCCAGGATGAAAATGACGTGGGCGGGCGGCTCCTCCAGCGTCTTCAACATGGCGTTGAAGGCGCTCTTGGACAGCATGTGCACCTCGTCGATGAGGTACACCTTGTAGCGCCCGACGGTGGGAGCGTACATCGCGTTCTCGATGATCTCGCGCATGTTGTCGACGCCGGTGTGCGAAGCCGCGTCCAGTTCGATCAGGTCGACGAAGCGGCCGGCATCGATCTGCTGGCAGGCGCTGCAGGTGCCGCACGGCGCCGCGGTGACGCCGGTCGCGCAGTTCAGGCATTTGGCCAGGATGCGCGCCAGCGTGGTCTTGCCGACGCCGCGCGTGCCGGTGAACAGATAGGCATGATGCAGCCGTCCCTGGGTGAGTGCGTTGGACAGCGCGCGGACCACGTGGTCCTGCCCGACCAACTGGTCGAAGCGGCGCGGGCGCCATTTGCGGGCGAGGACCTGATGACTCATGCGGGGGCGGGGGTCGGCTGCAGGAGGATGGGGCGAGCCTGATCCCCGGCACTGGCATCGGCCGCTGTGGCTGCTTCCTTCCGGACCTGACCAGGTTCACGACTTAGCCATGCGGGGGGGCCCGCCGGAAGCGGATTCTACCCGTTATTCCTCGTCACCGGGCCGCGCCAGGCGGCGCTGGCGTACCGCGTCCGCCAGCAGCCGCAGCAGCGGCTCGGTATCGTCCCAGCCGATGCAGGCGTCGGTGATGGACACGCCGTGCGCCAGCGGCGCGCCCGGCACCCGATCCTGGCGACCGGGGTTGAGATGGCTTTCGATCATCACGCCGAAGATGCGGCCGTCGCCGGCGGCGATCTGGCCGGCCACGTCGTGACCGACGTCGATCTGGCGCTGGTACTGCTTGCTGGAATTGGCATGCGAAAAGTCGACCATGACCCGCGGCGGCAGCCCGGCGGCGGCCAGTTCGGCGCAGGCGCCGGCGACGCTGGCGGCATCGTAGTTGGGCACCCTGCCGCCGCGCAGGATGATGTGGCAATCCTCGTTGCCCGCGGTCTTGAACACGCCGACGTGGCCGGACTTGGTGATGGACACGAAGTGATGCCGGGCGCTCGCCGCCTTGATCGCATCGACCGCGATCTTGATCGCGCCGTCGGTGCCGTTCTTGAAGCCCACCGGACAGGACAGCCCGGAGGCCAGTTGGCGATGGGACTGCGATTCCGTGGTGCGCGCGCCGATCGCGCCCCAGGCCACCAGGTCGGCGATGTATTGCGGCGAGATCAGATCGAGGAATTCGGTGCCGCACGGCAGGCCCAGTTCATTGATGTCGAGCAGCAGGCGGCGCGCCAGACGCAGGCCCTCGTTGATGTCGAAGCTCTCGTCCATGTGCGGATCGTTGATCAGCCCTTTCCAGCCCACCGTGGTGCGCGGCTTCTCGAAATACACGCGCATCACCACGAACAGATCCTGGCGCAGCTCCGTGGCCAGGGCTTTCAGCCGGCCGGCGTATTCCAGCGCAGCGACCGGGTCGTGGATGGAGCACGGGCCGACCACCACCACCAGCCGGTCGTCGGCGCCGCGCAGCACGTCGTGGATCTGGTTGCGCGCCTGGAACGTGGTGGTCAGCGCCGTTTCGCTGGCCTTCAGCTCGCGCATGATCTGCATGGGCGCGAGCAGTTCGTCGCTCTGCTCGATACGGGTATCGTCGGTGCGGATCACCGCCATGGTTCACTCCTGTGATCGGGTGCCAGCCGCCAAACGAAAAACCGCCAGGAGGCTGGCGGTTTTCGGGGACGGATCGAATGTCGCGCCGCGCGCGCAGATCATTGCCTCCCGACCGCCGTGGATCGGGGGCGGCAAAATCGCAACGGGCGGGGCGAGGCATGCATGGCGGGCATGCTAACAGAGGCGGCGAAGGCGCAACAAGTGCGCGTTGATGATCCGCTCGACCTGTTGCATTCGAGAGTCATTATCATTAACATGGCTTGCGTCGGCTTGTTCGACACCGCTCCGCAGCCAACGGGCACGCCTCCCGCCAGCCAGTCGGAAACGACCGCGATGACCGTGAAGGAGAATGCCATGTCCGCCCGTCTTGCCACACCCATTGCCGTGCCGCCGGCGCACGCCGATGCCGCCCCGGATGCCCTGCTGGCCGGTGCGCTCGACCACCTGCTGCGTTATGCGCTGACGGGGTGCAACCACTCCGCCCGCCATGCCGCCTATCTGCTCGATCACCTGGCTGAACGCCCGGACGTGTGCGGCGATCTGCGCGCCAACTGCGAGCGCATGAGCGGCGCGCTGGCGGCGCCCGATTTCGTCGCTGCCTGGCGCGGGAGTCATTGATCATGTGCGAGCGCTGCAAGACCCCCGCCCTGCTGGCCGGGCTGTTCGCGCGTGCCGACGTCGTCGCCTCGGCGTCGGATGGTGCCGTCGCCGGACCCGACATCAGTCCGCCCTCCGCTC
>CALEDT010000032.1 GCA_937949525.1 uncultured Burkholderiales bacterium | reverse complement strand
CGACGGCGGCCCCGGTCACGCCACCGTGGCGATGACCGTGGCCGCGCAGCACCTGAACTTCAACGGCACCTGCCACGGCGGCGCGATCTTCGCGCTGGCCGACGCGGCCTTCGGCCTGGCCTCGAACTCGCACGGCCTGGTGGCCGCCGGAAGGAAGGTGGGAAACGCCAAAGACCACTGCGTTCATCGCGATCGCGGCCGAAAGGATTGCTGAAGACGGCCGCGGCAGGTCTCTAGGCAGCATCCTCCAGCCCGCCCAAGCCAGGACGGTCATTAACCCCGAGCGGACAAGCACCTCCTCGGCAATTCCGCCGTGTAGGACTCGGACAACCAGGGGCAAGGGCGTCTCCGGCGGGATAGCCGTGAGCGGTTGTGGCGCGAATGCATAGAAGCCCAGAATCACGCCCGCACCCGTGGCCCCACCGAACAGTCCCGGGAGCAGCTGCGGCATCAGTACCCGGAACACGTCCCCGCGGTTTGCGATAGCAGCGACCGCAGGAGCCGACAGACCCACTTTTGGCGCAAGCACCGCCCCGACCCAGGCTGCGATCAAGACAAGGACCGTGCCCTGCACCGCGATAGCAAGCTGCAATGTCTCCACCGGCAAGGAAGTTTGGGCGGCGTCGACGAGCAGGGGCAGCGCAAGCCATGAAATGACGAACACGCCGGGCAGTGCCGCCAGCGACAGTAGTGCGGCGATTCTCCAGTTCATGACCGAAGCTCACTTTCCGGAGGGGGCGTTACTTGATACGGGGGCAGGGTATGTTGAGCCAGGCGGCACAGCCCGCCCCAACTCGGTCACGCATCGCGCGAAAGAGCTGTTGCCTTCGCGCATTTGCTGGCGCACTGCACAGGGGAACGGTATCCGACCGCCGTTGTTCCATGGACCACCGCCTCGCCGTCGCCAACGCTGGCCCAGCTGCGCCGGCGCGCGATCCGCGCCCGGCGCTCGAGATTACGAACCGAAGTTACCGACGTCTATCGAGGGCGTGACTTCGTGCGCTGTCACGGCCGCCGGCATCCGTGCGAGATGGCAAATCACGACGCCGAGGGTCACTCGACGAACGTCGCCAACCGACACCACGCCGCTCTTCCCCCTCAGCCGCGTGCCACCGCGAATCCCTCGCGCGCCCGCTTCCGTCCGCCCTACTTCATCCGCGACGGCAGCTTGATGGTCCGCCCGGCGACCATGAACTCGCCGCGGCCGCGGTGGTGCAGCGCGCGTGCGGCGGCCACCGCGGGGTCGACCGAGGCCTTGACCACCTCCAGCACGAAGAAGCAATAACGCTTCGCCCAGCGCGAATCGACCACCCGGCATTCCAGGTTGGCGAAGCAGTCGCCGATTAGCGGCGCGACGGCCCGCGAGGCCGGCGCCACGGTCAGGCCGAAGCGGGCGAACTTGTCGACTCGCCGCCCAGAGCAGTTGCTGCAGCCCGCCACCGCCGCCGCAAGCTCCGCGCTCGGAACGTTGATCACGCACTGCCGTGAGCGCCGCAGCAGCTCGAAGCTGAAGTTGCGGTCGCTCATCACGCAGCCCACCAACGGCGGCTCGAAGTCCATCATCGTCAGCCACGACATCGTCATCACGTTGGTGCGGCCGCCGTGCGCGGTGGTCACCAGCACCACCGGGCCGGGCTCCAGCAGCCGGTAGACGCGGCCGAGCGGCAGGGCACGCTTCTTCACGGCGCTGCCCTGCGCCCGCAGGGGCGTGCCGCCCCCGCCTTGCAGCGCCGCGCGGCGCGACGCGCGTGCTGCCGTCAGCGCTGATCGCCCGTGCTCACGCATCGCGCACGTGCGCCAGCGCCTGCTGCGGCGATTCGTACACGTGCGGCGCCACGCCGCGCTTGCGCAGCGCCGCGCCCAGCTTGGCGCGCAGGAAGCCGGAGGTCGTGTAGCGCGAAACGCCGTCGTAGTAGCGCTCGACCAGGCCCTTGACCATCGCCGCGTAGGCGTCCTCGACCTCCGGCGCGAGCTCGAAGTGGTCGTAGTTGACGATGGCGTAGACGCGGTGGCCTATCGGCGAAAGGATGGCGTCGACCTCGCGCTCGATGGCGTCCACGTCGGCCTGCGTGCGCACGCGCAGCCGCTCGAAGTTGATGAACAGGATGTTCTGCTGGTCGTCGTAGGCGAAGCGCGATGACAGCGGCACCTCCAGCATGCGCTCGCGCAGGCCCATCGGGCCGTCACCGAAGATCGCCGCCTCCATCGGCGCCGGCGCGCCGCGGATCACCGGCTCGAAGTCCATCTTGGCCAGGATGTCGCGCTCGATGTCGATGCCGGGGGCGACCTCGATCAGTTCCATGCCCTCCGGCGTCAGCCGGAAGACACAGCGCTCGGTGATATACAGCACCTTCTGCCCGCGCGCGAGCGCGTAGGCGCCGGAGAAGGTGCGGTGCTCGACCTCGCGCACGAACTTGCGCGGGCCGATGTCGTTGTGCAGCACCAGCTTGCCGTCTTCCACTGCCACCCGCAGGTCGCCTGCGGTGAAGGTGCCGACGAAGATCACGCTCTTGGCCGACTGCGAGATGTTGATGAAGCCGCCGGCGCCGGCCAGCCGCGGCCCGAACTTGCTGACGTTGAGATTGCCCTCGCGGTCGGCCTGCGCCAGCCCCAGGAAAGCCATGTCGAGCCCGCCGCCGTCGTAGAAGTCGAACTGGTAGGGCTGGTCGATGATCGCCTGCGTGTTGACCGCAGCGCCGAAGTTCAGCCCCGCCGCCGGGATGCCGCCGACCACGCCGGGCTCGGCGGTCAGCGTTAGCAGGTCGATCACCTTTTCCTCAGCGGCCACCAGCGAGATGCCGTCGGGCATGCCGATGCCGAGGTT
>CALEDT010000031.1 GCA_937949525.1 uncultured Burkholderiales bacterium | reverse complement strand
TCCCTCCCGCGGCATCGGC
Source organism: uncultured Burkholderiales bacterium (assembly GCA_937949525.1). Classification (GTDB taxonomy): domain Bacteria; phylum Pseudomonadota; class Gammaproteobacteria; order Burkholderiales; family Thiobacillaceae; genus PFJX01. The sequence continues at coordinate 2,893 of CALEDT010000031.1, read as the reverse complement.
ATCCAGCCGCACGGCGTGGTGTCGAAGTGCACCTTCTGCTACCACAAGGTTTCCAAGGCGCCCAAGGGGGTGGCGGATCTGGACGAGGACATCCCGGAACTGAAGGAATACGTGCCCGGCTGCGTGCGGGTGTGCGCACCCAAGGCCCGTTTCTTCGGCGACCTCGACAACCCGGCCAGTTACGTCAACAAGCTGATCGCCGACAAGCACGGCACCCGCATCAAGGACGAGACCGGCAACAAGCCGCAGGTGTACTACCTCTCGGGCGGCGCCGCCGGCGCCGTGCCTGGGCTGCGCAGCATGAAGGAACAAGGCTGACAGGAGACCGACATGACCGACAACGCCAAATCCACCCCGATCTTCATGATCGCCATCGCCGGCCTGGTGGTTACCGCCGCCTACGCCCTGTTCAACCTGGTCACCCAAGGCCACGCCGCCTTCAACGGCAGCAATCTGGGCCTGCACTGGACCTTCCCCATCGTGGTCTACGACTACTTCCTGCTCACCTCCACCGGTTTGACCATGGTGGCGGCGCTGTCGCTGATCTTCGGCGGCGCGCACTGCCAGCCCATGGTGCGGCGCTGCCTGTGGCTGGCCCTGGCCGGCCTTGCCGGCGGGGTGTCGGTGCTGGCGCTGGAACTGGGGCATCCGCTGCGCGCGGCCTGGGCCATTCCTTTCAGCTTCGCACTGAGCTCGCCACTATGGTGGAAGGTGATGTTCGTCATCGCCTACATCGTCCTGTTGCTGGTGGTGTTCGGCCGGCTCAACCGCGCCAGCGGCTGGAGCGGCGAGGCGCGCGGCCCGGCCATCCTGCTGTTGCTGGCGGCGCTGGGCGTGACCGGCATCGCCGGCGTGGTGTACGGTTCCATGACCATGCGGCCGTTCTGGTCGAGCGGCGACGTGCCGGTGGCGTTCATCTTCGAATCGCTGCTCGGCGGCCTGGCGTTCGCCATGTTCTTCACCTATCTGGCGCATGGCTTCTCCCAGGACGGCATGCCATCGCCGTTGAAGAGTCTGCTCAACGGCCTGATGCCCAAGGTGTTCGCGCTGGCCATCGTCGTGCATCTGATGTTCGTTGCCGCGCGCGCGTTGATCGGCCTTTACAGCAATGCCGAAGGCTTGCAGGTCTGGCAACACCTGGTGGCCACACCGCTGTTCCACATCGAGTTGTGGGTGGGGCTGGTGCTGCCGCTGGTGCTGATGCTGACCAATGCGACACGCAGCAACGGCGCCATCCAGGCGCTGGCGGCGTTGCTGGTGATGATCTCGCTGTTCATATCACGCTACGACTACATCATCGGCGGCCAACTGGTACCCCTGTTCAAGGGCGCCTGGGCGCCGCCGCTGCTGTCCTACACGCCATCCGCGACCGAGTGGGCGCTGCTGTTGATGGCCATCTTCCTGGCCAACGCGGTCAACGCCTGGGGCGAGAAACAATACCGGCTTTCCTCCTGCGAGCAAGGCAGTTGAGGGCTTGGGCGGCGGGGTCGTCTCCTTCCCCCGCCGTCTTTTTTTGCGGAAGCACGGTCATGAATGCACCCAACGATACCCTTCGCGCCCAGTTCTGGCTCTGCCTGGCGCGCGCCTTCCTGCCGCCAAACAGCCCGACCGCGCGCACTGCATTGCGCGAGGCGCTGGCCGATGACCTGGAAGAACTCGCGGGCGCGCTGGATTACCCGATCGCCGACGCGCTCGCCGACTATCGCCGCGCCATCGCCGCCGCGCCGGCCGACGACGGCCTGCTGGCGTTGTACAGCCGCCTGTTCCTGGTGCCGGGCGTGGCGCACCCGCACATCAACGCCGCCACCTATCTCGACGGCACCCCGCACGGCGGTACGCTGCGCCAACTGGTCGAGTGCTACCGTGCCTGCGGCCTGGAAAAAGACGATTCGCTCGCCGATCTGCCCGACCACGTCGCCACGCAACTGGAGTTCACCGCCTGGCTGTTCGCCGCCGCCGCCGCGCGCGCGGCCGGCGACCGGCACGCACCGGCCACGCCGCTCGACGCCAAGGATTTCATCGTCGGTTTCGTCGCGCGCTGGGCGCCGCCGTTCCGGCAGGATCTGGAACAGGCCAACATCCGTTTCGCCCTGGCCGATAACCCTTGGCTGCACCTCGCCCGCGTGCTGGAGAGCGCCGCGCGCATCGAGACCGGAGCCGTCCCCGCGACCACGGGGGAGGAGGACGACGAAATCGCCCGGCTGCGCCGCGAATATGCCGGCCGCCAGCCGGATGCCGACGACCTCGCGCGCATCCGCGCCAGCCTCGCCGAACAGGGTCTAGGCAGCGACCACCTGGAAATTCCTCCGGCGGCGCGCGACACCGCTGCCGGCCTGAGTCCCCTGCGCCCGCCGGAACCACCGCGCCACCTCGCCCGGCCGGCATGAGGCATGGTCGCCTCGTCATGCCGCTGCTGCTCACCCTGCTCGCGCACACCTCCGCGCGCGCGGAAATGGATGGCGCCGAATACGCCACCGACAGCGCCCTCGCCAGCCCCGCCGAACGTCAGCGCACACGCACGCGCATCGAGGCGGAGCGCCGCGCCGAAGCGGCGCGCGCCGCCGCGCTCGAGGCCGAAGCGGCTGCCGAACGCGCGCGCCAGGTCGAGGCCTACGCGCGCCTGCCGGTCGGAGAACGCCTGACGGCGGAACGCTGCGGCGCCTGCCACGCGCTCGACAGTCTGGCGGCGATCCGTCACACCCTGCCTGGCTGGCATCTGGTGATCGCGCGCATGCGCATCTGGAACGGCGCCGTCATTCCGTTCGACGAAGCGCGCGCGATCGCCACCCATCTCGCCGCACGACAACCTGCGCGTGGGCTGCAACGCGCTGTGGAACTGCTGGCGCTGTCCGCGCCGGCCTGGCTGGCGGCCGGCACCTGGTGGTGGCGGCGC
>CALEDT010000030.1 GCA_937949525.1 uncultured Burkholderiales bacterium | reverse complement strand
CCCGCCTGGGGCACCCCGGTTCCCGGCCCGGGCCGCTCCATTTACGCAGGTCTGAACGTGAAGTTCTGAATCGCGTATCCTCAAAACATGACCGACTGGAAAGGATCTCCCATGCAACACAGACTCATCATGCTTGCCCTGGCGGGCCTGATCGGCGCGTCCACGGCCTGGGCGGACAACGTCAAGGTGGATGACCCCTGGACCCGCGCCACCGCACCCGGGCAAAAAGTAGCCGGCGGCTTCATGCGCCTGACCGCGGCAGCCGACATGACCCTGGTCGGCGGCAGCAGCCCGGTGTCATCCCATCTCGAACTGCACACCATGCAGATGGATGGCGGCGTCATGGTGATGCGTCAGGTCGACAACATCCCGTTGCCCAAGGGCAAGGCCGTGGAACTCAAACCCGGTGGCCTGCACATCATGTTCATCGGCCTCAAACAGCCGATCAAGGCCGGCGACAAGGTGCCGGTGACACTGCAGGTGCGCGGCGCCAACGGCAAGGAACAGTCGCTCGCCGTCACGCTGGAAGCACGCGCGACCGGCGGCATGCAGCACAAACACGGGCACTGATCGCGCGCCGCCACCCCCGCTGTGCGCGGCGCCCCGCAGCGGCGCACCAAAAAAACCAAGGGCCGGCAATGCCGGCCCTTCGGCTGTGTGCGACGCTTACGCAGTCACTGGATTTCGCGCTCCAGTTCCTCGATGGTGGTGTGGCGCACATCCTTGCCCTTGACCATGAACACCACGTATTCCGACATGTTCTTGGCATGGTCGCCGATACGCTCGATGGCCTTGACCACGAACAAGAGGTCGATGAAGGTGGAGATGGTGCGCGGGTCTTCCATCATGTAGGTGATCAGATGGCGCGTGATCAGGTGGAATTCCTCGTCCACCTCGATATCCTGACGCGCCACGGCGGCCGCGCCGGAGACGTCCAGTCGCGCGAAGGCATCCAGTGACTCGCGCAGCATGCGCACGGCCAGGCCGGTCATGTATTTGATCTCGTTGTAGCGCGGCGTCAGGATGCGGTCGTTGTCGTACACCTTGATGGCAAAGCGCGCGATCTTGGCCGCCTCGTCACCGATACGTTCCAGGTCGGTGATGGTCTTGACGATGGTCAGGATCATGCGCAGATCGACCGCCGCCGGCTGACGCAACGCGATGATGCGGGTGCACGCCTCGTCGGTGGCGACTTCCAGCAGATTGACCTTGTGGTCGTTTGCAATCACCTCCTCGGCCAGCTTGGTGTTGCCGGTGATCAGCGCATCCACCGCCTTGTTCACCTGCTCCTCGACCAGCCCCCCCATCTCCAGCACGCTGGCGCGCGCGGATTCCAGGTCGGCGTCAAATTTCTTGTAGGTATGTTCGTTGCCCATCGCTGCTGTTCTCCTCGGATGTGCCGCCGTGACGGCCTCGCAGAATCGCCGTATGCACGGCCCATGCGCGGATTATAGGCACGCGCGCGCGCGCCCAATGTTACATGTCGGTGACAAATGGCACGGCCAGATGCGTGTCGTCGACACGCAGATTCATGATCCAGTCGCGCCGTCCGGTGACGCACACCGGCAGCGTGATGTTGGCATGGAACACGCCTTGCTCATCGGCGCGCAGGCGGTACAGATTGAAGCCCATGTCCATGCCTTCCATGGTGAAGCTGGCTTCCACCGAACGCGCGCCGGGTGCGCGCAGCCAAAGATTGAACGACTGCATGGGGTTGGGTCGCTCGTCGCTGCCGAATTCGATGACGTCGGCACCGCTGCCATACGCGCAGCCGGCGGTGAGGTCGGCACAGGCCACCCGAACCGTGTCGTGCTGGCCCATGCCGCGCGCGAACCACAGCACCACACCGATCAGCAGCAGCAGCAACAGCGGCAGCCAGCGCAGCGCGGAACGGAACGGCGCGTTCATGCCACCGTCCAGGCCTGGCGTTTCAGCGCGACACCGTGCGCGCCCAGGCTGCGCGCCTGCGCCAGATCGGCGCGGTCCAGCCCACCCAGCGCAAAGACCGGCAGCGGGTAATCACGCAGCAGCTCGGCGAAGGCCGCCCAGCCCAGCGTCGTCGCGCCGGGATGACTGGCCGTGGGCAGCACCGGCGACAGCACCACGAAGTCCAGCTCGAGCCGCGCCGCGTGCGCCAGTTCGGCTGCGTCATGACAGGAGGCGCTCACCCATTCCAGGTCGGGCCGCTGCGTCGTTCGCAACAACTGCGCGGCGTTCAGGTGCACGCCCGCCCCCAGGGCGCGGGCGCGTTCGACATCGGCATTGAGCATCAGCAACGCGCCGACCGCGCGGCAGCGCGCCGCGACCGCGTCGATCAGACGCGCCGTGACGTCTGGCGGGAAATCCCGTTCCCGCCACTGCAAAAGCCTGAGCCCCTGCGCCAGGCGCAGGTCGAGTCGGCGCAGGAACTCGTCGGCGCCCAGCGCCACGGCGTCGGATATCGCGTATTCCGACGGCAGGCGTAGGGCCTTCAGGATCGGGCCGTTGGCCGGCAGGATGGGGGTCAACTGCGGCGACGAGGCATGGGTCCAGGCCAGCGCCTGATCCTCGTGCGGGTGCGGCTCGCCGTCCCAGGCATCGACGCGGAAGAAGCGCAGCAACACATGCGCGTGCGGGTAGAGGTGGGCGCGGTTGAGCCAGGGCCAGGCGTTGATCACGGTGATGCCCAGTTCCTCGCGCAGTTCGCGTTGCAGCGCGGCGCGCGCATTCTCACCCGGTTCCACCTTGCCGCCGGGAAATTCCCACCAGCCGGCGTAGACCTTGCCGGCCGGGCGCTGCGCCATCAAGATGCCGCCGTCCGGCCGCTCGATCACGGCGGCGGCCACCTCGACACGTTCAGCGCTCACGGCGTGCGCTGCGCTTCCAGCTCGGCCACACGCGCTTCCAGTGCCTGCAGCTTGTCGCGCGTGCGCGCCAGCACCTCGGTCTGCACGTCGAATTCCTCGCGCGTGACCAGATCCAGGCGGGACAGCCAGACCGCGAGGCTGGCCTTGAGGTTCTTTTCCAGATCGCGCGCGGGGCTGACGGCGAGGGTTTCGGCGACTTTGCCGGCGACTTCCTGGGCGAGTTTCTGCGGCAGCATGTCGTGATTTCCATGGTCGTGAAACGGTGCGCGCAGTGTAGCAAAGCGGCGTCGCCATCGGCCGGCGCCAGGTCGGTGCATGGCCACGGGACCATGCACCATGTCCGTGCATACGGGCGCGCCATGATCGATCACATCCTAATAACCCCATGTTTATTAAACATAATCGTAGATGGCACGAGACATGCTTTACAGGGTTGTGCAAGCCCGCACCGATTCCTTCCCTGTGGAGATTACCCATGAAAAAGCTCGTTCACTCTCTCGTTTTCGCCGGCCTGCTCGGCGCGCCGACGCTTGCCCTGGCCGAGGAAAGCCCGCATAGCTTCACCGCCAACGTCAGCATGACCAGCAACTACATTTTCCGCGGTATCTCGCAGACGGGTGGCGACATGGCGCTGCAGGGTGGCTTCGACTACGCGCACAGCAGCGGCTTCTACATGGGCACCTGGGGTTCCAATGTCGGCTGGATCGAGGACTTCCAGGGCTACGCTTCCGGCAACATTGAAGTCGACGTCTATGCCGGCTACGGCGCCGACATCGGCGATACCGGCCTGTCTTACGACGTCGGCGCCGTCCAGTACTTCTATCCTGGCACCAAGGCCGGTGCGGTCAACGCCAACACCACCGAACTGTACGCATCGCTGGGCTGGAAGTGGCTCAAAGCCAAGTACGCGTACTACATCAGCGACGAGGTGTTCGGTTTCGCCAATGCCGATGGCTCCTCCTACCTGGAGCTTTCCGCCAGCGTTCCCGTCGGAGAAACCGGCCTCACCGTCGATGCGCACTGGGGCACGTTCAAGTTCGAGAACAACGGACCTCAGGACTACGACGACTGGAAGATCGGCGTTACCTATGATCTGGGAAAAATGAGCAAGACGTTGTCCGACGTCACCATCGGCGTGATGTATACCGACACCAATGCCAAGAAGGCCAACTGGACGGATGCGAACAACCGGTTCCTTGGCAAGGGCACCACCACGTTCTGGCTCTCCAAGTCGTTCTGATCAGCCAGCCGAGCGGGGTGCCAACCCTCTTCGGCGCCCCTCATTTCCCTGAATCTCGCGTTTGGGAGCAGACATGAAATTCGTCACCGCCATCATCAAACCCTTCAAGCTGGACGAGGTGCGTGAAGCCCTGTCCGGCCTGGGGGTATCCGGCATCACCGTCACCGAGGTCAAAGGCTTCGGTCGTCAGAAGGGCCACACCGAGCTGTATCGCGGCGCGGAGTACGTGGTCGATTTCCTGCCCAAGGTCAAGATCGAGATTGCCATCAAGGCGGAACTGCTCGACCAGGCCATCGAGGCGATTTCCAAGGCCGCGCAGACCGGCAAGATCGGTGACGGCAAGATCTTCGTCTGGGACCTGGAACAGGTCGTGCGCATCCGCACCGGCGAAACCGGCGCGGCCGCGATCTGAGGAGAACACATCATGAAACGACTGTTTGCATCCCTGTTGCTGGCCGGCACGCTGGGCCTGGCCGGCACCGTGCTGGCGGAGGAATCCCTGCCGGCCGAAGCCGTGGAAACCCTGGAAGCCGTGGCCTGGGAAATGGCACCCATGGCCACCGCCGAGGCGGCTCCGGCCGAAGCGGCGCCTGCCGCAGAACCGGTGCCCGACAAGGGCGACACCGCGTGGATGATGTTGTCCACCCTGCTGGTGATCCTGATGATCGTGCCCGGCGTGGCGCTGTTCTACGGTGGTCTGGTGCGCGCCAAGAACATGCTGTCGGTGCTGACCCAGGTGCTGGCCATCTTCGGCCTGATCTCCATCCTGTGGGTGGTGTACGGCTACTCGCTGGCCTTCGGTGACGGCGGCAGCCTGAATTGGGCCATCGGCGACCTGTCGAAGATGTTCCTTGCCGGCATCACCGGTGACAGCACGGCCGCGACCTTCACCGACGGCGTGGTCATTCCCGAGTTCACCTTCGTCGCCTTCCAGCTCACCTTCGCCGCCATCACCACCGCGCTGATCATCGGCGGTCTGGCGGAGCGGGTGAAGTTCTCGGCGTTGCTGGTGTTCTCCGCGCTGTGGTTCACCTTCGCCTACCTGCCGATCGCGCACATGGTCTGGGCCACCGGCGGCTACCTGTTCGAGGCGGGCGATCTGGACTTCGCCGGCGGCACCGTGGTGCACATCAACTCCGGCGTGGCCGCGCTGATGGGTGCGCTGGTGCTGGGCAAGCGCATCGGCTACGGGCGCGATCCGATGCCGCCGCACAACCTGGCGTTCACCATGGTCGGCGCCTCGCTGCTGTGGGTGGGCTGGTTCGGCTTCAACGCCGGCTCCAATCTGGAAGCCACCGGCGGCGCGGCCCTGGCCTTCATCAACACCATCCTGGCCCCGGCCGCGGCGGCGCTGGCCTGGATGTTCGCGGAGTGGATGATGCGCGGCAAGCCGTCCATGCTGGGTGTGGCCTCCGGGGTCGTGGCCGGTCTGGTGGTGATCACGCCGGCGGCCGGTCTGGTCGGTCCGATGGGCGCCATCGTGCTGGGCGCCATCGGCGGCGTGGCCTGCCTGTGGGGTGTGACCGGCCTGAAGAAATCGCTGGGTTACGACGAGTCCCTGGACGTGTTCGGTATCCACGGCATCGGCGGCATCGTCGGCGCGATCGGCACCGGCATCTTCGTGTCGACCGCGCTGGGCGGCGTCGGCGTCGACGACTACTCCATGGGCGGTCAGGTGCTGACGCAGGCGACCGGTGTGGTGATCACCGTGCTGTGGTCCGGCATCGTCAGCCTGGTGCTGTTCAAACTGATTGACATGACCATGGGTCTGCGCGTCAGCGAGGAACAGGAGCGCGAGGGTCTGGATACCGCCACCCACGGCGAACGCGCCTACAACGCCTGACACCGACTGCGTTCCAACTCCAAGGGCGCCGCGAGGCGCCCTTTTTTTGGTCTGCGCTTCCGCACCGGGCGCGCCCGACTCGCCCACCCATGCCCCCTGCCGGCAAGACGGGGCAGCCACGGCGGCGACCGATGACTGTCACGAAAAATTCATGAACCCGTCATACCATGCCGGAAAACCGTCTCCGGAGGCCCACATGTCCGCCACCATCCTCGTCGTCGAGGACGAACCCGGCATTCAGGAAGTGCTCAAGTTCAACCTGGGTCAGCACGGTCACGAGGTGCTCATCGCCAGCGACGCCGAAGAGGCCGCCGCGTTGCTGCGCAACGCCCTGCCTGATCTGATCCTGCTGGACTGGATGCTGCCCGGTCAGTCCGGCATCGAGTTCGCGCGGCGCGTGCGCAGCGATCATCGCCTGAAGAACGTCCCCATCATCATGCTGACCGCGCGTTCGGAAGAGCGCGACAAGATCCAGGGTCTGGAGACCGGCGCCGACGATTACATCACCAAACCGTTCAGCCCGCGCGAGCTGATGGCGCGCATCAAGGCCGTTCTGCGCCGGCGCGCGCCGCAGATGACCGAGGACGTGGTGGAGATCGCCGGGCTCAGACTGGATCCGGTGGCGCATCGTGTGTTCGGCCACCAGAAGCCGCTGGATCTGGGGCCGACCGAGTTCCGTCTGCTGCACTTCATGATGACCCACCCGGAACGGGTCTATTCGCGCTCGCAACTGCTGGACCACGTCTGGGGTGACCACGTTTTCGTCGAGGAACGCACCGTGGACGTGCACATCCGCCGGCTGCGTTCGGCGCTGGAACCTTCCGGTCATGACGCGCTGATCCAGACCGTGCGGGGTTCGGGCTACCGCCTGTCGGCCACGCCCGCCTGAATCGCACCCCTCCTGCCGGCGTAGAATGCGCCGGTGTTCTGCTTTTCCATTAGCCGATGCTGCAATTCTGGTGGCGCCCACTGCTGCTCCTGAGCGGGCTGGCCGTGGCCTCCGCACTGCTGGCGGCCGGCGCGGATGGGTACACCGGGTGGTTCTTCTTCGCGCTGGGTCTGCTGGCCTATCTACTGCACCACCTGCGCCAGCTCTACCGGTTGGACCGTTGGCTGGCCGCACGGGACCGGCCGCCCCTGGCCTCCGGCGGCCTGTGGGGCGATCCCCTGTACCGGCTGGAAAAAATGCTGCGTGTGCGTCAGGCCGACCAGCAACGGACCGCCGCCGATCTGGAGCAGATGCTCGAGGCCACGCGCCATCTGCCCGACGGCGTGGTGATCCTGGATCAGGAAAACCGTATCACCTGGCTCAACCAGGCGGCCCAGACCCTGCTGGGGCTGTTGCCCGCGCGCGACCTGGGCCAGTACCTGCTCTATCTGCTGCGCCAGTCCAGCTTCGCCACCTGGTTGCAGCAGGAGGACTACGCGCAGATCCTGCAATTCGCTTCGCCGGTCGTACCGGAGAAGACCCTGGCCATGCAACTGGTGCCGTTGCCGCGCACGCAGAAGATGCTGCTGGCGCGGGACATCACGGAACTGGCACGGGTCGAGGCGATGCGGCGCGATTTCGTCGCCAACGTATCGCATGAACTGCGCACGCCGATCACCGTCATCGTCGGCTTTCTCGAAGCCTTCGACGACATGCCCAATCCGGACCCGGCCGAGTTCCGCCGCCATATTCCCTTGATGCGCGAGCAGACCGACCGCATCCGGCGTCTGGTGGATGACCTGCTCACGCTCGCGCGGCTGGAGAGCGAGGCGGAGAGCAAGGACGAGACCGTCGATGTGGCGGCGCTGGTCCGGCGTCTGGCCGACGAGGCCGAGACCATGAGCGGCGGTCGCCATCAGGTGTCACTGCATGTCGACAGCGCAGCCCGTTTGATCGGCAACAGCCAGGAACTGTACAGCGCCTTCGCCAACCTGGTATCCAACGCAGTGCGTTACACCCCCGCCGGCGGACACATCGGCATCCACTGGCGGCGCGAGGGCCAGGGCGAGATGGTGTTCGCAGTGACCGACACCGGCGAAGGCATCGAACCGCAACACATCCCGCGCCTGACCGAACGCTTCTATCGCGTCGACCGCGGCCGCTCGCGCGCCACCGGCGGCACCGGTCTGGGCCTGGCCATCGTCAAACACGTGCTGCAGCGGCATCAGGCCCGACTGCGTGTGGACAGCACGCTGGGCAAGGGCAGCCGTTTCGCGGCGGTGTTTCCGGCCGACCGGGTCATTCCCGCGGCGGCCCCAGCCGCTGACGCAGGAGTGTCGCCAGCTCCGCTCTGACATCCCCCGGCGGAGTCGGCCGGCACCCCGCCGCCCGCCGCGGCGGCGCCCAGATCGCGTCGGGGAAATGACGGTCGTCGGCAAAGCGCGGAATCACATGCCAGTGCAGATGCGGCACCACGTTGCCCAGACTGGCGAGATTGATCTTGGTCGGGGCGAGCACCTCGCGCACCACCGCTTCGACGGTGAACACCACGTCCATCAGCCGGCACCGGTCGGGCGCCGGCAGATCGGTCATCTCCCGCACGTGGGCGTTCAGGATGACGCGGCAGAAGCCGGGGTAATCGGCGTCGTCCACCCAGACCACGCGGCAGAAGGCGTCGCGCCAGAGCAGGGACTCGTGATCGGGCAGGCACAGTGGGCAGGAGGTCATGAACTCACCAGAGTACGCTCGGGCCCGGCAGGACCACTCGGACGTGCACATCACCGCGAACTATACGCATCTACTGAACCGGCGTGGATGCCGAACGGTCGGTTGGCCGAGGTCAACCGACACCGGTCCCAGGAGCCGGTGCCGGCAACCGACGGCGACCGGTCACGCCGCCCCCGCGACCGAGCGGAGCCGCAGCCGGACCCGGAATCGCCGCCCGCCGCTTGACCGTGCGCGAGCCAGTCGCTACTGTTCCACCCTTTTTACGAAATACATACTGCCCCCCATGGCCGACATGGAACTGACCGGTGCGGAGATCGTCGTCCGCTGCCTGAGCGACGAGGGTGTCGAGCACATCTTCGGTTATCCGGGCGGCGCCGTGCTGAACATCTACGACGAAATCTACAAGCAGGACGATTTCAAGCACATCCTGGTGCGCCATGAGCAGGCGGCGGTGCATGCGGCCGATGCCTATGCGCGCGCCACCGGCAAGGTCGGCGTGGCCATCGTCACGTCCGGCCCCGGCGCGACCAACGCGGTGACCGGCATTGCCACGGCCTACATGGATTCCATTCCGCTGGTGGTGCTGACCGGCCAGGTACCGACCGCGGCGATCGGCCAGGATGCGTTCCAGGAGGTCGATACCGTCGGCATCACGCGGCCCTGCGTCAAGCACAACTTCCTGGTCAAGGATGTGCGCGATCTGGCGGTCACCATCAAGAAGGCGTTCTACATCGCCGCCACCGGCCGTCCCGGCCCGGTGGTGGTGGACATCCCCAAGGACGTGACGCAGCACCGTTGCGCCTACGACTACCCGGCGAGCGTGTCCATGCGCTCGTACAACCCCACCGGCAAGGGCCACGCCGGGCAGATCAAGAAGGCCGCGCAGATGCTGCTGGAGGCCGAACGGCCGATGATCTACAGCGGCGGCGGCGTGGTGCTGGGCAATGCCGCCGAGCGCCTGACCGAACTGGTGCGCCTGCTCGGTTTCCCGGCCACCAGCACGCTGATGGGGTTGGGCGGCTATCCCGCGCCCGACCCGCTGTTCCTGGGCATGCTGGGCATGCACGGCACCATCGAGGCGAACATGGCCATGCAGCATTGCGACGTGCTGCTGGCGGTGGGCGCGCGCTTCGACGACCGCGTCATCGGCAATCCCAAGCACTTCGCGCGCGAGGCGCGCCGCATCATCCACATCGATGTGGACCCGTCCTCGATCTCCAAGCGCGTGCGCGTGGACGTGCCCATCGTCGGCGACGTGGCGCAGGTGCTGGAGGAGATGATCAAGCTGCTGCGCGCCGGCACGGCGCGGCCCAAGGCCCAGGCGTTGAAGGCATGGTGGGCGCAAATCGAGTTGTGGCGGGCGCAGGATTGCCTGAAGTACGACCGCGATGCACCGGTGATCAAGCCGCAGTTCGTGATCGAGAAGCTGTTTGAGGTGACCGGCGGCGACGCCTACGTCACCTCCGACGTCGGCCAGCACCAGATGTGGGCAGCGCAGTACTACCCGTTCGCCAAGCCGCGCCGCTGGATCAATTCCGGTGGTCTGGGCACCATGGGTTTCGGCCTGCCGGCGGCGATGGGCGTGCAACTGGCTTTCCCCGACGCCATGGTGGCCTGCGTCACCGGCGAGGGCAGCATCCAGATGAACATCCAGGAGCTGTCCACCTGCAAGGAGTGGAACCTGCCGCTCAAGGTCATCCTGCTCAACAACGGCTACCTGGGCATGGTGCGCCAGTGGCAGGAGTTCTTCTACGAGGAACGCTACGCGGAGTCGTACATGAACTCGCTGCCCGATTTCGTCAAGCTGGCCGAAGCCTACGGCCATGTCGGCATGACCATCGAACGGCCGGCGGACGTGGAACCCGCGTTGCGCGACGCGTTCGGCAAGCATCGAGACAAGCTGGTGTTCCTCAACTTCGTCACCGATCCGCGCGAGAACGTGTTCCCGATGATTCCGGCCGGCAAGGGCCTGTCCGAGATGATCCTGGTCTGAACCGCGCTGGCCGATACCCGAAATCTGACATCTGACTCCTGATGCGCCACATCATTTCCCTGCTGATGGAAAACGAATCCGGCGCGCTGTCGCGCGTCGCCGGCCTGTTCTCGGCGCGCGGCTACAACATCGAGTCGCTCACCGTCGCCCCCACGGAGGATGCCACGCTGTCGCGCATGACCATCGTCACGCGCGGCTCCGATGACGTCATCGAGCAGATCACCAAGCAGCTCAACAAGCTGATCGACACCGTCAAGGTGCAGGACCTGACCGACGGCAGCCACATCGAGCGCGAGTTGATGCTGGTCAAGGTGCGCGCCACCGGCGAACTGCGCGAAGAGATGAAGCGTCTGTCCGACATCTTCCGCGGTCGCATCATCGACGTCTCGGACAAGACCTACACCATCGAGCTGACCGGCACCGGCGCCAAGCTGGACGCCTTTCTGCACGCCGTCGAGCCCGGCGCCATCCTGGAAACCGTGCGCACCGGCGCCTGCGGCATCGGTCGCGGCGACCGCATCATGAAGATTTGACCAGCCGGGATGACGGGCGAGCCGCAGCCCGGGCATCCCGGTTTTCCCCGATAGCCCATTACCCGAATCCCAGAAAGGAAACGCCATGAAGGTCTACTACGAAAAGGATGCCGATCTCTCCCTGATCAAGAAGAAGAAGGTCGCCATCGTCGGCTATGGCTCGCAGGGTCATGCCCACGCCAACAACCTGAAGGATTCCGGCGTCAAGGTGACCGTCGGCCTGCGCAAGGATGGCGCGTCCTGGAACAAGGCCAAGAATGCCGGCCTGACGGTCAAGGAAGTGGCGGCAGCGGTCAAGGATGCCGACCTGGTGATGATCCTGGTGCCGGACGAGCAGCAACCGGAGGTCTACCGCAACGACATCGAGCCCAACCTGAAGAAGGGCGCCACGCTGGCGTTCGCGCACGGGTTCAACATCCATTACAACCAGATCGTGCCGCGTGACGACCTCGACGTGATCATGATCGCGCCCAAGGGCCCCGGCCATACCGTGCGTTCCACCTACCTCGCCGGCGGCGGCGTGCCCTCCCTCATCGCGGTGTATCAGGACAAGTCCGGCAAGGCCAAGGACATCGCCCTGGCCTATGCCGCCGCCAACGGCGGCGCGCGCGCGGGCGTGATCGAGACCAACTTCCGCGAGGAGACCGAGACCGACCTGTTCGGCGAGCAGGCCGTGCTGTGCGGCGGCGCGGTGGAACTGGTGAAGATGGGCTTCGAGACGCTGGTGGAAGCCGGCTATGCGCCGGAGATGGCCTACTTCGAGTGCCTGCACGAACTGAAGCTGATCGTCGACCTGATGTACGAGGGCGGCATCGCCAACATGAACTACTCGATCTCCAACAATGCCGAGTATGGCGAATACGTCACCGGTCCCAAGGTCATCAACGACACGTCACGCACCGCCATGCGCGAGGCGCTGAGGAACATCCAGACCGGCGAGTACGCCAAGCGCTTCATCCTGGAAGGCCGTACCGGCTATCCGGAAATGACCGCGCGCCGCCGCCTCAACGCCGAGCATCCGATCGAGACCGTGGGCGAGAAGCTGCGCGACATGATGCCGTGGATCAAGGCCAACAAGCTGGTCGACAAGAGCAGGAACTGAGCTGGCAAATCGCCACGACCTGCCGTTTCCGACCAACGACCCGCCCACATGTGTATCGGCATGGCCCCTCCGCCCAACGCGCCCTGGCCCCATCCGCCGATCGCCCGTGAGGGCTGGCCTTTTCTGGCCGCTGCGTTGCTGGCGGCGCTGCTCACCCATGCCTGGGCCGGTTGGGCTTGGGCGCTGCCGCTGTGGCTGATCGCGCTGTTCGTGTTGCAGTTCTTCCGCGACCCGGCGCGGCCGGCACCGGTGGGCGCGGACCTGGTGTTGTCGCCGGCGGACGGGCGCATCGTCGCGGTGGGCAAGTGCGAGGATCCCTGGCTCGAGCGCGAGGCGCTGAAGATCAGCGTGTTCATGAACGTGTTCAACGTGCATTCCAACCGCGCGCCGGTGGATGGCGAGGTCAAGGGACGCTGGTACAACCCCGGCTCGTTCGTCAACGCCGACCTCGACAAGGCGTCCACCGAGAACGAACGCAACGCGCTGTGGCTGCGCACCGAGGCTGGGCAGGATGTCACCTGCGTGCAGGTGGCGGGGCTGATCGCGCGGCGCATCCTGTGTTACGTCGAGCCGGGCGCGCGCCTGCGGCGCGGCGAGCGTTATGGCTTCATCCGCTTCGGTTCACGCGTCGACGTCTACCTGCCACCGGATGCGCGCGCGCGCGTGGCGCTGGGCGACAAGGTCAAGGCCAGCCGCGACGTGTTGGCACAACTGTGAGCGATGTCGTCGGATAGCGCCCCGGACGCGCGCCACGCGGTGGCTTCGCCGCCGTGCGACGACGAAGCCGGCAGCGTCAAGCCGACGCGACGCGGCATCTACCTGCTGCCCAACCTGTTCACCACCGGTGCGCTGTTCGCCGGCTTCTACGCCATCGTGCAGGCCATGAACGGCCGCTTCGAACAGGCGGCCATCGCCATTTTCATCGCCATGGTGCTGGATGGACTGGACGGCCGGGTGGCGCGCATGACCAACACACAAAGCGCGTTCGGCGCGGAGTACGACTCGCTCGCCGACATGGTGTCGTTCGGCGTGGCGCCGGCCCTGGTGATGTACAGCTTCGCGCTCAAGGGTATGGGCAAGCTGGGCTGGATCGCTGCCTTCGTGTTCTGCGCCGCCGCCGCGCTGCGTCTGGCGCGCTTCAACACCATGCTGGCGGTGCAGGACAAGCGCTGGTTCCTCGGCCTGCCCAGCCCGGCGGCGGCGGCCCTGCTGGCCGGTTACGTCTGGATCATGGTGGACAACCGCATCCCCGGCCTGGACCTGCCCTGGCTGGCGTGGGCGATCACGGTGTTCGCCGGCGTCAGCATGATCAGCAATCTGCACTACTACAGCGGCAAGGACATCAACCTGAAGCGCAGCGTGCCGTTCGTGGTCATCGTGCTGGTGGCCCTGTCGTTCTCGCTGGTGTCGATCGACCCGCCCAGTGTGCTGTTCCTGCTGTTCCTGGGTTATGCGTCGTCCGGCTACGTGCTTTGGGCGCAACGCCACCTGCGGCGCAAGCGCAGCGCCGCCTTGCCGCCGTCGTCGTAGGCGCGTTATAGTCGCGCCATGCGCGCACGCACTCCCGCCTCGTATCCCTACGCCCTGATGCGGCTTGCCACCCGGCTGCTGCTGCCCCCGCGCGGGCACTGAATCTCCTTTTCTCCCCCCTGTCACACCCGTAATGCCGTTGCGGGTGGCGCCATGTCCGGCGCACCACCGTTGCTTTACCCCGCCGTCCGGGTTGCGGACGGATGTGCCTGCAAAGGGAGCACGCCATGAACGACCGTTTGATCATCTTCGACACCACCTTGCGCGATGGCGAACAAAGCCCCGGCGCGGCGATGACGCGCGACGAGAAGCTGCGCATCGCGCGCCAGTTGGAGCGGCTCGGCGTCGATGTCATCGAGGCCGGTTTCGCCGCCGCCAGCCCGGGCGATGCGGAGGCCATCCGCGCCATCGCCACGACCATCCGCAATTCCACCGTTTGTTCGCTGGCGCGCGCCAATGAGCGGGACGTGCGCGCCGCCGGCGAAGCGATCCGCCCCGCCGCCTCCGGCCGCATCCACACCTTCATCGCCACCAGCCCCATCCACATGGAAAAGAAGCTGCGCATGCAGCCCGACCAGGTGGTGGAGGCCGCGGTCAGGGCGGTGAAGCTGGCGCTGGAGTACACCGACGACGTCGAGTTCTCCGCCGAGGATGCGGTGCGCTCCGAGCTGGACTTCCTGTGCCGGGTGTTCGAGGCGGTGATCGATGCCGGTGCGAAGACCCTCAACGTGCCGGACACCGTCGGGTACAGCGTGCCGGCGCAATGGGGCGAGCGCATGCGTCAGTTGATCGAGCGCGTGCCCAATGCCGACAAGGTGGTGTGGTCCACCCACTGCCACAACGATCTGGGCATGGCGGTGGCCAACTCGCTGGCGGCGGTGATGAACGGCGCGCGCCAGGTGGAATGCACCATCAACGGCCTGGGCGAACGCGCCGGCAACGCCTCGCTGGAAGAGATCGTCATGGCGGTGAAGACGCGGCGCGACGTGTTTTCCTGCGAGACCCGTATCGACACCACGCAGATCGTGCCGACCTCGCGGCTGGTGTCGCAGATCACCGGTTACCCGGTGCAGCCCAACAAGGCCATCGTCGGCGCCAACGCCTTTGCGCACGAGTCCGGCATCCACCAGGACGGCGTGCTCAAGCACCGCGAGACCTACGAGATCATGCGCGCCGAGGACGTCGGCTGGAGCCACAACAAGCTCACGCTGGGCAAGCTGTCCGGGCGCAATGCGCTGCGCAACCGCCTGCAGGAAATCGGCGTGGTGCTGGACAGCGAGGAAGCGCTCAATGCCGCCTTCGCCCGCTTCAAGGAACTGGCCGACAAGAAACGCGAGATCTTCGACGAGGACTTGCTGGCGCTGGTGGCGGTGGACGCCAGTCTGGACGCCTGCGACCGCTTCAAGCTGGTGTCGCTGAAGGTCTGCTCGGAGACCGGCGAGACGCCGCACGCGCACGTGGTGCTGTCCGACGGCGGCAGTGAGATCCGCGCCGACGAGTTCGGCGGCGGTCCGGTCGATGCCTCGTTCCGCGCCATCGAGAAAATGGTCGGCAGCGGCGCCAACCTGTTGCTGTACTCGGTCAACAACATCACCACCGGCACCGACGCGCAGGGCGAGGTCACCGTGCGTCTGGCGCGCAACGGCCGCATCGTCAACGGCCAGGGCGCGGATACGGACATCGTCATCGCCTCCGCCAAGGCCTATCTGAACGCGCTGAACAAGCTGTTCGGCGCCGAGGAACGCGCGCATCCGCAGGTCTGACCCGTGCCAAGCACGACAAAAAAGCGACCCGCGGGTCGCCTTTTTGTCGTCGGGTCAGCGCCGGGTCAATGCGCTTCGCTGTGCACGCAGGGAATCAGACCGTTCTTCTCGGTGATCGAGGCGGGTACTTTCCAGAACCACATCTGCCACATGGAGGTGAACCACATGATGGCGAAGGAGATGCCCATCAGCGCGCCGCTGCCGATCACCACCCAGGCGAAGCCGGTCCACACCTTGGTCAGATACCAGGAGGCGACGTCAGTGATCAGTGTTGCGAACGGCACGGCAATGACCACGCACTTGAGCCAGGTCGGACGCACGAAGGCATGGGTGTAGATGTAGCCGATGATGAAAAAGATGAAGGTGATGGAGAACAGGTGGATGTGCGACACCCGGATCAGCGTGTGCAGCGTCATGCCCTCGTCGGTGGCGGTGACCTTGGCGACGCCCGCGGCCGAGGTGAAGTCGGGCAGGTGCGGGTTGCCGTCCGGGCTGTGGCACATCACGCAGTGTTCCTGCAGGATGGGGTTGATGCGGGCATCGAACTCGTCCATGTTGGCGCCTTCGTGCAGCCAGGTGAAGATGGTCTCCCGCTTCTCCGCCGGCAGCATGTCCGACATGGAACCGCGCAACGCCGTTTCCAGCTTGGTGCCGTCCGGATTGCCGCTGTAGGCGATCATCAGATCCTTGGCGGTGAGCATGGGGTCGCCGTCCTTGCCGGCATGATTCTCCCACACCTGGATCATGGCCATCAGATAGCCGATGCCGAACACCAACAGCACCATGGTGAACAGCACGCGCATGGAAAGGGGGAGAAACCGGAAGTGGGTGAAGTTGACGTTGGACATGACGGCTCCAAATAAAGTGACGACGAGTGTATTAGTGGATGCTTATATCGTCAATTATGGATATAGCCGCACGCTCGTGGGTTGACGGATATCAACCTCGGGTTCGCAGACGGACGTAAAGCACCGCCGCTGCGAATAACTGTAGCGATAATGCAACTTCGATCCCCGCCAGCCAGGCGGAAACGCCGGTTTCACTCCAGACGCGCACCACGCCTTCGGTGAAGTACAGCCAGATCAGCAGCGTGAACCAGCGGTAGGTGTACAGCTTGCCGCGCAGGATGCCGAACAGCGGCACCAGCAGCGGCAGCACCTTCAGCACCAGCCAGGAGCCGCCCGGCCGCAGCGGCGCCAGCCACAGTTCCCAGGCGAGCCCCAGCAGGATCAGCGCGATCAGACTGGCCGAGGCAACGAACTGCAGGCGTGCCGGCGTCATGCGCGCGCCGCGCGCGCCAGCGCCACCAGTTCGGCTCGCGCGGCGCCGGCGTCATCGACCGGTGCGGCGAAGTCGAAGCGCAACACGCGGCCGTCGGCACGCAGGTCGAAGCCATCCGGGTCGATGCCGATCATGGTCACCTCGTCCGCCGTCACGCCATGCACGAGCCGGCAGTAGTCGCGCAGGTTGTCGGCGTGATCGGCGTTCATGTGCGCGAGGATGCCGTCTTCCTGCGCCGCCAGCGCGCTTTCGCCGCCCAGGTAGGCTTCCGGCTCGATCCAGTGGATGCGGCCGAAGCCGCCGATGTAGCGCACGCGTACCGGATCGATGCGGTAGAAATGGAAGTCGTGCATGGCGAAATAGCTTGCCGCCTGCGGGTGGTAGCGCAGATAGCGCACCCCCGCCGCGGCCTTGTCCGCCAACCGGCGCGCATGGCCGAGCAGAGTCACGCGCCCGGTCACCTGCATGTCCGTGCTGAACGGCTGCACGATCAGCGACACGCGCGCATCGGCATCGATGTTGCGCGTGTGCTCGGCCAGCGTCGAGATCAACAGCAGCGGCCGCCCGGCGTGATCCAGCGCATACGGCGCCACCGAGCCGAACGGGAAACCCTCGATGCGCACCGACAGCGTCGACAGCACGCCCTGCGATTGCGCGCGCACGAAACGGCGCGCTTCCCGGCCCAGTTCACTCATGACGCGAGTTTCAGCGCGATTTCCGCCAAGCGCCGGCCCTGCGCGAACGCCAGCTTGCGCTCCTCCTCGCTGACCGCATGCGCGCCGTCGCTGCCGGCCCAGTGGCTGGGGCCGTAGGGTGTGCCGCCGGAGGTGGTGCTGCTCAGCGCGGCCTCGCCGTATGGCAGGCCGACGATCACCATGCCGTGATGCAGCAACGGCAGCATCATCGACAGCAACGTGCTCTCCTGGCCGCCATGCAGGCTGGCGGTGGAGGTGAACACGCAGGCCGGCTTGCCCGCGAGGTCGCCGGACAGCCACAAGGCGGAGGTGCCGTCCCAGAAATACTTCATCGCCGCAGCCATGTTGCCGAAGCGGGTGGGTGAGCCGACCGCCACGCCGATGCAGGCGCGCAGATCGTCCAGCGTGGCGAATGGCGCACCCTCGTCGGGCACCGCTTTCGCCGGCGTATCGCGCTCGCTCATGACCTTGGGCACCGTGCGCACGCGCGCGCCGACGCCCGGCACCGATTCGACGCCGTGCGCGACGTGGCGCGCCAGTTGGCGCACGGCGCCGTGCAGGCTGTAGTACAGCACCAGGACTTCCTTCATGACTTTCCCCGTTGGCTGGTCGCGGCAGCATGCTACCGCGAGCGCGGGCTCCGCGCATCGTCGCCGGGTGGGCCGCGCGATGATGGCAGCGGCCGCGTAATTGCCGGACAATGCGTGCTGTTACACGTCGTTTCCGATCGTCATGAACCTGCACGAATATCAGGCCAAGGCCGTGTTGCGCGAGTACGGCGTGGCCACACCGCGCGGCGTCGTGGTCGAACGCGCCGCCGCCTGCGCGGATGCCGCCGCCGAATTGGGTGGAGACGCCTGGGTCGCCAAGGCGCAGATCCACGCCGGCGGGCGCGGCAAGGCCGGCGGCGTCAGACTGTGCCGCGGTGTGGACGAGCTGACCGCCGCCGCGCGCGCACTGCTCGGCAGCCGACTGGTCACCTATCAGAACGCGCCCAGCGGCCAGCCGGTGAACCAGGTGTTGATCGAAGAGACGCTGCCGATCGCACGCGAGCTGTATCTGTCGTTCAGCGTCGACCGCGCCGCCGAGCGCATCGGCGTGGTCGCCTGCGCCGCCGGCGGCATGGACATCGAGGCGGTGGCGCGCGCGCAGCCGGATGCGATCCTGCGCGCCTGGGTCGATCCGGTCACCGGCCTGATGGACTTCCAGGGGCGCGATCTCGCCTTCGGCCTGGGCCTTGCCGGCGAACCGACCACCGCGTTCGTGCGTCTGGTGAAGACGCTGTACCGGGTATTCCTCGACCGCGATCTGGCCCTGCTGGAAATCAACCCGCTGGTGCTCACCGGCGACGGCCGCCTGTTGCCGCTGGACTGCAAGATGAGCGTGGACGACAACGCGCTGTACCGCCAGAAGACACTGGCCGCCGCGGCCGACCTGAGCCAGATCGACGCCAAGGAGGCCGAGGCGCAGGCGCATCAACTGAACTACATCGCGCTGTCCGGCAACATCGGCTGCATGGTCAACGGCGCCGGCCTGGCCATGGCCACCATGGACCTGATCCAGCTCTCCGGCGGCGCGCCGGCCAATTTTCTCGACGTCGGCGGCGGTGCTTCGGCGCAGACCGTCGCCCAGGCGTTCAAGATCCTGCTGGCGGACGGCAACGTCAAGGCGGTGCTGATCAACATCTTCGGCGGCATCATGCGTTGCGACGTGATCGCCCAGGGCGTGATCGATGCGGTGCGCGAGGTGGGCGTCACGCTGCCGGTGGTGGTGCGCCTCGAGGGCACCAACGTCGAGCTCGGACGCGACATGCTGGCGCAGTCCGGACTGGCCATCACCGCCACCGATGATCTCGCCGAGGCCGCGCGCCTCGCCGTCGCCGCTGCCGGAGGCGCATCATGAGCATCCTCGTCGACCACAACACCCGCGTGATCTGCCAGGGTTTCACCGGCAAGCAGGGTACCTTCCATTCCGAGCAGGCCATCGCCTACGGCACGCGCATGGTCGGCGGGGTGACGCCCGGCAAGGGCGGGCAGAGTCACTTGGGCCTGCCGGTGTTCGACACCGTCAAACAGGCGGTGCGCGAGACCGGTGCCGATGCCACGGTCATCTACGTGCCGGCGGCGTTCGCCGCCGATGGCATCCTGGAGGCGGCGGACGCCGGCATCGGCGTCATCGTCTGCATCACCGAGGGCATCCCCGTGCGCGACATGATCAACGTCAAGGCGGCGCTGCGTGCCAACGGCGCACGCCTGATCGGACCCAACTGTCCCGGCGTGATCACGCCGGGCGCCTGCAAGATCGGCATCATGCCGGGCGCCATACATCGCCCCGGCGCGGTGGGCATCGTCTCGCGCTCCGGCACGCTGACCTACGAGGCGGTGCATCAGACCACCCGGCTGGGCCTGGGCCAATCGACCTGCGTGGGCATTGGCGGCGACCCGATCAAGGGCCTGGATTTCATCGATTGTCTGGAAATGTTCCAGGCCGACCCGCAGACCGAAGCCATCATCCTGGTGGGCGAGATCGGCGGCACGCGCGAGGAAGATGCGGCCGAGTACATCCGCGCCCATATCACCAAGCCCGTGGCCGGCTACATCGCCGGTCTGACCGCGCCGCCGGGCAAGCGCATGGGCCATGCCGGCGCCATCATCGCCGGTGGCAAGGGCACGGCCGCGGCCAAAATCGCCGCGCTGCAGGCGGCCGGCGTGGTCGTCGCCGCCAGTCCGGCCGAGCTGGGCAAGGCCTGCGCCGCGGCGATCGCGCGCGCGCGTTCGCCCGCGTAAGGCGCCGGCGCGGCGCGCTGACGGCCCGATGCCCGTCCCGCGTCACCGATCGTGGTTCATGGGCGCCTACGCGCTGCTGCTGGTGATCGGCAGCCTGTACCCGTTCACCGGTTGGTTGCCGCTGGCCATGTGGTCCAGCGATTTCCTGTTCGCCGACTGGCCCCGTCACATCACCCGCACCGATCTGGCCACCAATGCGCTGGTGTACGTGCCGTTGGGCTATGCCGTGGCCCTGCGCTGCTCCGCGCCCGGCCGGGGCGCGCGTGCCGTGCTCGCCGGCGCGGTGTTCGGCACCGGCCTGAGTCTGGCGCTGGAAAGCGCACAGGCGCTGCTGGCCGCCCGCATCGCATCCAACGTCGACCTGTTGGCCAACGGCCTCGGCGCGCTGGCCGGCGCCCTGTTC
This sequence comes from uncultured Burkholderiales bacterium, assembly GCA_937949525.1. GTDB lineage: Bacteria > Pseudomonadota > Gammaproteobacteria > Burkholderiales > Thiobacillaceae > PFJX01. Next base: position 14,808 of record CALEDT010000030.1, on the reverse strand, counting down.
TCTTTGCACCACGGCCGCTGGCTGCGCGCCGGGCGCGCATTGCGGCGCTGGCGCACGCGCTGGTTCCACGCCGGCCCGCCGGCCAACCTGGGCCTGCTGCTGCTGCTGGCCTGGTTTCTCGCCCAGTTCTCGCTGCGGCCGTTTCCCGGCCTCGACTGGCTGGCGCTGCATCTGCACCCGATCGACACGCCGCCGAGCGAACTGGGCCAGATCAATGTGGCGTGGTTCGCCGCACTGTTCCTCGAGATCGTCACGTTGGGCGTGTTCGCCGCCACATTGCTGCGCCCCGGCCGCTACGTCGGCGCCATGCTGCTGCTGTTGCTGGCGGCGTTTCTGATGAAGCTGATCGCCGCCACGCTGCTGCTGCGGCTCAACGTGGTGGGCGGCATCCTGTCGCTGGAGACGCTGAGCGCCTTCGTGCTGGCGCTGTGGTTCCTGCTCAACCCGGCGGTGTCCAGGCGCCGGCTGCCGCTGGCCGGTCTGCTGTTGCTTGCCTCGGTGGCGTTGCGCATCTGGCTGACCGAAGGGCAGATGTGGCCTGCAGGTAGCGTGCTCAATCTGGTCGGCCTGGCCAAGGCCATCGCCGCGCTATGGCCTTGGCTGGCACTGGCCTTGCTGCTGGCAACCCGGATCGCCGGTCTTCGGCGGGCACGCGTCACTCGCGGTGATACGGATGCCCGCGCAGCAGGCTGATGGCGCGATACAACTGCTCGGCCAGCAGCACCCGCGCCAGCGCATGCGGCAGCGTGAGCCGCGACAGGGCAAGGCTGGTTTCGGCGCGGCTCAATACGTCCGCGGCCAGGCCGTCGGCGCCGCCGATCACCAGCGTGGTGTCACGGCCGTCATCCAGCCACGCGCGCAACAGCTCGGCCAGTTCATGCGTATCCACCTGACGTCCGCGCTCGTCCAAGGCCACCAGCCGCTCCCTCGGCGGCACACGTTCCAGCAGTCGTCTCGCCTCGGCCTGCTTCAGGGTATCGCCGCTTTGCCCGGCGCGCTTCTCCGCCTTGACCGTCAGCAGCGACACGCGCGCCTCGCGCGGCATGCGCTTCAGGTAGTCCGCCGCAGCGGCTTCTGCCCAGGCCGGCATGCGCTCGCCCACGGCCAGGATGGTGAGCTTCACGCTGGCGTTGCCGCGGCATGTTGCCGGGTCTGGGGACGGGCGGTGGCTTGGGCAGCGGACATCGGGCGAGGGCTGGAACGGCCGGTGGCATGCAGGATAATCGCCGCATGCTCACACTGAAAGGGTTGCGATGACGACGACGCGGGACATCCTCGATGCCAGCCCGGTGCGATTCGGCACCAGCGGCGCGCGCGGACTGGTGACGGATCTGACCGACGCGGTCTGTCAGGCCTACACGCTCGCCTTTCTGGAAGCGATCGGCGCCGATGCGCATGGCCGGGTGGCGCTTGCGCTCGACCTGCGGCCGAGCAGTCCGCGCATCGCCGGCGCCTGCGCGGCGGCCATGGCGCACAGGGGAATCGAGCTGGACCATTGCGGCGCACTGCCGACGCCGGCGCTGGCCTGCCATGCCCTGCGCGAGGGCGTGCCGGCCATCATGGTCACCGGCAGCCACATTCCCTTCGACCGCAACGGCATCAAGTTCTATCGCGCCGATGGCGAGATCAGCAAGGGGGACGAGGCGGCCATCCTCGCCGCGCGCATGCCCATGCCCGCACACAGCCGGGCGGTTGCCCTGCCCGAGCCGAATCCAGCGGCGCGCGCGGCCTATGTGGCGCGCTACCTGGAGTTCTTTCCCGGCGCGCCGCTGGCCGGTATGCACCTCGGCTTCTACGAGCATTCCAGCGTGGCGCGCGACGTCTTGCGCGAGATCCTGGAGGGCCTGGGCGCGCGCGTGACGACGCTGGAACGCACCGACCGGTTCGTGCCCATCGATACCGAGGCCGTGGCCGATGAGGATGTGCAGCGTGCTCGCGCCTGGAGCGCCGAGTACGGCTTCGATGCCATCCTGTCCACCGATGGCGACGCCGACCGCCCGCTGCTGGCCGACGAACGGGGCGAGTGGTTGCGCGGAGACGTGCTGGGCATCCTGTGCGCGCGCGAGCTGGGCGCCCGAGCCGTGGCCACGCCGGTGAGCAGCAACACCGCGCTGGAGGCCTGCGGCGCATTCGCGCGCGTGGTACGCACGCGCATCGGCTCGCCGTTCGTCATCGCCGCCATGCAGGAACTCGCGGCCGAAGGTTGCGACGGCGTGGTCGGCTACGAAGCCAACGGCGGTTTTCTGGTCGGCACGCCGCTGCGCCGCGATGGCCGGGTACTGGCGGCGCTGCCCACGCGCGACGCCGTGTTGCCCATGGTCACGCTGCTGACGGCGGCGCGCGCACGTGGCGTACCGCTGTCGCAACTCGCCCACGACCTGCCGCCACGCTACACCGCGAGCGACCGGCTGCGCGATTTTCCGACGGCCGACGCGGCCGCGCTGCTGCACCGGCTCGCCGCTTCCGCCGACGCCAGGGCCGAGCTGCTCGCGGACCTGTGCGGCGCACCGGTGACGCTGGACCAGACCGACGGTGTGCGCATGACCGCCGCGAACGGCGAGATCGTGCACCTGCGCCCCTCCGGCAACGCGCCGGAACTGCGCTGCTACGCCGAGGCGGCCGATCCCGCTCGCGCCGAATGGTTGGCACGTTCCTGCCTGCAAAGCGTGGCGCGGACGTCATTTTCGCGAGCGTAGCGTGGTGGTCCGGAGGCTTGCGCCGGCGCGACCGTAGCTGCCGGATCGCCACGGCGCCGCGCGCCTCGCCATCATGGCGAGGGTGGACGTCGTCATCGCGAGCGAAGCGCGGCGATCCAGGGTGTTGGCCGGGGGGCGCCAAGGCTCGTTCACGCTAAAGTTTTACCGCGTCCGAGCGATATCCCCGTCATGTCCCAAACGACCTCAATGCAGCGCGTCGTCATCGTCGACGACAACCTGGTCAACCTGAAACTCATGGAGAGCCTGGTCAAACGGCTGGATGTCGGTGAGATCCTGCCGTTTCAGGATTCGGCCGTGGGGCTGGCGTGGTGTCTGCAAAACCAGGCCGATCTGGTCATCGTCGACTACATGATGCCGCCTCCGGACGGGCTGGAGTTCATCCGGCGCTTTCGCGCCAGTCCGGCCAACGCCGAGGTGCCGTTGCTGATGATCACGGCGGATCACGAGCGGCCGACGCGTTATGCCGCGCTGGAGGCCGGCGCCAACGACTTCCTGACCAAGCCCATCGACAGCGCCGAGTTCCGTGCCCGCCTGCGCAACATGCTGGCCCTGCGGCGCAGCCAGAAGGCCCTGGCCGATCGCGCCGCCTGGCTGGCGGAGAAAGTGGCCGAGGCGACCGGCGAGATCCTGGAGCGCGAGCGCGAGATGATCACCCGCCTGTCGCGCGCCGCCGAATTCCGCGACCCGGAGACCGGCGCGCACATCCAGCGCATGTCGCACTATTCGCGTCTGATCGCGCGCCAACTCGGCCTGGCGGAGACGGAACAGGACTTGATCCTGCGCGCCGCACCCATGCACGACGTCGGCAAGATCGCGATACCGGACCACATCCTGCTCAAACCCGGCCGGCTGGACGCGGACGAACGAGCCATCATGCGCACGCACGCGCAGATGGGCTACGAGATCCTCAAGGGCAGCCGCGCGCAGTTGCTGGACGTGGCCGCGGAGATCGCGCGCTCACACCATGAGAAATACGACGGCAGCGGCTATCCGCGCGGGCTGGCCGGCGAGGCCATCCCGCTTCATGGGCGTATCGTCGCGGTGGCGGACGTATTCGACGCGCTGACCACGGAGCGGCCGTACAAGCGGGCCTGGGCGCTGGAACGCGCGCTGGATTTCCTGCGCGATGGCGCCGGCACGCATTTCGATCCGGCCTGCGTCGAAGCCTTCAATGCCTGCCTTAACGACGTGCTCGAAATCCGCGCGCGTTACCAGGACGCCACGCCGCACGCGGCCCGTCTCGTCGATGATTGAGCGGGCGGTGGCGCGCGGGCCGCACGATGTCCACGGCCACCAGGCCGGCGCGCGATGAACCTGGCGCGCACGTGGCTGCCACGCAGTTTCGCCAGTCAGGTGGTGTGGCTGAGCGTCGGCGTACTGGCTGCCGGCATCCTCGGCAGTACGCTGTACTTCACCTGGCGGCAGGTGGAACAGCAGCGCGTGGCGCTGATCCAGCGTGCCGGCGACCTGTTGGCCAATCTGGCCGTGGTCGGCGCCGACGCTTTGCTGGGCCGCGAGTTCGATGCCATCGACACCCATCTGCTGGCCGCGGCCCGGGCCCCCGGCGTGCGCGCCCTGCGCGTCTACGGTGAGGGCGGTCGTCTGATCACCCAAGTGCTGCGCCCACCGCAGGCGGCACCCGCAGTGGCGCTCGACAGCGCCGTCGCCGCACCGCCGTCGGGGAGCGGCGGGCGTCACGCATGGCTGGACGCGGAAGGGCGCGTGCTCGATCGTGAGTACGGCTTCCTGCGCGCGTCGCGCCTGGTGGTATGGCACGCACTCGAGCCCCATGGCTTGCGTGGTGAGTTGCAGGTCGAACTGGCCACCGATGCGCTGCACGCGACCATCGCTCGAGGCATTCGTGACGGCGCCGTGTTCGCGCTGCTGATGGTGGCCCTCGGTGTGCTGGTGCTGCTGACCTACCTGCGCGCGCCGGTGGCGCGCATCAAGTCGCTGTCGCGCTTCGCCACCACGTTGATGACCAACCTCGGCGAGACCCTTCCAGAGCGCGATGACCCGAGTGAGATCGCCGAACTGGTGCATGCCCTCAATCAGACGTCGCTGTGGCTGTACGCCAAGGAGATGTCGGCCAGCAGCGCGCACCAGCGGCTGCATGCGGTGGTCGGCAACATTTCGGATGCGCTGCTGATGGTCAATGCCGATGGCATGATCGAGAGCACCAACGAAGCCGCGTGCGCCATGTTGGATTACCACGAGCCTGAGTTGATCGGCCTGTCCGCCGTGCGCGTGCTGCCGGAATGGCCCTGGCTGGCCGACGATGCGCGCGGCCACCGCGTGTTCCGCGAGACCCTGGCACAGCGCAGCGATGGCGGCAGCGTGACCGTCGACGCCATCGTCACGCGTTTCTCCATGCACGACCTGCCCTACCGCATCGTGTCCCTGCGCGACATCGGCGAGCGCAAGCGTGCCGAACTGGCGCTGCGCGAGACCACGATGCGCCTGTACACCCTGATCGAGAGCATGCAGGCCGGCGTGCTGGTGGAGGACGCCAAACGCCGCATCGTGCTGATCAACCCGGCCATGCTGACCTTGTTCGGTGTCGCCGCGCCGGTGGAATCGTTCCTCGGTCAGGATTGCGGCGCCATGGCGGCGGCGTTCGCGCCGCATTTCCAACACCCGGAACGGTTCCAGCCGCGGATCGAGGCCCTGCTGGCACACGGCCAGGCGGTGGTGGGCGAGGAACTGCCGCTGTGCGACGGCCGGGTCATGGAACGGGACTTCGTGCCCATCGTCGCCGGCGAGTCCAACTACGGCTACCTGTGGGTCTACCGCGACATCTCGGCGCGCAAGCAGGCGGAAACCGCCATGCGCCAGGCGCTCGCGGCGGCGGAAACGGCCAACCGTATGAAAAGCGAGTTTCTCGCCAACATGAGCCACGAGATCCGCACGCCGATGAACGGCATCATCGGCATGACCGAACTGGTGCTGGACAGCGAACTCACCGGCGAGCAGCGCGAACAACTGACCATGGCGCTGGACTCTGCCCGCCATCTGTTGACCATCATCAACGACATCCTCGATTTCTCGCGCATCGAGGCCGGCAAGCTGGAGATCGTGGTCGACACGTTCTCGCCGCGCGCACTGCTACGCGACCTGCTGCATCCCCTGCGTCTGCGTGCGGACGAGAAGGGCATCGACCTCGAACTCGATGTGGCGCAAACCGTGCCGGAGCAGGTCGTCGCCGATGCCACCCGGCTGCGTCAGGTGCTGATCAATCTGGTGGGCAACGCCATCAAGTTCACGCACCAGGGCAAGGTGGGCGTGAGCCTGATGCGGGAGGGAGACGACGCGGACGGCCGCCTGCATTTCGTCGTCGCCGATACCGGCATCGGCATCCCGGCCGACAAGCAGGAAGCCATCTTCGCGGCGTTCACCCAGGCGGATGGCGGCATCGGCCGGCTGTACGGCGGCACCGGCCTGGGGCTGACCATCTCGGCCAAGCTGGTCGGCCTGATGGGCGGCCGTATCTGGGTGGAGAGCGAGCCGGGCCGGGGCAGCGGCTTTCACGTGGTCATCCCGTTCCGGCCGGCGGCGACGGCATCCACCGATACCCGCACCGCCACCGACGGCGCCGGCACGCCCGCATCACCCGGCGGCGCACCGGCGACACGCGGCCTGAGCATCCTGCTGGCCGAGGACAACCTGGTCAACCGTCGTCTGGCCGTGGCCCTGCTGGCCAGGTGGGGTCATCGAGTCACCGAGGTCGAGGACGGCCTGGCCGCGCTGGCCGCGTTTCAGCACGGTCATTACGATCTGGTGCTGATGGACATGATGATGCCGGGCATGGATGGCCTGGAGACCATACGCCGCATCCGTGACCTGGAGCCACCGGGGACGCACATTCCCATCATCGCCCTGACCGCGCATGCCATGCAGGGTGACCGCGAACGTTTCCTCGCCGCCGGCGCGGACGGCTACGTGGCCAAGCCGGTGCGCGCCGAACGCCTGCTGCAGGAGATCGCCCGGCTGACCACCGAGCCGGCTGCCGAGCGGATGCCGGAACGAACCGCGCCCCCGGTGTTCGATCGCGCCGAGGCGCTGTCCCGCATCGATGGCGACGAGACACTGCTCGCCAGCCTGATCGAACTGTTCGCCGCCGACGCGGAACGTCATCTGGCTGAACTCGATCAGGCGCTATCCGCCACCGACTGGGCGGAACTGGCGCGTGGCGCACACACGCTGAAAGGCCTGCTGGCGACGTTCTCCGCGCACCGTGCCGGGCAGACCGCGAGCAGGCTGGAACAGGCGGCGCGGGCCGCCGATCGCGCCAGCAGTGCCCGTCTGGTGGCGACCCTGCGCGAGGAAGTCGGCCGCTTCCTGGAACTGGCGGCGCCGGCCCCGCGCTGAAACGGGCGCTTACTGCGCCGTGGTCGGTAACGTTCCGGCCCGATAGCGCGCCTCGAACTCGCGCGCGTGTTCGAGGTAGTGCGTGGCGCATTCGACCTCGATGTCGGCCGAGGCAGGCCGTTCGCACCGTTCCGGGCGCTGGTACCAGGCCCGCCAGGCCGCTTCCTTGGCCAGCAGCGCCGCGCGCCGTGCCTCGTCACTCATGTGCGCGTCCAGCGGATCCTGCCATACCGGGGGGGGCGGCAGCACCACCGCCGTGTCGGCAGCGGCGGGGGCTGGTGTCACGGCCGGCTGGATCGCTGGAGCCGCCGGCGCGGTGCCGACGTCATGGAACTTCCAGCCAAACCACAGGGCGGCCAGTGGCACGAAGATCAGCAGGAAACGGGTGACCGGATGCCGGGCGGCGGCGCGCTGCCACCACGGGGTGGCGTACGCCGCGCCGGTCGTGCCGTCGCCCAGCGGGGTACGGGGTGTGCGCCCGTCACGCTGCGCAGACGTCGCGGCAGCATGGTCATCGTCGGTCCACCTTGCGGGTTCGGGCACGTCGCGAATCCTCACATCGGCCAGAGGGTGCCGGTCGGGGAGCATTCGTGCCGGCTGGGCGGGACTGTACCGCGCGCGTGCGCGCCGCTCAAGACGGCGGGCAGGGAGCGCTGGGCGCGGTTCATACCCGGATCACGCGTTTCCGGGATAATCCGCGTCCGGTCCATGTCGGCCCGGCGCACAGAGGAGAGCCCCGATGAAACGTTATGAGCACGCCCTGGAACGTCTGCTGTTCACCAGCCGCTGGTTGCTGGCACCCTTCTATGTCGGTCTGGCCGCGGCCATCGTGCTGCTGCTGATCAAGTTCGCCAAGGAATTCATGAACCTGCTGCCGCTGACTTTCACCGGTGAGGGCAGCCAGGTGCTGCTGGGCGTGCTGACGCTGGTGGACATCGTGCTGGTGGCCAACCTGCTGCTGATCATCATCTTCGCCGGTTATGAGAACTTCGTATCCAAGATCCACACCGAGGACCACGAGGACAGGCCGGACTGGATGGGCCATGTCGGTTTCTCCGACCTCAAGATCAAGTTGATCGGGTCCATCGTCGCGATTTCCGGCATCGAGCTGTTGAAGGCTTTCGTCAACATGGAGAGCCTGACCAACGAGCAGATGGCCTGGAAGGTCGGCATCCATATCACCTTCGTGTTCTCCGGGGTGATGTTCGCGGTGATGGATCGTCTGGGTGGGCACAAGCATCCGGGCGAAGGGGGTTGACGCACGCTTGACGGCGGGACGGACCACCGTATAATTCCCGACCAATTTTGTCGACTATGAGGGTCAACATGGACGTGCAAGCCATCATCCATCAACAGGTGACCAGTCATCCCGTGGTGCTGTACATGAAAGGCACGCCGCAATTCCCGCAATGCGGCTTCTCCGCCAATGCCGCCAACATCCTGCGCGCCTGCGGCGTCACCGACTTCTTCTCGGTCAACGTGCTGGAAAACGGTGACATCCGCGAAGGCATCAAGGCCTATGCCAACTGGCCGACCATCCCCCAGCTCTACATCGGCGGACAGTTCATCGGCGGCTCGGACATCATGCGCGACCTGTTCCAGAGCGGCGAACTGCAGAAGCTCTTGGCCGGCGCGCTGGCACACTGAGTGACCTTTTCAGCCCCTTCTCCGCCGGCTCACGCCGGCGTTTTTTTCGCCGTGACCGCGGTCTTCGGGCGCCCATGTCACCACGGTCGGTGGGCTAAAGTTTCGTGCCGGCACGCCGTAAACGGCGCGTATCCCCGGACGGTACTCCAGCCCGATCGCTTTGGTCCGCGCGGCGCGCGCGACTCTCGGTTCAGCAGGTGACAGCGTGATCTCTCGTGTAAAAGGAACTCCATGCGCCTGAGCGTTGGATGGACCGCCATCGCCGTGCTTGCGATCGCCGCGTCGACCGCGTTGTGCGCGTGGTACCTGGCGCCATGGTGGCGGGTGCTGGCGATATTCGCCGGCGCCGGCGCCATCGCCTGGCTGGCCGCGCGCGGCGCCGTGTCGGGCGCTGCGGTGCCTGCCCCGGCGGCGGACGCCGCCGGAGGTCGGTCCGAACTGGTCGCGCTGCTGGCCGAACTGGCCGAACTGGAACGCCACCATTGCGAGGCCGGCAGCGCGGACCTCGATCGGGTCGGCGGACTGCTACGGCAAGCCATCGAAGACCTGCTGGCCGCGTTCGCCGAGATGAACCGACACATCCAGGCGCAACGCGATCTGGCCTTGTCCATCGTGGATAGCATGGCCACGGAGGCGAATGGGCCGGATAACGTCAGCTTTGCGGAGTTCGTCGAGGACACGTCACGGTCGATGGGCGCCTTCGTCGACAACACCATCGCCACCAGCAAGATCGCCATGGGCCTGGTGGAGACCATGGACGGCATCGATCAGGAGACCCGCGCCATGGGCGCCATCCTGGGCGAAATCGAGGCCATCGCCAAGCAGACCAACCTGCTCGCGCTCAATGCCGCCATCGAAGCCGCGCGCGCCGGCGAGGCGGGACGGGGCTTCGCCGTGGTGGCGGATGAGGTACGCAACCTGTCGCAACGCACCAACCAGTTTTCCCAGGAGATACGGCAGCGCATGGACGCGGTGGGGGTCTCGCTGACCAAGGCGCATGAAGCGATCTATGCCGTGGCCGCCATGGACATGAATTTCGCCTTGCACTCCAAGGATCGCGTGCAATCCACCATGGCCCGCATCGGCCGGATCAATGCACGCATGGCCGAGGCCGCGCGCGAGATCGACGGGCACGCCACCGGTGTGGCCAGCGGTGTGAACGGCGCGGTGACGGCGTTGCAGTTCCAGGACATGACCAACCAGTTGCTGGAACACGCGCGGCGCCAGATGGCGCTGGCTCGCGAAGCGATGGAGGCGGCGCTCGCCGGCGCGCGTGAAGGCGCCGTCGAGCGCGCACGCGGGCAGTTGCGCGAGCATGGCGAGCGCGTGGCGCGCGCGGCGCACCCGGTGGGACAGCGGCACATGGGTTCGGGCGATGTCGAACTCTTTTGATGGCAGGCGCGCGCGCCGTGCGCGCGTGTTTTTACGTTGACAGAGGAAGCAAATGGGCAAAGTGGTGTTGACCGTCGACGATTCGGCTTCCATCCGGCAGATGGTCGCTTTCACGTTGAAGAGCGCGGGCTATGATGTGGTCGAGGCCGTCGACGGCGAGGACGGACTGGCCAAGGCCAGGAGCCGGGTGGCCGATCTGGTGCTGACCGACCAGAACATGCCGAAGATGGACGGTCTCAGCCTGATCAAGGCGCTGCGCGCCCTGCCCGATTACCGCAGCAAGCCCATCCTGATGCTGACCACGGAATCGTCCGACGCGATGAAATCGGCCGGACGGGCGGCGGGCGCCACCGGTTGGCTGGTGAAGCCGTTCGACCCGCAGAAACTGCTGGAGGTGGTGAAAAAGGTGATCGGCTGAACGGCGTCGCGGAAAAGGGCGCTCGGCGGCTGGATGGCCTGAACGGCGGTTTCAACGGGGGCGGAAGCGGACGATGTCCATCGACATGACGCAGTTCTACCAGGTGTTCTTCGAGGAGACCTCGGAGCACCTGGCGACCATGGAGACGCTATTGCTCGGCCTCGATGTCGAGCACCCCGCGCTGGACGACCTCAACGCCATTTTCCGCGCGGCCCATTCCATCAAGGGGGGCAGCGGCACTTTCGGTTTCTCCGACATGACCGAGGTGACCCACATCCTGGAGACGTTGCTCGACCGGCTGCGCAAGCAGGAACTGCCGCTGCGCGCGGAGATGGTCGACGCCTTTCTCGCCGCCGGCGATGTGCTGCGCGCCCAACTCGCGCACCATCAGGGCGGCCCGGCGGTCGATGCCGCCGAGGTCGCCGAGGTGTGCGGGCGCCTGCAACGCCTGGCCGACGATGATGCGACCGGCGATGGGCCGGCCGCGCCTGCCGCGGATGGCACGCCGATCCGCCAGTTGCGTCTGCGCTGCGTGGTGCCCGAAGCCGTGCTGGCCACACCGCGCAATGTCGACCACCTGCTGGCGGCGCTGGAAGAACTGGCCGCCGTGCGCATCGAGCATCGCCCCGCACCCGGTGACGGGCGGCTCGATCTGGTGATGACCACCGACCAGTCCGATGCGGCGTTGCGCGATGCGCTGGCGTTCTATGTCGCCCCGGAAGCGATCGAACTGACCGAGGACGGCGGGGCCGCGCCGACCGGCCAGGTAGAGCAGGATGCCGCCTGGGGGTTGTTCGACGAGGATCCCGGCTACGGCTTCTTCGACGTACCGACGCCGGTCGATGCCGCTGCCGAGGACTACGGCTTGTTCGCCGAGGCGGCAGGCGCGCCGGGCCGGCATGGCGGTGACGACGGTGCCGCCGACGCGGGTTTCGGCCTGTTCGCCGACGCGCCCGGAGCACCCCCGGCCGCCACGTCACCGGCGGCAGACGCGACGCCACCTTCGCCGGTCGCCACGCCCGTGCCGGCCCACGGCGCGATGGGCCGCCGCCTGAGTGACAACCCCAGCGTCGAAGTGGCACCGGCGGGCCGGCGCGATACCGACAAGACCGTGGTCGCGGCCAATACCGAGAGCAGCATCCGTGTGTCGGTGGAGAAGGTCGATCAGATCATCAATCTGGTGGGCGAACTGGTCATCACCCAGGCCATGCTGGCCGAGGCCGCCGCCGGTCTGGATCCGGCGCGTGCCGACAAACTGCTCTCGGGCATCGAGCTGTTGGCGCGCAACACGCGCGACATGCAGGAGGCGGTGATGTCCATCCGCATGCTGCCGATGAGCATGGTGTTCTCGCGTTTCCCGCGCGTGGTGCGCGACCTGGCGGGCAAGCTGGGCAAGCAGGTGGAGCTGCGCACCGTCGGCGAGAACACCGAGCTGGACAAGGGTCTGATCGAGAAGATCGCCGATCCGCTCACGCATCTGGTGCGCAACAGCCTGGATCACGGCATCGAGACGCCGGAACGGCGCGTCGCCGCCGGCAAGCCGCCCAAGGGGACGCTGACGCTGAAGGCTTCGCACCAGGGCGGCAACATCGTCATCGAGGTGATCGACGACGGCGCCGGTCTGAACCGCGCCCGCCTGCTCGACAAGGCGCGCGAGCGCGGCCTGCCGGCACATGACGGCATGAGCGACCACGAGGTTTGGCAACTGATCTTCGCGCCCGGCTTTTCCACCGCCGAGAAGGTCACCGATCTGTCCGGGCGCGGCGTCGGCATGGACGTGGTCAAACGCAACATCGAAGGTCTGGGCGGGCGCGTCGAACTCGAATCGTCGCCCGGCTGGGGCACGCGCACCGTGATCCGGCTGCCGCTGACGCTGGCCATCCTGGACGGCATGTCGGTAGCCGTCGGCGAGGATACCTACATCCTGCCCATCACCAGCGTGGTGGAGTCGTTGCAGCCCAACGCCGCCGACGTGCGCACGCTGGCTGGCGAGGCGCGCGTGGTGCACATCCGCGGCGATTATCTGCCGGTGATCTCGCTCGCCGAGGTGTTCGGCCAGGAAACCGGCATCGCACCGGAACGCGGCATCGTCGTCGTGGTCGAGGTGGACGACGGCCGGGCGGCGCTGTTGGTGGATGCGCTTCTGGGCCAGCACCAGGTGGTCATCAAAAGCCTGGAGGACAATTACCGCAAGGTGCCCGGGGTATCCGGCGCCACCATCATGGGCGATGGCCGCGTCGCCCTGATCCTCGACGTCGCCGCGGTCGCCCGGCTGGGTCTGGAACGCGACCGGCAGCACCGCCTCGCGGCTTGACCGTTCAAGCCCTCTACGCCACCCCACTCATGCAAACAGCGGCCTGCATCATGAACGGTCTGACTGCCCTGCCCTGCTCGGGGGGACGGCGGGCGGGTTTGTTTGGGTAACACGCCGATCCGATCTGGAGCGTCTGCATGGACAACACGTCAAGCACCTCGGCCAACGCCAACGAATACCTGACCTTCACGCTCGGTGACGAGGAATACGGCATCGACATTCTCAAGGTGCAGGAGATCCGTGGTTACGACACGGTCACGCGCATCGCCAATACGCCCGCGTTCATCAAGGGGGTGATCAACCTGCGCGGGGTCATCGTGCCCATCATCGACCTGCGCATCAAGTTCAACCTGGGCGAGCCCACGTACGACGCGTTTACCGTGGTCATCATCCTCAACATCGGCAAACGGGTCATGGGCATCGTCGTCGACAGCGTGTCCGACGTGATCCGGCTGGACAGCGCCGACCTGCGGCCGGCGCCGGAGTTCGGCGCGGCGCTGGATACCCGTTACCTGCTCGGTCTGGGCACACTGGAGAATCGCATGATCATCGTGGTCGACATCGAAGGTCTGATGACCAGCCAGGAGATGGCGCTGGTGGAGGCCGCGCCATGAAACGCTGGATGAACAGTCTGTCCATCCGTTGGCGGCTGATCGCCATCTTCGTGCAGGTGTTCCTGGTCATCGCCGTGGTCGGCGGCGTCGGTATCCGCGGCATGAAACACACCAGCGATGGTTTGGAAAACGTGGTCAACGGGCGTGTGCTGCCGTTCGTGCATCTGAAAAGCGTGACCGACGCCTACCGCGTGACCATCGTCGATGCCGTGAACAAGGCCCATGCCGGCGTCATCGGCGGTGCCGAGGCCGGCGCTGCCATTACCGAGGCGCGCGCGCGCATCGCCGACGATTGGGGCGCATACCTGGCGAGCATCCGCAATGCCGACGACCGCGAACTGGCGGCGCAGGCGGAGCCGCTGTTCGCCGCCGCCGATGCGCAGGTGGAACGCGTCGCGCAGGCGTTGCGCGGCGGCGACGACGAGGTATCGGGACGGTTGTCCACGCTGATCGGGCCGCTGTATGAGGCCGTCGACCCGCTCAGCGCGCATCTGGCCACGCTGATCACGGTACAACTGTCGTTCGCGCGCGCCGAATACAACGCAGCGGCGGCCGCCTATGAGCAGGCCAACCGGCTGGCCTGGTGGCTGGGCGCGGGCGGCATGATGCTGGCGCTGCTGTTCGCCTTGCTGCTGCTGCGTTCCATCGTGCGGCCGCTACGCAACCTGGCAGGGGAGATCGACGCGATCGCCGCCGGTGACACCACGGTCGACGTGGTGGTGGACCGCGCCGACGAGATCGGCGAGGTCGCCGTCAGCTTCAAGCGTCTGCGTGACAGGCTCAATGCCGATCTGGCGCGCGTGGCCGCCGAGGCGCGCGAGAACCTGCGCATCCGCATCGCGCTCGACAACGTCGGCGCCAACGTCATGGTGGCCGACAACGAGCGGCGCATCGTTTACGTGAACAAGGCCGCCGACGCGATGTTCCGCGCGGCCGAGGCGGACATCCGCAAGCAACTGCCGGACTTCAGCACGGACCGCCTGCTCGGCGCCTCGATCGATGAATTCCACCGCCACCCCGAACGCCAGGCCAGCCTGCTGGCGCATTTCACCGATACCTATCGCAGCACGCTGCACATCGGCGGGCGCACCATGACCGTGATCGCCGATCCGGTCATCGATGCGCAGGGCACGCGTCACGGTTCGATCGTGCAGTGGCACGACCGCACCGCCGAGGTGGCGGCGGAACGGGAAATATCCGGCCTGGTGTCGGCGGCGGCATCGGGGGATTTCAGCCGACGCCTGGAAGTGAGCGGCAAGGAGGGCTTTTTCCTGGAGCTGGCGCAGGGCATCAACCGTCTGGTGGAGACGACGGAACGGGGTGTGCACGACGTGGCGC
>CALEDT010000029.1 GCA_937949525.1 uncultured Burkholderiales bacterium | reverse complement strand
GTGCGCGCCGAGCTCAAGGAGACCGAGCTCAAGCTCGTCAGGGAGATCGAGCAGGTGCGCACACAGACCGAGCGGGTGCGGGCGAACATCCTGACCTGGTCGTTCGTGTTCTGGGCGAGCCAGTTTGCGGCGATCATGGCCCTGCTCTGGCGGCTGTGGCCGTCTGCGGGCGGCTGAAGAGCCGCAGGTCGGGTCCGCGCAGCGCCAACCCGACGTCATCCGACCCCGTCGGGTTACGCCCGATGGGCTGATTCGACTACATGTCTGCCTAAGGGCGCTTCGAAAAACCGTCGCGAGCGGGTGGAGTGCAAGGCGGACGGAGCACAGCGACCGAGACCTATCGATTGGATAGGCGAAGGAGCGAGCACCGCCCTTTGCTGCAATCGGGTCGCGCAGCAGGTTTTTCGCTCCGGGCGCCTTGCATTCCACCCGCTCGTGACGATTTCTTCGGCGTTTCCTTAGCCGTGCCCCGGCTCATGTGAGGGCTTGCATCCGCGCGGCCCACGGCTTCGCCTGCCCACCACGTCCGGCCTGCATCACCCCGCATCCGCCTGCGCGCCGTCGGGCAGGTCCATCCCATCCTCACCCATGGCGGCGGCATACGGACCTTGGCGCGTCAGCCATTCCACCTGCTCTCCCATGGTTGACTCCGGTGCGGCATCAAGACGGATGCACGCCGGCACGCCCGGTCGCCGGCCGGTTGCCCGCCCCCATGCTACACTGCCGCGCGTTTCATAATCCTGAGCCGGCCACGCACCAGACCCGAGGATGGCGGAAGACAGCGATCTCGAACGCACCGAACCGGCATCGCAGCGCAAGCTCGATCAGGCGCGCGAGCAGGGCAACGTGCCCCGCTCGCGCGAGCTCGCCACTTTTGCCATCCTGCTGGCCGGCGTCGGCGTGGTGGCGTTCATGGGCCTGTACATGCTGCGCGGTCTGGAAGGCGTGATGCGCAGCGGCATGCGCTTCGACGCGGCCGACATCGCGCATGCCGGCATGATGGTGGCGAGCCTGCATCAGGCGCTGATCGACGGTTTGCTGGTGCTGCTGCCCATGGCCGTGGCGGTGGTGATCGCGGCGGTGGCGGCCAACGTCCTGGTGTCCGGCTGGGTGTTCAGCACCAAGGCGTTCCAGCCCGACCTCGCCAAGCTCAATCCGATCAAGGGTATCGCCCGCATGTTCTCGCGCCAGTCGCTGGTGGAACTGGTCAAGGCGGTGCTCAAGGGCGCGCTGATCGCCGGCGTGGCGGGCTGGATGATCTGGCTCCATCACGATGGCATCCTGTCGCTGTCGAGCGAGCCGCTGGACGCGGCGATGGCGCATTTCGCGCAGATCACACTGCTGACGTTTCTCGCCGCGGCCGGCGCCTACGCGCTGATCGTGGTGTTGGACGTGCCGTTCCAGATCTGGCACCACCGCCACGGTTTGCGCATGACCAAGCAGGAACTGCGCCAGGAAGCCAAGGAGATGGAGGGTGACCCGCAGATCAAGGCGCGGGTGCGCTCGTTGCAGCGTGAGGCGGCACGCCGGCGCATGATGCAGGCGGTGCCCAAGGCCGATGTGGTGGTCACCAACCCGCTGCATTTCGCCGTGGCGCTGAAATACGACGAGGGACGCATGGCGGCGCCGCAACTGGTGGCCAAGGGGTCGCAACTGGTGGCGGAGCGCATCAAGGAAATCGCGCGCGAGCACCGCGTGCCCATCGTCGAGGCACCGCCGCTGGCACGCGCGCTGCACCGCCACGTGGAGATCGGCGACACCATCCCCGACACGCTGTTCACCGCCGTGGCGCAGGTGCTGGCCTATGTCTATCAGCTCAACCGCTCGCTCGACCCCGAACCGCCCGCCGATTGGCGCGTGCCGCCGGAGCTCGATCCGCTCGCCGCCGCAGGCACCGCATCACCCCAGCCTGACGCCGGGGCGGCGTGATGGCGCAGACCCTGGCCGATACCGGCGCTCTGCATTTGCAGCGCCTGGCCGCGCCGGTACTGGTGGTGCTGGTGCTGGCGATGATGATCCTGCCGTTGCCGCCGGTGATGTTGGACATGCTGTTCACGTTCAACATCGCGCTGTCGATGATCGTGTTGCTGATCAGCCTGTATACGCTGAAGCCGCTGGAGTTCTCCATATTCCCGACGGTGCTGCTGATCACCACGTTGCTGCGGCTGTCGCTCAACGTCGCATCGACGCGCATCGTGCTGCTGGAAGGGCATACCGGCTCGGACGCCGCCGGCAAGGTGATCGAGGCGTTCGGCCTGTTTCTGGTGGGCGGCAATTACACGGTGGGCCTGATCGTGTTCCTGATCCTGGTACTGATCAATTTCATGGTCATCACCAAGGGCGCGGGCCGCATCGCCGAGGTGTCGGCGCGCTTCACGCTGGATGCCATGCCAGGCAAGCAGATGGCCATCGATGCCGACCTCAACGCCGGCCTGATCGGCGAGGACGAAGCGCGCCGCCGCCGCGCGGAGATCGCGCGCGAGGCGGATTTCTACGGCGCCATGGACGGCGCCTCCAAGTTCGTGCGCGGCGACGCGGTCGCCGGCATCGTCATCATGTTGATCAACGTCGTCGGCGGCCTGATCGTCGGCATCGCCCAGCACGACATGAGCCTGGCCAACGCCGCCAGCAATTACACGCTGCTGGCCATCGGCGATGGTCTGGTGGCGCAGATCCCGGCGCTGGTGATCTCCACTGCCGCCGGCATCGTGGTATCGCGCGTGTCCAGCGAGCAGGATCTCAACCAGCAGTTCATCGGCCAGGTGTTCGGGCGGCCGCAGGCGCTGTTCATGACCGCCGGCATCCTCACGCTGCTGGGCCTGATCCCCGGCATGCCGCATACCGCCTTCCTGCTGATCGGCAGCCTGCTGGCGGCCGCCGGCTACTGGGTGTCGCGCCTCGGCGCACGCGAGGCCGCGGCGGCGGCGCTACAGGAGGCGGCCGCGCCGCCGCCGGAGGAACCGCTGGAAGTCAGTTGGCAGGATGTCGCGCCGGTGGACCGGCTGGGTCTGGAAGTGGGCTATCGCCTGGTGCCGCTGGTCGACCGCCAGCAGGACGGCGAGCTGCTGCGCCGCATCCGCGGCATCCGCAAGAAGATCGCGCAGGATCTGGGCTTCCTGGTGCCCGCGGTGCACATCCGCGACAACCTGCAACTCAAGCCCAACGGCTACCGCATGACCCTGAAGGGTGTCGCCATCGCCGAGGGCGAGGCGCTCGCCGGCAAGTTCCTGGCCATCAACCCCGGCCGCGTGCTCGGCACCGTGCACGGCCAGGCTGCGACCGATCCGGCCTATGGCCTGCCCGCGGTGTGGATCGACGCCAACCTGCGCGATCAGGCGCAGACCTACGGCTATACCGTGGTGGATGCCAGCACCGTGATCGCCACGCACCTGACCAAGGTGATCCAGGAGCACGCACCGGAACTGCTGGGGCGCGAAGAGACCCAGCAACTGCTCGATCACGTCGCGCGCCAGCATGGCAAGCTGGTGGAGGATCTGACGCCCAAGCTGCTGCCGGTGGCGACGGTGCAGAAGGTGCTGCAACACCTGCTGGAGGAGCAGGTGCACATCCGCGACATGCGCACCATCCTGGAGACGCTGAGCGAACATGCGCCGCGCACGCAGGACGCCGACGAGCTGACCAGCGCGGTCAGAACCGCGCTGGGCCGTGCTATCATCCATGAAACCTTTGGAGGAGCGCAGGAATTGCTGGTGATGGCCCTGGAGCCTAACCTGGAGCACATCCTGATGCAGGCCCTGGCTTCCCGTGGTGACACGGGGATGGGACTGGAACCCGGACTGGCGGAACGCTTGGTGCGGGAGACGGTTCAGGCCGTGGAGCGGCAGGAGAACGCGGGTCGGCCCGCGGTATTGCTGTCGCCGCCCGCCATCCGCCCGGTGCTGGCGCGCTTCCTGCGCCGTTCCGCGCCGACGCTCAAGGTGCTGTCGCACGCCGAGATTCCCGACGGCAAGACCATCCGCATCGTCACGCTGATCGGTAGCGGCGCATGATCAAGAAATTCCACGCCCAGACCACGCGCGATGCGCTGCGCCAGGTGCGCGACGCCCTTGGCGCCAACGCCATCATCCTGTCCAACCGCCAGGTCGCCGGCGGCGTGGAGATCATCGCCGTGGCCGACATGGACATGGCCGCGCTGGCGGCACAGGCGGAACCGGCACTGTGGCGCAACAGCGCGCCGCGCGCGCGCGCGGCGCCGGCTGCCGCGCCGACACCGACGCGCCCGACACCGACGCGCCCGACCGCGCCGCGCCCGACGCCGACGCTGGAGGAGGCGCGCCCGCAGCTCACCAGTCTGGCTGACTATCTGGCGGAACGCGAGGTATCCACGCTGTTCCGCCCGTCGCCGGCGCGCAAGGCACGCCCGTCGGCCACCGAGGCGGACGCTGCGCGCGTGACCCCGGTCAAAGCGAACGGCGACGCGTCCGACGGCGAGCCGGCCGCCGCGGACCCTGCGCAGCAGCAGAGCGCGCTGGACGGCGTGCGCGAACTGGCGCTCGAGCTGCGCCTGCTGCGCGGCATGGTGGAAGGCCAACTCGCCGGCTTCGCCTGGAACGATCTGACACGGCGCGACCCGGTGCGCGCCGAAGCGATGAAACGGCTGTTGGCGGCCGGCTTCTCCGCGGCATTCGCACGCCTGCTGCTGGAACGCCTGCCGCAGCAGGAAGCCGATCTGGCCAAAGCGCTGAAGTGGTTGAAGCAGACCATCGCGCACAACCTGCGCCTGGCCGACGAGGATCTGGTCGAACGCGGCGGCGTCTATGCGCTGGTCGGTCCGACCGGGGTGGGCAAGACCACCACGGTGGCCAAACTGGCGGCGCGCGCGGTGCTGCGCCACGGCGCCGCCAAGGTGGCGCTGGTGACCACCGATACCTACCGCATCGGCGCGCAGGATCAACTGCGCATCTACGGCCGCATCCTGGGCACGCCGGTGTTCGCGGTGCGCGACGAAAACGACCTGGAACTGACCCTGGCCGATCTGGCCAACCGCCATCTGGTACTGATCGACACGGTCGGCATGAGCCAGCGCGACAAGCGCGTGGCGGAGCAGGTTTCCCTGCTGTGCGGCGAGGAGCGCGCGGTCCGGCGCCTGTTGCTGCTGGGCGCGCCCAACCAGGGGGTGACGCTGGAGGAAGTGGCGCGCGCCTACAGCGGCCCCGGCCTGATCGGCTGCGTGCTGACCAAGATCGACGAAGCGCTCACCTATGGCCCCGTGCTGGATGTCGCCATCCGCCACGAGCTGCCATTGCATTACGTCACCAACGGCCAGCGCGTGCCGGAGGATCTGCATCTGGCCAATGCCGGCTACCTCGCGGACCGGGCGTTCCGCGTACATCAGCCGGAATCGCCGTTCACGCAGGACGAGGGCGACTACCCGATCCTGATGGCGGCGGCGCAACAGAACGCCAAGGTGGCCGAACTGCGCGAAGGAGCGATCGGTGCGGCTGGCTGAGCCGATGGATCAGGCCAGCGGCCTGCGCCAGCTGTTCGCCTGCGACGACGCCTTCCGCGCACTGGGCGTATTGAGCACCGATGCGCGCGCGGGCGCGCGCGCCGCCGCCGCGCTGGCGCGTGCCCTGGGGCGGCGCGGGCAGCGCGTGCTGGTGCTGGACGAGGCGCGTCCGCCGCACGACGTCGGCGCGGCGCTCGGCCTGGTGGCGCGCCAGGGGCTGATCGATGCCCCGGCGCGCGGCCTGCATGCGGTGGCGCGCGCCGCTGGCGACGGTGTCGCCGTGCTGGCGGCGCCGGACGGCGCCGATCTGCTGGCGACCTTGCCGGAGCACACCCTGCAGGCGCTGGTGGAAGACTGGCGCGCGCGCGAAGAGGCTCCCGAATGGCTGGTGGTCAACGGCGCAGACGGTGCCGGCGAGCGCGCCACCCTGGCGTTCACCGCCGGCACGCGCGTGCTGGTCCTGCCGGCGGAGCGCACGCGCCTGGCGGATGCCTATGCGCTGATGAAGCGCGCCCATGTCGACTGGTCGGGCGAGTCCTGGCTGGTCCTGGTCGATGGCGCCGAGGCCGCGGCCGCGCGCGCGTTGTACGCCTCGCTGCGCGACACGGCGCGGCGCTTTCTCGGAGTCGACGCGGCCTTCATCGCCGCATTGCCGCGTCGGCCGGGCGGCGCCGCGACGGTCGAAGCGCCCCTGCTGGACGCGCTGGCGGACGAACTGCTGGCGCGTCCGCTGGCCGAGCAGGTGAGTTTCGAACAGTACTGGCAGCGCATGTGGCTGTTCAGCCGCATGCGCTGCCAGCGTGCCAGCGGACGGACCGATCATGGCCAACGGCGCACACACCGCTGACAAGGAGGCGCTGGTGCGCGCGCACCTGCCCATGGTCAAGCGCATCGCCTATCACATGATGACCCGTCTGCCCGCGTGCGTGGAGGTGGACGATCTGGTGCAGGCCGGACTGCTCGGTCTGCTCGACGCGGTGGAGCGCTTCGACGACGACCAGGGCGCGCATTTCGAGACCTACGCCACCCAGCGCGTGCGTGGCGCCATGCTGGACGAACTGCGCGAGGCCGACTGGGCGTCGCGCAACGTGCGTCGAGCCGGACGCCAGATCGAACAGGCCATCCATCTGCTGCAACAGCGGCACCAGCGCCAGCCCACGGAAAAGGAGATTGCCGACGAATTGGGTCTGGAGATCGGCGCCTACTTCGATCTGCTCAACGACGCGCGCGGTGCCCAACTGGTGTACTACGAGGATCTGCACGACCCCGACGGCGACGACTTTCTCGAACGCTTCGCCGACGACCACACCCAGGCGCCGTTCGACATCCTCGCCTCGCGCCATTTCAAAGGGGCCCTGGCCAAGGCCGTGGGCATCCTGCCGGAACGGGAAAAACAGTTGATGGGCATGTATTACGAGCAGGACATGAACTTCAAAGAAATCGGCGCCGTGCTCGGGGTGTCCGAATCCCGCGTCTGCCAGTTGCACAGTCAGGCCATCGCGCGCCTGCGCGGCCGCCTGCGCGACTGGTCGCCGAAGGCGGACTGAGATCCGGCGCGCGGACGGCGACGCACGATGCACAGGTTCTCCGGCCTCGACATCATCAGCCTGGTCGGCCTCGTCCTCGGACTGTCGGCCATCCTGCTGGGGCAGTTCCTGGAAGGCGGCCACATCAACTCGCTGTTGCAGTTCACCGCCTTCCTGATCGTCATCGGCGGCACGCTCGGCGCGGTCATGCTGCAAAGCAGCCTGCGCGTGTTCCTCGACGGCCTGGCCATGCTGCGCTGGGTGTTCATGCCGCCACGTGTCGCCAGTCAGGAAACCCTGGCCATGCTGCTCGACTGGAGCCACAAGGCACGGCGCGGCGGCCTGCTGGCGCTGGAACCGTTCATCGAACAGCAGACCGACCTGTTCCAGCGCCGCGGCCTGCAGATGCTGGTCGACGGCGCCGAACCCGAAGTCCTGCGCGAAACCCTGGAAGTGGACGTGAGCGCCTACGAGCGCCACCATCTGGACGCGGCGCGGGTATGGATGGCGGCCGGCGGATACGCGCCCACCATCGGCATCCTGGGTGCGGTGCTGGGCTTGATCCACGTGATGGAGAACCTGTCCGATCCGTCCAAGCTGGGCTCGGGCATCGCCGTCGCCTTCGTCGCCACCATCTACGGGGTCGGCAGCGCCAACCTGGTGTTCCTGCCCATCGCCGGCAAGCTGCGCTACTGGGTCGGCCGTCAGGTCGCGGACAAGGAACTGTACATCCAAGGCGTCGTCGCCATCGCCAATGGCGAGAATCCGCGCATCATCGAAGCCAAGTTGCAGGGCTATCTGACCTGAACCCGTCATGGCGCGCCGCAAACCGCCCGAGGAACACGAGAACATGGAGCGCTGGCTGGTGTCCTATGCCGACTTCATCACGCTGCTGTTCGCGTTCTTCGTGGTGATGTATGCCTTGTCCTCGATCAACGAGGGCAAGTACCGCGTGCTCTCCGACGCGCTGGTCAGCGCGTTTCAGGAGTCGCCGCGTTCCGACCGGCTGGTGCAGATGGGTGGCCGCCGCACCGAGCCGTTCGAGGGCACCGGTCTGCCCATCGGCAAGAATGTGCCGCAACCGCCGCGCGATGCGGCCGATCCCGCCCAGGCCGCGGAGCGCATGAAACGCGTGGCGAAGAACGTGCTGGACGCCATGCAGCCGCTGATCCGCGATGGCCAGGTACGCGTCACCCAGTCGCCGCGCGGCATCACCGTGGAGATCAACGCCAGCGTGCTGTACCGCAGCGGCGAAGCCATCCTGCAACCGCAGTCGATCGACGCGCTGAAGGCCGTGGCCAAGGTGTTGGCCGAGGTGGACAACCCCATCCTGGTCGAAGGCCATACCGACAATGTGCCGATCAACGTACCGGCGTATCCGTCCAACTGGGAACTGTCCTCGGCGCGCGCCGGCAGCGTCGTGCGCCTGTTCGCCGAGCAGGGCGTGCCGGCGGCGCGCATGGTCGCCATCGGTTATGCCGACAACCGGCCGGTGGACACCAACGCCACACCCGACGGCCGCGCGCGCAACCGCCGCGTCAACGTGATGATCCTGAACGAAACCGGCGGTGCCGCCTGGGAACTGGATCTGCGCGAGGATGCCGGCACGGCTGCCGCCGTGGCCCCCTGAACGGCACTCACATCTGGAAGCGGAACAGATCCATGCTGGGAGTCGATTCCAGCCGTTTGTCGATGCGCACCGCCTGAGCGCCCTTGGGGGTGCGTAGCTCGACCTCGCTGTCCGGCTCGAAACTGCCCGGCTGAGCCAGCAGCATGGGCATCTGGTGGGTCACCGGATTGGGATGCAGCATCAGCGCGGGCCATTGCCGGCCGTTGTCGCGCCGACGCAGTTGCACGGCGAGCACTTTGGGCGCCAGCAGTTGCACACCGAAGAAGATCTCGCCCTTGTCCGGCACGCGGAACCAGCGGATCAGGCCGATGGCCCAGTTGCCGTTGTCCTGACGCACGCCGACCGCGTCACCGACCCGGAACTGTGCGCCATGGCCGATGCCGCCCTTGTGCAGCAGCGCCAGGCCGCCCATGCTGTCGTTGACACTGGCGCAGCGCAATACCTGCGCGGGCGCTTCCGGGGCGGCGCCGTAGTGGATGGTGTCGCTCGGCGAGGGCGGGGACAGCAACTGGTGCAGTGCCTTGACCCCCAGACACACCTCCACGTCGCGTCCGTCGATATGCCGCCGCCGCTGCGACTGCCGTTGCGCCGACGCGCCCCAGTTGAGCTTGAGGCGGCGCAGCATGGACTGATAGGCGGGATGGCGCGCGGCCTCGGGCAACCCGAGTTTGTCGCCGTCCGCACAACTCTTGATGTGGTTGCTCAGCAAGGCCAGGTGCTTGGCCAGCTCGGTGGTGTTGAGCAGCAGATCCCAGCGTGGATTCATTGGATGCGACTCGCGCACCACCGGCTTGGGCGGCGTGTCGGTGTTGACCTCGATGACGAAGAGACCCGCTTGCCCCTTGGTGACCTCCTCGGCCGGAAACAGCGTGGCGAGATTGGAGAAACGCGCGATCAGATCCTTGGCCCACGGCATCTCGATCTGCGGGAAATGATAGGGATCGGCCAGCGCCAGCAGCAGCGTCGACTTATAGATCTGTTCGAGCGCGATCATCTTGCCGCCGCCCTCGGGGATGGCATCCTTCAGGTTGGTGCGCAAGGCGTGGTTGTAAGTCTGATGCAGATCGACCCAGACCCCCTGCGGCACCGGGTCGTGCATCTCATAGCTGATTTCCAGCACCGCCTGCAAAGCCAGCAGGATGCGCTGCAGGTAAAGCGGTGCCGGGTTGCCGCCGAACAGGTTGAAACGCCGGTTCAGCCGCTCCACCAGCAATATCTTGTAGGTGTCCGCCAGCTCGCGCAGCAGGCGGCGTGCCAGATCGGCGGCATGCTGCTGCCGCGCCGGCAGCGGTAGCGGCACCTGGCTGTACTGTTCATGCAGCGCGGCCACCACATCCTCGACCACCGGCGCAAGGCGCTCGGCGATCTTGTGGCGGGTATCGAGCGGCAGTTCGCCACGGTTGATCATGGTCACGTAGTCCACCGTCTCCTCCGCGGCCTGCACCGGATTCGACAGGGGCAGGCGCGACAGCCAGGCCTCGACTTGCTTCGGTCGGGTTTCCACGTTTAAATTGCGCCCGGCTTCGCGGGTGGGCAGTACGTATCTGGGTAGCATCACATGGCCTTTTCGCTCCGTGCGGCATTCTACTCGTGGCCAAGGGCGCACGATCAAGTGTCCAGGTGCTCGGCGCCGCCATGTGAACTCCCGGCCCACACCGGTATCCAACACGCGTTCGCGTCATCACGGGAAGACTTGCATGTACCGTCGCATCGCGCTGCTGTGCGCCCTGTTGCTTTTGCCGCTTTCGGGCCATGCGTTCTCGCTGGTCGACAGCACCGGACGAACGCACACCCTGGAGCAGTACAAGGGCAAATGGGTGCTGGTGAACTTCTGGGCCACTTGGTGCCCGCCCTGCCTTGAAGAGATGCCGGATTTGAACGCGCTGCACGAGGACAAGCGCAACAATCTGGTGGTGCTCGGCATCGCCATGGATTACCGCGACCGCCAGACCGTGCTGGATTTCGCCGAGCAGATGATGGTGACCTTCCCGATCATCTTCGGCGACCGCCAGATCGCCGCGCAGATCGGCACCGTGTCCGGGCTGCCGACGACCTATCTGTACAATCCCCAGGGTAAAGTGGTGGCCTACAACGTCGGCGCCCTGAAACGCGAGACGGTGGAGCGTTACCTACGCCGCAAGCGTTGATCCACCGCCGAGAGAGGAGACTTTCATGCGCTGGTTGCTGTTGTTTTTTGCTTTGCTGGCACTGCCCGCCAGTGCCGAGGTGCGCGATCCGCATCGCCATTTCTTCATGAGCCATCTGGGTGACCTCAAGGAGGAACTCGCCGAAGCGCGCGGCGCCGGCAAGCTCGGCATGATGATCATGTTCGAGATGGACGAATGCCCGTTCTGCGCGCGCATGAAGAGCACGGTCCTGAACCAGGCGCGGGTGCAGGATTACTACCGTCAACACTTCAAGTTGTTCGCGGTCGACGTCAAGGGCGACGCGCCGCTGATCGACCTGGCCGGCAACGACACCACCGAGAAGGCCTTCGCCCTGGCGCAACGCGCGCGCGCCACGCCGGTGTTCATCTTTTACGATCTGGACGGCAACGCCCTGACCCGCTTCACCGGCGCCACCCAGACGCCGGAAGAGTTCCTGCAACTCGGGCGCTATGTCGTGGAAGGTGCCTACCGGCAGATGCCGTTCAACGTCTACAAGCGCCAGGGCGGCGCGCGATGAAGTACCCGAGTCGCGCCGCCGCGGCGTTTCTGCTCGCGGCATGTGTTGCCGCCGCTGGGGCCCATGCCCAACGCCTGACGCTGGAAGACGTGCTGGCGTACGCCGATCAGCCGCATCCGGATTTCGACCTCGCCCGCGCGCGCCACGATGGCGCCGTGGCGGAAGCGCGCCTGGCGGACAGCCTCAACGATTTTCGCGTCACGCTGGACGCGTCGCTGCGCAGCGGCCGCAACGCACTGTATGACGACCAGTTCCGCCCCGACCATTTCGCCCGGCTGAACGCGCGCCGCACACTGTTCGACTCCGGCCGGCAGCAGGCCGCCAGTCAGGCCGCCGCGCACGAGCGCGACGCGCAGGCGGCCCATCTGCTGGATGCGCGCGCGCAGCGGCGGCTGACCTTGATGACGCGCTTCTTCGACCTGCTGCTGGCGGAGATGCGCGATGTCGCGGAGACCGAGCGCATGGCGGTGGCCTGGGTGGAGTGGGACAAGGCCAAGGACCGGCATGACGTCGGCGAACTGGCGCAATGGCGCCTGGCCGAGCTGGAGGCGCGCTTCCAGGAGGCGCTGGCGCAGCGCAACGAAGTACGCCGGGGCCTGCGCGAGAAGCGCCTGGCACTGGCACAGGCCATGAATCGCGACGGCATGCTGCTCGACGAGCTGGTCGACCCCGCACTGCGCGACAACGACCGCAAACTGCCGGACTGGGAGGTGCTGCTGGCAGCGGTGCGCGACCACAGCCCGCGCCTGCGCGCGCAGCGGGAGTTGCTGGCCGGCGCGCGCCAGCGCATCAACGGCGCACGTATGGCGTATCGGCCCAGCGTGGAATTCGAGGCGGAGGCCGCGGCTTGGAAACGCCAGGCCACCGCGCGCGACGACCTGCGCGCCGGCATCCATTTCGTCTGGCCCCTCTGGCAGGGTGGCCGCGCCGACGCCGACGTGGCGCGCGAACAGGCGCGCCTGCATGAACTGCAGGCCGGTTATGAGCGCGACCTGCACGCCATGGAGCTGGCGCTGCGCGAAATCTGGGAAGAAATCCAATGGCTGCGCGGCAGCGCACGACGCGACGCGGAACTGCGCGAGCGCCATCGTGACTTGGCGCTGGAACGCGCACGCGCCGAGTATGAAATGGAACTGAAGACCGACATCGGCAACAGCATGGCGGAAACCCAGGTGGCCCGCCTCAACCGGCGCGCGGTGGAATACCGGCTGGCACTCGCCTGGGCGCGCCTGGAGGCGATGCTGGGCGGCGACCCGGCCGCGCTGGCGCCGTCCACCACCACCCACAAGGAGCAGCAACCGTGAACCGTAGCGCCCGCCTCGTCAGTCTCGCCTGCCTTGCGTTGCTCGCCGCGCGTGGCGCCGCCGCCGCCGAGTATCCGGCGACCCTGGACTGGTCCGGGCGCGTCGATCTCGGTCTGGCGGTATCCGGCACGCTGGAGCGGATCGATGTCCGCCCCGGTCAACGGGTGCGCCAGGGCGAATCGCTGGCGGCGCTGGAAGCCACGCTGTACAAGGCGGGGGTCGCCGAAGCGCGCGCGGAGCTGGACCGCATGACCCAGGAGGAAGCCGATGCGGCACGCGAGCTGGAACGCGCGCGTGAACTGTATGCGCGCACGGTCACACCGACCAGCGAGATGGAAGCGGCGCAATTGCGCCATGCCCGCGCCAGCGCCGGACTGGCCGCGGCCCAGGCGCGCGTGGAACGCGCCCGCCGGCTGCTGGCGCAGAGCGAACTGCTGGCGCCGTTCGATGCGGTGATCCTGGCGCGCCACGCCGAACCCGGGCTGGTGACCAGCGCCCAATGCCAGCCGGCGGCGCTGCTCACCGTGGCGCGCGCCGACCAGGTGCGCGCGCGCGCGGTGCTGGACGCCGAAGCGGCGGCAAACATCGCGCTCGATGCTGCCGCAGAGGTGCAGATCGGTGATCGGGTCCACGCCGGGCAGGTCGACGCCGTCAGCGCGCTGGATGACGGCAGCTACCTGCTCGACGTGCGCCTGCCGCGCGCCGCCGGGGTGGTGCCCGGCATGGCGGCGCGGGTGCGCCTGCCGTGAGTGCTCAGGCTGCCTTGAGGTAACGCTCTTTCGCGGCGCGTGCCTCGCGCGCCTCCTCGGCGCTGTAGGCCTTGCCCGACCAGAGCATGTTGTAGGCCACCTCCTCGTTGCCGTTCTCGCACAATTCCAGCACGCGCTGGAACAGCGGCTGGAAGGTCTCGGAACGGTGGCTTTTCTCGTGATCCTCGAACGACTGCCAGAACGTGACGATCAGCGCTTCTCGGCCTTTCATCGGGCTGTCCACGGCCTGACCGACGGTGGAGCCCTCGTTCGACACCAGGCCGGAATTCATCGCCACGAAACCGCCGACGAAACCGGTGTCCGAGTGGTAGGTCTTGACGTTCTCGCACAGCTCGGCCACACGCATCTCCAGATCGTCCGTGCTGTACTCGGGACGCAGGATCACGCGGTTGATGGTCACCACACCGTCGCTGTTGAAGCCATTGATCAGGGCAGACATCACACTCTCCTTTAGAAAATCAGCAAATGCTGATGTTGTTGGGCCAGACAAAGGCGCTTGTCGATGCGCCTTGGGCAATACCATAGTGTTTTACTCGGATTAATTCAAGTGCTGCATGGATAAAAATTTTCTATGTATATCCGGTATGGGGGGTGATGCGGATGGCCTCGCGGTCTCGCCCCACCGCCGCATTGACAGGGCCGCTCCGCGCGCGGATAATCGCCGGCTCTTTCGGCCCCGGTGATGTAGCTCAGACGGTTAGAGCGACGGATTCATAACCCGTAGGTCGGCGGTTCGATTCCGCCCATCACCACCACCTCCCTCCCCGCAGGCAGACATGACGCGCAAGGTGTTCATCCGCACGTTCGGTTGCCAGATGAATGAGTACGACTCGGACAAGATGGCCGACGTGCTGGGTGCGGATGGCGGTTTCCAGCGCACGGACCGCCCCGAGGAGGCCGATCTGATCCTGTTCAACACCTGCTCGGTACGCGAAAAGGCGCAGGAGAAGGTGTTCACCGACCTGGGCATGGTGCGCCACCTGAAGCAGCGCAATCCGGATCTGTTGATCGGCGTAGGCGGCTGCGTGGCCAGTCAGGAGGGTGCGGCCATCGTCCAGCGCGCGCCCTACGTCGATCTGGTGTTCGGTCCGCAGACCCTGCATCGCCTGCCGGAGCTGATGGACCGGCGGCGGCGCAGCGGCCGGCCGCAGGTCGACATTTCCTTTCCCGAGATCGAGAAGTTCGATCATCTGCCGCCCGCGCGCGTCGACGGCGCCACCGCCTTCGTGTCCATCATGGAGGGTTGCAGCAAGTACTGCACCTTCTGCGTCGTACCGTACACCCGCGGCGAGGAAGTCTCGCGCCCGCTCGACGACGTGCTCGCCGAGGTGGCCGCGCTGGCCGCGCAGGGCGTGCGCGAGGTGACGCTGCTGGGGCAGAACGTCAACGCCTGGCGCGGCGCCATGGCGGATGGCGAGGCGGCCGATTTCGCCTTCCTGCTGGAACTGGTATGCGCGCTGCCGGGCATCGAGCGCGTGCGCTACACCACCTCGCATCCGCGCGAGTTCACGCCCCGCCTGATCGAAGCGCATGCCCGTCTGGCCAAGCTGGTGCCGCATCTGCATCTGCCGGTGCAATCCGGCTCGGACCGGGTGCTGGCGGCGATGAAACGCGGCTACACCGCACTGGAATACAAGTCCATCGTGCGCAGGCTGCGCGAGGCACGGCCGGATCTGTGCTTGGCGAGCGATTTCATCGTCGGCTTTCCGGGTGAGAGCGAGGCCGATTTCGATGCCACGCTGCGGCTGGTGGACGAGGTCGGCTTCGACCATTCTTTCAGCTTCGTCTACAGCGCCCGTCCCGGCACGCCGGCGGCCGCGCTGGCCGACGATACGCCGCATGCGGTCAAAATGAATCGCCTGTACCGCCTGCAGGAACGGCTCAACTGCCTGGGCGGGGCGATCAGCGCTGCCATGGTCGGCAGCGTGCAGACCGTGCTGGTAGAGGGGCCGTCGCGCAAGAACGCCAGCGAGCTGAGCGGACGCACCGGCAACAACCGCGTGGTCAACTTCCCCGCGCCCGCGCGCCTGATCGGCCAGATGGTCGAGGTACGCATCACCGCTGCGTTGCCACACAGCCTGCGCGGCGAGGTCGTCACCCACGCCGGCTGATGCAGCGCGTCAGTTTCACCCCCGTCGACAACGCCCGCCTGGCCAACCTGTGCGGCGTGCTGGACGAAAACCTGCGCCAGATCGAAACCGCGCTGGACGTCAGCATCGCGCGTCGCGGCGAGGTGTTCCAGATCGACGGCACGGCCGCGCAGCAGACCGAACTCGCCGCCAGGGTGCTGCGCGATTTCTACCAGCGCGCGCGCCGACCGCTGGAACTGGAGGAGATCCAGCTCGCGCTGGTCGAGGCGGCGCATAAGCCGCAGCGCGGCGAGGACGAGAACGACCTGCCCGTATTGATGACGCGACGTGCCAGCCTGCACGGACGCACCGCGCGGCAGAACCAGTACATCCGCCAGATGCAGGAGTACGACATCACCTTCGGCATCGGCCCCGCGGGCACCGGCAAGACCTATCTGGCGGTGGCTGGCGCGGTGGACGCGCTGGAACGCGACATGGTCAAACGTGTGGTTCTGGTGCGACCGGCGGTGGAGGCGGGTGAACGCCTGGGCTTCCTGCCGGGCGATCTGGTGCAGAAGGTGGACCCCTACCTGCGGCCGCTGTACGACGCGCTGTACGACCTGATGGGCTTCGACAAGGTCACGCGCGCGTTCGAGCGTCAGGTGATCGAGATCGCGCCGCTCGCCTTCATGCGCGGGCGCACGCTCAACCACGCCTTCATCATTCTGGACGAGGCGCAGAACACCACGCCGGAACAGATGAAGATGTTCCTGACGCGCATCGGCTTCGGTTCGCGCGCGGTGATCACCGGCGACGTCACCCAGATCGACCTGGCGCGCGGCCAGCCCAGCGGCCTGGTGCAGGCGCGCGAGGTGCTGCGCGAGGTGCGCGGCATCGCCTTCACCGAGTTCCTCAACGAGGACGTGGTACGCCACCCGCTGGTGGCGCGCATCGTCGAAGCCTATGACGCCTGGCTGAGCAGCGGGGACGCGCGTGGCGGCTGACGGGCCCGCCCTGGACCTGGCCGTGCAGTATGCACTGGCGCGCGCCGGCCTGCCCGGCCGCGCGCAATTGCGGCGCTGGGCGCGCGCGGCCCTGGCGGGCCCCGCCAGCGCCACGCTGCGTATCGTCGACGAAGACGAAGGCCGGACACTGAACCGCGACTACCGCGGCAAGGATCATGCCACCAACGTGCTCACCTTCGCCTACGGCGGCACGCCGCCCAGCGGTGACATCGTGCTGTGCGCGCCGGTGATCGCGCGCGAGGCGATGGCCCAGGGCAAGCCGCTCGAAGCGCATTACGCGCACATGGTGGTGCACGGCATGCTGCATCTGCAAGGCTATGATCACGAGCAGGCCGCCGACGCCGTCACCATGGAAGCCGTGGAAAGCTTTATCATGCGGCGGTTGGGATTGCCCGACCCGTATGCAGCCATCGATGGACGACAGTCACCCTAGTCAGCGCCACCGCCCCGGTTTTCTCGAACGCCTCACCTCCTGGCTCTCGCGCGAGCCGGACAATCGCGAAGAGCTGCTCGACTTCCTGCATGCCGCCTACGAGAAGAACCTGCTGGATGCCGATGCCCTGTCGATGATCGAGGGCGTCATGCAGGTGTCCGAGATGCAGGTGCGCGAGATCATGATCCCGCGCGCGCAGATGGACGTGGTCGACATCCACACGCCGCGCGAAGAACTGCTGCCCTACGTGATCGAGACCGCGCACTCGCGTTTCCCGGCGGTCGACGGCGAACGCGACAACGTGATCGGCATCCTGCTGGCCAAGGATCTGCTGCGGCTGTGCACGGAGGAGGACGTGAATCTGCGCGACCAGTTGCGTCCAGCGGTATTCATCCCCGAATCCAAGCGTCTCAACGTGCTGCTGCGCGAATTCCGCGTGTCGCGCAACCACATCGCCATCGTCGTCGACGAATACGGCGGCGTGGCCGGCCTGGTGACCATCGAGGACGTGCTGGAACAGATCGTCGGCGACATCGAGGACGAGTACGACTACGACGAAGCCGAGGACAACATCCTGCAGGAGGATGCGCACAGCTTCCGCGTCAAGGCACAGACCGAGATCGGCGATTTCAACCAGATCCTGGGTGCCAGCTTCTCCGACGAGGAGTTCGACACGGTCGGCGGCCTGGTCACGCACGCGTTCGGCCGTGTGCCGAAACGCGGCGAACAGGTGGACATCGGTGACTACCGCTTCCAGGTGCTGCGTGCCGACAGCCGCCGTCTGCACACGCTGCACGTCGAGCGCATCGACCGCGCCGCACCGGCATGAGCCCGCGCGCACGTCCGCTGCTGCTGTTCCTGCTGCTGTTGCTGCTGTTTCCGGCGGCCGCCAGCGTGGCGCGCTGGTGGCAGGGCGCCACGCTGGGCTGGCTGGAATGGGCCGGCGTGCTCGCTTTTCCGCTGTTGGCCTGGCTGTGGCTGCGCCATTTCTCGGTGCTCGGCTGCCGACACTGTCCGTCCCCGATACAACCACCGCGCGCCGGCCCGGAGCCGGGCACGGGCCGCTGAAGTCCCACCCTTGTTTTTCCCATGCCGTGCCCCATGTGCCCGGCATGTCATTGCCACAGGACCTGTCATGACTGCCTGGACCGACTTCCTCGGCGCGCAAGGCGCCCGTTTCGACGGCACCGCCGTCGCGCATTTCGGCGATGCCGCCGCCGAACTGGCCGCCACCGGCGCGGGCGAGCCCATCGTCGCCGATCTGTCGCATTACGGCCTGATCGAACTCAAGGGTGAAGACGCCCAGACCTTCCTGCACGGCCAGATCACCAACGACCTGCGCGGACTCGGCGCCGAAAGGGCCGTGTTCGCCGGCTACCTGTCGGCCAAAGGCCGCATGCTCGCCAACTTCATCGTGCTCAAGCGGGGCGACGCGCTGCTGGTGCTGTTGCCGGAAGCGCTGCGCGAGTCCATACAGAAGCGTCTGGGCATGTTCGTGCTGCGTGCCAAGGTCCGACTGCGCGACGCCGGCGCGGACTGGGTACGCCTGGGCGTCAACGGTGCCGACGCCGCGTTGGCCGACGCGCTCGGCTTCGCGCTGCCGCAGGCACTGATGGCCGTAACCCACGGCGAACAGGCGTTCGCGCTGCGTCTGGGCGCACAGCGCCTGGACGTGTTCGTCGCCGCCGACGCCGCACCCGCGCTGTGGCAGCGCCTGCGCGCGCACTGCCGGCCGGTGGGCACGCCCGCCTGGGACTGGCTGCTGGTGCGCGCCGGCGTGCCGGTGGTGCTGCCGGCGACGCAGGATCTGTTCGTGCCGCAGATGGCCAACATGGAACTGTTGGGCGGCGTCAGCTTCAACAAGGGCTGCTACCCCGGCCAGGAAATCGTCGCGCGCAGCCAATACCTGGGCAAGGTCAAACGCCGCCTGTATCTCGCCCATGTCGACGCGGAAGCACATCCCGGCGACGAAGTGTACGCACCCGAACCCGTCGATCAGGCCGCCGGCCACATCGCCAACGCCGCGCCGGCGCCGGGTGGCGGCCACGACGTGCTGGCCGTGGCACTGAGCGCCAGTGTCGAACTCGGCGATGTCCGCCTGCGCGCGCGCGACGGTGCCGTCCTGCGCTTCCTGCCGCTGCCTTACCCGGTCGCCTGAGGTGTTCGAGGTGTACGTCTGGTATCGCGTGCAGCACGATGACCGCGACACCGAAACCGCCGTGCGCACGCTGATGGCGCGCGTCGCCTGCCGCACCGGCGCCAATGCGCGCCTGCTCAGACGTCACGACGACGCGCGGCTGTGGATGGAATGCTATGCCGGCATCGACGACGACGCGGCGTTCACCCGTGCGTTGGACGCGGAAGCCGCCGTCCGTGACATCGACATGTTCATCGACGGCAGGCGTCACATCGAATGCTTCGTCGCCGACGGCGACGCCGCCGCGCGCTGCGCGCACGGTTGATTGGCACGCCACGCCGGGGAACTTCGCATCGCTTGTGCCGTCCGCCATCGGGTGGCTCCCGCCGCCGGAGCTGCCGAGTCCGTCCTTTCTTTTCAGCAGGAGTTGTCGCGCATGACCTCGAAAACCCTCGTTCCGCTCACCCTGAGTCTGATCGCGCTGCTCGCCAGTGCCCATGCCTTAGCGCTGTGCGTCGATGTGCCGAAAGCCAACCTGCGTCAAGGCCCCGGCACTCAGTTCGAGAAGAGCTGGGAGGTCTACCGCTACATGCCATTCCGCAAGATCGAACAGCGCGGCAACTGGCTGCACGTCGAGGACGTGGACGGCGACCGTCACTGGATCTTCCACACCCTGGTGTCCGATCGCTTGCGCTGCGCCGTGGTGCGGGGCGCCAAAGTCAACGTGCGCACCGGCCCCGGCACGCATTTCGTCACCTCACCGCTGTCGCCGGTTGAGAAGTATTACTCTTTCCGCGTGCTGGAAGAGCGCGGCGACTGGGTCAAGGTCAGCGACGAGGTATTCGACGAAGGCTGGATCGCGCGCCAGTTACTGTGGATGCCGTGACGCGCGGCGCTCGCGCCGTCTCGCTGCGGACCTACGCCTCGCCCGCCACACCACCCCGGTAGCCCAGGCGCGCGGAGATGCGCGCTGCCGCCGCACAAACCTGCCCGGCCCAGGCCAACTGGCGCCGCTCCATCGGTGCCGACACCGACAGGCCGGCGACCACGGCGCCGGTCGCATCACGCACCAGGGCACCGATGCACCCCACCCCCAGTTCCGCCTCCTCGTCGTCGAGCGCGTAACCACGTGCCATACCGGCGGCGATGTCACGGCGCAGCGCTGCCAGGCGCGTCAGCGTGTTGGGTGTGAACGCGGTCAGGCCCTGCCGCCGCGCGTAATCGACGACCGCCGTGTCACCAGCCTCGCCCAGCATCAGCTTGCCGACCGCGGTGACGTGCAGCGGCGCGCGGCTGCCGATGACCTGTTCCACGCGCATCATGCGCCGGGCGATGGCGCGCTCCACGTACACCACTTCATCGCCCTCACGCACGGTCAGGTTGACGGTCTCGCCCAAGGCGTCGCGCAGGCGCTCCATTTCCGGGCGCGCCACCGCGCGCACGTCCAGTCGCGCCCGCGCCTGCGCCGCCAGAGCCAGCAGGCGCGGCCCCAGGTGGTAATGGCCGTGCGCGTCCCGTTCGACCAGTGCGTGCTTGGCCAGCGCGTTGAGGATGCGGTGTGCGGTGGAGGCATGCAGCCCGGTATGCGCGGCCAGCACTTTCAGCGTGGCGCCGTCGCGCGTTTCGGCCAGCGCATCGAACAGCGCGTTCATGCGGTCGATGACCTGGATGGATGAGGCATTGTCGCCATGCATGTTTCACATTGTGAAACAAATACTGCATTGTGAAAACTTGATCATTTCACTAGAGTATCGTCGTCCACCACATCGCCAGGAGTCGTCATGAATGCCCCAACCCGCCGCGCCAGCGACCTGATCCCCGATTTTTGCGCAGGCATCGACTATTTCGGCTCCGCCTGGCCGGGCTTTTCCGAGCACGCGGCGTTGCCGGTGATCGCCGAAGGCGCGGGCGCGATCGCCCGCGCCAACGACATGGCCGCCGCCTATCAGACCCTGCTGGCGGCCGACGCGCTGCGCTACCTGACCCTGCAGGTGTGCGGCGCCAAGGCCTCCGGCCATCCCGGAGGCTTCGCCTCCAGCGCCGAGGCCTACGCGGCGCTGGTGATGTTGGGCCACACCCACATCGTCACCGAGGTGGGCCATCACGCGCCGGGGTTCTACGCGGCAATGTTCCTCGACGGTTCGCTGGAAGACATGGGCATCCGCACGGTCGAGGACATGCGCGCCCGCTTCCGCGAACGCCACGGTTTGCTCGGTCACCTGTCCGGCGCCATTCCCGGCCTGTTGGCGCCGGCCGGACCGCTCGGTCAGGGCCAGCATTTCGCCATGGCCGGCGCGCTGTTGCATCCGGGCATCCTGTTTCCGGTGACCATCGGCGACGGCGGCATGGGCGAGCCCTACGTGCTGAATTCGATGATGCACTTCAACACCGCCTATCCGACGGTGACCAACTACCTGCCGGTGCTGATCTGGAACGGCTACAGCCAGGAACACCACGCCATGTGCGCGACCTGGAGCAACGCCGAGATGACCGCATACTGGAAGGGACACGGCTTCGACAGCGTGTTCCTGGTGGACGCACGCCATTTCGACGACAAGGACCAGCCCGGCGCCTACGTCGATTCCAGCCGCTTCTCTTTCGACCGCCGACTGGCTTTCGCCGCCGCGGTGCTGCAGGCGGCGGACCAGGCCGCGCGGGCGGCGCTGGGCGGCCGGCGCGCGGTGCTGATCGTCAAGCAGCTCAAGGGGGCCGGCGTGCACAAGTTGGGCGCCAAGGCACACAACCTGTATCCCGCCGACACGCTGGATGCCGAGCACATCGTCGATGGTCTGAAGCGCCGCGCGCTGCCGCCTGAGGCCTGGCACATCGTGCGCGAAAACTTCCGCCGAGCCGGCGGTGGCCCGGCCGCGCGCACGGTGGTGACCGAACGCGAGCTGGCGCTGGCGCCGCTGCCGCCGCTGCCGATCCAGGCGTTCCAGGCCGGCGACAAACAGGTGCCGGCCACGGCCTTCGGCGCGCTGGCGGCCTTCGTCGGCCGGCATGACCCGCGCTTCGTGGTGACCAACGCCGACGGCAACGAGGCCAGCGCCATGGCCAACATCAACGTCGCGCTGAAGATCCGCCATCCGGTGGAGGACGGCCTCTATCACCAGGGGCCGAGCGGGCAGGTCTACGAGCCGCTCAACGAAGACGCCTGCGCCGGCCTGGCCGCCGGCCTGGCGCTGTTCGGCGGCCGGTCGCTGTGGCTGTCCTACGAGAGCTTCGCCATCAACGGCTGGCCGATCGTGCAGACCGTGACCCAGGCCATGGCCGAACTGCGCCGCAAGACGCCGTCCTTCGTCTGCATGTTCACCGCCGGCGCGCTGGAACAGGGACGCAACGGCTGGACCCACCAGCGCCCGGAGATCGAGAGCTACTTCGCCGCGCAGATGCGCAACGGCAACGTCTATGCGCTGTTCCCGTGCGATGCCAACCAGATCCAGGTCGCCTACGAATGGGCGCTGGGCACCTGCAACAAAGGCATCGCCATCATCGCCTCGAAGTCGCCGCTGCCGGTTTACACCACGCTGGAACAGGCGCGCGCGGGCATCGAGCGCGGCGCGGTGACGCTGTACGAGTCCGTTGCGGGCGGCAAGACCGTGGTGTTCGCAGTGACCGGCGACATGGTGCTGCTGCCGGTATTCGAGGCCAAGGACCGGCTGGAAGCCGCCGGCTGCCGGGTGCGCATCGTCAGCGCCGCCAATCCGCGCCGCCTGTACCGCCCGACCGACGTCGCCTGGGACACGGTGTCCGAGCCGGACGGCGCGTTCATGGACGACGACCGGTTCAATGCGTTGTTTGACGCCGAAGCGCTGATCGGGGTGTCCGGCGGTCCCGCCGGCCCGCTGGAACCGATCCTGCTGCGCGCGCGCGCGCCGCGCCGCGACGTGATGGCATGGAAGCGCGGCGAGACCACCGCCAGCCCGGGCGAGATCATGGCTTTCAACGGCTTGACCGCCGAGGCGATGGCGGCGCGCGCGCTGACCTTGCTGGCCTGACGGCCTTCCTCCCCGCCCGCGCAAGCGGGGGAGGGTGCGCGTGGGAACAGGCGGTTGCCACCCACGCGCCCGGATCACCCCATCCCGAACCGACGTCCGCGATCCGACATGAGCGAAACCAAGATCATCGTACTCGACGACGACCCGACCGGCTCGCAGACCGTGCATTCCTGCCTGCTGCTGACTCGCTGGGACAGCGCGACGTTGCGCCAGGCGCTGCTCGATGACGCGCCGCTGTTCTTCGTGCTGACCAACACCCGCGGCATGGACGCGGCGCGCGCCGCCGCGGTCACGCGCGAGGTGTGCGGCAATCTGCGGCGGACGCTGGCCGATCTCGCCGCGCTGGGCCGGACGTTCCAGCCGATCCTCGTCAGCCGGTCCGATTCC
Source organism: uncultured Burkholderiales bacterium (assembly GCA_937949525.1). Classification (GTDB taxonomy): domain Bacteria; phylum Pseudomonadota; class Gammaproteobacteria; order Burkholderiales; family Thiobacillaceae; genus PFJX01. The sequence goes on along the minus strand of CALEDT010000029.1, from coordinate 114,419 downwards.
ACGCTGCGCGGTCACTACCCGGTGGAAACCGACGTGATGGCGGAAGAACTGGGGCCCTTCGACGCCCATTTCCTGATCCCGGCCTTCTTCGAGGGCGGCCGTTTCACCCGCGACGGCATCCATTACCTGATGGTCGAGGGCCGGCCTATGCCGGTGGCGGAGACGGAATTCGCGCGCGACTCGGTGTTCGGCTATCGCCACAGCTTCCTGCCGGATTACGTTGAGGAGAAGACCGCCGGCCGCATCCGCGCGTCCGCGGTGGAGCACTTTTCCCTGGCCGACGTGCGTGGCGACATCGGCGAACGCCTGATGGCAATGGCCGACAACCGCTGCTGCGTGGTGGACGCGGAGAGCCAGGCCGACCTGAACCGTTTCGCCGAAGAGGTGCGCGTCGCCACGTTGCGCGGCAAGCGCTTCCTGTTCCGTTCCGCCGCCAGCCTGCTCACCGCGCTGGCACGACTGCCGCCGCAACCCGTGCCGCCCGAGGCCATGCGCGCGTTCGTGCGCGCCGGCAGGCCCGGCGCGGTGCTGGTCGGCTCGCATGTGCACAGAACCACCGCGCAACTGGACCGGCTGCTGGCGCAGGACGGCGTGGCGGCGCTGGAAGTGGAGGTGGACCGCATCGCCGGCGAGCGCGACGCATTGCTCGCAGACCTGCGCGCGCGCGCAACGGCGGCGCATGCACGGGGGCTGACGCCGGTGCTGTACACCAGCCGCGGCGAACGCCGGTTCGCGGACGCCGCCGCCCGTCTGGCCTTCGGCGAGACGGTATCGGCATTGCTGATGGATCTGGTACGCGGCCTGCCGGACAGCCTGGGTTTTCTGATCAGCAAGGGCGGCATCACCTCCAACGACGTGCTCGCCGACGGCCTGGCGCTGCGCGCCGCGCGCGTGCTCGGCCAGATCCTGCCGGGCTGCTCGGTGGTGCGCTGCCCGGACGATCATGCCCGCTTCGCCGGCCTGCCGGTGGTGATCTTCCCCGGCAACGTCGGCGACGATGACGCACTGGTCACGACCTGGCGGCGGCTTTCGGCATAATCGGGGCATGAAGCCCACCTTCCTCGCCGACCTGCGCGCCGCCCTGCCGGCGCATGCTTTGCTGGTCGAAGCGGAAGCGCTGCGCCCCTACGAATGCGACGGCCTGTCCGCCTATCGCCAGGTGCCGCTGGCGGTGTGTCTGCCGGAAACCCTGGAACAGGCGCAGGCGGTGTTGCGCGCCTGCCGCGCGCATCGCGTGCCGGTGGTCGCGCGCGGCGCCGGCACCGGTCTGTCCGGCGGCGCGCTGCCGCTGGCGGACGGCGTGATCCTGTCGCTGGCTCGCTTCGACCGCATCGTCGCGATCGACCCCGACAACCGTGTCGCGCGCGTGCAGCCGGGTGTGCGCAACCTGGCCATCTCCGAGGCGGCGGCCCCCTACGGCCTGTATTACGCGCCCGATCCCTCCTCGCAGATCGCCTGCTCCATCGGCGGCAACGTCGCCGAGAACTCCGGCGGCGTGCATTGCCTGAAATACGGCCTCACCGTGCACAACCTGCTGGCGCTGAAAGTGCTGACCCTGGACGGCGAGTTGCTCGAACTCGGCGATTGCACCCGGCCCGGCGCCCTGGACGCGCCCGGCTACGACCTGCTGGCGCTGATGACCGGCTCCGAGGGTCTGCTCGGCATCGTCGTCGAGGTCGCGGTGCGCCTGCTGGTCAGGCCCGAACGCGCGCAGGTGGTGCTGGCCGCGTTCGACAGCGTCGAGGCGGCGGGCGCGGCGGTGGCGGCGGTGATCGGCGCCGGCATCCTGCCCGCCGGGCTGGAGATGATGGACAACCCGGCCATCCGCGCCGCCGAGGATTTCGTGCACGCCGGTTATCCGGTCGACGCAGCGGCCATCCTGCTGTGCGAGCTGGACGGCACCAACGCCGAGGTGTCCGAGCAGATCATGGCGGTACGCGCGGTGCTGGTGGAAGCCGGCGCGCGCGAGGTACGCACCGCCGAGGACGATGCGCAGCGCATGAAGTTCTGGGCGGGACGCAAGGGTGCCTTTCCCGCCGTCGGCCGCATCAGTCCGGACTACTACTGCATGGACGGCACCATCCCGCGCCGCCAACTCGCCTTCGTGTTGAAGCGCATCGCCGAACTGTCCGAACGCTACGGCCTGCGCGTCGCCAACGTGTTCCATGCCGGCGACGGCAACCTGCATCCGCTGATCCTGTTCGACGCAAACCGTGCGGGCGAGCTGGAACACGCGGAGGCCTTCGGCACCGACATCCTCAAGTTGTGCGTGGAGGTCGGCGGCACCGTCACCGGCGAACACGGCATCGGCGTGGAAAAGCTGGACGCCAGTTGCAGCCAGTTCAGCCCCGAGGAGCTGGCGCAGTTCCACGCCATCAAGGCCGCCTTCGATCCGGACGGCCTGCTCAACCCCGGCAAGGCGGTGCCGACGCTGCACCGTTGCGCGGAGCTGGGACGCATGCATGTGCATGGCGGCGCACTGCCGTTTCCCGAGCTGCCGAGGTTCTGAGTGCCATGGAAGACGTATTGATCGGGCGCGTGCGCCAGGCCATCGCCGATGGCATGCCCTTGCGCATCCGGGGTGGCGGCAGCAAAGCCTTTTACGGCCGCCATTGCGATGGTGCTGCGCTCGACCTGAGCGCGCATCGCGGCGTCATCGCCTACGATCCTGCCGAACTGGTGATCACTGCGCGCGCCGGCACGCCGCTGGCCGAGATCGAGTCCCTGTTGGCGGATGACGGCCAGATGCTGCCGTTCGAGCCGCCGCATTTCTCCTCGCGAGCGACGCTGGGCGGCATGGTCGCCGCCGGCCTGTCCGGTCCGCGCCGGCCATGGGTTGGGTCGGTGCGCGATGCGGTGCTGGGCATCAAACTGCTCAACGGGCGCGGCGAGGTGCTGCGCCTGGGCGGCCAGGTCATGAAGAACGTCGCCGGCTACGATCTGTCCCGCCTGATGGCCGGCGCGCTCGGCACCTTGGGCGTGCTGCTGGAGGTCTCGCTGAAGGTGCTGCCGCGTCCTGCCGAGGAGCTCACGCTGGCGTTCGAGCTGGATGCCGAGCGCGCCGCCGCGCGCCTGCGGCAATGGGGGCGGCAGCCGCTGCCGGTGTCGGCCACGCTGATCCACGCCGGCCGCCTGCACCTGCGCCTGTCCGGCAGCGCCCAGGGCGTGCGCGCGGCGCGGCAGATGCTGGGCGGCGAGCCAAGCGACGCTGCGATCTGGCAGGACGTGCGCGAACACACCCTGGCCTTCTTCCAGACCCCGCGCCCGCTGTGGCGCATCAGCCTGCCGCCGGCCGCGCCCGATCTGAATCTGCCGGGCGAGCAACTGAGCGAATGGGGTGGAGCGTTGCGCTGGCTGGCGAGCGATCTGGCTGGGGAGGCATTGCGTCGAAGAGTCACCGCGGCGGGCGGCCATGCCACGCTGTTCCGCCATCACGACGGTCGGGGCGAAGTCTTCCAGCCGCTGGCGCCGCCGCTGTTCGCGCTGCACCGGCGCGTCAAACAGGCGCTGGACCCGCACGGCCTGTTCAACCCCGGCCGCATGTACGAGGGGCTGTGATGCAGACCCGACTGGCCGATTTCGTGCGCGACACGCCACACGGCGAGGAAGCCGACGCCATTCTGAGGAGCTGCGTGCACTGCGGCTTCTGCAATGCCACCTGCCCGACCTATCAACTGCTCGGCGATGAACTGGACGGCCCGCGCGGCCGTATCTACCTGATCAAGCAGATGCTGGAAGGCCAGCCGGCCGGCGCGATCACCCGCCGGCACCTGGACCGCTGTCTGACCTGCCGCAATTGCGAAACCACCTGCCCGTCGGGTGTGCAGTACGGCCGGCTGATCGACATCGGCCGCGACCTGCTGGAACGGTTGAGCCCGCGGCCGCTGCCCGAGCGCCTGGCGCGCGCGGCATTGCGGCGGACGCTGAGCGCGCCGGGGGTGTTCCGGCCGCTGCTCCAACTGGGGCAGAGCGTGCGCGGGGTGTTGCCCGGCGCCTTGCGCACGCACATCCCGCCGTCCATGCCGTCGCGCGTCCAGCCCGCCACCACCGGCGAAGGCAGGCTCGACCGCCGCATGCTGGTGCTGCAAGGCTGCGTGCAGCCGGCGCTGGCACCGGAAACCAATGCCGCCGCCACGCGCGTGCTGGCGCGGCTGGGCATCGAGCTGGTCGCCGCGCCCGGCGCCGGCTGCTGCGGCGCCATCGACCAGCACCTGGCCGCGGCGGAGGCCGCGCGCGCCGCCATGCGCCGCAACATCGACGCCTGGTGGCCGTATGTCGAGGCGGGCGTGGAAGCCATCGTCATGACCGCCAGCGGCTGCGGCAGTCTGGTCAAGGACTACGGCCACCACCTGCGCGACGACCTCGCCTACGCGGAAAAAGCCGCGCGCGTGTCGGCCCTGACCCGCGACCTGGGCGAGATCCTCGCGCGCGAGGATCTCTCCGGCCTGCGCGCCGGCCCGCCGCGCCGGATCGCCTTCCACCCGCCGTGCAGCCTGCAACATGGCCAGCGGGTGCGCGGCGTGATCGAGGGCATCCTGGCCGGATTGGGACACGAACTGCTGCCGGTGGACGAAGCGCACCTGTGCTGCGGCTCGGCCGGCACCTATTCCCTGTTGCAACCGGAACTGGCGGGTCGGCTGCGCGCGCGCAAGCTGGCCAACCTCAACGCGCGCGGTCCGGAACGGATCGCCACCGCCAACATCGGTTGCCAGAGCCACCTCGCCGCCGCCAGCGACGTACCGGTGGTGCACTGGATCCGTCTGCTGGACACCGCCGGGGCGGATCAACGCCCGCCGCACACCTCGCAGCCGTGATCCCTGGTCAGGCGCAGCGCGCGCCAGTCGGCGCGCAGCGCGTCATACAGCAGCAGGCGGCCGGACAGGCTGGTGCCGGCGCCGAGCAGCAGCTTCAACGCCTCGGCCGCCTGCAGCGCGCCGACCACGCCGACCAAGGGCGCGAACACGCCGAACTCGGCGCAGCGCATCTCGGCGTCGCGCGCCTGCGGCGGGAACAGGCAGGCGTAGCACGGCGCCTCGGGCACACGCAGGTCGAACACCGCGATCTGGCCATCGAAGCGTACCGCCGCGCCCGATACCAGCGGTTTGCGCTGCGCCACGCAAGCACGGTTGATGGCGTGGCGGGTGGGGAAGTTGTCGCTGCAATCGAGTACCAGGTCGGCATCCCCGACCGCCCGCGCCAGCGCAGCATCCTGCAGGCGCTCCGGCAACGTGGCGACGGCGATGTCGGGATTCATCGCATGCATGCGGCGCGATGCGGATTCCGCCTTGTTGACGCCGAGGCTGCTCATGTCGTGCGCGATCTGGCGTTGCAGGTTGGTGGCATCCACTTCGTCGCCATCGGCCAACGTGATGTGGCCGACGCCGGCCGCCGCGAGATACAGCGCCGCCGGTGACCCGAGACCGCCGGCGCCGACGATCAGCACGCGCGCGGCGAGCAGGCGCGCCTGGCCGTCGATGCCGATCTCGTCGAGCAGGATGTGGCGCGAATAGCGCAGCAGTTGCCGGTCGTCCATGGTCGGCTACTTGTACTGCCGCCACTCCACGGGGGTGTCGTCATGGTCGCCGTGCGGCCGCCTGGCCCACGACTCGATGTGCGCCGGATACTGCTTGGCGCGCGGCTCCGGCTTGTCCAGATTCTCCCGCTGCACGCGTTCGGCATAGTAGGCCAGGCTGCGCTTGAGGCGGATCAGCAGCGTGTTCTCCAGATGGAAGCCGTGCGCCAGCAACAGGGACTCCAGCTCGCGCAGGCTGTACTCGGCGATGTGGTAGTCCACCGCCAGCGTCAGCGCACCGATCGGTTCGACCCGCAGACCGTCAAGCCCACCCAGCAGCGCGAGGGCACGCGCCTGCTGCTCCGGCGGCAGAGGATGGAAGGCGATCTCGCGCCGCTTGCGGGTGTCGCTCGCGGGCGTCATGCCTGCCGCCCCGCCACCTTACTTGCGGTCGCGCAGCAGGGCCAGCCCTTTCAACAGGATCAGGGCCTGGTTGAGCTGGTAATCGTCCCGCTTGATCACTTCACCGGCCGTGCTCGGGCTCTGCGCATCCGCGTCGCCCTTCGGACGATCCTGCGGCGCCGGTGTCTCGCTTTGCCCGTTCTCCAGATGCTTGTTGAGATCCGCCTCTCGTACCTCCAGCCGCGGCGTCGCGCTGTTGGACACGGTGGCCTCCTCGACCACGATGTCCGGGGTGATACCCTTGGCCTGGATGCTGCGGCCGCTGGGCGTGAAGTAGCGCGCCGTGGTGAGCTTGATGGCGGTGCCGTTGTTGAGTGGCAGGATGGTCTGCACCGAGCCCTTGCCGAAGGTCTGGGTACCGACCACCAGCGCGCGCTTGTGATCCTGCAACGCGCCGGCGACGATCTCGGAGGCGGACGCGGAACCGCCGTTCACCAGCACCACCATCGGCACCTCGCGCGTCCACGCCGGCAGGTTCTTCAGCGCATCCCGCTCGCCCGGGCGCAGATAGCTTTCGCGCGCGTTATGAAGGCGCATGCGCGCATCCTCGGTACGGCCATCGGTGTATACCACCAGCTCGCCGGGCCGGATGAACGCGCCGGAAACCGACACGGCGCTGTTCAGCAGGCCGCCCGGATTGTTGCGCAGATCGAGGATCAGGCCCTTGAGCTCGCCGTTCTTGGCCTGCAGATCGCGCAACGCCGCCACCAGATTCTCGCCGGTCTGCTCCTGGAACTGGGTGATGCGCACATAGCCGAAGCCGGGTTCGACGATCTGGTGCTTGACGCTGCGGATCTTGATCACCGCGCGCGTCAGGCGTACGGTCAACGGCTTGGCCTCGCCCTTGCGCACGATGGTCAGCACGATGTCCGTGCCGGGCTTGCCGCGCATGCGCTTGACCGCGTCGTTGAGCGTCATGCCCTTCACCGGCGTGTCGTCCAGACGGATGATCAGGTCGCCGCTCTTGATGCCCGCCTTGAATGCCGGGGTGTCCTCGATCGGCGCCACCACCTTGACGAAACCATCCTCCATGCCGACCTCAATGCCGAGGCCGCCGAATTCGCCCTGGGTGCCGACCTGAAGTTCCTTGAAGGCTTCCGCGTCGAGGTAAGCGGAATGAGGGTCGAGACCCGAGAGCATGCCGTTGATGGCCTCGGTGATCAGGCGCTTGTCCTCCACCGGCTCGACGTAATCGCTCTTGATGCGCCCGAAGATCTCGCTGAACACGCGCAGATCCTCGATCGGCAAAGGCTCCGGCTCGCGCGAGGCGGTGGCGGAATAATTGAGCGTCAGCGCGGCGCCGAAAAAAACGCCGATCGCGATGAGTCCGAGCTGTTTGAACTTGCCTGCCATGATGCCTCTAGGGTGTGTGATGCGTGGCGTGGATTGGATGTCCGAGGCGCGGAAGAATTCCCGGAGATAAGGGGTGCGGTCAGCGCACCCAGGTCAGCGGATCGAAGGGTTTGCCCTCGTGGCGCAATTCGAAGTACAGGCCGGGCTCGTCCTGGCCGCCGGTGGCGCCGACGCTGGCGATGACATCCCCGGCGCGCGCGCGCTCGCCCGGCTGTTTATACAGACTTTCGTTGTTGCTGTACAGGCTGAGGAAGCCGGCGCCATGGTCGATGATGATCAGGTTGCCGAAGCCGCGCAGCCAGTCGGCGAACACGACCTCGCCGCCGCCCACCGCGCGCACCTCGTTGCCCTGGCGGGCGCGGATGAACAGTCCCTTCCATGCCGGCCCGCCGCCCTCGCGCGGCTGGCCGTAGCGGCCGACGATCTCGCCGGCGACGGGCAGCGCCAGCCGCCCCTTCAGACGCGCGAACTGCTCGCCCGCCAGACTGGCATCGGCCACAAGCTCGACCGGTTGGCCGGGACGCGGCGGCGGCGCAGCCGGCCCGGCCGGCGCGGGCGGCGGCGCCTTGGCACGCTGCGCCGCCAGGCGCGCCAGCCGTGCGATGAGCTGGGTGAGGCGCTTTTCGTCGCGCTCCAGCGTGCTGATCTCCCGCCGCTGCTTACGGATCTGCTCGGACAGCGCATACAGCACCTGCTGGCGCGCCTGTTTCTCGGCTTCCAGCGCCTTTTTCTGCGCCACCTGCTCCTGGCGCACGCGTTCGAGCTGCTCGTTCTGTTCGCGCGTGCGCGTCTGCAGTTCGGTCAGACGGGTCAGCGCGTCACGGTGCTGACGGATCAGTTCGGCGCGCGCACGCGCAATGTAGCCGTAGTATTCAAGATTGCGCGCGACTTCGCCCGGATTCTGACCGTTGAGCAGCAGCCGCAGCGCTTCCGCCTCGCCGCGTGCATAACGTTCGCGCAGCAGATCGGCCAGCAGCGCCTGCTGGTGGGCGATTTCGGCCTGGGTGGTGCGCGTGTCAGCGGCGAGCCGACGCAGATTTTCGGCGAGTTCGCGCTGACGCGCGGCCAGCCGGCGCAGATCGCGGTTCACATCGGAGATGCGTCGTTCCGAGTGCCTGAGCGCATCGGCCGCCTCGGTGCGGCCTTCGGTCGCCTGCTCCAGTTCCGCCTGCAACGCCTGGATGCGGCTGCGCAGCTCGCGCAACTCCTGCTGCCGCGCGGGATCGGCCACCACCGGCGCGGCGACGGCCAGGAGCATCGCGCAGATCAGCGCGCGCCACATTCAGGTGAAATCGAGCAGCGGGCGCCCGGTCATTTCCAGCGGCTGCGGCAGGCCCATCATCTTCAGCAGCGTCGGCGCGATGTCCTCCAGCGCGCCGCTGTGATGCATGCTGGCAGCGCGGCCGACGTAGATCAGCGGCACCAGATTGATGGTGTGCGCGGTGTGCGGCTGTTCGGTGAGCGGGTCGCGCATGGTCTCGGCATTGCCGTGATCGGCGGTGATCAGCACTTCGCCGCCGGCACGACGCATCGCCTCGACCACCCGGCCCAGGCACACGTCGACAGCTTCCACGGCCTGGATCGCGGCTTCCATGATGCCGCTGTGGCCGACCATGTCACAGTTGGCGTAGTTACAGATGATTGCGTCGTAACGGCCGGACTCGATCGCCTCGACCAGCTTGTCGGTGACCTCGGGCGCGCTCATCTCCGGCTTGAGATCATAGGTGGCGACATCCGGCGAACGCACCATGATGCGATCCTCGCCGGGATAGACCGTTTCCTCGCCGCCGTTGAAGAAATAGGTCACGTGCGGATACTTCTCGGTTTCCGCGATGCGCAACTGGCGCAGGCCGAGGTTGGCGATGTACTCGCCGAACCCGTTGCGCACGTGTTCCGGCGGGAACGCCACGGGCGTATCGAATTCCTCGCTATAGCTGGTGAGTGTGCAGTAGCGGCACAGCTTGGGCACATAATCGCGCTGGAACTCGGCGAAATCCGGCGCGATGAAGGCGCGCGTGAGCTGGCGGGCGCGGTCGGACCGGAAGTTCATGAACACCACCGCGTCGCCATCGTGCATGCGCACCGGCGTCTCGCCCTCGCCGACGATGGCGGTGGGCTTGACGAACTCGTCGGTCTCGCCGCGCGCATAGGCCGCTTCCAACGCCCGCATGGCGTCGGCCGCCTGGAACTCGGCCCGCCCCAGCGTCACCAGGTCGTAGGCGACCTTGACGCGCGGCCAGCGACGATCCCGGTCCATGGCGTAATAGCGGCCGACGATGGAGGCGATGCGGCCGACGCGCAGATGATCGAGCTTGTCCTGCAGACAGCGCAGATAGGCATCCGCGCTCTTCGGCGGCGTGTCGCGCCCGTCCAGGAAGGCATGCATGTAGATCTTGCGCAGCCCCTGCGCCGCGCCCATCTCCAGCATGGCGTGGATGTGGTTCTCGTGACTGTGCACGCCGCCATCGGACAGCAGGCCGAAGATGTGTAAGGCCGAGTCGTTGGCCTTGACCTGTTCGATCACGTCCAGCAAGGCCAGGTTGGAGGTGAAATGGCCGTTCTGGATGGCGCGGTCGATGCGCGAATATTCCTGGTAGACCACGCGACCGGCGCCGATGTTGAGGTGGCCGACCTCCGAATTGCCCATCTGGCCGGCGGGCAGACCGACCGCCGCCTCCGATGCCTGGATCAGCGTATGCGGGAATTCATGCCAGTAACGGTCGAAGTTGGGCTTGCGCGCGCGGGTGATGGCATTGAAGTCGTCGGCGGGCCGACAACCGAAACCATCGAGGATGATGAGCAGGACGGGCGTGACGCTGGTCGGTGGCATCAGACGATTTTATCGGTTGGGGCAATCTTTTTCGTCATGCATTTTAGTATATTTGAATACTTAACGAGATATACTGACATGACGGTCCTGTTAACGTTGGCCACGGCGTTCGCGGCGGGCCGCCGGGTCGCGCCATCATACAACCGCTGGAGCCCAAACCCATGATCACCGAGTCCACCGAACTCATCGACAAGGACGAACACATCGAACAGGCATCGCGCGCGCTGAAGGCGATGTCGCACCCGCTGCGCCTGAAGATCCTGTGCGTGCTGGGTGACAAGGAGGTCAGCGTGCAGGACATCGTCGAGAGTGTCGGCACCTCGCAGAGCAACATCTCGCAGCACCTAGCCATACTGCGCGACAAGGGCGTGCTGCGCACGCGCAAGGATGCCAACCGCGTCTATTACCGCGTGGGCGATACGCGTACCTTGCAGTTGATCGGCATGATGCGCGACGTGTTCTGCGGCTTCGCCAAGTAGCGCGGCCCGCACACGCGCCGGCCGGCTCGAGTCGGCATCCGCGAGGCCATGCGACATGGCCCCCCCGTTGCTTCGCCGCCGCCTTGCCCCTATATCTTGCAAAGCCGCGAATCAGGCTTATATTGCCATAAGCAATTTTTATGTTTAATATAAGCGAATCCTGATTTTCCACCGCCTCAGTCCAGGCGGTCGCGACATGCGAGGTGCAATGATGTGGATACCGAAGGCGCCCTTGCGCGCCCTGACGATCGCCTTGGCGCTGAGCTGGAACGCCTCGGCGGAGACCCTGACGCTGCGCCAGGCAGCCGAGACCGCGCTGGCGCAGAATCCCGAGTTGGCCCTGAGCAAGGCGCGCATCGACCAGGCCGAGGCCGGCCTGCGCCAGGCCGATGGCGCGCGCCTGCCGCGCGTGACCTTGTCGCTGGGCGCGACGCACACCAACGATGCGCTGTCGGCATTCGGCCTGAAGCTTGGCCAGGAGCGCATCGGCAACGCCGATTTCGCGCCGGCCAAGCTGAACGATCCCGATGCCATCAATAACCTGAATACCCGCGTCGAAGTGCAGGCGCCGTTGTACACCGGCGGCCAGATCGCCGCGCGCCAGGATGAGGCGCGCGCCTGGGCGCGCGCCGCGCGCGATGGCGACGAGTCCGCGCGCCAGCAGTTGCTGCTGGAGGTGCTGCGCGCCTACCAGGGCGTGCATCTGGCGCGCGCCCACATCCGCGTCGCCGAGCAGGCGCGCGCCGCCGCCACCGAATACCTGCGCGTCGCCGAGAATCTGCACAAGCAGGGCATGGCGGTGCGTGCCGACGTGCTGTCGGCGCGCGTCAACCTGGACGATGCGCGCCTGCGCCTGATGCAGGCGCAGCGCATGGAGGCGGATGCGCTGGACGGCCTGAAACGGTTGCTGGCACGTGACCTGGCCGATGCGCTGGACGTGGGCGCACCCCACCTGCCGGCGCTGCCGACGCTGGATGCCGGCGCGTTGCGCGCGCAGGCGCGTGCCGAGCATCCGACACTGAAAGCGCTGCGTGGTCAGGGCGATGCCGCGCAGGCGGCGCTCGGCGCGGCGCGCGGCGCGAAGAAGCCGCAGGTCAACGTGATGGCCCGGCACGACTGGAACGACCGGGGCCTGGGCTTCGGTGCCGCTTCCTACACCATCGCCGGCATGCTGTCCTGGACCGCCTTCGACGGCGGACTGAACGATGCGGCGATCGACCGGGCGCAGGCGGCGCGCATGGAACAGGCGGCCCGCCTGCGCCAGGCCGAGGATGCCATCGCCTACCAAGTCACCGAGGCGCGCCGACGCGCGCTGGAGGCGGAGGAGCGCGTCCAGGTGCGCGAAGCCGCCGTACAGGAAGCCGAGGAGGCGCAACGCCTGACCAAACGGCGCTACGAGAACGGTGTCACGACGCTGGTCGACCTGTTGTCGGCGCAGGCCCAACTGGACAAGAGCCGCGCCGACCTGGCGCAGGCGCAGCACGAACGCGCCGTGAGCCGCGGCGAGGTGCTGCGCGCCGCCGGCATGCTGACGCTGGAACAACTGTGACGAGGACTCCGCACATGACCCGCCCCAACTTTTCCGCCCTGCTGTTGTCCGCGTTGCTCGCTGCCGGCCTGGCCGGTTGCGGCGGCGAAGATGCCCGCCAAGCCGCTGCCGAGGGCAAGGCCGTGCGCGCCGAACTGGCCACGGTCGAAGCGACGCGCATGCCTTCGTTCGAGGCCACTCCCGCCAGTGTGGTGGCGGAAACCCAGGTGCGCATGGCGTCGCGCCTGATGGGCTACATCCGCGACATCGACGTCACCGAGGGCCAGCGTGTGGCGGTCGGTCAGCGCCTGTTCAGCATCGACCCGGTGGACGTGCAGGGCCAGGTCGACCAGGCGCGCGCGGCATTGCGTCAGGCCGAGGATGCGCATGCCGACGCCCGCTTGGAGTACCAGCGTTTCGCCGCGCTGCTCAAGGAAGAGGCAGTGACCCGCCAGCAATACGACAAGGTCAAATTGCAGGCCGACATCGCCGAGTCGCGCGTGGCCCAGGCCAAGGCGGCGCTGGCCAGCGCCGGCAACCAGTTGCGCTATGCCACGGTCACCGCGCCCATCGCCGGCGTGGTCACCGCCAAACTGGCGCGCGCCGGGGATCTGGCGGCGCCGGGTCAGCCGGTGCTGGTGCTGGAAAATCCGGATCGCCTGCAGATCGAGACGCAGGTGCCGGAGCACCTGCTGAAGACGCTCAAGCTGGGCAACGAGGTGCCGGTCGAAGTGGACGGCATCGAAGGCACGCTGACGGCGCGGGTCGCGCGCCTGTCGCCGGCGGCCGATCCGGTCAGCCGCACCTTCCTGGTCAAGCTCGACGTCACTGCGCCGGGCTTGAGAAGTGGCCTGTTCGCGCGTGCGCTGTTCCCACTGGGGGCACGCGAAGCCCTGACCGTGCCGGAAACGGCGTGGATACGGCGCGCCGGCATCGACGGGGTATTCGTGGTCGACGCCGACAACGTCGCCCGCTTCCGCATGGTGCGTTTCGGCGAGCGCCGCGGTGGCCGCGTCGAGGTGCAGGCGGGCCTGGTGGCGGGCGAACGCGTGGTGAGCGGCGGCGAGCTCGACCGCCTGGAATCCGGCGACAAGGTCGGCGCCTGAGCGCGCGCGACGACACGGGAGCACCAGCATGTCCGCTTCAGACGCGCCCATCAACATCGCCGGCAAGCTCGCCGGCGCCTTCCTCGAATCGAAGATCACACCGCTGATCATCCTCGGCCTGTTCCTGCTCGGCCTGCTCGCGCTGATGCTGACGCCGCGCGAGTACAACCCGCAGATCGTGGTGCCGGCCGCCAACATCATCGTCACCAAACCGGGGGCGTCCGCCGAGGAGGTGAACAACCTCATCGTCAAGCCCCTGCAGGCGATCATGCACGCCCAGTCCGGCGTCGATCACACCTACGGCTACGCCACCAACGACTACGGCGTGGTCACCGTGCAGTTCGAAGTGGGCGAGGATCAGGAGCAGAGCCTGGTGAAGCTGTACAACCAGCTCGTGCAGAACATGGACCGCATCCCGCCCGGTGCCTTTGATCCCATCGTCAAACCGATCAACGTCGATGACGTGCCCATCCTCACCATCACGCTGAGCTCGCGCGTACACGACGACCGCACGTTGCGCGAGGTCGGCGCGCGCCTGCTGGAGCATCTGCGCAACGCGCCGGGCGTGTCGTTCACGCAACTGGTGGGCGGCCGTGCGCCGGCGCTCAACGTGTGGATCGATCCGCAGCGGGTGGCCGCCGCCGGTCTCGGTCTGGATCGCGTCGATCAGGCGCTGCGTGGCGCCAACGTGTCGGCGCCGCTGGGCACGCTGACCCATGACAACCGCGCGACACCGCTGCGCTTGGAGGGTTTCCTGGGCAACGCCGAAGAGGTGGGCGCCATCGTCGTCGGCGTCTCCCAGGGCCGCCCAGTGTATCTGCGCGACATCGCGCGCATCGAGCAGGGCGCGGCCGAGGTCGAGGAGGCGAGCTGGATCGGTTTCGGTCCCGCCGCCAAGGCTGCGCCGCACGCCGGCACGGCCAGCGCGGTGACCCTGGCCATCGCCAAGAAGGCCGGCACCAATGCGGTGGACGTCGCCGCCGCGGTGCAGGCCAAGCTCGCCGAACTGAAGCGCCAGGCCGTGCCCGAGGGCATCGACATCACCGTCACCCGCGACGACGGCGAGCGCGCCAACGACGCGGTCAACGTGCTGGTCGAGCACCTGGGCATCGCCATCGTCTCGGTCATCCTGCTGATGTGGTGGTTCCTCGGCTGGCGCGAGGCGGGCATCGTCACCATGACCATCCCGCTGATCCTGTTCATCGTGCTGGCGGTAGGCCTGATGCTCGGCCAGACCATCAACCGCATCACGCTGTTCGCGCTGATCCTGGCGCTGGGTCTGCTGGTGGACGACTCCATCGTGGTGATCGAGAACATCCACCGCCACCTGCATCACGGCAAGGTGAAGATGGAGGAATTCGGCCGCACGCTGGTCAACGCCACCAACGAGATCGGCAACCCGACCAACGTCGCCACGCTGGCGGTGATCCTCGCCTTCATCCCGATGGCCTTCGTCACCGGCATGATGGGCCCGTTCATGCGGCCGATCCCGATCAACGTGCCGGTGGCCATGCTCGCCTCGCTGCTGATCGCCTATTCCGTGGTGCCGTGGGCGGCGCGCCGCGTGCTGCGCGGCAAGGCCATGCGCGACATGGCCACGCGCGAAACTCTGGAGGACCACGGTCACGCTAAGGAAGACCCGCTACGCCGCATGTATCTGGCGGTAGCGCGACCGCTGATGGAAAGTGCCGCCAAGCGCAACCTGTTCTTTCTGGTGGTGGTGATCCTGCTGATCGGCGCCATGCTCATGCCGGCCTGGCAGTTCGTGCGTCCGAGCGGCATGAATGGTCCGCTGTCACCGCTGGGAGTGGAGCTGAAGATGCTGCCCAACGACAACACCAACACCATGTTGTTGCAGGTGGACATGCCGGCCGGCACCGCGCTGGCCGCCACCGACCGGGTGGCGCGGGCGGTGGGCGAGGCGCTGGCCACGCATCCCGAGGTGGCCAACTACCAGACTTTCCTGGGGCTGGCCGCACCCATCGATTTCGCCGCGCTGGTGCGCGGCGACATGCTCAAGCGCGGCGAGCACCTGGCGCAGATCCGCGTCAACCTGAGCGACAAGCATCATCGCGCGCTGTCCTCGCACGCCATCGCCGAACAGTTCGACGGCGCGCTGGCTGACGTGCGTGCCGCCTTCCCCGAGGCGCGCATCAAGATTTACGAGACACCGCCCGGCCCGCCGGTGCCCTCGCAGGTGCTGGCCGAGCTGTACGGCCCCGACTACGACACGCTGCGCGCCGCCGCCGGCGACGTGCGCGCCGCGTTCGCGCAGATCTACGGCCTGATCAACGTCGACGACAGCGTCACCGCCGACGTCGAGAGCTTCCGCGTGCGTGTCGATGCCGAGCAGGCCATGCTCGCCGGCGTCGCGCCGGCGCAGGTCGCCAAGCTGCTGCGCGACTACGTGTCCGGCTTCAAGATCGGCACCCTGCACGCGGTCGACGCGCGCGAGCCGATCGACATCAGCGTGCGCCTGCCGCGCGAGCTGCGCGCCGATCCGGCCGCGCTGCTCAACCTGCGCATCGCCAATGCACAGGGCGTGCAGATTCCGCTGTCCGCCATTGCCACGGTCGAGCAAGCGCTGGAACCCAAGCCGATCCACGCGCGCGACCTGCACGCCAACGTCATGGTCGGCGGCGAGATGCTCAAGTCCAGCCCGGTGTACGCGGTGCTCGCGCTGGACCGGATGCTGGACGGCAAGCCCCTGCCCAGCGGGGTGACCTTCACCACCGGCAACCTCGGCTTCACCCAGGCGCAGCCCAAGGACGTGGTCGACTACACGCTGCTGTGGGGCGGCGAGATGCGGCTGACCCTGGACGTGTTCCGCGACCTGGGTTCCGCCTTCATCGTCGCGCTGGTGCTGATCTACCTGACGCTCACCGCTTACTACAAATCGTTCATGCTGCCCATCATCGTCATGGGCGCCATTCCGCTCACCCTGGTCGGCGTGTTCCCCGGCCACTGGGCCATGGGCCAGGCGTTCACCGCCACGTCGATGATCGGCGTCATCGCGCTGGCCGGGGTGGTGGTGCGCAACTCGCTGTTGTTGATCGATTTCATCCTCGACTACCGCCGCCACGGCTACACGCTGGAGGAAGCGGTGATGGAGGCCGGCGCCGTGCGCTTCCGCCCCATCCTGCTCACCGCGCTGGCGATCATCGCTGCCTCGGCGATCATGGTCACCGATCCGGTGTTCGGCGGGCTCGCCGTGTCGCTGATCTTCGGCACCTTCGCCTCCACCGCGCTGACCCTGGTGGTGATCCCGCTGCTGTACCTGCTATGGCAGCGGCGCCTGCAACCCGCCCATCCGTAACCTTCCACTCAACTGCAAGGAGCATCCCATGAGCATCGAAAACATCGTCCGTATCGTCGCCGGTTTCTTCATCCTGCTGTCGCTGGCCCTGGCCCACTTCGGCGGCACGGTGAACCTCACCCAGGTGAGCTGGCTGTGGTTCACCGCCTTCGTCGGCCTCAACCTGTTCCAGTCCGGCTTCACCAACTTCTGCCCGCTGGTGTCCATCCTGAAGAAACTGGGCTTCAAGGAAGCCGGCGCCTCCTGTGCCGGCTGAGGGATAATCCCCCCGTCATCCGTCGGGAGAGCCGAACCATGGGGCACGCCCAGCAACACAGCGAGCACTACACCTACGCCGACTATCTGGCCGGGCCGGAGGACGTACGCTATGAGCTGATCGACGGCGTGGCCTACGCCATGGCGCCGGCACCCACGCGGATCCATCAGCGGGTGGTCGGGGAATTGTTCCGTCAGGTGGCCAACGCTTTGCAGGGCAAACCCTGCCAGAGCTTCGTCGCGCCCTTCGACGTGCGCCTGCCGCGCGCCGGCGAGGCCGACGAGGCGGTGGACACGGTGGTGCAGCCGGACGTGCTGGTCGTCTGCGACCCGGCCAAGGTGGACGAGCGCGGCGTGCGCGGCGCGCCCGACTGGGTGGCGGAGGTGCTCTCCCCGGCCACTGCGGGGCACGATCAGATCACCAAACTGGCCGCCTACGAGCAGGCCGGGGTACCGGAATACTGGCTGCTGCACCCGACCGACCGCGTACTCACCGTCTACCGGCTGGAGGCGGGCCGCTACGGCCGTCCCGAGATCCGGGAGATGCAGGGCGCGGTGCCCATTGGCGTGCTGGCCGACGTCACCATAGACTTCGCCCTTTTTCCCGAGTAAGCCACCATGGATTTCGTCCAGCAAAACATCTGGCTCATCCTGCTCGCCGTCATCTCCGGCTTCATGCTGTTCGGCGGCGGCCTACGCGGCCGCCTGTCCGGCGTCAAGCAGATCGGCCCGCAGGAAGCCGTGCTGCTGTTCAATCATGACGACGCGCTGGTGCTGGATGTGCGCGAGCCCTCGGAATGGGCCGACGGCCACATCGCCAAGGCCCGCCACATCCCGCTGCGCCAGCTCAAGGACAAGCTCGGCGAGCTGGAGAAGTACAAGGACAAGCCGATCATCGCCGTGTGCCGCAGCGGCAACCGTTCCAGCCACGCCTGCGGTGTGTTGAAACGCGCCGGCTTCCAGAATCTGCACAATCTCGCCGGCGGCATGCAGGCCTGGGAGCAGGCCGGCCTGCCCAAGGAACGCAAATAGACTGTCCGGCCGCACCGACCGACAAAGGAATGCCATGCCCCACGTCAAGATGTACTGCACCGCCGTCTGCCCTTACTGCGTCATGGCGGAAAAGCTGCTGAACAAGAAGGGCGTCACCGAGATCGAGAAGATCCGCGTCGACCTCGACCCCGCGCAGCGCGAGGAGATGATGCGCATCACCGGGCGCCGCACCGTGCCGCAGATCTACATCGGCGAGCGCCATGTCGGCGGCTTCGACGACCTGTCCGCGCTGGACGCGGGCGGCGAACTGGATCCGCTGCTGGCCGGCTGATCGACGCCCGCGCGCCGCTTGATTTCGGCGCGGCGCGCCGCCATCTGGGCTCTGTCAGCTATGCTCATGGAGCCCGGAACATGGAACTCGTCTGTCCCCAGTGCGGCGCGGTCAACCGCGTACCCGAACAACGCCTGCGCGAAGCGCCCAAGTGCGGCAAATGCGGCGCGCAGGTGCTGCCCGATCACCCGGTCGAATTGACCGCGCAGAGCTTCGACCGCTTCGTCACGCGCAACCAACTGCCGGTACTGGTCGACTTCTGGGCGCCTTGGTGCGGGCCATGCAAGATGTTCGCGCCGACCTTCGCCCAACTCGCCGCGCAATATCGTGACCGGGTGCGCTTCGCCAAGGTCGACACCGAGGCGGAGCAGGCTCTAGCCGCGCGCCACGGCATCCGCAGCATCCCCACGCTGGCCCTGTTTGAGGGCGGGCGCGAGATCGACCGGGTGGCCGGCGCCTTGCCGCCAGCGCAGTTGCAGGCCTGGCTGGCGCGCTTTCTGTAACGCAGGCCAGCGCGCGGCGTGCTGTCGTGACGTTCGACTGACGATGGTCAGCGCACCGTGTTCCATCCGCCAGCCGACGTACCCGGCGGCAGCCTCGACGCCAGTGTTTGCGCCAGCCGCCCCAGGGTGTGGGCAAGCGGAGAGCGGCGGCGCCAGACCAGGCCGATGGTGCGCGAGGCCGGTTCCGCCAAAGGCTTGAGCACCACGCCGGCGTCGGCGCCGACGCCGGCGCCACCGGCCAGCGTGGGGATCAACGTCACGCCCAAGCCCATGGCCACCATCTGGCGCAGGGTCTCCAGGCTGGTGGCGCGGATCTCCTCGCTCCGGATTCCCTGCAGATGGCAGGCTTCCAGCGCCTGATCGCGCAGGCAGTGGCCTTCCTCCAACAGCAACAGCCCTGCCGAGGCGAGTTGGTCGAGCCGCACGCGCTCGGCGCCCGCCAGCGCGTGCTCGGCCGGCACGGCTGCCAGGAAGGGCTCGACGAACAGCGGCGCGACCTCCAGCGACGGGTCGTTCACCGGCAGGGCCAACAGGCCGGCATCCAGTTTGCCTTCACCCAGGTGCGTCAGCATGTGCGGCGTCATCTCCTCGCGCAGCAGCAGGCGCAGCCGGGGATGCGCCTGGCGCACCTGGGTCAGCACATGCGGCAGATAGTACGGTCCCAACGTCGGAATCACGCCCAGGTGGGCGGTGCGGTCCATGGGATCCTTGGCGTAGCCGGCCAGCTCGCGAATGCGCGCCGCTTCCTCGACGATGCGCCGCGCGGAATCGACGATCTCGCGGCCGATCGGCGTCGGCGTCACGCGTTTGAGCGAACGGTCGAACAACACCACGCCGAGATAGTCCTCCAGCTTCTTCAGGCCGGTGGACAACGTGGACTGACTGACGAAGCATGCCTCGGCGGCATGGCCGAAATGGCCGGTATCCGCCAGCGCCACCAGATAACGCAATTCCTGCAGGGTCATCGCCGTCCGGTCCTCCATCGAAACCATCGATGGGTGGATTCTAGACAATTCATTGGCCTATCTTGCCCGACTGCGCTGCAATGGCGCCGTTGTGCGCATTTGCAGGTGCGCGGCACGGTGCAAAAATATCGCCGTGGGACTCTGCTGTACGGAGGCGATGTCGCGATATGACCGATACCGACCCCATCCTGTTGCCACCGGCGGCCGAGGAGCCGCCGGCGGCGATACGCGAATTGCTGGACCTGGCCGGCATCCGCATCAACGGCGAAGCGCCCTGGGATATCCGCATCCTCGATCCGGCGGTTTACCGGCGGGTCATGGTGTCCGGCTCGCTCGGCTTCGGCGAAGCTTACATGGATGGCCTGTGGGAGGTGGAGCGGCTGGACGAATTCTTCCACCGGCTGCTGCGCATCGATGCCGAGGAGCGTTTCGTCGGCCTGGCGCGGCTGCGTCTGATCGGCGAATCGCTGCGCCACCGGGTGTTCAATTTGCAGAGCGTCAGGCGCGCGTTCCAGGTCGGTGAGCGTCATTACGACATCGGCAACGACGTGTTCACCGCGATGCTCGATTCCAGCATGAGCTATTCCTGTGGCTGGTGGGCGCATGCCGATGATCTGGAGCAGGCTCAGCGCGACAAGCTGGACCTGATCTGCCGCAAGCTCGACCTGAGACCGGGCGAACGCCTGCTCGAGATCGGTTGCGGCTGGGGCGGTCTGGCGCGTCATGCCGCGCAGCATTACGGCGTCGAGGTCACCGGCATCACGGTGTCGCGCGAACAGCGCGCGCTGGCGCTGGAACGCTGCCGCGGTCTGCCGGTGCGCATCGAGCTGATGGACTACCGCGAGATCGACGGGCGTTATGACAAGGTGGTGTCGGTGGGCATGTTCGAGCATGTCGGCCCGAAGAACTACGACGTCTACTTCGACACGGTGCACCGCGTGCTGACCGACGAGGGCCTGTTCCTGCTGCACACCATCGGCAATCACGTCACCGCGACCCGTTGTGATCCCTGGATCGACCGCTACATCTTCCCCAATGGCCGGCTGCCTTCCGCACGGCAACTGACGGACAGCCTGGAGGGCCGCTTCCTGATCGAGGACTGGCACAACTTCGGCCAGGATTACGACCGCACGCTGATGGCCTGGTGGGCGCGTTTCGACGCCGCCTGGCCGCAACTGGCCGGCAAGTACGACGAACGTTTCCGCCGCATGTGGCGATACTACCTGATGTGCAGCGCCGGCTTCTTCCGCGCCCGTCAGGGCCAGTTGTGGCAACTGGTGTTGAGCAAGCGCGCGCGCGGCAGCGTGTACCGCTCGGTGCGTTGATCGATTCCATCGATCGGGTTCGTCGAACGTTTCCATTTCACAGACGCGGCAATGCGGCCTTTAATGAAGACCGTAATCCGCAGCGGAGCGCCACGATGAACGACACCCGCCTCACTCTCGTACAACGCATCTACTACGCCATGGCCCTGTTCGGGCTGGGCCTGGCCGGACGCTGACCGCCATGGAACTCACCCGCACCGCGCCCGCAGCGACGTTGCGCGCCGACTGGCTGGCGCATGCGCGCGGCCATCGGTTCACCGCGTTCGGTCTGGCCGTGGCGCTGCTGGCGCTGTTCTGGCTGCTGGCCATGAGTCTGCTGCGTGTGGCATTGGGTGAAGCCGAGACCGTGCTGCGTCTGGGGCTGGCCGTGGCCATGGCCCTGCGCGCCTTCCTGATCGCCGCCGCCACCGGCCTGATGGAACCCTTGGGCGCGCTGCTCGGCGCCGGCGTCACCAGCGGCATCGCGCTCGCCTATCCCATCGGCCTTGGCCTGGCCGCCGGCGCCATGATCTTCGTGGTGTCGCACGAGGTCATCCCCGAGACCCACCGCAACGGCCACCAGACGCCGGCCACGTTAGGCCTGATGGGCGGTTTCGCGCTGATGATGGTGCTGGACACCACGTTGGGCTGAAGCGACCATGACCCGCCCACCGCCCCGGCCCACGGAAAACGCCGTCCGCGCGGTATTGTGCGCCCACGCGGCTCGGCACACGCAGCCGCCGCGCCTACACGGATCGAACACCCCACCACCACCCAGGAGCGAGCCGATGGCCAAAACCCCAGCCAAGACCAAGCAACCCGCGCACCCCTTCCTCACCGACATCAAGACCCTGCGCGCACGCGCGCGCAAGCACATCGAGGACGGCGCCATCACGGCCGCCTACCGTGCCGACCGTGAAACCGTGATCAAGTTGTTGAACGAGGCGTTGGCCACCGAGCTGGTGTGCATCCTGCGCTACCGCCGCCATCACTTCATGGCCAGCGGCATCAACGCCGACGCGGTGGCCGCCGAGTTCCTGGTGCATGCCAACGAGGAGCAGATGCACGCCGACCAGATCGCCGCGCGCATCGTCCAGCTCAAGGGCGAGCCGGATTTCAACCCGGAGGGCCTGGCCACGCGCAGTCATGCGGAATACGTGGAAGGCGAGAACCTGATCGACATGATCAAGGAGGATCTGGTGGCCGAACGCATCGCCATCGAAAGCTACGGCGAGATGATCCAGTACATCGGCGACAAGGACATCACCACGCGGCGCATGCTGGAAGGCATCCTGGCCATGGAGGAGGAGCATGCCGACGACCTCGCCAGCATGCTGGAGGAGATGGGTTCGAAGGGCTGAATCGGCCCGGACCGGCGCAGCTCGTCAGTAGTCGACCGGATCGACGTCCAGCGACCATTTGACGCCGCGCGCCGGCAGTGCTTCGAGCAAAGGCAACCAACGGCGCAGGAAATCGCGCAGGCGCACGCGCCTGGCGGCCTGCACCAACAGTTGCAGGCGATGGCGCCCGGCGATGCGCGCCATCAGCGCTGCCACCGGATCGAACAGGCGCACCTCGGCGGCCAGACCGAGCCCGGCCGCGCGCGCCGCCAGC
Source organism: uncultured Burkholderiales bacterium (assembly GCA_937949525.1). Taxonomy (GTDB): domain Bacteria; phylum Pseudomonadota; class Gammaproteobacteria; order Burkholderiales; family Thiobacillaceae; genus PFJX01. The sequence goes on along the minus strand of CALEDT010000029.1, from coordinate 91,868 downwards.
AGGAACGCCAGGGCGGCGTCCTCCTCGCGCGCTTCGGCGCGCAGCAGCGCCTGGCTGACGAACGGCGGCAGGTCGGCACCGCGCCGTTCGCGCAGCGTCGCAGCGGCGAACGCCGCATAGTCGTGGCGGATCACCGCCTGATACAGCGGATGGCGCGGATAGGCGGTCTGGATCAACACTTCGCCGGCGTGTTCGGCGCGCCCGGCACGGCCGGCCACCTGCATGAGCTGCGCGAACAGACGCTCGCCGGCTCGGTAGTCGGGCGATACCAGCGCCTGATCGGCGCCGATTACGCCGACCAGCGTGAGATGCGGGAAATCGTGGCCTTTGGCGACGATCTGCGTGCCCACCAGGATGTCCACCGCGCGCGCTTCCACCTGTTCGCGCATGGCGGCGAACGCCCCCTTGCGCGCCGCGGTGTCGCGGTCGATGCGCAGGATGCGCGCCTCCGGAAAGCGTTCGGCCAGACTTTCCTCGAGCCGCTGCGTGCCCTGGCCGGCCGGACGCAAGTCCGGGTTGCCGCACTGCGGGCAGACTTCCGGCGGACGCGCCGTCAAGCCGCAGTGGTGACACACCAAGCGGTAGCCGCCGCGTGCGCGATGCAGCACCAGGTGGGCGGAACAACGCGGACACGGAAACACATGACCGCAGCCGTTGCACAGCAGCGTCGGCGCATAGCCGCGCCGGTTGATGAACACCAGACTCTGCTCGCCGCGTTGCAGGCGTTCGCGCAGGGCATCGGCGAGGGCTGAACTGAGGCCCTGGCGCGGGCGGTCGATGCGGCTGTCGATCAGACGCACCGGCGGCAGATCGGAGCTGGTGCGGGCGCGTTGACTGAGCGTGAGCAGCCGATAGCGGCCCGCCTGCGCGTTGCGCCAGCTCTCCAGCGAAGGCGTGGCGGAGCCGAGCACGATGGCCACGCCGCGCGCCTGCGCGCGCCACACCGCAACGTCCCGGGCCGAATAGCGCATGCCCTCCATCTGCTTGTAGGCGGCGTCATGCTCCTCGTCGACGACGATCAGGCCCAGACGCGGCAACGGCGCAAACACCGCCAGACGGGTGCCGAGTACGATGTCGGCGTCGCCGGAGAGCGCCGCCAGCCATGCGGCGCGCCGCTCGCCGTCGGCCAGCGCGCTGTGCAACTGCACCCGCGTGCGCTCCGGAAAACGCCGCGCCAGGCGGTCGGCGAACTGGGGCACCAGATGAATCTCCGGCACCAGCACCAGCGCCTGCAAGCCGCGTTCGAGCACCTGGTCGATCAGGCGCAGGTAGACCTCGGTCTTGCCGCTGCCGGTGACGCCGTGCAACAGAAAGGCGTTGAAACCGCTGCCAGCATGCTGCACGCGGGCGACGGCTTCGGCCTGTTCGGCCGTGGCCTGCGGCGGCGCGTCGGCCGGCCCGGACGGGGGCGCGTCGGCCATCGGCACCACCCAGCCTTTGTTCAACCATGCGCGCAGCAGCGCCCGCTCACGCGGCGTGGTCTGCGCCAGCGGCAACGCGCCGGCGCGCAGGCGTTCCGCCAGCGCGCGCTGCGCATGCGCGCGCGGGCCGAGAGTGGCCATCGCCGCCAGGCCAGCCTCGGTCGGGGCATGCGCCACCGACGCGGTCATCGGCGCAACCCGGTCACCGGTCGCCCGCCGCAACGCCGGCGGAAGCAACGCCGCCAGCACGGCACCGAGCGGATACTGGTAGTAGTCGGCGGCGAACCGCGCCAGCACCAGCAATTCCTGCGGCAGCGGCGGCGTGGCGCGGTCGATGCGGCGCACGGGTTTCAGCTCCGACCATGCGCAGTCGGACGCCTCGGCCAGCTCCAGTAGCACGCCGACCCGGCGGCGCGGTCCGAACGGCACCTCCACGCGCCGGCCGATGTCGGCATGCGTGGCATCCGCGGCGAGATAGTCGAACAGGCGTGCGAGCGGCACGTCGAGCGCGACGCGGGCGATGGTTGCAGACGGGTGGGGAGAGTCGATCGACAAATCGCGTTTGCCAGCGGAAGTTAAAGTGATACCGCAGGAGTCATGACGAACGCGGCGCGCGACAAGGGGTTTTTCGGTTGTCCACGATACCTGTGGATAACGATGTGGACAAGCCGTCGCAAAACCGTCAAAAACCCTTACGAAACGCCGGTTTAGCTCCCGGGCGCAAATTTTGTGCAGCTCATTACACCATTATAATCAATGGGTTACGTGATGGCATCCGCGTCCGTCGGGGAACACGCCGATACGTCCATGTCAAGTCCCGAACTGTGTATAAGTTATTGCTGAATTGCCGAATCGGTGGTCTGCCCGCCCGTGCGCAGCGTCCACCGCAGCAGCGCGTCCTGCACCGGGGCGGCGGCATGGGCGCGCTCATGGTTGACCAGCAGCACCACCGTCCAGCGCTCGCCATTCTCGCCCAGCACGTAACCGGCGAGATTGCGCGCGCCATTCAACGTGCCGGACTTGAGCCAGGCGCGCGCGTAGCCCGGCGTGTCGTCGGGTCGATGGCGCTGCGTGCCTTCCACGCCCAGCGCAGGCAGGCTGGCGGCGAAATCGTGGTAAGCCGGGCGTGTCGCCGCGAACTGCAACAGGTGTTCGAGCGAGGCAGCCGACAGCCGCTCGACGCGCGACAGACCGGAACCGTTCTCCAGCACCAGCTCCGGCATGTCCAGTCCAACCCGCGCCAGCCAGGCGTGCAGCGCACGCGCGCCCTTGTCCCAGGTGGCGGGCGGGCCCTCGGCCAGCGCACCCAGGTTGAGATAGAGCATCTTGGCCATGACGTTGTTGCTGTGCTTGTTGATGTCGCGCACGATCACGGCCAGCGGCGGCGAACGAAATTCCAGCAGCAGGCGCGCATCCGCTTGGGCCCTGCCGGGCCGCACGGCGCCGACATGGCGACCGCCCAGTTCCCGCCACAACGTCGTGAAGGTGCTGGCCACCGTTGCCTCCGGCGCCAGCAGGTTGAGCGCGATGGCGCGCTCACCGCAGGCCGGCGCATACGCACCGTCCAGCACCAGTGCGCCGTTTTCCAGGCGGGGCTCGATGCGCAGTGGTGCATCGCCGCACGGGCCCGCCAAAGCCTGCAGACGGTTGACCAGCGCCAGCGGCGGCGACGGATCCGGATCCAGGCGCGCCTCGATGCCGTTGGGGCCGGCACCGAGGCGCAGTAGTACGGTATTGAAGTTGACCAGCAGCGCGGCCGGCGGTGCGTTGTACGGGCGCAGCGGTCGCTGGTCGAAGGCGCCGGGATCGATCGGCGCCAGCGCATACCACCCGTTGTCGAGCAGCACGTCGCCCTCGATGTCGTGGATGCCGCGCGCGCGCAGCTCACGCAACAACAGCCAGAAGCGCTCCAGGGTCAGCGCGGGGTCGCCGCCGCCGCGCAGGATCAATCGGCCGCGCAGCACGCCGTCGACGAGGGCGCCCTCGACCAGCACGTCGGTGCTGAAGGTGTGCGCCGGTCCCAGGGTGTCGAGTGCGGCCAGCGTGGTGAGCAGCTTGGTCAGCGACGCCGGATTGAACGCCCGCTCGGCGCCATGGCTGAGCAAAGGGCGGGGTGCACCGAGCGCGCGCACGACGATGCCGACATCGCCGTCGGCGATACCGGCCCGCGCCAATGCCCGCGCCACGTCCGGCGGCAGCTCGGCGCGCGCCGGCAACGCCAGCGCCAGCGCGCACAGCAGGCCGATCGCGCGCGCGCGCAGGTGCTTCAACGTGGGCTCAGCGCGCGCACGTACCAGTCCATGGCCTGCGCCAAACCCTCGCGGATGCGATGACTGGGGGCGTAGCCGAGCAATCGCTGCGCCTTGCCGATGTCGGCGAGCGAATGGCGCACGTCACCGGCGCGGAAGTCACGGTAGCTGGGACGGCAATGCTCCAGATGCGGAAAGCGCGGCGCCAGCAACGTCCGGATCGCCTCGAACAGCTCGTTCAGCGTGGTGCGCTCGCCCACCGCGACGTTGTACACCTGATCCACCGCGTCCTCGCGTGTGGTGGCGGCGGCCAGCAGGTTGGCCTGCACGGCGTTGTCGATGTAGCAGAAGTCTCGGCTGGTCTCGCCATCGCCGTTGATGTACACGGTTTCGCCGCGGATCATCGCCGCGGTCCACTTGGGCACCACCGCGGCATAGGCGCCGTTGGGATCCTGGCGCGCGCCGAAGATATTGAAGTAGCGCAGGCCGATGCTCCTGAAGCCGTAGGCGCGCGCGAACACCTCGGCGTACTGCTCGTTGACCAGCTTGGTCACGGCATACGGGGACAGCGGCTTGCCGATCACCGCCTCGACCTTGGGCAGCGCCGGATGATCGCCATAGGTGGAGCTGGATGCGGCGTAGACGAAGCGCGCGACGCCGGCGTCGCGCGCCGCCACCAGCATGTTCAGGAAACCGTCGATGTTGGCACCGTTGGTGGTGATCGGGTCTTCCAGCGAGCGGGGCACCGAGCCCAGCGCGGCCTGATGCAATACGTAGTCGACACCGGCGCAAGCCGTGCGACAGTCGCCCGGCACGCGGATGTCGCCCTCGATGAAACGGAAACGCGACCACTGTTGCGGCGTCACCGCCTGCTGGATCTCGTGCAGGTTATGGCGATGGCCGGTGGCGAAGTTGTCCAGGCCGACCACGTGCTGGTCCAGCCGGAGCAGCGTCTCCAGCAGATTGCAGCCGATGAAGCCGGCGACACCGGTGATCAGCCAGGTTTTCGGTTCGGCGGGCAGCCGGGCGAGCAGATCGGCGTAAGCGGTCATGACGGGTGCGGTGGCGGTGCGGAAGGGCCCGGCGGCATATCGGTACACCGCCAGGCTCGGGACGGTCGGATCACAAACGCCACAGGTTGAAACCGGCGGCACGCAGCGCGGCCGCGTCGTAGGCCGACTTGACGTCGACGAACACGCCGCCCGGACGCAGCCTGCCGGTCACCTGCGACAACGGCATGGCCAGGTACTCGCGGTGCGACACCGCCGCGACGATGGCGTCGGCTTCGCCCGGCAGCGCGTCCCAGGGCGTCAGCGTGATACCGTATTCGTGCACCGCCTCCGCCGCCTCGGCAATGGGATCGTGCACGCGGACGTCGCAGCCGAAATCCTGCAGCTCGCGCACCAGATCCGCCACCTTGGAATTGCGCAGATCCGGGCAGTTCTCCTTGAAGGTCAGGCCCAGCACGATGACCTTGCTGCCCTTGACCGCGCCGCCGCCGCGGATGATCTGCTTGACCGTCTGCTGTGCCACGTAGGCGGCCATGCCGTCGTTGATGCGCCGGCCAGCCAGGATCACCTGCGGGTGATAGCCCAGCATCTCGGCCTTGTGGGTCAGGTAGTACGGATCCACGCCGATGCAATGTCCGCCGACCAGACCGGGCCGGAACGGCAGGAAGTTCCACTTGGTGCCGGCCGCTTCCAGCACTTCCAGGGTATCGATGCCCAGGCGGTCGAAGATCAGCGCCAGCTCGTTCATCAGCGCGATGTTGAGGTCGCGCTGCGTGTTCTCGATCACCTTGGCGGCTTCCGCCACCTTGATCGAGCTCGCGCGGTGCACGCCGGCGGTGATCACCGACGCGTAGAGTTCCGCCACCGCCTGGGAGGTCGGGCCATCGTCGCCGGAAACCACCTTGACGATCCGGGTGATGGTGCGTTCCTTGTCGCCCGGATTGACGCGCTCGGGCGAGTAGCCGACGTGGAAGTCCTGCTTCCACTTCATGCCCGAATGCCGCTCCAGCAGCGGGATGCACACTTCCTCGGTGGCGCCGGGATAGACCGTGGATTCATACACCACGATGGCGCCCTTCTTCATGTACTTGCCCACCGTCGTCGATGAACCGACCAGCGGCGAGAAGTCGGGGATGTGCGCCTCGTCCACGGGCGTGGGCACGGCGACGATGATGAAGTCGGCACGCGCCAGCGTGGACGGATCGGTGCTGACGGAAAGGCGCGTCGCCGCCTTCAGATCCTCGCTGCTGACCTCGCCGGTGGGGTCGCAGTAGTTGCGGTACTGCGCGATCTTGGCTTCCGACAGGTCGTAGCCGATGGTTTCGTACTTCTTGCCGAATTCGACGGCCAGGGGCAGGCCGACATAGCCGAGTCCGACGACAGCGACGATGGTCATGTTCTCTCCCGGAGAAGGATGGCTGGATGAAGTGAACGGGGCGTGCGTCAACCCACAAGAGAGACTCTGCGCGTCGTCCCGCGTCGATGCAACGTGCGGATTCTACCGAACCGCCACGATCCCTGTAGGATGCCCTTGTCATCACCCCAGCGAGGTAAGTGCATGTCCGGCCTCACCGCCCGAGCAATAACGGCAGCCCTGTGCCTGTCATTGAGCGCCGTCCCCGCCGCGCGTGCCGACATCGTCGAACTGCTGCCGCGCATCAAGCCGTCCGTGGTCGGGGTGGGCACGCTGCACCCGTTGCGCGCGCCGCGCATCCAGTTGGCCGGCACCGGTTTCGTGGTCGCCGACGGCCGCCACGTGGTCACCAACGCGCACGTGCCACCGCCGGTGCTGGAGCCGGAAAAGGGCGAGCACCTGGCGGTATTCGTGCGCGGACCGGACGGCATCGAGGCGCGCCGTGCGGAGACCCGCGCCGTCGACCGCGAGCATGACCTGATGCTGCTGCGCATCGACGGCGGCGCGCTGCCGGCACTGCGCATCGGCGATGCGACGCGGGTGCGCGAAGGCCAGAGCTACTGGTTCACCGGCTACCCCATCGGCGCCATCCTCGGCCTCTATCCGGCCACCCACCGCGCCGGGCTGGCTGCCATCGCGCCGGTGTTCGCGCCGCCCACCAGCGTGCGCGGCCTGACACCACAACTGATCCGGCGCGCCGAGAATCCGTTCCTGATGTTCCAACTCGACGCCATCGCCTATCCGGGCAACAGCGGCAGCCCGCTGTACGACGGCGTCAGCGGCGAAGTCATCGGCGTGATCAACTCGGTGTTCGTCAAGGGCGGCAAGGAGCATGCCATCAAGGATCCCAGCGGCATCGCCTATGCCATTCCCGCCGGCTACGTGCACGACCTGCTGCGCAGTGCCGGCCTGGCGGCACAGGCCACCGGTCGCTGAGCGAAATGTTGCCGCTGCTGGTTGCGCCGGCGCCGTCCCGCCGCCTGCGCGTGGCGACGCTCGCCCTGCACGCGCTGGCCGTCCTGGCCCTGGCCTGGGCCGACCTGCCGCTGCCGGTGCTGATCGGCGGCGGCGCAGCGCTGCTGATCAGCGCCGCATGGCATCGGCGTGCGCCGCCGGTGCGCATGCTGCGTTGCGGCCGCGACGGTGCCCTGCACGTGCGCGACGGCGACGACTGGCAGCCGCTCACGCTGCTGCCGTCGACCATGGTGCTGCCCGTGCTGACCGTGCTGCATGTGCGCGACGGCGGTCGCCGCCGCGCCATCGTCATCCTCGCCGACAGCCTGCCGCCCGAGGATTTCCGCCGGCTGCGCGTGTGGTTGCGCTGGCTGGCGCGCGTCGCAACGGAGCCCGGGCCGGCTGCGCCATGACCGGCGGACGAACGCTTGTACCATTTCCCGGCGCGCGCGTTTGGCGCAGCATGCTGCGCCCCGGTTTTCAGGAAACGCCATGACCCTGCCCGCCTGCACGCGCGCCGTCCTGCTCGCCTGTACCCTCGCCGCGACGGCCCCCGCGCCGCTGCACGCCGACGACGCCGCGGTGCAAGCCATGGAAGCCTATCTCGATTTCGCCGACTATGGCGGCGGCGTGATCTTGAGCGGGCAGATCGAGCCGGTGGACTATCCGCGCTTCTTCATCATCGACGCGCGCCAGGCGTCACAGTTCGAGGCGGGCGCGCTGCCCGGTGCGATGAACATCGAATGGCGCCAGGCGCTGGCACGACGCCACGAAATCCCGCGCGAGCGTCCGGTTCTGATCTACTGCCACACCGGCATGCTGTCGGCGCAGGCGGCATTCGCGCTGCGCGTAGCCGGGTGGGACAACGTGCGCGTGCTGCAGGGCGGCTACCTGGAGTGGCTGCGCGCAACGGCCGCGCGTTGATCCGCCGGGCCCGCCGTGACACGGCGGCGATCACCAAACCGTCATGCCGCTGCGGCTATAATCCGCGCCTTTGATCCCCCTCAGGACGCCGCCGCCATGACCGACCAGCAACCGCAACAACAAGCCCTGCCCGTGTTCAACATCGAGAAGATCTACGTCAAGGATTTCTCGGTGGAAGTGCCCAATGCGCCCACCATCTTCCTGGAGCGCGACCAACCGCAGATGGACATGCAGCTCAACACCCAGAGCACGCAGGTGGAGAACAACATCTACCAGACCGTGCTGACGCTGACCATCACCGCCAAGGTCAACGACAAGACCGCGTTCATGGTCGAGCTGCAACAGGCCGGCATCTTCCGCATCGAGAACCTGCCGCCGGAAGCCATGGAACCCGCGCTGGGCGTCGGCTGCCCCAACATCCTGTTTCCCTACGCACGTGAAGCCGTATCCGACGCCGTGCTCAAGGCCGGTTTCCCGCCGCTGATGCTGCAACCGGTCAACTTCGAACTGCTGTACCTGCAACAGCAACAGGCGCAGGCCGCTGGCGTCAAGCCCAACTGACCGCCCCGGTCGCGTGACGGCCGCCGTGGACATCAGCGTGCTGGGTGCCGGCGCCTGGGGCACGGCGCTGGCCATCCGCCTGTGCGCGCAACACCGCGTGCGCCTGTGGACGCGCTCGCCGGCGCATGCCGAGGCGCTGGCCGCGGCGCGCGAGAACGGGCGTTATCTGCCGGGTGAGCCGCTGCCCGCGACGCTCGCGGTCACGCACGACCTGGACGCCGTGCTGCGCGACGCGCACCTGCTGATCCTGGCCGTGCCCAGCAACGCGCTGCGCGCGCTGCTCGCCGACCTGCGCGCACGCGTGCACGAACTGCCCCTGGTGTGGCTGTGCAAGGGTCTGGAGACGGGCAGCCGCAAGTTGCCGCATGCCGTGCTGCACGAAGTGTGGCCCGGGCACCCCCCCGCCGCGGTGCTGTCCGGTCCCAGTTTTGCGCGTGAAGTCGCGCGTGGCCTGCCGGCCGCGCTGACCGTGGCCAGCTCGGACGCCGGTTTCGCGCGGCAGACTGCGCACATCCTGCACGACCCCATGCTGCGCCTGTACTCATCCACCGACGTGGTCGGCGTCGAACTGGGCGGCGCCGCCAAGAACGTGATCGCCATCGCTGCCGGCATCGCCGACGGTCTGGGCTTCGGCCTGAACGCGCGCGCGGCGCTGATCACCCGCGGTCTGGCCGAACTGACCCGGCTGGGGCTGGCGCTGGGCGGCCGCCAGGAAACCTTCATGGGCCTGTCCGGCATGGGCGATCTGATCCTTACCTGCACCGGCGACCTGTCGCGCAACCGCCAGCTCGGCCTGCGCCTGGCCGCCGGCGAGAGCCTGGAGGGCGCGCTGCGCCAGCTCGGGCACATCGCCGAAGGCGCCACCACCGCGCTGGAGATCGTGCATCTGGCGCAGGATCATGACGTCGAGATGCCCATCAGCCAGGCGGTCGCGGCCATCCTGCGCCAGGAACTGCCACCGCGCGAAGCCGTGGCCGGGCTGCTGGCCAGGGAACTGAAGGACGAGGACGCCTGAGCGTCGGTTCGGGCATTCGCGCGAGGCACGGGCACGCGCCTTCAGCAACCGACGCGGCGTGCGCGCCGTGAACGGTTAGAATCGGCGCGCGCCCGACTTTGCCCGCAGGTGGAACATGCCCGTCAACCTCCCCCCTCCCGATCCCGCCAGTCTGCTGCCGGTCGCCGGCGTGGAGCTGGGCATCGCCCGAGCCGGCATCAGGAAACCCGGCCGGCGTGACCTGTTGGTGATGCGCATTGCGCCGGACAGTGAAGTCGTCGGCGTGTTCACGCAGAACCGCTTCTGCGCGGCGCCGGTCACCCTGTGCCGCGAGCGCCTGCACCTGGAGTCCGGCGTGCGCGCGCTGCTGGTCAACACCGGCAACGCCAACGCCGGAACCGGCGCCGACGGCCTGCGCCGGGCGGCACGGACCTGCGCGGCACTGGCGGGGCTGATGGGCATACAGCCGGAGCAGGTGCTGCCGTTCTCCACCGGGGTGATCCTGGAGCCGCTGCCCGACGACCGGATCATCGACGCGCTGCCGAATGCGGTCGCCGATCTGCGGCCGGACAACTGGGCCGCCGCCGCCGAGGCGATCATGACCACGGACATCGTCGCCAAGGCGGCGAGCCGGCGGCTGACGCTCGATGGCGTGGAGTTCGTCGTCACCGGCATCGCCAAGGGCTCCGGCATGATCCACCCCAACATGGCGACCATGCTGGCCTTCGTCGCCACCGACGCGCCGGTGTCCTGCGAGGCGCTGGAGGCCATCCTGCGCCACGCGGTCAACCGGTCGTTCAACCGCGTGACCGTCGATGGCGACACCTCGACCAACGATTCCTGCCTGCTGATCGCCACCGGCGCCACCGCCGCGCCGGTGGTGATGGATGACGACGACGCGCGTTTCGCGCCATTGCGCGACGCCGTCACCGACCTGATGGTGCAGCTCGCCCAGGCCATCGCGCGCGACGGCGAGGGCGCCACCAAGTTCATCGAGATCGCGGTCGAAGGCGGCCGCGATGAGGACGAAGCGAAGCGCGTGGCCTATGCCATTGCCCGCTCGCCCCTGGTGAAAACCGCGTTCTTCGCCTCCGATCCCAACCTCGGCCGCATCCTGGCTGCCATCGGCTATGCCGGTATCGACGATCTGGAGGTCGACGGCGTGCGTCTGTGGCTGGGCGACGTGCTGGTGGCCGAGCGCGGCGGCCGGGCGCCGGATTACCGCGAAGCGGACGGCGCGCGCGTGATGGCCGAGGCCGACATCCGGGTGCGCGTGGACCTGGCGCGCGGCCATGCCGCCACCACGGTGTGGACCTGCGATTTTTCCTACGACTACGTCAAGATCAACGCCGAATACCGCACGTGAACGACGAGGACGCGCTGCTCGGCGGCGAGCAGCCTGCTTACCAGGTCAGTCCCGAGCTGGCGCTGCTGATCGCGCGTGCCAACGACCTGTTGGCGCGCGTCGACGCCTGGCTGCCCCCGCCGCCGCCGCGGGTGGACTGGGGCGTCACGCTGGCCTGCCGCTGGCGCCGACGCCTGTCCAGCGGCTATCTGGCGCCGGTGACCACGCTGAACTGCCCACCTTGGGAGGCGCTGCGCGGCATCGACGCTCAGAAGGCGGCGTTCGAACGCAATGCCCGCCAGTTCCTGCGCGGCCTGCCGGCCAACCACGTGCTGCTGGCGGGCAGCCGTGGCTGCGGCAAGTCGTCGCTGGTCAAGGCGCTGCTGGCGCGCCACGCGCGCCGCGGCCTGCGCCTGGTGGAGGTCGAACGCGACGAGCTCACCGATCTGCCCGAGCTGTGCGCCCGCCTGGCCGGGCAACCATGGCGATTCCTGCTGTTCGCCGACGATCTGTCGTTCGCCGCCGACGAGTCCGCGTACAAGCCGCTGAAGGCGGCGCTGGACGGCTCCATCGCCGGTCTGCCAGACAACGTGCTGATCTGCGCCACCTCCAACCGGCGCCATCTGATGCCGGAGTATTTCTCCGAGAACCGCGAGACGGCGCACGTGGACGGCGAAGTACGGCCGGGCGAGAGCGTCGAGGAGAAGATTTCGTTGTCCGACCGCTTCGGCCTGACGCTGACCTTTTACCCGTTCGACCAGGATGCCTATCTGGCTATCGTCGCCGCCTGGGTCGAGGCGCTGGGCGGCCGGGTCGAAGCCGACTGGCGCGGCGAGGCGTTGCGTTGGGCGATCGAACGCGGCGGCCGGTCCGGACGGGTCGCGCAACAGTTCGCGCGCGACTGGGTGGGCCGACGGGGATTGGCGCGCAAGCGCCGCACCGCATGACCTGACGCGCGTCGCGGCGGGTGCACGATGGATCGGGGGGATACGCATGGGACTCGCCGTATTGCGCAGCCGCGCGCTGACCGGCATGGACGCACCGGAGGTGCTGGTCGAGGCGCATCTGGCCAACGGCCTGCCGGCGTTCACGCTGGTCGGCCTGGCCGAAGCCGAAGTGCGCGAGGCGCGCGACCGCGTGCGTGCCGCATTGCAGCAAAGCGGTTTCGAGTTCCCGCAGCGGCGCATCACCGTCAATCTGGCGCCTGCCGATCTGCCCAAGGAGTCCGGCCGCTTCGATCTGCCCATCGCGCTGGGTCTGCTCGCCGCCTCGGGCCAGTTGCCGGGCGCGTCGTTGGACGCCTACGAGTTCGCCGGTGAGCTGGCGCTGACCGGCGAGCTGCGGCCGATCCGCGGCGCCCTGGCCATGGTGCTGGGTGCCGCTGCCGGCGGCCGCAGTTTCATCCTGCCGCGCGCCAGCGCCGAGGAGGCCGCGCGTGTAGCGCGCGCGCGGGTGCTGGCCGCCGACTCGCTGGCCGCGGTGTGCGCGCATCTGCGTGGCATGACACCGCTCGCGCCCGCCAGCGCGCGCGCGCCCAGCCAGCCCGCGGCCGTCCCCGATCTCGCCGATGTGCGCGGCCAGGCCGCGGCTCGGCGCGCGCTCGAGGTGGCGGCGGCCGGCGGCCACTCGCTGCTGCTGTCCGGGCCCCCTGGCACCGGCAAGTCGATGCTCGCCAGCCGTCTGCCCGGCATCCTGCCGCCCATGACCGAGCAGGAAGCATTGGAATCGGCCGCGCTGCTGTCGCTGAGTGGTGCGTTTCGCCCGGATGCGTGGGCCGTGCGTCCCTATCGCGCGCCGCATCACAGCGCCTCCGGCATCGCGCTGGTCGGTGGCGGCAATCCGCCGCGTCCCGGCGAGGTCAGTCAGGCCACACATGGCGTACTATTCCTCGATGAACTGCCGGAATTTTCCCGTGCCGCCCTGGAAGTGCTGCGCGAGCCCCTGGAGGCGGGGCGCATCACCATCTCGCGCGCCGCGCACCAGGCCGACTTTCCCGCACGGTTCCAGTTGGTGGCGGCGATGAATCCCTGCCCCTGCGGCTATCTCGGCCATCCCGGCGGCCGTTGCCGCTGCACGCCGGAGCAGGTGGCACGCTACCGCGCGCGCCTGTCCGGGCCGCTTTTGGACCGCATCGATCTGCATGTCGAGGTGCCGGCGCTGAACCAGCAGGAGCTCACCGCCGCCGCGGCCGGAGAGCCCTCGGCCACGGTGCGCGCGCGCGTGATCGCTGCGCGCGAGCGACAACTGGCGCGTCAGGGCAAGGCCAATGCCGCGCTGACCGGCGGCGAGATCGAGGCGCATTGCAGGCCCGACGCCGACGCGCTCGACCTGTTGAAGCACGCCATCGCCCGCCTCGATCTGTCCGCGCGCGCCTATCACCGCGTGCTGCGCGTGGCGCGCAGCGTCGCCGATCTGGCCGGCTGCGCGCACATCGGCGCCGGCCATGTCGCCGAGGCGGTGCAATACCGGCGCGGCGCAGGCGGCTGAGGCCGGGTCGAACGAAGGCGATGACGCAAGCACTGCACAACTGGACCGAAGAGAAGCGTTCCGCCTGGCTGTACCGGGTGGTGTCCGACGCCGAGTGCGGCACGCCGCGCCAGGTGCTGTTTCTGGAATTGGCGCGCGCCGCCGACGCGCAGGCGGCCTACTGGGAGGCGGCATTGCACGCCGAGGGCAGGCCCACGCCGGTGTTTCGGCCCGACGCGCGCGCGCGCCTGGTGGCTTGGCTGATCCCGCGCCTGGGCGTGCGGCCGCTGCGCGGCGTGCTGGCGGCCATGAAGGTGCGCGGCATGAGCCTGTACCACGCGCCGCCGCCGCACGGCATGCCCACGGATCTGCAGCAGTTGCGCGGCGAACGCCACCGTTCCGCCGGCAGCGGCCGGTTGCGCGCGGCGGTGTTCGGCGTCAACGACGGCCTGGTCTCCAACGCCGCGCTGATCCTGGGCGTGGCTGGCGCCGGGGTCGGCAACGACATGATCGTGCTGTCCGGGGTGGCCGGCCTGCTCGCCGGGGCATTCTCCATGGCCGCGGGCGAGTACGTGTCGATGCGCTCGCAGCGCGAGTTTCACGAATACCAGATCGGCCTGGAGCGCGAGGAACTGGCGCAGTATCCGCGCGAGGAAGCAGCGGAACTGGCGCTCATCTATCAGGCCAAGGGGGTCGACGAAACCGAGGCGCGCCGCCTGGCCGAACGTCTGATCGCCGACCCCGACCGCGCGCTGGACACGCTGGCGCGCGAGGAACTGGGGCTCAATCCCGACGAGCTGGGTGCGCCGCTGGGCGCCGCGCTGGCCTCGTTCCTGGCATTCTGCGCCGGCGCGCTGATCCCGCTGCTGCCCTACCTGCTGCTGTCACCGGCGCTCGCGTTCACCGGCACCGTGCTGGCCACCGGCATCAGCCTGTTCGGCGTCGGCGCCGCGCTCAGCCTGTTCACCGGCCGACATGCCATGGCCGGCGGCCTGCGCATGCTGGCCATCGGCGGCGCGGCCGGACTGGCCACCTGGCTGATCGGCAACGGGCTGGGCGTGACGCTGGGATAGAATCGGCGCTCACTGCCACTGCCTCGCCGCCGCGACCATGACCGAACGGACCTTCAGCATCGAGTTTTTCCCACCGCGCACGCCGGAGGGCGCGCTCAAGCTGCGCGAGACGCGGCGCCGGCTTGCCCTGCTCGAGCCCAAGTTTTTCTCGGTCACGTTCGGCGCCGGCGGCTCCACGCGCGACCACACGCTGGAGACCGTGCTGGAGATCCAGGGCGAAGGCCTGGCCGCCGCGCCGCATCTGTCGTGCATCGGCTCGACGCGCGACAACATCCGCGACATTCTCGCCACCTATCGCGCCCATGGCATCCGCCACATCGTCGCGCTGCGTGGTGACCTGCCGTCCGGCATGGCCGCGCCCGGCGAGTTTCGCTATGCCAACGAACTGGTGGCCTTCATCCGCGCGGAAACCGGCGACTGGTTCGACATCGAAGTCGCCGCCTACCCGGAAACCCATCCGCAGGCACGCAGTTACGGCGAGGATCTGGCCAATTTCAAACGCAAGTGCGAAGCCGGCGCCGACGCCGCCATCACCCAGTATTTCTTCAACGCCGACGCCTATTTCAATTTCGTCGACGATTGCACCCGGCTGGGGATCACGCTTCCCATCGTGCCGGGCATCATGCCGATCGCCAACTACGCGCAGTTGTCACGGTTTTCCGCCGCCTGCGGCGCCGAGATTCCGCGCTGGCTGGCACGTAAGATGGAAAGTTACCTGGACGACAACGCTTCGATACGCGCCTTCGGCCTCGATGTCGTCACCAGCCTGTGCGAGCGGCTGCTGTCCCGTGGCGCGCCCGGCCTGCACTTCTACACCCTGAACCAGGCCGAACTGACCACCACGATCTGGCATCGGCTGGGTTTGTGAACACGCGCCCAACCACCGGTGTCCGGCGAACAGCGAAAAAAAATCCGGGCATGACGCCCGGACAGCACTGGAAACCTCGTTATCTTCTCCCTGACCCTGGCTCGATGCGTTGGGCCACGCGCCCGGCGGGAAGAATAATAGCCATCACGGAAGAATGGAATTGGACGAAAGACATCGACATTGACGGGAGTCCACCATGCGCATCCTGCTAGCCGATGATCACCCGCTGTTTCGTGAGGGCGTCAAACCCGTGCTGCGCAAGCTGGATCCACCGCCCGAGATCTTCGAGGCGGTCGATTATCCGAGTGCGTTCGAGGTCATGCGCCGTCACGGCGAAGTCGATCTGGCGCTGTTGGACCTGTACATGCCAGGGATGGAGGCGCTCGACGGCGTGCGCCGCTTCCGCGCGGCGTTTCCCACCGTCCCGCTCGCGGTGCTGTCAGCCTCGGAGCAGATCGAGGACATGCGCGCGTTGTTCCAGTACGGCGCCATGGGTTTCATCTGCAAGTCGTCGTCGAGTGAGCTGATCCTCGCCGCCCTGCGCCAGATCCTTCGGGGCCTGCCCTACGCGCCTGCACAGTTGGGTCCGGTGGAGGCGTCCGAAGCCGGCGCCGAGCGCCTGCGCGCCCGCTACCCGACACTGACCTCGCGTCACATCGAAGTGTTGCGGCAACTCGCCAAGGGTTTGAGCAACCGCCAGATTGGCGCCGCGCTGGCGGTCACCGAGGGTACGGTGAAGATCCACGTCGCCGCCATTTTCCGCATCCTCAAGGTCAGCAACCGCACCGAGGCCGTATTGATCGCGCAGAAGATGGGGCTGGACCGCGGCAACTGAGCCGCCATCGGGACCGTGAGCAGCTTCCGGCCGGCCCTCGATCTGCGCCTGCGCATCCTGGCGGTGGCGTTGATTCCGCTGCTGCTGGCGGTGGGCCTGTTCGCCATCTATTTCGCGCACCGCAGCGTGCGCGAAGTAGAGGACGCCCTGGAGCGACGCGGCCGCGACGTGTCGCGCCACCTTGCACAAGCGATCGCGCCGGACCTGCTCACCGGCAACCTGACGCAGGTCAAGCGCCTGCTCGACTATGAGCTCACCATCCGTGGCGTCGAAAGCCTCGCGGTCACCGACGGCGAGCGATGGCTGCTGTTCAGCGGCCGTGGCGCGTTGCTGCCGCAGCTCGACGGCGCTGCCCCGCCGGAGCGCTGGCGCCGGCACGACCTGATCTTCTTCGCTCACCCGGTGATTCTGGCGCCCACCACGGAACACGATCCCTATCTGGACAGTCTGGCCGCGGCGGATCGGCCGAACCACCTGATCGTTGCCATCGCACGCACGCCCGTGGCGCTGACCCGGTCTCGTGTCGGCTTGGCCGCGATCGGCATGAGCACCGTCAGCATCCTGCTTGCGCTGATACTGGCGTGGCGGCTGGCCGGCGGCGTCAGCCTGCCGTTGCGGCGCATCACCGACACCGTCGCCCGGCTCGCCGACGGTCAGTTGCAGGAACGTTGCACCACGTCCTCGTTGGGTGAACTCGGCCAGCTCGAACGCGGCATCAACAGCATGGCGGAAGCACTGGAGCGCAACCAGCGCGAACTCGAAAACCGCGTGCACGCGGCCACGGCCGGGTTGCTCGAGCAGAAGCTCGCGGCGGAAGCGGCGATGCGCGCGAAATCCCGATTCCTGGCGGCGGCCAGCCACGATCTGCGCCAACCCCTGCATGCCCTGACCCTGCTGGTTTCGGCACTGAAGGAACGCGTGCGTGACGATGAAGCCCACCGATTGGCCCAACACATCGAGGCTTCGGCGACCGCAATGGCCACCCTGCTCAACGCCCTGCTCGACCTGTCCAAGCTGGACGCCGGCGCGGTCGAGGCGGCTCCCACCTGTTTTCCGCTGCAGCAGGTGCTGGGCCGGCTGAGCGATCAGTTCGCGCCGCTGGCGCGCGAACATGGCACGCGGCTGCGTATCGTGCCCTGCACGGTTTGGGTGTTTACCGACCCGCTGCTGCTGGAGCGGATACTCGCCAATCTGGTATCGAACGCGCTGCGCCACGCCCAGGGCGGTCACGTCCTGGTGGGCGCACGTCGACTTGGTACCGACTGGATCCGCGTCGAGGTACGGGATGACGGCCCTGGTATCCCGACCGAGTTCCAGACCCGCATCTTCGAGGAGTATTTCCAGTTGGAGAATCCGGAGCGCCACCGGGATAAGGGCCTCGGTCTCGGGCTGGCCATCGTCGCTCGCCTGGCGCACCTGCTGGGGGGGGAGGTGCGCGTTCGTTCGCAACCCGGCCAGGGCGCCTGTTTCGACTTCCGCATGGTTCGTTGTCCGCCGCGTGAAGCGCAGGCTGCTTTGCCGCGCGCCCCGGCGCTGACGCTGGCGCCTGGGCTGGAGGGCGCGCTGGTGGCCTTCATCGACGACGACGCCGACATCCTCGAGGCCATGCTCGCGCTGTTCGACCAGTGGGGCATCCGCCTGGCGGCAGGCGAGGATGGTGCGCAGTTGCGCGACGAACTGCTCGGGCTGGGGCGCGCCCCGGACGTGATCCTGTCCGATTATCGGCTGCGCTCCGGGCACACCGGCATCGAGGCGATCGCGATGCTGCGCGCCACGTTCGGCGTCGGCATTCCGGCGGCATTGCTGACCGGCGATACCGCGTCGGATACCATTCAGGCCATCCGCGCCAGCGGCCTGCCGGTATTGCACAAACCGATCAAGCCCGCCATGCTGCGCGCCCTGCTTTCCCACCTGCTTGCCGGCGCGTCCGGCAACCCCGTTCCGCCGAGACCCACTCCATGAAAACGCTGTCACTGTTGCTGCTCGTCGCCGGCCTGCTGCTGGCCCCCGCCTACTGGATCTATTCCAAGTTCTACACCGGCGAACAGGCGGCGCTGCTGGCCCTCGGCCGCATCGATGGCGGCGGCTGGCGTTCACCGGTGTTCCGGGTCGAGTCGGACATGGCGCCGCTCGGTCTGATCCTGTCCACCCAGGGCAGCTTTGCGCCGAACATGCACGAAAGCGACCCGCCGGCGGATCGCTATGTCGCCACGCTGTATCGCGACGGCGTGGCCGCGCAACCGCTGACCTTCACGCTGAGCGCCAAGAACATCAGCGAGTCCAACCCGGTATTCAAGGAACACCTGGTGTTGATGAACAAGGTCACGGCAGGCGAATACCACCTCGAAGTCATGCCGATGACCGAACCGCGCATCCATCACGACCGCATGCTGCTGGAAGTGCGCCGCAATCTGAGCGAGCCGGACAACCGGGTGGTGATCACCGGCATCGTGCTGCTGGTGCTGGGCATACTGGGGCTGGTCGCGCTCTGACCAGCCCGGCTCGAACATGGCCGGCGCGGCGCCGTTGTATCGCATCCTGCAGTCGCAGGGCTTCGGCAGCCGCCGCGAATGCCGCGCACTGATCGGCGCCGGGCAGATCCGTATCGCCGGCGACGCCGTGCTGGATGCCGAGCGGCTGTACCCGCTGGAGGGGCTGGCCGTGAACGTCGCCGGTATCGACTGGCGCTGTCGCAGCCGCGTCCATGTCGCGCTGCATAAGCCTGCGGGTTATGAATGTTCGCGCACGCCACGCGATCACCCCAGCGTCTATGCGCTACTGCCGGCGCACCTGGTGCGGCGCGGCGTGCAATGCGTCGGCCGGCTCGACCAGGACACCACCGGCCTGTTGCTGTTCAGCGACGATGGCGCGTTGCTGCACCGCCTGACCTCGCCCAGACACCATGTCGACAAGACCTATGACGTGTATTGCCGGCATGAGGTCAGCGACGCCATGCTGGCGGCACTGCGTACCGGCGTGGTGCTGCGCGACGATCCGGCGCCGGTGGCGGCGCATGCCTGCATCCGGCTCGACAGCCATGCGCTGCGTCTGACGCTGGACAGCGGCCGCTACCATCAGGTCAAGCGCATGCTGGCGGCTGTCGGCAACCGCGTCGAAGCGCTGCACCGCCGGGCCATCGGCGCCTACCCGTTGCCGGACGATCTGGCGCCGGGTCAGTGGCGCCTGCTGGACGACGATACGCTGGACGTGCTGGTTCAGCCCGCCGCCACCATGCTCAAGGCAACCGCCTCGGCGACCTCGATGCCGTCCACCGCCGCCGACAGGATGCCGCCGGCGTAACCCGCCCCCTCGCCGGCCGGGTACAGGCCGCGCGTGTTGATGCTCTGGTAGTCGTCGCCGCGGCGGATGCGGATGGGCGACGAGGTGCGTGTCTCCACGCCGGTCATCACCGCGTCGTCCATGGCGAAGCCGCGGATCTGCCGGTCGAACGCCGGCAGCGCCTCGCGCAACGCGGCCACGACGTAATCCGGTAGGCATTGCGCCAGGTCGGTCCAGTGCACGCCGGGGGTGTAGGACGGGATCACCGCACCGGGCCCGCTCGACGCCCGGCCGGCGAGAAAATCGCCCACGCGCTGCGCCGGCGCGCGGTAGTCCTGGCCACCGGCGCGGAACGCCGCGGCTTCCCAGTGCCGCTGGAAATCGATGCCGGCCAACGGGTTGGCGTCGACATCGCCCGGGAAATCCGCCGGCGTAACCCCCACCACCAAGGCGGCGTTGGCATTGCGCTCGTTGCGCGAATACTGGCTCATGCCGTTGGTCACCACGTGCCCCGGCTCGGAAGTCGCTGCCACCACGGTGCCGCCCGGGCACATGCAGAAGCTGTACACCGAGCGGCCGTTGCCGCAATGGTGCACCAGCCGGTAATCGGCCGCACCGAGCAGCGGGTGGCCCGCCTGGTCACCGAAGCGGCAGCGGTCGATCAGCGATTGCGGATGCTCGATGCGCACACCGATGGAGAACGGCTTGGGTTCGATGTAAACACCGCGCCGGTGCAGCATGGCGAAGGTGTCGCGCGCGCTGTGTCCCACTGCCATCACTACGTGGTCGCTGGCCAGGCGCTCGCCGTCCGCCAGCACCACGCCGCGCACCCGTTCCGACTCGATGTCCAAATCGACCACGCGGCTGTTGAAACGCACCTCGCCGCCCAACGCGGTGATGCTCGCGCGCATGTGCTCGACCATGGCCACCAGCTTGAACGTGCCGATGTGCGGTTTGCTGACGTACAGGATCTCCGCCGGCGCGCCCGCCGCGACGAACTCTTCCAGCACCTTGCGGCCGTGATGGCGCGGATCCTTGATCTGGCTGTACAGCTTGCCGTCGGAAAAGGTGCCGGCGCCGCCCTCGCCGAACTGCACGTTGGATTCCGGATCGAGCCGCCCCTTGCGCCACAGCCCCCAGGTGTCGCGCGTGCGCTCGCGCACGGCCTTTCCGCGCTCCAGCAGGATGGGACGAAAGCCCATCTGCGCCAGCACCAACCCGGCCAGCATGCCGCACGGTCCGGTGCCGATGATCAGCGGGCGATGGCGCAGTGACGCCGGCGCGCGCGCGACGAAGTGATAGCGCATGTCCGGCGTGGCCGAGACATGCCGGTCGCCACGCAAACGGCGCGCGACCGCGGCCTCGTCGCGCACCTTCACATCCACGGTGTAGACCCATTGGATGTGGCCGCGCTTGCGCGCGTCATAGCCGCGCCGATGCACGTCGAGCGCGTGCAGATCGTCCGCGGCGATGCCGAGCCGTTCGATCACCGCCCGGCGCAACGCCTCGGCGTCGTGATCGAGCGGCAGTTTGATTTCGGTGATGCGCAGCATGGCGAAATTCCGTATCGTGCGGGGCCGTTGGCTCACCCCCGCCCGCGTGATTTTCCGCCCGATCCGCCATGCACGATAGCCCCATGCCCAACGCCGACTGGATCGGCTACGGTGCCGCGCTGCTGACCACCGCCGCGTTCATACCGCAGGCGGTCAAATCCTGGAGCACGCGCGATCTGTCCGGTATTTCCCTGGGCATGTACGGGCTGTTCACGCTGGGCGTGGCGCTGTGGCTGCTGTATGGCCTGTTCATCGGCAGTTGGCCGGTGGTCGCCGCCAACGCCATCACGCTGGTGCTTGCCGGCATGGTGCTGATCCTGAAGATCCGACATCGATGAGGGTCGGTTCGGCGTACCCTGCACCCTACCAGTCGATGCACAACCATTGGCAGTTGCCCACGCTGCCGCGCGCCGCGTCCTCGGGGTCGCGCCCGGCATGGGCGGCCGCCGCCAGGATGGGGTTCTCGTGCGATACCGCCAGCACGATGCCGCCGGCGTGCAGACGCGCGACCTCATCCAGAAAGGCGCCGACGCGTGCCATCTGCTGCTCGAAGGATTCGCCGCGCGCCGGGCGGATGCGCACCGGATCGGGTCGCACCAAGTCGTTGAACGCCTCCACCGGCTGACCATCCAGGCCGGAGCGTCGTTCGTTCAGGCGGGCATCGACGACGATGTCCAGACCGCGCCCGGCCAGGACGATGGCGGCCGTCTCGTGGGCGCGCGCAAACTGGGATGCGTAAGCGTGGCTGAAACGCACCGGCGCCAGCGCGCGCGCCGCGGCCGCCGCCTGCGCGCGCCCGCGGGGCGTCAGCGCCACCACGCGCGCCGGATCATCGTTGATGACGCCGGCGACGTTGGCCTCGCTCTCGCCATGCCGCAACAGGTAGATGCGCGTCATCCTGGCCAAGTGGTGCACGCGTGCACGGAAATATGGTTGTCAAACGGATGCATTACGCTCGCAATCGTGATTACACAAAAAATTCATCGATGAACGCGCCCGCCGATCCGCGAGAATTCGCCGCCCCCTCCCTCACCCTGCGTGATCACATCGACCAGAAGGTGTTCAATGCCCTGTACGCCCGTTCCCTGGTCTACAACACCTGCTGGGAGGATCCGGCGGTGGATCGCCGCGCGCTGGCGCTGAGCGCGCACGATACCGTCATGGTCATCGCCAGCGCCGGCTGCAACGCGCTCGACTATGCGCTGGAAGGACCGGCGGCCATCCACGCCGTGGATGCCAATCCGCGCCAGATCGCGCTGCTCGAACTGAAGATCGCCGGCATCCGCCATCTGGACTACGACGACTTCTTTGCCGTGTTCGGCGATGGTTACCATGCGCGTTTCCACGATCTGTATCGCAAACACCTGCGTTCCGGGCTGAGCGACTTCGCGCGGCACTGGTGGGACCGTCATGTTCACTGGTTCACCAGCCCGCTTGGCAGCTTCTATTATCACGGTCTGGCCGGCTGGGTGGCGCGCGGATTCCGCGCCTATTTCCGGCTGCGCCCTAAGCTGTGGGGCCACGTGTGCGATCTGTTCGCCGCGCCCGATCTGGACACCCAGCGGCACATCCATGATCGCCACATCGCCCCCATGCTGTGGACGCCGGCCATGAAATGGGCGCTGAGCCGCCAGTTGACCCTGAGTCTGCTGGGCGTGCCCCATCCGCAGCGCCGTCTGGTGCAGGCGCAGCATGCCGACGGCGTGGCCGGCTTCATCCGCGCCGCGATCGAATACGTGTTCCGCGAACTGCCGGTGGCCGACAACTATTTCTGGCGCGTCTACGTGCATGGCCGCTACACCCGCGAGTGCTGCCCCGAGTATCTCAAGGCGCACCATTTCGCCTCGCTGAAGGCCGGCCTGGTCGAGCGCGTGCACGCCCATACCGCCACGGTCACCGAGTTCCTGCACCGCCATCCCGCGCCCTTGTCGCGCCTGGTGCTGCTCGACCACATGGATTGGATGAGCGTCTATCACCCCGCCGCGCTGCGCGAGGAGTGGGAGGCCATCCTCGCACGCGCGATGCCGGGCGCGCGCATCCTGCTGCGCAGCGCGCACGCTGATCCAGGTTTTCTCGATCACGTGCGGCTGGGGCCTGAACGCACGCGGCTGCGCGACGTGCTGCGCTTCGACGATGCGCTGGCGCGCGACCTGCACGTGCGCGACCGCGTGCATACCTACGCCGGCTTCAAGATCGCCGATGTCGCCGTCTGAGTTCGCCGCCGACCTGCGCGTGCTGTGGCAGCTCGCGCGCGGCCAGTCCAAGCGCGGTTCGCACGCCGACCGGCTGAACGCGTTCTACGGCCCGCAGGCCGCGCGCTATGACCAGTTCCGCGCGCGCCTGCTGCACGGCCGCGGCGAAGTGGTCGAGGCCCTGGCCGTGCCGCCGGGCGCGCGTTTCGTCGAGCTGGGTTGCGGCACCGGCGCGAACCTGGAGCTGCTCGCGCGCACCCGGCCGCTGTCCAGCCTGACGTCGATCACGCTGGTCGATCTGTGTCCGCCGCTGCTCGCGCTGGCGCGCGCCCGCGCGGCCGAGCACGTCAACGTCGAAGTGGTCGAAGCCGATGCCACGACCTGGCGACCGCTCGAGCCGGTCGACCGGGTACTGCTGTCCTACGCGCTGACCATGATGCCGGACTGGCGCGCGACGCTGGCCAATGCGCTGGCCATGCTGGCGCCCGGCGGCCGCATCGGCGTGGTCGACTTCCACCTGCCGCAGGACGGCAGCCGTCTGGGCAACGCCTGCTGGCGGCGCTGGTTCGCGCACGATGGCGTGCACCTGAGCGACGCGCACACCACGACAT
This sequence comes from uncultured Burkholderiales bacterium, assembly GCA_937949525.1. GTDB lineage: Bacteria > Pseudomonadota > Gammaproteobacteria > Burkholderiales > Thiobacillaceae > PFJX01. Next base: position 68,119 of record CALEDT010000029.1, on the reverse strand, counting down.
TGCTCAATGACTGCCAGACCTTGCGCTTCGACTGCCTGCGCGCGCCCGTGCCCTACCTGCCGGGGCTGCGCGTGCCGTACTACCTGTTCGTGGGCGCCAAACGATGACCGTGCCGTATCGGGGCCATGCGCGCATGATCGTCATCGATGCCGACGGCACGCTGATCGATGCGTTCAGCGCCATGGGCATCGCGTTCGCTCGGCACGGCATGGATCTGGGCGACCTCGAGCGCTTCCAGAAACGTCGCAATCTGTTCAAGTACCTGGGCGGCATCAAGGAATTTCCGCGCAATCTGGCCAAGCATTTCGGTCGGGGCGTGCGCCGCGAGATCCTGGCGACGCTGACCGAGGTCTACCGCGAAGAAGCCCGACTCTATCCGCAGATGCCGGAACTGTTGCGCGATCTGATGGCGGCACCCGAACTGCATGTCGGCATCGTCACGCGCAACGTCACGCTGGAACCGGTACACACGCTCGCCCGGCTGTTTCGCCGCCACGGCGTCGAAATCGATCGGTTGGATTTCTTTCATCACATCCCGTTGCGGCAGGAGAAGACGCCCTATTTCCGTGCCGAACGCGAGCGGCTGGGCGTGAACCCGGCCAGAGCGTATGCCTGTGGCGATGAACACAAGGATTTCGCCGCCGCCGTCGCCGCCGGCATGCACGCCTTCATCGCCGCCTATGGCTTCGAGAGCCACGCCCGGCTGACCGGCAAGTTCGGCATCCCCGAGGAGATCATCTCGTCGACACCGGAAGCGCTGGCCGCGCGCGTGCGGCACGCGCTCGACCTGCGCGCCGTCGGCTGACACGCGCCGCCGTCCGAGCAAATCGGTATCGGCGTGCGCGTAGGGCGGACGGCAACAACACAGCACGCGCAGCGGTGCGTCGCCAGTGTTGTCCAGACAGTGCGGCGTACCCGGCGGAATCAGCACCGTATCGCCCACCGCCAGGGTCAGGCTGGCTTCGCCCAGGGTCATGCGACCGCAGCCGGCGACCACATGATCGATCTCCTCGCTGACCCGGTGCCGGTGCAAATGCGTGGTCGCGCCCGGCGCGACCGTGGCCTCGGCCAGACTCTGCGCCCGGTTGCCATGCCGGCTTGGGTGCATCAGTTCGCGTATCTCGCTGCCGTCCAGAGTGAGCGCCGGCTCGACTTCGGCATGACGGGTATGGATCATGGCCTGGCGCAAATGTCGATGCGCTCGGATCGGCTGACAGTGTACGGGCGAACACGCCGTATCAGGGCAAACGCTCCATCAGCAGGGCTGCCGAGCGCTCGGAGATCACCAGCACCAGCTTCATCATCGCCCGCGTGGCACCGACGAACAGCTTGCGCACCGCCTTGTCGTCCAGCACATCGAAGTCGATTTCCGCAAACACCACGGCGGCGGCGGCCTGACCCTTGAACCGGTACACCGTTTCCAGCAGCAGATCGCCTTCGCCGTAGAGGGGATGTCCGAGCAGGTCGTAGTCGCCGGTGAACGTTTTCAGCGTATGCGGGCCGAGCTGGGTATAGCGGAACAGCGCCGACTGCTCTCGCCCGCGAAAGCTGATCAGCGCCATGTCCGATTTGCGATAGCCCGCCGCCAGACACAAGCGGACGCCCTCCTTGACTTGTGCCGGCAACTGCGCCGTATCGCGGTAGGTCAGTATCTCCAGGCCCGCGTCGTGCAACGGCCCCACCGCTTCGATGGCGGCCCCCTGCGGCAGCAGGGCTTGCAGCATGCGTACCACGGGACGCGGGCTGCGGTAGTTGCCGCGGGCATGCAGCACCACCCAGCCGGGCAGGGTCAACGGCGGCCGGCCATACAGGTTCTGCAGCGGGTCCTCCAGCCATAGCGCGCGGCCGTCCGGCCTCAGATGCCGAAGCGCCATATCCCGCCAGACCTCGGAGAAGTCCTGGCCCTCATCGACGATCAACGTATCGAACAGCCAGTCGTCGCCCACCGGCAACTCGGCCGCCCGCTCGACCAGGCGGTCGAAGGCGTCCGGCCGGGAAAAATCCGGCAGTTCGCCGGTGGCGCGCAAACGCTGGTCGCACAAGGTATGCAGCGTGCCCACCCAACCGCCGGCCGGAGCGATGGCGCGGAAATGATCGGCCAACGGCCGGTTGAAGCAGACGAACAGCGGCCGGCCGCCGCGCGCCAGGGTGTCGCGGTACTCGGCCAGCGCGAGCTGAGTCTTGCCCGAACCGGCCGTACCCTGGACCCGGAGGCGGAACGGCTGGAAATCGAGCTGCCTCGCCCAATGGGCCAGCCCGCCGGAAACGCGGGTGACCAGCGCGCCGGCGCGGCCGACCAACGCGCTGACGTCGGTGTCCAACTGGACCACGTCGCGCAGGAAGCGATGCACCTCGACCGCCCGGTCGTCGATTTCGCCCGGCGGCAGCGCCGCCTCGATGGTGGCGGCCAGTTGATCCCGACGTCGGGCGTCGACGATGCGCCCTATGGAAATGCCGGCGCTCTCCAGTTGCCTGACCCGAAAATCCGGGCAATAGAGCAGGTAATCGACGCGCACGCCTTTGCAGCCGGGACGTCGCGCCAACTTCACCTGCATCGCCGCCACGGTACGCGCGAGCTGCGCGGGTACGCTCTTGACCTTGTCGGCGTAACGCTTCACCAGACCCTCGGCCGATTCTTCCAGAAAACCGCTCTTCTGCTCGATGAGCAGCAGGTCGCCGGCGCGGTTCACCACCACGAAATCGATTTCACCGTAGACCGAAAAACCGTGCTCCAGATTGGTCCAGTGCACGGCGTGGTAGACGGTATAAACATCGGGCAGGGCAGCGGCGAGCAGCGTCAGCGTCTCGATCTCGCGCGCGGCCGCGCCGGTCGCCGCCAGTTCCTTCCAGCCGTCGGGAACGATGCGCGCCATGATGCCTCCTGTGCGGTACGCTTCAGACCTCGAACAGCCACCGAATCATCAGGACGAGGCCGTCTCGGCAGCCGGTCGGACGTTGACCTCGCGGCCGATCGATGGCATCCGGTGCTGCCCAACGGACGGCATGTGCGCCGCCTCACACGTCCAGGTTACGTACTCCCAGCGCGTTGGTTTCGATGAAATGCCGGCGCGGTTCCACTTCCTCGCCCATCAGCGTGGTGAAGATGCCGTCGGCGGCGATGGCATCCTCGATCTGCACGCGCAGCAGGCGACGCACGTTGGGGTCCATGGTGGTTTCCCACAATTGCTCGGGATTCATCTCTCCCAGGCCCTTGTAACGCTGGATGGAGAGATTCCTCTTCACCTCGCCGAGCAGCCAGTCCAGCGCCTGCTTGAAGTCGCTGGCGGGTGCGCGCGCTTCGCCGCGTCGGATCTCGGCGCCTTCGTGCAGCAGATCGCGCAGGATTTCACCGGTGCGGCGCAGCAGATCGTAGTCACCGCCGTCGATGAACTCGGCGGTGAGATGGCTAGTATGGCCGATGCCATGGCGCACGCGGGTGATCTCCAGACGCCAGCCGATGTCGCCCTCGTACCGTTGCGGCACGATGCGCACGGCGCCAAGGCGGGACAACTGTCCGGTCAGCAGGTCGGCTGCCTGCTGCGCCGCCTGCTCGTCGTTCAGACTGATCGCCGGCAACTTCAATAGCGCATACAGCACGTCGGCATCCATGCGCCGCGCCAGACGTTCGATCATGGCTTCCGCCAACAGAAACTCGCGGGCGATGCGTTCGAAGCTTTCGTTTGCCAGAGGCGACTGGCCCGCACCGGGAACCAGTTCGGCACCATTGAGCGCTTCGCGCAGCAGATACTGCTTCAATTCGTAGTCGTCCTTGAGGTAGGTCTCCCGCCGGCCCTGCTTGACCTTGTACAGCGGTGGCTGGGCGATGTAGATGTGGCCGCGTTCCACCAGCTCGTGCATCTGCCGGTAGAAGAAGGTCAGCAACAACGTGCGGATGTGCGATCCGTCGACGTCGGCGTCGGTCATGATGATGATGCGGTGGTAACGCAGCTTGGCGGGATCGTAATCCTCCTTGCCGATGCCGGTGCCCAGCGCGGTGATCAGCGTGGCCACTTCCTGCGACGACAGCATCTTGTCGAAGCGTGCCTTCTCGACGTTCAGTATCTTGCCCTTGAGCGGCAGGATGGCCTGGAATTTGCGGTCGCGCCCCTGTTTGGCCGAGCCGCCGGCCGAGTCGCCCTCGACCAGGTAGAGTTCGGACAGCGCCGGATCCTTTTCCTGACAGTCGGCGAGTTTGCCGGGCAGGCCGGCGGAATCCAGCACGCCCTTGCGGCGCGTCATCTCGCGCGCCTTGCGCGCAGCTTCACGGGCGCGCGCGGCCTCGACGATCTTGCTGCAGATGACCTTGGCATCGGCGGGGCGTTCCAGTAGGTACTCGGTGAGCCGTTGCGCGACCACATCCTCGACCGCCGGCTTGACTTCGGACGACACCAGTTTGTCCTTGGTCTGCGATGAGAACTTGGGATCGGGCACCTTGACGGACAACACGCAGGTGAGGCCCTCGCGCATATCGTCACCGGTAGTTTCCACCTTGGCCTTCTTGGCGATCTCGTTTTCCTCGATGTACTTGTTGAGGGTGCGTGTGATCGCGGCACGCAGGCCGGTGAGGTGGGTGCCGCCGTCCCGTTGTGGGATGTTGTTGGTGAAGCACTGCACCTGTTCCTGATAACTCGCGTTCCATTGCATGGCGACTTCCACCGTGATGCCGTCGCGTTCGCCGACGGCATGGAACACGTTGGGGTGCAACACCTGCTTGGCGCGGTTGATGTACTCGACGAAGCCTTTCACGCCGCCGGAAAAGGCGAAGTTTTCCTGGCGGCCATCCCTTTCATCCAGCAGTTCGATCTTCACCCCGTTGTTGAGAAAGGACAGTTCGCGGATGCGCTTGGACAACACGTCGTAGTGGTAGTCGACGTGCCCGAAGATTTCTTCGTCCGCGAGGAAATGGACTTCCGTGCCCCGGCGGGCGGTGTCGCCGAGCACTCGCAACGGCGACACTGCGACGCCATTGTGCGTTTCCACCAGGCGATTCACCGGTACGCCGCGGGCGAACTCCATGAAATGCTTCTTGCCGTCGCGGTGTATGGTCAGGCGCAGCCATTTGGACAGGCCGTTGACGCAGGACACGCCGACGCCATGCAGGCCGCCCGATACCTTGTAGCTGTTCTGGTCGAACTTGCCGCCAGCATGCAACACGGTCATGACGATCTCGGCGGCGGAGCGCTTGGGCTCGTGCTTGTCGTCGTACTTGATGCCGATGGGGATGCCGCGGCCGTTGTCGGCCACGGAAATCGAGTTGTCGGGGTGGATGATCACCTTGATGTCGTCGCACCAGCCGGCCAGCGCCTCGTCGATGGCGTTGTCCAGTACTTCGAACACCATGTGATGCAGGCCGGTGCCGTCGGACGTATCGCCGATGTACATGCCCGGCCGCTTGCGCACCGCTTCCAGTCCTTCCAGTTGCTGGATGCTGGATTCGTCGTAGCCGCCGTTGGCGTCTTGATGTTCCACGTGAAACCTTTGATCGAGTGAGAAGTAGATGGACGCGCCCGGCCGGTGCTGCCGGCCGTCGCATACCAGCGCGCTCAGATGCGCATGGGCATCACCACGTAGCGAAAGACGTCGTCGCCCGGTATGGTGATGAGCAGGGAACTGGTGGGGTCGCCGAAGGAGCAGAGCACGGCATCGTAGTCGAGATTGTTCAGCACGTCTTGCAGATACTGCACGTTGAAGCCGATGTCGAGCGGCTCGCCAGCATAGTCGATGTCCAGTTCCTCCTGTGCCTCTTCCTGTTCGTTGTTGCTGCATGCGATGCGCAGTGAACCCGCGGTCAGCGCGACGCGCACGCCACGGTACTTGTCGTTGGTGAGGATGGCCGCGCGCGCGAGCGCCTGGGACAGGCGTTGACGCTGGATGGCGAACTGCTTGTCGTGCCCGACAGGGATGACGCGTTGCCAGTCCGGAAACTTGCCATCGACGACTTTGCTGCGCAGTTCGAATTCCGGCCGGCGAAAAACCACCTGGCTGGAACTCACCTGCACCTGCACCGGTTCGTCGTTGTCGGCCAGCAACTTGACCAGTTCGAGCACGGTCTTGCGCGGCAGGATCACATCGATGCCCTGGGCCAGTTCATGTGCCAGAGCGACGCCGTCCACCGCCAGACGATGGCCATCAGTGGCTGCCAAGGTCAGGCGCTTGTCCTGCGCCGAGAACAGCATGCCATTGAGGTAGTAGCGGATGTCCTGTACCGCCATGGCGTATTGCACGCGCGTGAGCGCCTTGCGCATCACCCCTTGCGGCACCTCGAAGCCGATGCCTTGGCCTTCGGGTATCTGCAGTTTGGGAAAGTCCCGAGCCGGCAGGGTCACCAGATTGAAACGGCTCCGGCCGGAACGAACACGCAATTGGTCTTCGGCGGAAAGTTCGAGTACGACCGGTTCGATGTCCGGCAGTGAGCGGCAGATATCCAGCATCTTGCGCGCGGCGACGGTGAAAGCCGAATCGCCCGCACCCGGTTCATCCGCCCAAGTGGTGATTTGCAGTTCCAGATCGGTTGCGGTGAAGGCGGCACGCTCGCCTTGTACTTCGATCAGGACGTTGGACAGGATGGGCAGGGTGTGTTTGCGCTCCACTACGCCTGCCACCGTCTGCAGCGGCTTGAGCAAGGCGTCTCTGGAAGATTTCATTACAAGCATGGAGTTCTTCCTAATAGTGATGACTAGGCCGCGGACAAGCGTGGGATAAGCGGCTAAAGTTTATCAAAATCATTGACTTGGGCTGTGGAAAAAGCCGTTGACAAGGCTGTGGTCAGGGTGTGGGCACAATGTGTATGGATTTTCCGATGTCGGCTAGGGCGGCGGTTATCCACATTTCATCCCCCGTATGCCAACAGGTTTGTCCACGGTGACCGCGTCGCAGCGGCAGGTCGGGCAAACTGGGCGATCATCCGGTCAGTACCTGCAACAGCAAGGTGTAGTCCTTGCGCAGAGTGGGGTCCTGCGCCTTCAGTTCTTCGATCTTGGCGCATGCGTGCAATACCGTGGTGTGATCGCGGCCACCGAAGGACAGGCCGATCTCCGGATAGGACAGGTCGGTCAGTTCGCGTGCCAGGTACATCGCCATCTGGCGCGGTCTGGCCACGTTGCGCACCCGCTTCTTGGAATACATGTCGGCGACCTTGATCTTGTAATAGTCGGCGACGGTCTTCTGGATGTTCTCGATCGATACCTGGCGGTTCTGCACCGAGAGCAGATCCTTGAGCGCTTCCTTGGCCAGTTCCACGGAAATCGGCCGGTTGTTGAAACGCGCGAACGCGATCACCCTTTTCAATGCACCTTCCAGTTCGCGCACGTTGGAACGGACCTGTTTGGCGATGAAGAACGCCGTGCCTTCATCGAGTTCGGCCTTGTCCAAGCGAGCCTTGTCGAGCAGGATGGCCACCCGCATCTCCAGTTCCGGCGGTTCCAGCATGACCGTGAGACCCCAACTGAAGCGAGATTTCAGGCGCTCCTCGATGCCTTCCATGTCCTTGGGAAAGGTGTCACTGGTGATGATGACCTGCTTGTGTTCCTCGATCAGTGTGTTGAACGTGTAGAAGAACTGTTCCTGCGTGCCGTCCTTGCCGGCAAAGAACTGGATGTCGTCGATCAGCAGCAGATCCAGACTGTCGTAGCGGCGCTTGAAGTCGTCATAGGCGTTGGAGCGCACTGCGCGCACCATGTCGGACACATAGCGGTCGGCGTGGATGTAGCGTACCCGTGCACGGTTGTCCTGCTCGACCAGGCGGTTGCCGATGGCCTGGACCAGGTGGGTCTTGCCCAGGCCGACACCACCATAGACGAACAGCGGGTTATAGCCTGCACCCGGATTGTCGGCGACCTGCAACGCGGCAGCGCGCGCCATGCTGTTGGCTTTGCCGGGCACGAAGGTGTCGAAGTTGAACAGCGGGTTGAGGCGACTTTCGTCCAGTGCGGGTGGCTTGGCGGTGTCCTTGTTCCTGGATGTCGACACGATGGCAGGGGCTGGTGCCAACCGGCGGGTGCGGTCGGTGACGCCGACCGGCCGGTCATCGGTGGGTTCGGCAACCGGGGCGGCCGGCGTGGAAGTCGCGTCGGCGATTTCCAGGCATATGATCGGCGGTTCGGAAAAATACTCGCGCGCCAGCGAGTCGATGTCGCGCAGGAACTTATCCCGCACCCATTGTGCGACGAAACGGTTGGGCGCTTTGACGGCGACACGGCCCGGCGTGACGCACAGGGTCAAAGGGCGGATCCAAGTGTTCAGTTGCTGGCTGTTGAGGGTCCGCTCGAAATGCGCGAGGCAGTGGCTCCAGAAGTTATCCATGAGCGGTGTTGGCATGACGTCGCGGCGGAATGGAAGGCGATTCTAGCACCTCGCCGGCGGTCGTCGCGTGGGCGTCGGACCAGCGTGAAGATTGACAAACCCCTGTATTGACGGTGTAATGCCACGCTTTTTCCCAGCTTCGTCGAAGTTCTCCGAGGAACCGTCATGAAACGCACCTACCAACCTTCCGTCGTACGCCGCAAGCGCACCCATGGTTTTCGTGCGCGCATGAAGACCGTGGGCGGTCGCGCCGTGATCAATGCGCGCCGGGCCAAGGGCCGCAAGCGTCTGGCCGTCTGATCCGCGCCGGCCGGCCGGTTCGATCCGGCACGTGTCGAACGTGGCGCCCGGCGCGCGGTTCACCTTCGGGTGGCGCCGAAAAATGCGCTCGGCGGATGAGTTCTCATCCGTTTTTCGTTTCAGGTGTAGTCAGGGTCAGGGCGGCCTGGACGTGCTCGCCGCACCCAACGGCCTTCCGTATGCCCGCCTGGGCATGATCGTGCCGCGGAAGGTCATTGCCACCGCGGTCGCGCGCAACCGGGTGAAACGGTTGCTGCGTGAGACCTTCCGTCTGAATCAGCATGAGATGACCGGCCTCGACGTGGTCGCGCGTGTGCGCGGGCGCATGGCCGACGTCGATCTGTCGCGAACTTTTCTTGCGAGTTTGCGAAAATGCGCGTCTTGCGTGCGTCGTCGTAGGGTGGACGCCACCGGGATGACGCAAGACCTGCCTACGAAACCGCTCTGAGTCAACACTGTCATGGATATCCAGCGCATCGTCGCGTTCGTCGTCTTTTCCTTCTCGCTGCTATTGCTGTGGGAGGCGTGGCAGGACTACAACCGGCCCAAGCCGGCTGTGGAGGCAGCACAAGCCGGCGACGCGCGGACGGTTGAAGCCGGCACGTCGGCAGCGCCCGGCGGTGATGCCGCCACCCCCTCGCCGGGCGCATCCCTGCGCGCCGTCGAGCCCTCAGCGGAAGCGCAGGAGGCCCTGAGCGGCGCGCGTGTTCGCGTGGTGACCGATGTACTGGTCGCGGAGATCGACGCGCACGGCGGCGATTTGCGTGAGCTCGTGTTGACCGGTTATCGGCACAATGAGGATTCCAGCGAGCCGCTGCGATTGTTCGAACAGAAGGCCGGGCGCAACTATTTCGCGCAGATGGGTTTCGTCGGCGGTGATCTGCCCACACACAAGACGGTGTTCGAGCTCGTGCCCGGCGAGCATCGGCTGCGGGATGGCGAGGATACGGTGAGCGTTGCGCTGCGCGCCGACCTGCCGTACGCCGAGGTCCACCGTACCTATACCTTCCGGCGCAGCAGCTATCTGGTGGACATCGATACGCGGGTGGTCAATCGTGGCCAGGAGCGTATCGAGGCGTTTCCCTATTACCAGTTCCTGCGCCATGGCAAAGCCCCGGAAGGCGAGTCCTGGATGGTTTACACCTTTACCGGACCGGCCATCTACACCGAGGCGGGCAAGTTCCAGAAAGTCAGTTTCGAGGACATCGCCAAGAACAAGGCGGATCACGTGCGCGAGGCACGTGACGGCTGGCTGGCCATGGTGCAGCACCACTTCGTCGCCGCCTGGCTGATGGCCGACGCCAACGATACCACGCCGCGCGAGTTCTATACCCGTTCGCTCGGCAACGACGAGTACACGGCGGGTGTGATCCAGGCCGGACTCACCATAGCCCCGGGTGAGGAAGCCAGTGCGCGCATGCGCCTGTATGCCGGCCCGCAGGAACTGTCCAAGATCAAGACGCTGGCGCCCGGCCTGGATCTGGTGGTCGATTACGGCTGGCTGACGGTGCTGGCCTATCCCCTGTTCATTCTGCTCAACTGGCTGCATGGTCTGGTGCACAACTGGGGTGTGGCCATCATCCTGCTGACGGTGTTGATCAAGCTGGTGTTCTATCCCTTGTCCGCGGCCAGCTACAAGTCCATGGCCAAGATGCGCAAGCTGGCGCCGCGCCTGCAAAGCCTCAAGGAACGCTACGGTGACGATCGCCAGAAGATGCACGAGGCGATGATGAAGATCTACCAGGAGGAGAAGATCAATCCGCTCGGCGGCTGTCTGCCCATCCTGGTGCAGATACCCGTGTTCATCGCTTTGTACTGGGTGCTGCTGGGCGCCGTGGAACTGCGTCAGGCGCCGTTCGCCGGCTGGATCACCGACCTGTCGCAGCCGGATCCCTATTTCGTCCTGCCCATCGTTATGGCCATCACGTCGTTCATCCAGGTCAAGCTGTCGCCGGTGTCGCCGGACCCGGTGCAACAGAAGGTCATGATGGCCATGCCCATCCTGTTCTCCATCATGTTCATCTTCTTCCCCGCCGGCCTGGTGCTGTACTGGCTGGTCAACAACGTGCTGTCCATCCTGCAGCAGTGGCGCATCAACACCGTCATCGAGCGTGCCGCCAAGGCGGCGCCCAACATCAAACGCTGATCCGGCAATCCGCTGCGGCTTCGGGTTTGGACGCGGCTGGCGGTCGATGACCAACACGCGCGACAGTATCTGCGCGGTGGCCACCCCGCCCGGTCGGGGCGGCATCGGCGTGGTGCGTCTGTCATGCGACGATCCGAGGCCGTTCATGGCCGGCCTGCTCGGGCGGGAGATCGCGCCGCGCCATGCCGCGCGCGCGCGGTTCCTCGCTGCCGATGGCGAAGTCATCGACGATGGCATCGCGCTTTACTTCCCCGCGCCGCACTCGTTTACCGGCGAGCATGTGCTCGAACTGCAGGGTCATGGCGGGCCGGTGGTGCAGCGCCTGCTGCTGGAGCGTTGCCTGCAACTGGGCGCGCGCCTGGCGACGCCGGGAGAATTCAGTCAACGCGCCTTTCTGAACGGCAAGCTGGATCTGGCGCAGGCGGAGGCCATCATCGATCTGATCGATGCCGGCAGCGCCGAAGCCGCGCGTGCGGCGCGGCGGTCGCTGGCAGGGGAGTTCTCGCGCCGGGTCGATGCGGTGCGGGACGCCCTGATCGAACTGCGCGCGTTGGTGGAGGCGATACTCGACTTTCCCGAAGAAGACATCGACATCGAGCGCGACCATGACCTCACCGGTCGGCTCGATGTCGCCGCGGACCGGCTTGCCGCCGTGCTGGAGCAGGCACGCCAGGGTGCCCTGCTGCGCGAGGGTCTCAATGTCATACTCATCGGCCAGCCCAATGTCGGCAAGTCCAGTCTGATGAACGCGCTGGCAGGCTACGACGCCGCCATCGTCACCGACGTTGCCGGCACTACACGCGACGTGTTGCGTGAAGCGATGCAGATCGATGGCATACCGCTGCACCTGATCGATACCGCCGGCCTGCGCGATACCGAGGATCCGGTCGAGCGCCTGGGCATCGCCCGGGCCTGGGCGGAATTGGCGCGTGCGGACATCGCCGTGCTGCTGGTGGATGCGCAGCACGGGGTGGGTCGCGAAGAGGCGGAGATCCTCGCGCGCCTGCCGGACATACCGGTGATCACGGTCCACAACAAGATCGACCTGACGTCGGAGACGGCGCGCATCGAGGGCGATGAAATCTGGCTGTCCGCCAAGATCGGTACTGGCATCGACCTGCTGCGCGGCCGGCTACTGGCGTTGGCCGGCTGGCGCGGCACCGGCGAAGGTGTGATCAGCGCCCGCACGCGCCATCTGCATGCGCTGCGCCGTGCCGGTGAGCATCTGGCCGTCGCACGTGGTCTTGTGCTGCAGCCGGAGTTGTTCGCCGAGGAGTTGCGCCTGGCGCAGGACGCTCTGGGTGAGATCACCGGCGCCTGCCACGCCGATGACCTGCTGGGCGTGATCTTTGCTCAGTTCTGCATCGGCAAGTAGATCAACCCTCCGATTCACCGCTCATTCCAGCACCCAGGCGCGACCAGCATCCTGCGCGCGCGCGGTGTCGTCCCTGGCGTGGAAGCTGAACTCCGGGGCGGTGGTTTGGGCCCAGCGGTTGGCCTGGTCATGGTTCAGGTGCCAGCGGATGCTGGCCAGGAAGATCAGTTCCTCCAGCACTTCGTGGGGAAAGCCCATGCGGTTGCCGCGATCGTCGATCAACAGCCGGTCGAGGTAGTCGTCGACATCGCCATGCTGCCAACGGCGCACCAGTTCGCGGGCGATGCGCGCGAAGCGGCGCTCCAGCGCGCATTGCTGGTCCCAGCCTTGGTTGTCGTAGAAGTGTTCACGCAGGCGCAGGTCCAAAGGTTCGTCTAACATCGCGTCGGCCTCGAGGGTGAGTTGCTATTACTTAATTATCAGCAAGCCTCATGCCATCGACCGCATCGCGCGCGGCTTGAGTTGACTGTTTGAAATCAAAGGTTTGGTTGGAACGATGAACGATGCGGCAGTGGCGTTGGTGGGCGTGCGTGACCGGGATGACGCAGATGACGATTTCATGACGGTGGGCACGGATGGTCCGCGCACCCTGACTTGGCGCCACATCCTGGGCGAACTGAAGGCGCATCGCGGTGCGCTGCTCAAGGCGAACCTGATCGCGGTGCTGGCGGTGATCTGTGCGGTGCCGGTGCCGTTGTTCCTGCCCATCCTGGTGGATGAGGTGTTGCTGGATCATCCGGGGGCCTTCATCGCGTTCTTCGCTCCGTGGTTCCCCGAGCACTGGCACGGCCCGGTGTTGTTCGTGCTGCTGGCGCTGCTGCTCAGCCTGGGCCTGCGCCTGATCTCCATCCTGCTCAACGTCTGGCAGACGCGCACGTTCTCGCTGGTTTCCAAGCAGGTGGTGTACCGCCTGCGCCTGCGTATGTTGCATCGCCTGTCGCGCATCGCACTGTCCGAATACGAGACGTTGGGTTCCGGCCGCGTCACTTCGCACTTCGTCACCGACGTCAATGCCATCGACGGTTTCCTCGGTGCGTCGGTATCGGGCTTCGTGGTGGCGGTACTGTCCTTGTTGGGCGTCAGCATCGTGTTGCTGTGGATCCATTGGCAACTGGCGTTGTTCATACTGCTGCTCAATCCACTGGTGATCGGTTTCTCCGCGCGTCTGGGCAAACGCGTCAAGACCTGGAAGAAGCGCGAGAACGCCGCGTTCGAAGTATTCCAGGAGACGCTGGCGGAGACGCTGGATGCGCTCAATCAGATACGCGCGATGAACCGGGAACGCCATTACCTGGCGCGGGTCGGGCAACGCGCGGCGGACATACGCCGACATGCCGCGGCCTTTGCCTGGAAGTCGGATGCGATGAATCGCGCGTCGATGTTCGTGTTTCTGGCCGGGTTCGACGCCTTCCGCGCCGGCGCCATGCTGATGGTGGTGTTCAGCGACCTGAGCATCGGCGAGATGCTGGCGGTGTTCAGTTACCTGTGGTTCATGATGTCGCCGGTGCAGGAGATGATCAACATCCAGCACGGCTGGTTCGCCGCCAATGCAGCGCTTGCGCGCATCAACGGGTTGCTGGCGTTGACGCCGATGCGCGTGGATACGGAGCGCCGCAACCCGTTCGCCGGCCGCCCGACCGTCGATGTGACCCTGGAAGACGCGAGCTTCGCCTATGGCGAGGGCGAGCGCGTGCTGGACCGTGTCAGCCTGCACATCGCCGCGGGCGAGAAGGTCGCCCTGGTCGGGGCCTCGGGCGGCGGCAAGTCGACCCTGGTGCAGGCTTTGCTGGGGCTTTATCCGCTCAGTTCGGGCAGCATCCGTTATGGTGGCGTCGACGTGCGCGAGATCGGCTGGGCCACGGTGCGCGAGCACGTCGGCGTGGTGTTGCAGCATCCCGTGCTGTTCAATGCCAGTGTGCGTGACAACCTGGGCATGGGCCGGAAACCGGATGAGGCCGAGTTGTGGCGGGCTCTGGACATCGCGCAGTTGCGCGACTTCGTCGCAACGCTGCCCGAAGGGCTGGATAGTATCGTCGGCAAGCATGGAGTGCGGCTGTCCGGCGGCCAACGTCAGCGCCTGGCCATGGCGCGCATGATCCTGACTCGGCCGAGCGTGGTGATCCTGGACGAAGCGACCTCGGCGCTGGACAGCGCCACGGAACGGCAGTTGCACGAAGCGCTGGGCGGCTTTCTGCGCGCCCGCACCACGTTGATCATCGCCCACCGCCTGTCCGCGGTGCGGCAGGCCGACCGTATACTGGTGTTCGAGAATGGCCGCGTGGTCGAGGAAGGCGATCATGACAGTCTGATGACGCGCGGCGGCCTGTACCACAAACTCTATGCCCATGTCTGAAACGAGAACCCGCGATGGTTTCACGTGAAACGACGGAGGACGCCGCCCTCCCCGAAGTCGGCCTGCAGCGGCGCGTGCGCCAGTTGATCCAGCCGCTCAGCCGGGTGCTGCGCGCGCAGCTCAAGCCGTCGGTCTATGCTTCGTTGAAGACCCTGCGTCTCGGTTTCATCGCGTTGCGCGAACGCGATGACGACGATGCCCGCGCCGAGCTGATGCGCGCCATCGACCGGCTGACGCCGGAGGCGCTCAATCAGATCGTGCGCGCCTACAACATTTATTTCAGCCTGCTCAACATCGCTGAGGAATCGCATCATCTTGCGCGCCGCCGGCGCGCAGTGCGTGCCGGCAAGCACATGTGGCCCGCATCGTTTCACGACGTGCTGCTGGCGTTGCGCGAGGAGGGGGTGAGCGCCGACGAGCTGGCGCCGCTGTTGCGTGAACTGCGCTACATGCCGGTGCTCACCGCGCACCCGTCGGAAGCCAAGCGGCGTACCATCAAGGGCGCGCTGCGCGCCATCTTCCTGAGCCTGGAGGAGCTGGAGGATCCGCGTCAGTCCGGTATGTATCGGGACGAGGTCAAGCGTCGCCTGGCTTCGCAGATCCAGGTACTGTGGAAGACCGATGAGGTGCGGGATTACCGCCTGGAGGTGCGGGACGAGATCCGCGCCGGACTGTCGTACTTCCCGCAGTCACTATTCCATGCGGTGGTCGGCGTCTACCGCAACTACCGGCGCGCGTTGCAGGATGTGTACGGCGAGGCGTTGGCAGCGCGCTGCGCTGATCATCCTTTCCTGAGTTTCGGCTCCTGGATCGGCGGCGACCGCGACGGCCATCCGCTGGTGACCGCGCAGGTGACCGCGCTGGCGTGGCGCATGCAGTCGCGCACCGCACTGGAGGAATACCTGCGGCGGGTGGAGCGTCTCAGCGAGCTGCTGTCGTTCTCCACCGGGCTGTGTCAGCCCTCGTCGGCGTTCCTGGCCAGTGTCGAGCAGGATGCGGCGGCCTACGCAGCGGCCATGCAGGCGTGGCCTCATGGCTACAAGCAGGAGCCTTATCGGCGCAAGCTGGCATTCGTGCGCCATCGCCTGATGCGCAACCTGGAGCTGGTGCGCAGGGCCATCGACGATCACGATGTCAGTTTCGAGACGCCCGGTTATGTCGGCGCGCAGGCGCTGCTCGACGACCTGTGTGTGATCCGCGACTCGCTGATCAGCCATGGCGATGGCGCCGTGGCGCACGGCGAACTCGACGACCTGATCATGCTGGTGCGCACCTTCGGCTTCCATCTGATGCGCCTGGACATCCGTCAGGAGTCGGCGCGGCATGGTGTCGCCGTCGCCGAGATACTGCGCCATGCCGCCGCCATCGATTACGCCGGCATGGACGAGGGCCGGCGCCTGGAGTTGTTGGCGCAGTGTGTTGCCCACCCGGACGGGCTGGTGTTCGATCCGGCGGCGTTGAGCGAGGCGACGCGCGAAACGCTGCGCGTGTTTCAGCTCATCGCCCACATGCGCCGCGAGCTTGGTCCGCAATGCATGGGCCGTTACGTCATTTCCATGACCCATGCCGCGTCCCATGTCATGGAGGTCATGTTGCTGGCCGCCCTCGCGGGCCTGGCGGGCCGGCTGGCGGGGCAGTGGTATTGCCACATCGGCGTCAGTCCGCTGTTCGAGACCATCGACGATCTGTCGCGCGCGGACGACATTCTGGCGCGCCTGCTGCGCCAGCCGGAGTATCGCGCCCTGTTGCACGCCTACCAGGAAGGCCAGGAGGTGATGCTGGGCTATTCCGATTCCTGCAAGGATGGCGGCATCCTCGCCTCGTCCTGGCGTCTTTACGAGGCGCAGAAACGCATCATCACCTTGTGCGATGCGGAGGGCATACGCTGCCGGTTGTTTCATGGCCGTGGCGGTACCGTCGGCCGCGGCGGCGGCCCGACGCACGAGGCGATCCTGGCGCAGCCGCCCGCCACCGTGCGCGGCGAGATCAAGTTCACCGAACAGGGCGAGGTGCTGTTCTACAAGTACAACAACATGGAGACCGCCATCTACGAGCTGACCGTGGGCGTGACCGGCCTGCTCAAGGCGAGCAGCCACTTGGTGCGTGCACGCTCCGAGGACAGGCGCGACGACCTGGGCATCATGGACGAGATCGCGCGCGTCGGCGAGGCGCACTACCGAACGCTCACCGAGCGCACCGAGGGCTTTCTCGACTATTTCTACGAGGCGACGCCGGTCCGCGAGATCGGCTGGCTCAACATCGGTTCGCGCCCGTCGCACCGCAAGCATGGCGACCGCTCGCGTGCGTCGGTGCGGGCCATCTCCTGGGTTTTCGCCTGGGGGCAGTCGCGCCATGCGTTGGCGGCCTGGTACGGCGTGGGCACGGCGCTGGAGGCGTGGCGCGCCGACGACCCCGCACGCCTGGCGAAGTTGCAGCGCATGTATCGCGAGTGGCCATTCTTTCGCACGCTGCTGGCCAACGCGCAAATGGCGCTGGCCAAGGCGGACATGGGTATCGCGCGTGAATATGCGGAGTTGTGCGAGGACCCCGAGCAGGCGGCGGCGGTGTTCGCCGCCATCCGCGCCGAATTCCGGCGCGCCTGCGCGCAGATACTCGCGGTCGCCGGCAGCAGGACTTTGCTGGAGGACACGCCGGAGCTGGCGCGTTCGCTGGCCGGACGCAATCCCTATCTGGACCCGCTCAACTCTATCCAGGTTGCGCTGCTGCGCCGCGTGCGCGCGATCGCACCCGAGGCGCAGGCGGAAAGCCCCTGGTTGCAGCCGTTGCTGCGTTCGATCAATGCCATTGCCGCCGGCATGCGCAATACCGGCTGAGCGCGGGCAGACCTTGGCGGCGGTCTGGTGGCAGCCGACCAACCCTGTTTCACGTGAAACACCCGTCGCCCTGGCGTAGAATCGCGCCCTCCCAAGGAGTCCGCAGGATCGTGGCAAGTCGATGATTTTTCCGGAAGAATTCGATGTCATCGTGGTCGGTGGCGGCCACGCCGGCACGGAGGCGGCGCTGGCCGCCGCGCGCATGGGCCGGAGCACGCTGCTGCTCACGCACAACATCGACACCCTTGGCGCGATGTCCTGCAACCCATCCATCGGTGGCATCGGCAAGGGCCATCTGGTCAAGGAGGTCGATGCGCTCGGCGGCGCCATGGCGCTGGCCACCGACCAGGCGGGCATCCAGTTCCGCATCCTCAATTCCTCCAAGGGACCGGCGGTGCGCGCCACGCGCGCGCAGGCCGACCGTCAACTGTACAAACGCGCGATCCGCGGCTGGCTGGAGAACCAGGCCAATCTGACCCTGCTGCAACAGGCGGTGGACGACCTGCTGCTCGAGGGTGAACGCGTCGTCGGCGTGCGCACGCAGTTGGGCATCGACATCCGCGCGCGCGCCGTGGTACTGACCACCGGCACCTTCCTCGCCGGACTGATCCATGTCGGGCTGGAGAATTTCGCCGCCGGACGCATGGGCGATCCGCCGGCCCGCTCTTTGGCCGCGCGCCTGCGCGAGCTGAACCTGCCGGTGGGGCGGCTGAAGACTGGCACGCCGCCGCGCATCGACGGCCGCAGCATCGATTTTTCCGTAATGCGCGAACAACCCGGCGACGAGCCCGCGCCGGTGTTCTCCTTTGTCGGCTCGCGCGCCATGCATCCACGCCAGTTGCCATGCTGGATGACGCAGACCAATGCGCGCACGCACGACATCATCCGCGCCGGCCTGGATCGCTCGCCGCTGTATACCGGGGTGATCGAGGGGGTCGGACCGCGTTACTGCCCGTCCATCGAGGACAAGATCACCCGTTTCGCCGACAAGGAAGGCCATAACGTGTTTCTCGAGCCGGAAGGGCTGGACACGCACGAGTTCTATCCCAACGGCATCTCCACCAGCCTGCCGTTCGACGTGCAGTTGCAACTGGTGCGCTCCATCCGCGGCCTGGAACGGGCACACCTGCTGCGTCCCGGTTACGCCATCGAGTATGACTACTTCGATCCGCGCGCGCTCAAGCCCAGCCTGGAGACCCAGGCCATCGCCGGGCTGTTCTTCGCCGGCCAGATCAACGGTACCACCGGTTACGAGGAGGCGGCCGCCCAAGGCCTGCTGGCCGGGGCCAACGCGGCGTTGCGCGCGCGCGGCGAGGCGCCATGGTGGCCGCGCCGCGACGAAGCCTATCTGGGCGTACTGGTGGACGACCTGACCACGCGTGGCGTGCAGGAGCCGTACCGCATGTTCACCAGCCGTGCCGAGTATCGACTGAGCCTGCGCGAGGACAATGCCGACCGACGCCTGACCGAACACGGCCGCCGTCTCGGCCTGGTCGACGATGCCCGCTGGGCGCGTTACGCGGCCAAGCGCGACGCGATCGAACGCGAGGGCGAGCGCCTGCGCTGCACCTGGGTGAACCCGGCGCTGCTCGAGCGCGAACAGGCCGAGCGGGTGCTGGGCAAGGCGATCGAGCGTGAGTACAGCCTGTTCGACCTGCTGCGCCGGCCGGAGGTGGACTACGCCGCGCTGATGTCGTTGCCGGGCGCCGGGCCGGGATTGGATGACGCGCAGGCGCGCGAGCAGCTCGAGATCGATGCCAAGTACGCCGGCTACGTGGCGCGCCAGCAGGAGGAAATCGAACGCCAGCGCGCGCGCGAGGAAACGCCGCTGCCGGCCGACTTCGACTACATGGCACTGACCGGGTTGTCCATCGAGGTGCGGCAGAAGCTGAACCAGGTGCGCCCGGCCACGCTCGGTCAGGCCGCGCGCATCTCCGGCGTGACGCCGGCCGCGATCGCGGTGCTGATGGTGCATCTGAAGCGCGGCGAGCTGGCCGGTGATGCCGCATGAGCACCGACGACCGACTCACCCGGCGCCTGGCGTCCGGCCTGGATGGCCTGGGCATCGCGCTGTCGCCGCGTCAGCACGAGCAGTTGCTGGCCTATCTGGCGTTGCTGCAGAAGTGGAATCGCGTGTACAACCTCACCGCCATCGATACGCCGGAGCGCATGCTGAAGCTGCATCTGCTCGACAGCCTGGCGATCCTGCCCGATCTCTTTGACGGGCCGCTGCTGGATGTCGGCAGCGGGGCGGGGCTGCCCGGTATCGCGCTGGCGATCGCCCGGCCCGAACTGGCCGTGACCTTGCTCGACAGCAGCGACAAGCGCTGCGGCTTCATGCGCCAGGCCGTGATCGAGCTGGGCTTGCATCAGGTCGCCGTGGTGCATGCGCGCGTCGAGGATCACCGTCCCGACACCGGTTATGCCCAGATCGTCGCACGCGCGTTCAGCGATTTGGCCGAGTTCGTGCGCCTGACCCGCCACCTACTGCCGGGGGGCGGGCGCTGGCTGGCGCTGAAGGGGCAGCGCCCGGATGCGGAGCTTGCCGCGCTGAGCGGTGCCCGCGTGCTCGACGTCCGGCCTGTCCACGTGCCCGGGTTGGATGCCCGGCGGCATATCATCATCATGGAGCCGGCATGAGCGCGCGCATCCTCGCCATCACCAATCAGAAGGGCGGTGTCGGCAAGACCACCACCGCGGTGAATCTGGCCGCCAGCCTGGCCAGCCTGGACCAGCGCGTGTTGCTGGTGGACATGGACCCGCAAGGCAATGCCACCACCGGTAGCGGCGTGGACAAACAACACCTGCGCCACACCGTCTACCACCTGCTGCTGGGCCAGGCCGATGTCGCCACCGTGTGCGCCCGATCCACTGGGGCCGGTTACGACCTCCTGCCGGCAAATCGCGATCTGGCTGGCGCCGAGGTGGAGCTGGTGGACAGTCGTGAACGCGAGTATCGACTGAAAAGCGCGCTGCACACGGTGGCGCCCGGCTACGATTTCATCCTGATCGACTGTCCGCCCGCGCTCAACCTGCTCACCGTCAACGCGCTGACGGCGGCCGATGCGGTGCTGATCCCCATGCAGTGCGAATACTTCGCCATCGAGGGTCTGGCGGATCTGGTCAACACCATCAAGAAGATCAAGGCCCGCCTGAACCCGGCGCTGGTCATCGAGGGGGTCGCCCGCGTGATGTTCGATCACCGCAACACGCTGGCGCAACATGTGTCCGATCAGCTCAAAGGTCATTTCGGCGCCAAGGTGTTCACCACCGTGGTGCCGCGCAACGTGCGCCTGGCCGAGGCGCCCAGTCACGGCCTGCCGGCGCTGAACTATGATCGCGCCTCGCGCGGTGCGCAGGCCTATGTCGCGCTGGCGCGTGAGCTGATGGGCCGCCGGCGCGCCCGCTGAACCGCGCGATCGTAAAGTAGGAAAAAGGAATAACCAGATGGCCAAGTTGAAAGGACTCGGGCGGGGCCTCGACGCGCTGCTTGGGGAAGGGGAAACCGGTGACGGCGAGCGTCTGCTGACCTTGCCGGTGGAGAGCCTGGTGCCCGGCAAGTATCAGCCGCGCACGCGCATGGACCAAGGCGCGCTCGCCGAGCTGGCGGAATCCATCCGCGCGCAGGGGCTGATGCAGCCCATCCTGGCGCGCGCCATCGCCGGCGGGCGCTACGAGATCATCGCCGGAGAGCGGCGCTGGCGCGCCAGCCAGATCGCCGGTCTCAGCGAAGTCCCGGTGCTGGTGCGCGCGGTGGCCGACGACGTGGCGCTGAAGATGGCGCTGATCGAGAACATCCAGCGCGAGAATCTCAATCCGCTGGAAGAAGCCCAGGGCATCCAGCGCCTGATCCAGGAATTCGACATGACGCACCAGAGCGCCGCGGATGCGGTCGGCCGCTCGCGCGTGGCGGTGTCCAACCTGTTGCGCCTGCTGCAACTGTCCAAGCCGGTACAGTCCATGCTGATGAACGGCGAGCTGGACATGGGCCATGCCCGCGCGCTGCTGCCGCTGGGCCATGCCCGCCAGCTCGATGCGGCGCGCGAAGTCGCGCGTCGCGGCCTGTCGGTGCGCGAAGCGGAACGGCTCGCCGCGCGTCTGGCCAAGCCGCCCCGCGTCGATGCGCCGTTGGCGAAGGATCGCGACGTCGCGCGGCTGGAGGAGGAGCTGGCGCAACGCCTGGGCACGAGCGTGCGCATCTCGGCCAATCGCAAGGGCGCCGGCCGTCTGACCGTGCAGTTCGCCAGCCTGGAAGCGCTGGACGGCCTGCTGGCGCGCATCCGTTGAGCGGCAACCCGCTGGACGCCATGGCCGTCGGACGCGCCGAGCGCAAATTCATCAAAGCGTTTGATGATTGCATTAGACGCTCTAATTCTTATATCATTCTGCGCTAATGTTTTTCGCCCTGACGCTGCAGGCGGCTGTCATCGTTCCGCTGGCGCTGGCGATGTGGGCGATATCCGGCGCCACACACGCGCTGGCCTTGAGCTTCGGCGGTTGCGTGGCGCTGGCCAACACCGGCCTGCTGGTCTGGCGTTGGTACCGTGGCCGGGTGCCGGTACCTAGCGACGGGGCGCGGCATTTAAAGGCATTCAACCGTTCCGCGCTGGAACGGTTTTTTGTGGTCGCGGTATTGCTGGCGGCAGGCTTGGGCGGGTTGCGTCTGGACGCCCTGCCGCTGCTGGGTGGATTTATCGTGGGGCAGATCGCATGGGTGATCGCGGCGGCTGTCCTGAACAACAACTGACGGAAACGAGCCATGGCTGAAGCGCACACCTCGGCGGAGTACATCAAGCACCATTTGCAGAATCTGACCTATGGTCGCTTGCCCGATGGCACCTGGGGATTCGCCCACACCGCCGAACAGGCTCAGAGCATGGGCTTCTGGGCGATCAACGTCGACACGCTGGGCGTCTCCATCGTGCTCGGCCTCGTCTTCCTGTACTTCTTCCGCAAGGCCGCGGTCGGCGCCACCGCGGGCGTGCCCGGTGGCTTGCAGAATTTCGTCGAATGGATCGTCGAGTTCGTCGACAGCAGCGTCAAGGGCTCGTTCACCGCGCGCAATGCGCTGGTCGCGCCGTTGGCTCTGACCATCTTCATCTGGGTGTTCCTGATGAACCTGATGGACCTGGTGCCGATCGACTGGATACCCGGCCTCGCCAGCGCGCTCGGCGTGCCGTATTTCAAACTGGTGCCGACCACCGATCCCAATGCCACCTTCGGCCTGGCCATCGGCGTGTTCATCCTGGTGCTCTACTACAGTTTCAAGATGAAAGGCGTGGGTGGCTTCGCCGCCGAACTGGCGCTGCAACCGTTCGGCAAGTGGGGCATGCCGGCCAACCTGTTGCTGGAGGGCGTCAACCTGATCGCCAAGCCGATTTCGCTGGCGCTGCGTCTGTTCGGCAACCTGTACGCCGGCGAAATGATCTTCATCCTGATCGCGCTGATGTTCTCCGGTGGCGTCGCCCTGGTGCTGACCGGTGGCGTGCTGCAATGGGCCTGGGCCGTCTTCCACGTGCTGATCATCACGTTGCAGGCCTTCATCTTCATGACGCTGACCATCGTCTACCTGGACATGGCGCATCAGGAACACCATTGATACAACCCCCGCATTCCTCAATCCGCCAATCTGCCAACCAAGGAGAAACACATGGAACAAGCTCTGCTCTACATCGCCGGTGCCATCATGATGGGTCTCGGCGCGCTCGGTGCCGCCGTCGGCATCGGCGTGCTCGGTGGCCGCTTCCTGGAGGGCGCGGCGCGCCAGCCTGAACTGATCCCCATGCTGCGCACCCAGTTTTTCATCGTCATGGGTCTGGTCGATGCGGTGCCGATGATTGCGGTCGGTCTCGCCATGTACGTGCTCTTCGCGGTCGCGGGCTGATCCCTCTTCGCCTCAACCCGCAATAGGAGCGGTCATGAACATCAATATGACCCTGATCGGGCAGTCGGTCACCTTCGGGATCTTCGTGTGGTTCTGCATGAAGTTCATCTGGCCGCATATCGTCGGCGCGCTGGAGTCCCGCCGCAAGCAGATCGCCGACGGTCTGGCTGCGGCCGATCGCGGCAAGCACGAGCTGGAGCTGGCCGCCCGGCGCGCCAGCGAGACCCTGCACGACGCCAAGACCAAGGCATCGGAGATCATCGCGCAGGCGGAAAAGCGTGCCGCCCAGTTGATCGATGAAGCCAAGAACGCCGCCAAGGAAGAGGGCGACCGCATGATCCATGCCGCCAAGGCGGAGATCGAGCAGGAAACCCACCGTGCCCGCGAGGCGTTGCGCGCCGACGTGGCGCGTCTGGTGGTGGCCGGCGCGGAGCGGGTGTTGCGCCGCGAGATCGACGCCGACGCCCACGCGCAACTGCTCGAAACCATCCGGAACGAGCTCTGATCATGGAACGCGCGACGTTGGCCCGTCCCTATGCCGAGGCCGTGGCGCAACTGGCGGCGGCCACCGATGCCTGGCAGGCGTGGTCGGATCGCTTGGCGCTGCTCGCGGCCGTGGCCGGCGACGAGCAGATCGCGGCGCTCGCCGCCAATCCGGCGGTGCCGACCGCCCGCATCGTCGATCTGATCGACACCGTGTGTGGTCCGCGACTGGGTGCGGAAGGGCGCAATCTGCTGGCGGTGCTGGCGGAGAACAAGCGCCTGGCGCTGTTGGACGAGATCGTCGCCCAGTTCGAGGCGATCAAGACCGCGCGTGAGGGTGTGCTGGACGCACACATCACTTCCGCCTATCCGCTCAGCGACGCGCAGCTCGCCGCGCTGGGCGAGCGTCTGCAGCAGCGCTTCGGACGCAAGGTCAACGTCACCCAATCGGTCGATGCGGAACTGATCGGCGGCGTGCTGATTCGCGTCGGCGACGAGGTCATGGATGCGTCGGTGCGCGGCGGACTGCAGAGTCTGGGCGCCACCCTCAAGGCTTGAATGAAAACTTGGAGTAGCTATGCAACTCAACCCGTCTGAAATCAGCGAGCTGATCAGGAGCCGTATCCAGAACCTGGAGTCCGGCGCCGAGCTGCGCACGCAAGGCACGGTGGTGTCGGTGACCGACGGCATCGTGCGCATCCACGGTCTGGCGGACGTCATGCAGGGCGAGATGCTGGAGTTTCCCGGCAGCACGTTCGGCATGGCGCTGAACCTGGAGCGCGACTCGGTCGGCGCGGTGGTGCTCGGCGATTACGAGCACATCACCGAGGGTGATACCGTCAAATGCACCGGCCGCATCCTCGAGGTGCCGGTCGGTGAAGCCCTGCTGGGCCGCGTGGTGAACGCGCTCGGTCAGCCGATCGACGGCAAGGGGCCGATCGACAGCAGCGCGACGTCACCCATCGAGAAGATCGCGCCTGGCGTCATCGCCCGTCAGTCGGTATCGCAGCCGCTGCAGACCGGCCTGAAGTCGATCGACGCGATGGTGCCCATCGGCCGCGGCCAGCGCGAGCTGATCATCGGTGACCGTCAGACCGGCAAGACCGCGGTCGCCGTGGACACCATCATCAACCAGAAGGGCACCGGCGTATTGTGTATCTACGTCGCCGTCGGCCAGAAGGCGTCCTCGATCGCCAACGTCGTGCGCAAGCTCGAGGAACACGGCGCCATGGAGCACACCATCGTGGTTGCCGCCACCTCGTCCGACCCCGCGGCGATGCAGTTCATCGCGCCTTACGCCGGCTGCTCCATGGGCGAGTATTTCCGCGACAGCGGACGCGACGCGCTGATCGTCTACGACGACCTGACCAAGCAGGCCTGGGCCTATCGCCAGATTTCGCTGCTGCTGCGCCGCCCGCCCGGTCGCGAGGCCTACCCGGGCGACGTGTTCTACCTGCACTCGCGCCTGCTGGAGCGCGCCGCGCGCGTCAACGCCGAGTTTGTCGAGCGCAAGACCAATGGCGCGGTGAAAGGCCAGACCGGCTCGCTGACCGCCCTGCCGGTCATCGAGACGCAGGCCGGCGACGTCTCGGCGTTCGTGCCGACCAACGTCATCTCCATCACCGACGGCCAGATCTTCCTGGAATCGGATCTGTTCAACGCCGGTATCCGCCCCGCCATCAACGCCGGCCTGTCGGTGTCGCGCGTGGGCGGTGCGGCGCAGACCAAGGTCATCAAGAAGCTGGGCGGCGGCGTGCGTCTGGCGCTGGCCCAGTATCGCGAACTGGCGGCCTTCGCGCAGTTCGCCTCGGATCTGGACGATGCCACGCGCAAGCAACTGGAGCGCGGCAAGTTGGTCACCGAGCTGATGAAGCAGTTCCAGTATTCGCCCATGACCGTGGCGGAGATGGCGGTGACGCTGTTCGCCGTCAACCGTGGCTTCATGGACGACGTCGAGGTCAAGCGTGCGCTGGCGTTCGAATCGGCACTGCAGTCCTTCCTCAAGGGCAAATACGCCGCCGTGCTGGACAGGATCCAGAGCAGCGGCGACCTGGACGCGGATACCGAGAAGCAGCTCGCCGCCGCCATCGAAGACTTCAAGGCCAGCGCGGCTTACTGAGCGCGCGCCGAACCGTACCAGGAAGCCCGCCATGGCCGCCGGAAAAGAGATACGCAGCAAGATCAAGAGCGTGGAGAACACGCGCAAGATCACGCGCGCGATGGAGATGGTCGCCGCCGCCAAGATGCGCAAGGCGCAGGAGCGCATGCGTCATGCGCGTCCCTATGCCGAGAAGATCGCGCGCGTCGCCGCCCACTTCAGCCAGGCACATCCCGAGTATCGCCATCCGTTCGTCGTTTCACGTGAAACCGTGAAACGTGTCGGCCTCATCGTCGTGACCACCGACAAGGGGCTGTGCGGCGGCCTGAATACCAACGCCCTGCGCTTGGCATTGGCGCAACTGAAGCGCTGGGACGAAGCCAGGATCGGGGTCGACGTCGGTGTCATCGGCAACAAGGGGCTGGGCTTCATGCAGCGCCTGGGCGCCGACATTCGCGCGCAACTCACCGGCATCGGCGATACGCCGCACATGGAGCGCCTGATCGGGCCGGTGCAGGTCATGCTGGACGCCTACAAGGAAGGCCGCATCGACGCGCTTTACCTGATCTACAGCCGCTTCATCTCCACCATGAAGCAGGAGCCGACGCTGCGCCAGTTGTTGCCGCTCAATGCCGAGGAGGCGCTGGAAAAGGCGCCCTACCACTGGGATTACATCTATGAGCCGGAAGCCCGCAGCGTGGTCGACGGCCTGATGGTGCGCTACATCGAAGCGCTGATCTATCAGGCGGTGTCGGAGAACATTGCCTGCGAACAGTCGGCGCGCATGGTGGCCATGAAGGCCGCATCGGACAACGCCAAGAGCGTGATCGAGGAGCTCAAGCTGGTCTACAACAAGACCCGCCAGGCCGCCATCACCCAGGAATTGTCGGAAATCGTCGCCGGCGCCGCGGCCGTCTAACCGTTACGAAATCAGCTAGGAAACAACCATGACCGAAGGAAAAATCGTTCAGATCATCGGCGCGGTGGTCGACATGGAATTCCCGCGTGGGGCGCTGCCCAAGGTCTATGACGCGATCAAGATGGATTCACCGCCGCTCACGTTCGAGGTGCAACAGCAACTCGGTGACGGCATCGTGCGTACCATTGCCATGGGCAGCACCGACGGCCTGCGGCGCGGCGCGGTGGTGCGCAACACCGGCGCGGCCATCTCGGTGCCGGTTGGCAAGGGCACCCTCGGCCGCATCATGGATGTGCTCGGCGATCCGGTGGACGAAGCCGGTCCGGTCGAGACCGAGCAGCGCATGCCCATCCACCGCAAGGCGCCTGCCTATGCCGATCAGGCTCCCGCCGTGGAGATCCTGGAGACCGGCATCAAGGTCATCGACCTGATCATGCCCATCGCCAAAGGCGGCAAGGTTGGTCTGTTCGGCGGCGCCGGCGTCGGCAAGACTGTGACGCTGATGGAGCTGATCCGCAACATCGCCGTCGAGCACAGCGGCTTCTCCGTGTTTGCCGGCGTCGGCGAGCGTACGCGCGAGGGCAACGACTTCTATCACGAGATGAAGGAAGGCGGCGTGTTGGACAAGGTGGCCCTGGTCTACGGCCAGATGAACGAGCCGCCCGGCAACCGCC
This sequence comes from uncultured Burkholderiales bacterium, assembly GCA_937949525.1. Lineage (GTDB taxonomy): Bacteria > Pseudomonadota > Gammaproteobacteria > Burkholderiales > Thiobacillaceae > PFJX01. The sequence continues at coordinate 40,752 of CALEDT010000029.1, read as the reverse complement.
TGCGCGTGGCGCTGACCGGCCTGACCATGGCCGAATATTTCCGCGACGAAGGCCGTGACGTGCTGTTGTTCATCGACAACATCTACCGTTATACGCTGGCCGGCACCGAAGTCTCCGCGCTGCTCGGCCGCATGCCGTCGGCGGTGGGCTACCAGCCTACGCTGGCGGAGGAAATGGGCCGCCTGCAGGAGCGCATCACCTCCACCCGCACCGGCTCCATCACTTCCTTCCAGGCGGTTTACGTGCCTGCGGACGACTTGACCGACCCGTCACCGGCGACCACCTTCGCCCACCTCGACGCCACGCTGGTGCTGAGCCGGCAGATCGCCGAACTGGGCATCTACCCCGCCGTCGACCCGCTCGACTCCACCTCACGCCAGCTCGATCCGCTGGTGGTCGGCGAGGAGCATTATTCCGTAGCGCGTCAGGTGCAGGCCACGCTGCAACGGTACAAGGAGTTGCGCGACATCATCGCCATCCTGGGCATGGATGAACTGTCGCCCGAGGACAAACTGGTGGTGGCGCGTGCGCGCAAGATCCAGCGCTTCCTGTCGCAGCCGTTCTTCGTCGCCGAAGTGTTCACCGGCGCGGCCGGCAAGTACGTGCCGCTCAAGGACACCGTCGCCGCGTTCAAGGCCATCGTCAACGGCGAGTACGACCACCTGCCCGAGCAGGCGTTCTACATGGTCGGCCCGATCGAGGAAGCCGTGGAGAAGGCCAAGACCATCCAGTAAGCCGGACCTGCGCCCCGCGCGCGCGGCAACGAGGAATTCACCATGGCAATGACTCTGCACATCGACATCGTCAGCGCGGAAGCGTCCATCTACTCCGGGCTGGCGGAATTCGTCGTGGTGCCCGCGGAGATGGGCGAGGTCGGCATCTATCCGCGCCATACGCCACTGCTCACGCGCATCAAGCCCGGTTCCGTGCGCATCAAGGTGCCGGAGCGCGATGACGAGGATTTGATCTACGTCTCCGGCGGCATCCTGGAAGTGCAGCCGGGTGTGGTCACCATCCTGTCGGACACCGCCATCCGCGGTGCCGATCTGGACGAGGCCCGTGTGCTGGAGGCCAAACGCCAGGCCGAGGAAAGCATGAAGAACCGTTCGTCGGCCATGGACTACGCGCGAGCCCAGGCGGAACTGGCCGAAGCCGTGGCCCAGTTGCAGGCCATCCAGAAGCTGCGCAAGATCAAACACTGAGCGTTTTGGCGCGACCGGCGAAGAGGGCGGCCGCGGCCGCCCTCTTCGTTGCTGGTCCGCGGCAGGGCGCATGCCACGCCCAACCCCATGCCGTCGGTTTATACTGCGCGCGGTTTCGCCCGCCAGATTCCCCATGACCGACCCGCTCAACGTCGTGATCCTCGCCGCCGGCAAGGGCACGCGCATGAAATCCGATCTGCCCAAAGTGCTGCACCCGCTGGCCGGCCGTCCGCTGCTGGCGCACGTGCTCGCCGCCGCCGACGCCCTCGCCCCGGCCCGTATCTGCGTGGTCTATGGCCACGGCGGCGATGCGCTGCCGCGCACCATCGGCCGCGCCGACCTGGCCTGGGCACGGCAGGAGCCGCAACTGGGCACCGGCCACGCGGTGCAACAGGCGCTGCCCCACCTGGACGACGCCGCTTTGTGCCTGATCCTGTACGGCGATGTGCCGCTGACCCGCGTCGAGACGCTGCGCGAGATGGCGCTGATCGCGGGCCAGGGTGCGGTCGCCCTGCTCACCGCGCGTCTGGCCAACCCGGCCGGTTACGGCCGCATCGTGCGCGACGCCGGTGGGCGGGTGCAGCGCATCGTCGAGCACAAGGATGCCAGTGCCGAAGAACTGGCCATCGACGAGGTCAACACCGGCATCCTGTGCCTGCCCGTCGCGCGCCTCGCGCATTGGCTGGCGCGGCTGCGCAACGACAACGCCCAGGGCGAGTATTACCTGACCGACATCATCGCCATGGCCGTACAGGATGGGGTGCAGGTCATCCCATGCCATCCCGGCGCCGAGTGGGAGGTGCTGGGCATCAACAGCCGGCAGCAGCTCGCCGAACTGGAGCGTGTGCATCAGCGCGAGATCGCGCACGCGCTGATGGCCGAAGGCGTCACGCTGATCGACCCGGCGCGCATCGACGTGCGCGGCGAATTGCGCTGCGGCCGGGACGTGCTGATCGACGTCAACGCGGTATTCGAGGGCCGGGTCACGCTGGGAGACGGCGCGCGCGTCGGCGCTCACTGCGTGCTCAAGGACGTGGACGTGGCGGCCGGGGTCGAGATCAAGCCGTTCTGCCATATCGAAGGCGCACGCATCGGCGCCAACGCGGTGATCGGCCCTTATGCGCGCATCCGACCGGGTAGCGTACTGGACGAGGAAGTCCACATCGGCAACTTCGTCGAGCTGAAGAACAGCCAGGTCGGCTTCAATTCCAAGATCAACCACCTGTCCTACGTGGGCGATGCCAGCGTCGGGCGCAAGGTCAACATCGGCGCGGGCACCATCACCTGTAACTATGACGGTGCCAACAAGCATCGCACGGTGATCGAGGACGAGGCCTTCATCGGTTCGGATACGCAACTGGTCGCGCCGGTCACCGTCGGCCGCGGCGCCACGCTGGGCGCCGGCACCACGCTGACGCGCGACGCGCCGGCCGGCGAGCTGACCTTGGCGCGCGCACGCCAGGTCACGGTGCCCGGCTGGCAGCGGCCGATCAAGGCCGCCCGGGACAAACCCTGATGCCTGCGGCGCAACCGACCCAGCCAACCGTTTTCGTCACAGCATCCGGAGTCTGAGCCATGTGCGGTATCGTCGGCGCCATCGCGCAACGCAACGTCGTCCCCATCCTGATCGAGGGTCTGCAACGTCTGGAGTATCGCGGCTACGACTCCGCCGGCCTGGCAGTGCGCCAGCCCGACGGCGGCATCGGCCGCATCCGCGCGCTGGGCAAGGTGGCCATGCTGCGCCAGTTGCTGGAGAGCAATCCCATCACCGGCGACCTGGGCATCGCCCACACCCGCTGGGCCACGCACGGCATGCCGGCCGAGCGCAATGCGCATCCGCACATGAGCGGTGAGAAGGTGGCGGTGGTGCACAACGGCATCATCGAGAACCACGCTGAACTGCGCGAGGCGCTGCGCCAGCGCGGTTATCACTTCACCTCCGAGACCGATACCGAGGTCATCGCCCATCTGCTGGCGCACCTGCTGGACGAGGAGCCCGACCTGTTGCGCGCCACGCAGCGTGCTGTCCGGCAACTGGTCGGCGCCTACGGCCTGGCCGTCGCCAGCCCGGGTGAGCCGGATCGCCTGGTGGTAGCGCGGGCCGGCAGCCCGCTGGTCATCGGCCTGGGCGTGGGCGAGAACTTCATCGCCTCCGACGTGTTCGCGCTGCTGCCGGTCACGCAGCGCTTCGTGTTTCTGGAGGAGGGCGACATCGCCGAGATCCGGCGCGACGGTGTCCAGGTATACGACGTGGAAGGCCGACCGGTGTCGCGCGCCGAGCGTCTGTCGCAGTTGTCGGCTTCCACCGCCGACAAAGGGCCGTACCGCCATTACATGTTGAAGGAAATCTTCGAGCAGCCGGCGGTCATCGCCGAGACGCTGGAAGGGCGCATTTACAAGGGGCGGCTGCTGCAGGACAGCTTCGGCCACGAAGCGCGGCAATTGTTCGAGCGCGCGCGCGGCGTGCACATCGTCGCCTGCGGCACCAGCTACCACGCCGGCCTGGTGGCGCGCTACTGGCTGGAGGAAATCGGCTTCCCCTGCAGTGTCGAGGTGGCGAGCGAATACCGCTACCGCAAGGTGGTGGTGCCGCCGGACACGTTGTTCCTGTCCATCTCCCAGTCCGGCGAGACCGCCGACACGCTGGCCGCGCTGCGCTTCGCCAAGAAGGCCGGCTATGTTGGCAGCCTGACCGTCTGCAACGTGCCGGAATCGTCGTTGACGCGTGAATCCGATGTTGCGCTGATGACCCGTGCCGGTCCGGAGATCGGTGTGGCCTCCACCAAGGCGTTCACCACCCAGCTCACCGCGCTGCGTCTGGTGGTGCTGGCGCTGGCCAAGCAGCGCGGCCTGTCGGCGGAGGACGAGCGGCGTCTGGTCGATGAACTGCATGCGCTGCCGCGTCAGGTGGAAGTGGTGTTGGAACTGTCGGACGCCATACGCGCCATGGCCGAGGCGTTCGCCGACAAGCATCACGCGCTGTTCCTCGGGCGCGGGCCGTTCTACCCCATCGCACTGGAAGGCGCGCTCAAGCTCAAGGAAATCTCCTACATCCATGCCGAAGCCTATCCCGCTGGCGAGCTCAAGCACGGCCCGCTGGCGCTGGTGGATGCGGACATGCCGGTGATCTGCGCGCTGCCGGACGATCCGCTGCTCGACAAGGTTTTGTCCAACCTGCAGGAAGTGCGCGCACGCGGCGGCGAGTTGTTCCTGTTCTCCGACCACAACGTCAGGATCGAACTGGACCACTATCAGAACCTGACGCTGGCCGACATCCGCCCGACCACCGCACCCATCGTCTACAGTGTACCGTTGCAACTGCTGGCCTATCATGTAGCCGTGCTGAAGGGCACCGACGTCGACCAGCCGCGCAATCTCGCCAAGTCCGTCACCGTGGAGTGAGCGACCCATGCCGGTCATCGCGGTATTCAACCAGAAGGGCGGCGTCGGCAAGACCACGACCACGCTCAACGTGGCCGCTTCCCTGGCCCTGTTGGAGCGCAAACCGGTCGTGCTCGACCTCGACCCGCAGGCGCACGTCAGCTTGGCGCTGGGCGTGCGCAATCCGCCGGCGGCCGGCACCAGCGCGGCGTTCTTCCGCGACCAGACGCCCATTCACGCCTTGCTGCGCCGATTGACCAACGACATCCGTCTGCTGCCGGGTCACCCCGACCTGTCCAAGATCGAGGCGCAACTGGCTGCGCAGCCGGGCGTCGCTGCCACGTTGCGCAAGGGATTGACCACCGCTTTCGCGCATGCGCACGACACCCCGGTACTGATCGATTGCGCACCGGCGCTGGGGGTGCTCGCGCTCAATGCGCTGTTCGCGGCCGATCGGGTGCTGATCCCGGTCACTGCGGATTTCCTCGCCATGCAGGGCCTGAGCCGTCTGGACGTGGCCCTCAACGTGCTGGAGGGGCCGCTGAAACGGCGCATCGAACGGCGCATCGTGCTCACCCGTTTCGACGAAGCCAAGGCTCACTGCCGCGAAGCGCTGGCCAGCCTGCGCAGCCGCTATGGCGACAACCTGTGCGATACCCGCATCAGCGACGACCCGGCCCTGTCCGAGAGCCCCGCGCATGGCATGGACATCTTCGCCTATTCCTCGGACTCGCCCGGCGCCCATGACTACCGCCTGCTGACCATGGAGCTGCTGTCCAAGGGGTTCTTTGCCTGAGGCGGTCGCGCCATGGTGAGCAACGGCGACTGGCTGGAGCGCACGCAGGCCGCCGTCTGGCATCCCTGCACGCAGATGCAGCACCTGCGCGACCTGCCGCCGCTGCCGATCGCGCGCGGCGAGGGAGCGTGGCTGTACGATCACGACGGCCGTCGCTATCTCGACGCCATCTCGTCCTGGTGGGTCAACCTGTTCGGCCACGCCAACCCGCGCATCAACGCTGCCGTCATCGATCAGCTCGGCCGCATCGAGCACGTCATGCTGGCCGGCTGTACGCATGCGCCGGTGGTCGAACTGTCCGAGCGTCTGGCCGCGCTGAGCGGGCTGGGCCATGCCTTTTACGCCTCGGACGGCGCCAGTGCCACCGAGATCGCGCTGAAGATGAGCTTCCACTACTGGCGCAACGTCGGGCGCGGCACCAAGACCGGTTTCGTCTCGCTGCGCCGGAGTTATCACGGCGAGACCCTGGGCGCGCTGTCGGTCACCGATGTCGCGCTGTTCAAGGACGCCTATGCGCCCCTACTGTGCCACAGCCATCAGGTCGCCAGCCCCGACTGGCGCCTGGCGGAACCGGGCGAATCCGCCGAAGCCTATGCGTTGCGCGCGGCGGCCGAGCTGGAAACCTGGCTCGCGGCGCATGCCGACGCCACCGCCGCGCTGATCGTCGAACCGCTGGTGCAGGGCGCCGCCGGCATGGCCATGTATCACCCCGTCTGGCTCACGCGCGCGCGCGCGCTGTGCGACCGCTACCAGGTGCATCTGATCGCCGACGAGATCGCGGTTGGCTTCGGCCGCACCGGCACCCTGTTCGCTTTCGAGCAGGCGGGCATCCGCCCCGATTTCCTGTGCCTTTCCAAGGGCATCAGCGGCGGTTATCTGCCCTTGTCCTGTGTGCTCACGCGCGAGGACATCCATGCCGCGTTCCTGGACGAGCGCACCGCGCGCGGCTTCCTGCATTCGCATTCCTACACCGGCAATCCGCTCGCCTGCCGCGCCGCGTTGGCGGTGCTGGACATCTTCGCGGCGGATGACGTGCTCGCAGCCAACAGCACCAAGGCCGCACGCTTCAACGCCTTGCTGGCCGGCCTCGCCGCGCACCCGCGCGTGCGCCATTTCCGCCACACCGGCATGATCTGGGCGTTCGACGTGGCCCAAGCGCCGCCGCATTTCGCGCGCGATTTCCACCGCCGCGCGCTGGCGCAGGGCGTGCTGCTGCGGCCGATCGGCGACACGGTCTATTTCATGCCGCCCTATGTGGTCGACGACGCCGACATGGCGCTGCTGGCACGCACCTGCGAGGCCCTGTTGCAATCCTGACCATATTTGTCAGGTAATGGCGCCCGCGCCTACACTGCAGGTTTTGCGCTGTGCCGCGTCGCCATGGCCAATTCGCTCGCCCGCGAGACCAGTCCCTATCTGCTGCAACATGCCGACAACCCGGTGGACTGGCGCGTCTGGGACGCGGACGCGCTTGCGCTGGCGCGCCGCGAGGACAAGCCCATCCTGTTGTCGGTGGGCTATTCCACCTGTCACTGGTGCCACGTGATGGCGCGCGAGTCGTTCAGCGATGCCGACATCGCCGCGGCCATGAACCGCGACTTCATCTGCATCAAGGTGGACCGCGAGGAGCGGCCCGATCTCGACCAGATCTATCAGCACGCCCTGCAGGTGCTGACCGGTCGCGCCGGCGGCTGGCCGCTCACGCTGTTCCTGATGCCGGACGGCGTGCCGTTCTTCGGCGGCACCTATTTTCCGCCCGAGCCGCGTTACCGCCTGCCCGGATTCCCCCAGGTGCTCGCTGCCGTGGCCACGGCCTGGCGCGAGCGGCGCGCCGACATCCAGGCCGGCCATGCGGCGCTGCTGGACGCCATGGCGCGCAGCGCGCCGCAGCCCCGCGCCGCGGTGGCGCTGGATGCGGCGCCGTTGCACAGCGCCGTCGCGGACCTCGCGCGCGGCTACGACGCACGCCACGGCGGCTTCGGTGGCGCGCCCAAGTTCCCGCGTCCGCCGGAGCTGGAGTTCCTGCTCTGGTCGGGCGATGCGCAAGCACGCGCCATGGTGCTGCATACGCTGGAAAACATGGCCGCGGGTGGCCTCATGGACCAGTTGGGCGGCGGCTTCTTCCGCTATTCGGTGGACGAACGCTGGTCCATCCCGCATTTCGAGAAGATGCTGTACGACAACGGCGCGCTGCTGGCGCTGTATGGCGATGCCTGGGCGGTCACCGGACGGGCCGGGTTCATGCGCGCGGCCGAGCTGCTGGTGCAGTGGCTGGTGCGCGAGATGACCTCGCCGGAAGGTCTGTTCTACAGTGCCCAGGATGCCGACAGCGAACGCGAGGAGGGGCGGTTCTATCTGTGGACACCGGCGCAGATCGCCGCCCTGCTGCTGGCCGAGGAATACACCGTGGCCTACCTGGTGTGGGGTCTGGACGGCGCGGCCAATTTCGAGCAGCGCGCCTGGCATCTGCAGCGCGTGCGTACCGTGGAGGCCGTGGCGCAGGAACTGGCCATCGACCGCGCACAGGCGGAACGGCTGCTGGAAAGTGCGCGCCGACGCCTGTATGCGGCGCGCGCGCAACGCGTGGCGCCGGCGCGCGACGACAAGGTGCTCACCGCCTGGAACGCGCTGATGATCCGCGGTCTGGCCCGTGCCGGCCGCCGTTGCGCCCGCGCCGACTGGATCGATCTGGCGGCACGGGCGGCGCGCGCGCTGCACGCCCGTGTCTGGCGGGACGGCCGTCTGGCGGCGACCTGGCAGGGCGGCCGTGCTTGCCATAACGGCTACCTCGACGACCATGCCTTTCTGCTCGATGCCCTGCTGGAACTGGCGCAGGCCGACTGGCACGCCGACTGGCTGACCTGGGCGCGCGCCCTCGCCGATACGCTGCTGCAGGATTTCGAGGATGCGGACGCGGGCGGCTTCTTCTTCACCAGTCACGATCACGAGCGGCTGATCCAGCGCATCAAGAACGGTTACGACCAGGCCATGCCGTCCGGCAACGGCGTCGCCGCGCGCTCGCTCGGTCGCCTCGCGCTGCTGCTGCAGCGGCCGGATTACGAAGCCGCCGCGCGTCGATGCGTGGCGCTGTTCATGCCCGAGCTGGAAGCGCAGCCGGCGACCTTGCCCGGTTTGCTCGGCGCATTGCGCGAGCGACTGCAGCCGCCGCGTCTGGTGGTGCTGCGCGGGCCGGATGAGGCGCTGGCTGACTGGCGCTGGGCGGTCGGGCGCGTGGCGGACGATGCCACGCTGGTGTTCGCGCTCGGCGCGCAGGTCGAAGCCTGGGAAATTCCTACCAGTTTGCGCAAACCGCTGGGCAGCACCGTCAACGCCTACGTTTGCGCGGGCGTTAACTGCCTACCTGAAATAGTCCAATTGACGGATCTTTTGGCCATTTTCAGTGAACCCGCGGTCAAGTAATATCCGCTGCGCAACACCTGTTGCCTTCACCCATATAAGGAGATTTTCGACATGAAAGCTATCGTGATCGCCGCCGCTGCCGCGCTTGCCATCGGCTCCAACATCGCCGCCGCCGACGAGGCCCTGGCCAAGAAGAGCGCCTGCATGAGCTGCCATCAGTTGGAACGCAAGGTGGTCGGCCCCGCCTACAAGGACATCGCCAAGAAGTATAAGGGTGATGCCAAAGCCGCCGAGCATCTGGTCCACGTCATCAAGAAGGGTGGCAAGGGCGTCTGGGGTCCGGTACCGATGCCGCCGCACCCGCAGGTTTCCGACGCCGACGCCAAGAAGCTGGCGGACTGGGTGCTGTCGCTGTAACCGCGCAAGCACACCGAGAGGCCGGGATTTCCCGGCCTTTTTCTTTTACGCGGTGCGATACGCCTGTGGCTGGCCGGAATCGGTGCGTTCGGAAAGCGCCGTCGGCGGTGTGATATAAATCCACCGTTACGAACGGCCCAACGGAGTCCCGCGTGAAATCCACCCTGTTCGCCTCCTCAGCGCTCATGCTGGCGCTGCTCGTCGCCGGTTGCGGCGACAAGAAGTCCGCCGATGTCGACGTCATCCGCATCGGCTCCGTCGCGCCGCTCACCGGTCCGCAGGCGCATCTGGGCAAGGATAACGAGAACGGCGCGCGCCTCGCGGTGGAGGAAATCAACGCCGGCGGCCTGGTGCTGAACGGCCGCAAGGTGCGCCTGGAACTGATTGGCGAGGATGACCATGCCGAGCCGAAGACCGCCACCATCGTCGCGCAGAAGCTGGTCGACCAGGGCGTCAAGGCGGTGATCGGCCATCTCAACTCCGGCACCACCATCCCCGCTTCCAAGATTTATCACGATGCCGGCATTCCGCAGATCTCGCCGTCCGCCACCGCCATCGCCTACACCGCGCAGGGCTACAAGACCGCCTACCGGGTGATGACCAACGACGAGCAGCAGGGCAAGGTGTTGGGCGAATACGCCACCGGCCCGCTGGGCGCGCGGCGCATCGCGGTGATCGACGACCGCACCGCCTACGGTCAGGGTCTCGCCGACGAATTCGAGAAGGCCGCGCGCGCCGCCGGCGCCGAAATCGTCGCTCGCGAATTCACCAACGACCGCGCCACCGATTTCGCCGCCATCCTGACCAATATCAAAGGCAAGTCGCCCGACCTGGTGTTCTTCGGCGGCATGGACCCGCAGGGCGGGCCCATGGCCAAGCAGATGAAACGGTTGGGCGTCAACGCCCGCCTGCTCGGCGGCGACGGCCTGCAGAATGCCAATTTCATCAAGCTGGCGGGCGCGGACGCCGAAGGCGTGATCGCCTCCTCGCCCGGTCTGCCCATCGATTCCATGCCCGGTGGGGCCGCGTTCCGCGAGGATTTCGAGGCCAAGTACGGCGTGATCCAGGTGTATGCGCCGTATGCCTACGACGCGGTCTATGTGCTGGTATCGGCGATGATCCGCGCCAATTCGGCCGAACCGGCCAAGGTGCTAGCCGAGCTGCCGAACACCGATCACAACGGCGTCACCGGTCCGATCCGCTTCGACCACAAAGGCGACACGCTGGGTGGCGCGGTGACGCTGTATCAGGTCAAGGACGGCGCCTGGCAGGTGCTGGAGACGGTGAAACGCTGACCCGACCCGCTGACTTGGCCGGGGCGACGCCCTCGCCCGGTCTTCATCGCTCATGGACATCCTGACGCAACAGCTCATCAACGGCCTGGTGCTGGGCAGCATCTACGCCCTGGTGGCGCTGGGCTACACCATGGTGTATGGCATCCTGGAGCTGATCAACTTCGCCCACGGCGAGGTCACCATGATCGGCGCCATGGTGGCGCTGACCGTGATCGGTCTGCTGCTCGGCATGGCGCCGGAACTGCCCGGCCTGATGGTGGTGTTCTCCGGCCTGCTCGTGGCGATACCGGCCTGTATGGCGCTGGCGTTCGCGATCGAGAAGGTGGCCTATCGGCCGTTGCGCCGCGCGCCGCGCCTGGCGCCGTTGATCACCGCCATCGGCGTGTCCATCATTCTGCAGAACGTGGCCATGCTGGTGTGGGGCAGGCAGTACGTGGCGTTTCCCGCCATCTTGCCGCAGGGGCAGTACGAGGTGTTCGGTGCGCACATCACCGACCTGCAACTGGTCATTGTCGCGCTGTCGCTGACCACCATGGCCGGCCTGTGGCTGCTGGTCGAGCGTACCCGTCTGGGCCGCGCCATGCGCGCCACGGCGCAATCCAAGGAAGTGGCGGCATTGATGGGGGTCAACGTCGATCGGGTCATCTCCGCCACCTTCGTCATCGGTGCCGCCATCGCCGCCATCGCCGGTGTCATGGTCAGCGCCTATTACGGTCTGGCGCATTACCACATGGGTTTCCTGCTCGGGCTCAAGGCGTTCGCGGCGGCGGTGCTGGGCGGCATCGGCAACATCGCCGGCGCCATGCTCGGCGGCCTGCTGCTGGGCATCATCGAGGCGCTGGGCGCGGGCTACATCGGCGACCTCACCGGCGGTTTTCTCGGCAGCCACTATCAGGACGTATTCGCCTTCTTCGTGCTGATCCTGGTGCTGGTGTTCCGCCCCTCCGGCCTGTTGGGGGAACGGGTTGCGAACCGCGCTTGACGCCCTGCGCGCGCGCCCGCGCCTGGCCTTCGCGCTGCTCGCCGCGCTGTTGGTGGCGCTGCCGTTCCTGGTCGGCGCCGGCCTGGGCAACTCCTGGGTGCGCGTGCTGGATTTCGTACTGCTGTACATCCTGCTGGCGCTCGGCCTGAACATCGTGGTCGGCTACGCCGGCCTGCTCGATCTGGGCTTCATCGCCTTCTATGCCATCGGCGCCTATGTCTACGCCCTGCTCGCCAGTCCGCATTTCGGCCTGCATCTGCCGTTCTGGGCCATCCTGCCGATCAGCATGGCGCTGGCCGGCCTGTTCGGCGTGCTGCTGGGCACGCCGACCCTGCGCCTGCGCGGCGACTATCTGGCCATCGTCACGCTCGGCTTCCACGAGATCATCCGCATCTTTCTCAACAACCTGAACGCGCCGTACAACCTCACCAACGGCCCGCAGGGCATCAACCTGATCGACCCGATCACTATCGGCGGCCACGCCTTGAGCCGGCCACTGGAACTGTTTGGCGTGACCGTGCCGTCGACCTATCTGTACTACTACGTGTTTCTCGCGTTCACGTTGCTGGTCATGGCGGTGGCCATCCGCCTGCAGGATTCGCGCCTCGGCCGCGCCTGGGCGGCGCTGCGCGAGGATGAAGTGGCGGCCGCCGCGATGGGTATCAACACGCGCAACGTCAAGTTGCTGGCGTTCGCCATGGGCGCCACTTTTGCCGGCCTGGCCGGGGGCCTGTTCGCGTCGTTCCAGGGTTTCGTCAGTCCGGAGAGTTTCTCGCTGTGGGAATCCTTCCTGGTGCTGTGCATGATCGTCCTGGGCGGCATGGGCCACATTCCCGGCGTCATCCTCGGCGCGGCGTTGCTCACGGTGATCCCGGAGGCACTGCGCTATCTCGGTGATCTGCAGCGCGCCACGCTGGGCCACGTGGTGCTGGACCCGGCCGATCTGCGCATGCTGTTGTTCGGCATCGCCCTGGTGATCATGATGATTTATCGCCCGGCCGGTCTGATCCCGTCACGTCAGCGCAAGCGCGAGCTCACCGCCCGGGACGGTGTCGCCGAGCAGGAACAGGCCTCGCTCTACGACGCCAAGGCCTGACATGGCGGATCTGCTGCAAGTCCAGGGCGTCACCAAGCGCTTCGGCGGGCTGATCGCGCTGGAGGATGTATCGCTGAGTGTGCGTGATGGGGAGATCTACGGCCTGATCGGCCCCAACGGCGCCGGCAAGACCACCCTGTTCAACTGCATGACCGGTCTATATGACCTGACCGGCGGCGAGGTGCGCCTGGGCGGCGTGCTGCTTAACGGCCTCAAACCGCATCGCATCGTCGAGGCCGGTTTCGCGCGCACTTTTCAGAACATCCGTCTGTTCGCCAACATGACCGCGCTGGAGAACGTCATGGTTGGCCGCCATGTGCGTACCCGCATCGGCCTAGTCGGCGCCATCCTGCGCACGCCGCGCGCGCGCGCCGAGGAGGCGGCGATCCGCGACCGTGCCGTTGCGCTGCTCGACCATGTCGGCTTGCGTGGCAAGGCGCGCACGCTGGCCGGCCATCTCAGCTATGGCGACCAACGCCGTCTGGAGATTGCCCGTGCGCTGGCCACGGAGCCGCGCCTCCTGGCGCTGGACGAGCCGGTGGCGGGCATGAACCCCACCGAGCGCAGACAGATGGCCGACCTGTTCCAGCGTCTGCGTGCCGATGGCCTGACGCTGCTGCTGATCGAACACGACGTCAAGCTGGTCATGGGGCTGTGCGACCGGGTCGCGGTGCTCGACTACGGCCGCAAGATCGCCGAAGGCGAGCCCGCCCGGGTGCGCGCCGATCCGGCGGTGATCGCCGCCTACCTGGGCGGGGAGGCCGCGTGAGCCTGCTGCGGGTGCGCGGCCTCAAGGTGGCCTACGGCGGCATCCATGCCGTGCGCGGCATCGATTTCGAGGTCGGCAGCGGCGAACTGGTTTGCCTGATCGGTGCCAACGGCGCGGGCAAGAGCAGCGCGCTCAAGGGCATCATGGGCCTGGTGCGGGCGCAGGGGGACGTGCACTTCGGCGATGCGTCGCTGCGCCGCCTGCCCACCGACGCCATCGTCGCGCGCGGCATGGCGCTGGTGCCGGAAGGTCGCGGCATCTTCGGTCGCCTGACCGTGGCCGAGAATCTGGACATGGGCGCGTACTGCCGACGCGATCGCGAGGGTATCCGTGCCGATCTGGCGCGGGTCTACGCGCTGTTCCCCCGCCTCCATGAGCGCCGCGCGCAGTTGGGCGGCACACTGTCCGGCGGCGAGCAGCAGATGCTGGCCATCGCCCGCGCGTTGATGGCGCGGCCGCGCCTACTGTTGCTGGATGAACCGAGCATGGGTCTGGCCCCGCTGATGGTCGCCAAGATCTATGAGACCATCGCGGCCATCGCCGCCGAGGGTGTCACACTACTGCTGGTGGAGCAGAACGCCCATCTCGCGCTCAAGGTCAGCCAGCGCGCCTATGTCATGGAAAGCGGCGTCATCACCCTGCATGGCCCGGCTGCGCAACTTGCATGCGACGCTCAGGTGCGCTCGGCTTATCTCGGCGAATGAAGCGGCTCACACAACAGTACGCTCCGGTGTGGCGAACCTGTGGTTGTTGCGCAACATTGCAATCACGGCTCTGGTCGTTGTAGGCCAATTAATCGAATGTTCTAATATGCTGGACTATACTGACGGCTCAGTACCCGATCACAAGTTTTCCCCTTTGTTATCAACCCTCTAGGAGCACATGATGAAGAAACTTTCCGCCCTGATCCTGGCCTTGGTCGCCCCCACCGCTTTTGCCCAAGGCGCCGCCACGCCGGAATCCACCGCCGCCGCCCTGCTGGACCCGGTCAAAGCTGCTGAGATCGCTCAGGATCCCAAGGCCGCCGTGCAGGCCATGACCAACCTGATGGATCCCGCCACCGCGCTGATCATGATGCAGCGCAGCCTGGATCCCGCTACCTACACCCGCATGGCCCAGGCCGGCATGTCTCCTGACATCCTGAAAGCCTACGCCGCGTTCCTGGATCCCAACATGTACATGAAGTGGCTGGCCGCTTCCATGGATCCCAACTTCTATACCGCCGCCATGGCGCCGATGCTCAACCCCAACCTGTACATGAAGTGGCTGGCTTCCCCGGTTGATCCGCGCGCGCTGCAACTGATGATGGCGCCGCTGAACCCCAACCTGTACATGAACTGGGCGCTGGCTCCGATCAACCCGGCCAACCTGAACCTGATGATGGCGCCGCTGAACCCCAATCTGTACACCCAGTGGGCCGGCGCTGCTGCCGATCCCAAGACCTACGGTACCTGGGGTGGTTTCCTGAATCCGGCCACCTACGGCACCATCCCCAACCCGTTCGCCGGCTTCATCCCCGTGCCGGTTGCTCCCGCCAAGTAATCGCATCGGCGCAGACGTCCCGGCGCACTGCCGGGCAGAAAAAGGGCGGAACCGCGGTTCCGCCCTTTTTATTTTGTTTTTGCATGTTAGTATTTCAGCATATAAATCATTCCCATCGGTACGGTTGCTCGGTCATGTCCCGCCTCGAAGTGACATTGCTATTCGTGTGTATGCTGGGTCTTGGCACCCACACCTGCGCACAGACGCCGCAGGTCACGGAGTCGCGCGGCGCGATGTACTCGGTCAAGCGCGTGCTGCTGCCCGACGGTCAAGTGGTGGAACGCTTGGTCTGGCCCAACGGTTCCGCTGCGCCGGCGCTGGAAGTCGCGCCGCAGGGCAGTGAGGCCTGGCTGAAGCGCATGCTGGATCCCACGCGCAATGGCCTGGCACTGAAGCATCCGCGGCTGTTCGCCGACTGGCTGGATGCCGTGACCGAGCCGCAGTTCATGACCGCGCTGGCCGCGGTGGCACTCACCCCGGAGACCTACCCGCACTTGCTCGGTCGCATGCTCGACCCGGCCACCGTGCGCAACTGGGCGGAGTTCGTCGATCCCTGGCTCTATCTGCAATGGATGCTGGCCGGCCTCGATCCAGGCTTCCACTACAACGTGTGGATGCGCCTGGGTGATCCGGACAAGACCCGGCGCTGGCTCAATGTCGGTTACGCGGTCGCCAGCCCGTCGCGGGGCGCGGGCGAAACGCCGCGGCAAACGGCCGCCGACACTTGGTTGCGGCTGCCGACGTTGAATCCGGCCGACAACCCCTGGCTGGCGCAGCGCGGCGCTTACCGATATTGACCGCGGCGACGGGCGCGCACGAATTCGCGTTCGGTCAGCACGCCGTCCAGCGGCACGTCCCAAGGGTCACGCGGCGCGGCTGGGATTTCCTGGGTGGCAAAGGCCACACCGATCAGGCGTGGTTTGCGCCAGTGCTGTCGTCCGAGCAGATAGGCCAGGCTCGTGTCGTAATATCCGCCACCCATGCCGATGCGCCAACCTGCGCGGTCGAACCCCAGCAGCGGCAGGAACAGCGTGTCGAGCTGACGGGCGCGCAACCGGCGTGCGCGTGGGTGTACCGGTTCGGCGATGCCATAGCGGTTGACGGTCCAGCGGGGACGCGCTCCGAGCCGCGCAAACCACAGGCGCCTGCCGTCGCGCGCCGCCAACACCGGCAGGAAGCATTCCGCGCCCATGGCGCGCGCGCGCGCCAGCAGCGGCAGAATGTCGATCTCGGCTTTTGCCGGCATGTAGAAACCAACGCGCCGACCATGTGCAATCAGGCGGTGGTGCAGCGCGCGTTTGACCAGCGCGCATGCCGCACGCCGGCGCGACTGGGCATCGACGCTGCCGCGCCGCGCACGCAGCATGCGCCGCAGTGCCGCCTTGTCATCGAGGTCCAAAGGAGGGGACTCCCCGCGAACGCCGTCCTGGCCGCAATCTTGAACCCAGGGTTCAAGAGTGGCCATGGTCAGATCGCTTCGGGTACATGGACGGATGCCACGCGCACACCAGCGATCGATGTTCCACAGCCTAAGCTTACGCTTATCGGTTCAAAGAATACGCAACCATCGCGTACGCCGCAGGGAGATTGCAACTCGAGGCCGAGCATCGTCGCCGGCCACGTTCAGAACAGATTATCTTGCTGCGCCAGCGCCTGATCAAGCATGGCGGAAAGTCGATCGATGCGCTCGCGGTAAACGCGTGTGTCCGGCTCCGGCGGGCGCGCGGCGAGATAGTCATGAGTGATGTTGAGCGCGGCCATGATGGCGATGCGTTCCAGGCCGATCACCTTGCCCGCGTCGCGGATCTCGCGCATCTTGCGGTCGAGGTGACTGACCGCCTGCAACAGACCCTCGCGCTCCTCTTCCGGACAGGCGACGCGGAACTCCCGCCCCATGATGGCGACGTCCAAGCTGACATGGTGGGGGCTGGGCGATGGCATGATCAGTCCGGCAACCGGTTGTACAGGGATTCCAGGCGCGCGCCGGCTTCGTCCATACGTTCGCGCAGCTTCTTGTTGTCGCTCTCCAGACTGACCACCTGCTGGCGCAATTTGAGATTCTCCAGACGCAGCGCCTGGAAGCGCTCCAGCAATTGCGTGATCCGGCCCTCCAGGGCATCCAGTTCGGCCTGCATGGTGGGACTATAATTGCCGCCTTTTTGCCGCGTCAACAGGCGATTTTCCAGACCGGGCGCCTCAGCGGCCATGGTAGGCGGGGCTGCGCGCGCGCACGGTTTCCACCAATGCGCTGACGTGTTCGGGCGGCGTGAACTGGGAGATGCCATGGCCCAGATTGAACACGTGGCCGCTGCCCTGGCCGAACGACGCGAGGATACGTTCCGCTTCCGTCGTGACCGCCGCCGCAGTGGTCAGCAGGATGGTGGGATCCATGTTGCCCTGCAGCGCCACCCGATCGCCTACGCGCCGGCGGGCGTCGCCGATGTCGATGCTCCAGTCCAGGCCGACTGCGTCGCAGCCGCAGGCGGCGATGTGCTCCAACCACAGCCCGCCGCCCTTGGTGAAGACGATGCGTGGCACCACGCGGCCTTCGCGCTCGCGCGTCAGTGCCGCCATGATGCGCGCCATGTACGGCAGCGAGAACTCGAGGTATGCCGCCTGCGTCAGCATGCCACCCCAGGAATCGAATACCATGACTGCCTGCGCGCCGGACTCGATCTGGGCATTGAGGTAGTCGGTGACGGCGCGCGCGGTGACGTCGAGGATGTGGTGCATCAGGTCCGGCCGCGCGTACATGAGCTTCTTGGCTTGGGCGTAGGTGTCGCTGCCCTCACCCTCGATCATGTAGCATGCCAGCGTGAACGGGCTGCCGGAGAAGCCGATCAGCGGCACCGAGCCGTCCAGCGCGCGGCGAATCTCCGCGACCGCGTCGAGCACGTAGCGCAGGTGATCGTGCGGATCCGGCGCGCGCAGATCGCGGATGGCCCACTCTTCGCGCAGCGGTCGTTCGAAGCGCGGACCTTCGCCTTCCGCGAAGTACAGGCCCAGGCCCATGGCGTCGGGCACCGTCAGAATGTCGGAGAACAGGATGGCCGCGTCGAGGTCGTAGCGCGCCAACGGCTGCAGGGTGACCTCGGTGGCGAGCGAGGGCGATTTGCACAGCTCCAGAAAGCTGCCGGCGCGCGCCCGCGTAGCGCAGTACTCCGGCAGGTAGCGTCCGGCCTGACGCATCAGCCAGATCGGCGTGTGATCGACGGGTTGGCGCAGCAGTGCGCGCAGCAGGGAGTCGTTTCTCAGGGCGGACATGAGGCGCGGCAGTGGGACGGGTGCGGGTCATTCTACCGGAGTGCGCACCGTTTCGGCCGGCAGGCGCGGATAGCGCAGCTCGCGCATCATGCGTCGCACCCGCGCGTCCGGCGGGCGGGTCAGCAGGCTGACGACGGCCAGGGTGGCGAACCCGGCGGACAGGCCGAACACGCCGGCGGACAGGTCGCTGATGCCGAACCACTTGGGCATCGCGAAGAACTTGACGCCGATCAGATAGAACAGGGTCACGCCCAGGCCGACGAGCATGCCGGCGATCGCGCCCTGGCGGGTCGCGCGCTGCCAGAAGATGCCCAACACCAGCGCCGGAAAGAAGCAGGCGCCAGCGATCGAGAATGCCCAGGCCACCATCGACAGGATGGTGTCCGGCCGCAGCGATGCCACCCAGGCGGCGACCACCGCCACACCCAGCAGCAGGGCCTTGGAAATGGCCAGACGGCGGCGGGTCGATGCCGCCGGATTGATCATCTGGTAGTACACGTCGTGGGACAGCGCGTTGGCGATGGTCAGCAGCAGCCCATCCGCGGTCGACAGCGCCGCCGCCAGACCGCCGGCCGCGACCAGCCCGGCCACCACGTAGGGCAGCCCGGCGATCTCCGGGGTCGCCAGCACGATCACGTCCGGGTTCAGGGTCAGTTCCGCCAGTTGCAGGATGCCGTCGCCATTGATGTCCTCGACCGCCACCAGACCCACCCGCGCCCAGGACTCCACCCACGATGGCAGTTCGGCGATGGCCGTGCCGATGACGTTGCTGTACACCTCGTACTTGGCGAACACGGCGTAGGCCGGCGCGGTCAGGTACAGCAGCGAAATGAACAGCAGCGACCAGAACACCGAGTTGCGTGCCGCGCGCACCGACGGCGTTGTGTAGAAGCGCATCAGGATGTGTGGCAGAGCGGCCGTGCCCACCATCAGGCAGATGGTCAGCGCCAGAAAGTTGCGCCGCGCGTCGTCGCGTTGCGCCGCGTCGGCGCCGGCGAACGCCTCGGCGTGGGGCGTGACCGGCTGCGCCTTGGCGCGCGCCTCGCGCAGTTCGCGCAGCATGCGCTCGCGTTGTGCGGCCCCCGCCGCATCGGTGTCGAGCGCGCGTTCCAGCGCGGCCGCGCGCTCCGCGTACAGGGTGCGCGCCTCCGCCTGCGCCGGATCCGCGCGCAGTTCCAGCTCGCGTTCCTGCAGCCGTTGCATGACCTCGCCATACACCAACTGAGGCAATGGCAGGTCCGCCACCTTGTAGGACAGGAACACCACCGGCACCAGGTAGGCGATGATCAGGATGATGTACTGCGCCACCTGGGTCCAGGTGACCGCGCGCATGCCGCCCAGGAAGGAACAGGCCAGTATGCCGGCCAGGCCGACGAACACGCCGGTCTCGAAGGCGATGCCGAGAAAGCGGCTGGTGATGATGCCCACGCCGAATATCTGCGCCGTGACGTAGGTGAACGACGCCAGGATGGCGCCACCCACGGCGATGGCGCGCGGCAGGTCGCCGCCATAGCGCGCGCCGATGAAATCGGGAATGGTGAACTGGCCGAACTTGCGCAGATAGGGGGCGAGCAGCAGCGCCACCAGCACGTAGCCGCCGGTCCAGCCCATGACGAAGGCCAAGCCGTCATAGCCCTTCTGGTATAGCGTGCCGGCCAGACCGATGAAGGATGCCGCGCTCATCCAGTCGGCGCCGGTGGCCATGCCGTTGTACACCGCCGGCACGCGGCGGCCGGCGACGTAAAACTCATCCACGTCCGAGGTGCGGCTGATGAAACCGATGGTGGCGTACAGCAGCACCGTCGCCGCCATGAAGATCCAGCCGATCCACTGCTCCGGCGTACCCATGTATTCGGCCACCGCCAGGGTGAACAGGAACAGCACGAAGCCGCCGGTATAAAAGCTGTAGTAGCGAAACAGGTTGCGCGGATAGCCCCGTTTCACCGCCGGCGCCCCTGGATCAGCAGGCCAGCTCGTGCAGTCCGCAAAGATGGTGCTTGAGCGCGGTCAACACCACCAGCAGCCAGAACAGGATGAAGAAGGTCAGGAAGGGAATGTGCGCATCGATGATGAAACGCGGCGCGATGAAGCGCACCGCCTTCACCGCCGGCGAGGCGATGGTCTTCAGCAACACGTAAAAGATGTTCTGATCGCGCCGGCTGCCCGCCAGCAGCGCCAGCACGCCCTGGCCGATCAGCGCGTAACCCGCCACCTGGACCAAGGCGCGCAGGATGGTCACCAGCAACAGATCGAACGGCATGCGGGGTACTCGATGGCGATGAGGCCGACATTGTAGGGATCAGGGCCGATGCTTGGCCATGGCTCGTGCCGCCCATGACCTGCCGCGAACGACGTGCGGCGTGCTTGCCGCTGGTCGCCGCCGCCGGGACAATCCGCGCTTCTCCGCCGCCGAGCCACTCCATGAACTACGATCATTGGCGACATAGCCTGCGTGCCATGCTGATGCAGTGGCTGGGCCGCCACGCCAGCGCGCTGGCCGCCTATCAGGATGCCCACCGGGCCGACCCGCGCCACGTGGAAACCATGCGTGCCATCGCCTGGCTGCTGGCGCAGCAGCAGCATTGGCGCGAGGCCGAAAGCTGGCTGGAGCGCGCGCTCGCGCAGGATCCAGGCGGCGCCGACACCTGGTTCAACCTGGGCTACGTGCGCGAACAGGCGGGGGAGCGCGCACCGGCGGTGGAGGCGTTGCGTCGAGCCGCCGAACTCGATCCCAAACTCGACCAGGCCTGGTATGGCCTGGGCATGAATCTGGCGCATCTCGGCGAACATGCCGCGGCCGCAGAGGCGCTGCGCCATGCCGCCGGGCTGCAACCCATGTTCGGTCCCGTCTGGTACGCGCTGGGCATGGCATACCACCATTGCAACCAGCCGGAGCGCGTCACCGAAGTGGTGCACCACCTGCTCACGCACGAGCCGCAGACGGCGCGCCGTCTGGTGCGCGATGCCGAGCGCACGGATCTCCTGCCGCTGGTGGCGGATCTGGACATGCCCGGCGCGGCCTGACGCCGCTGCGCGCCGGACTCGGCGCGGCTCGTCGCGCGAATCGCGTCAGACTGCCTCGGGCCGCAGAAAATGACTGTGCACCCAGCCTTCGACGGCCTCGTCGCTGACGGCGTCGACCACTTCCACACGCCACCATACCGCCTGCTTGTCCATGACCGCCAGCCGCGTGCCGGCGCGTAGCGGGCTGCCGGGCAACGCGGCATGGCTGGTGCCCGGACCGCCGCGGATGTTGAGCGCGGTGCTGGTCAGGAATATCTCCGGCTGGTCGGCGTGGCGGCCCAGCAGCCGACCACGGAAGCTGGCCATCGGGAAGGCCGGGCCCGGATCGCTCTTGCGCCCGGGCGCGATGTCCTCGTGACCGAGCACGTCGCTGAGTGCATAGCGCTGCATCAGCAGCAGCGCCACGGCGAGCGCGGCTTCCAACTGCGCTTCGGTGTACTCGTGCCAGCCGCTTTCCGGCGCGCCGACCGGATCGTGCTTGTGGCGGGCCACCAGCACGTCGTCCTCGGCATAGGCGCGCTTGGTCGCGGCAGCCAACCAACGTCCGCCCACGCGCTCCATCCTGCCGGCGTTGTCCAGCTCGATGCCGATGGAGAACGCATTCAGGCCGGAACGGCCATCCCAGGTCGACCGGCCCGCGTGCCAGGCGACGCGGTTGAACGGCACCATCTGGGTGATGCCGCCGTCACGCGCGATCACCAGATGTGCGGACGCCTGCGCACGCGCGTCGCGCAGCCAGGCGATGGCCCCCTCGGCGCTGGCCCCGGCGGTGTAATGCATCACCAGATACTCGGGGCGCATGATTCCGCCCCTATTCGGTGTCGCGACGAAGCGCACCGGCGACCCGTCGGATTGCACCAGGCGATGATTGTGGATTTTCATGCCGACCTCCTCGTGTGTTGATCGCGAAATGGTGCCTGAGCAGCCGGGAACGTTTGTCAGCCGGCGCGACGGCGCCCTCAACACAACTTAGCACGCGCGATCGGGACTGCATCCGCGGGGCGTCGCTGACGGCGCCCGCGCCGAAGCGGGCTAACGTCCGAACGCCGCATCCAGCGCGTGGCGCAGTTCGTCGACGTCGCGCGGGTGATGCAGCCGGCCCAGCAGCTCGCCATCCCCGGCGAACAACAGCAGCGTGCCGTCGCCCGCACGGTGGCGCGCGGCGAACGCCTGGCCGTCGGCCATGCCCAGGTGCGCGACCAGGAAATCGACGCGTTCGGCGTAATCGCGACGCACCGCGTTCATCAACTCCATGGCCGCCGCGCCGCCGCCGTAATTCATGTCGAACGCCAACACCAGCGCAGGCCGACCGGCGCCCACGCGCGAGACGTCGGTGGGATACGCGCCACGTGGCAACTGGCTCCAGATCAAGCCACCGACGACGAGGAACAGCAGCAGCACGATGGCGCGTGTGCGCCAACGCGAGGCGGGTTTGCTGGTGAAGGTCATGTGCGGATCATCCTGTAACGGGACGGGCGTGGCTTACCTGGCGCAGAGTGCCGACGTGGCCCGGAGTTCCTCATGCGGACGCGCGTGACCCCATGGCCGTCCCCGACGCACGCGCGCACAATCGGTGTCATGCCCAACCCCAACCCCAACCCCAGTCGCGGCCGTGGTGCCGTCTCCAATCCCGCCCACCGCTTCGAGACTTTGGCGCGTATCGCCGAGGACGACGGCTGGATGCGCGATGACGCGGAACCGGCGCTCCCGCTCACGCAGGTCATCGAACAGCCGACGCGCACCGCCCTGAGCCGCAACGAGTCGCCGGACATTCCGTTCGACCGTTCGGTGAATCCGTATCAGGGCTGCGAACACGGTTGCGTGTACTGTTACGCGCGGCCGAGCCACGCCTATCACGGCCTGTCCCCCGGCCTGGACTTCGAGACGCGCATCATCGCCCGGCCCCAGATCGCCGCGCGTCTGCGGGCCGAACTGGCGCGGCCGGGCTACCGGCCGGCACCGCTGGCCCTGGGGGCCAACACCGATCCGTGGCAGCCGGTGGAACGCCGGCTGGGTTTGACCCGGCAGGTGCTGGACGTGCTGGCCGAGAGCCGCCATCCGCTCACGCTGGTGACCAAGTCCAGCCTGGTGGAACGGGACTTGGACCTGCTGGCGGACATGGCGGCCGATGGCCTGGTCCACGCCGCCGTGTCGGTGTGCACGCTGGATGCCGAACTGGCGCGCCGCCTGGAGCCGCGCGCCGCCAGCCCGGCCCGACGGCTGCGCACGCTGGAACGTCTCGCCGCTGCCGGCATCCCCTGCGCGGTACTGGTCGCACCGGTGATTCCGGGCCTCACCGATGCCGATCTGGAACGGGTGATGGCGGCAGCGCGTGACGCCGGCGCGCGCACCGCCGGCTATGTGCTGTTGCGCCTGCCGCATGAACTGAAACAGGTATTCCAGGACTGGCTGGACGTCCATCGCCCGCGCTCGGCGAGCCACGTGATGAGCCTGCTGCGGCAGATGCGCGGTGGGCGCGACAACAGCGCGGAATTCGGGCTACGCCAGCGCGGCACCGGCGTGTTCGCCGACCTGTTGGCCCGGCGCGTGGCGGTGGCGCGCAGACGGCTGGGGCTGGATCAGGAACTGCCGCCGCTCGCGTGCGACCGGTTCCGGCCGCCGGTGGCCGGTGGGCAACTGAGCCTGTTCTGACCTGCCGTCGCCGGCACGCGGATGACCGTACCCTCGCGCCGCGGATCGGCGGCGCCGACCCATGCGCCGCTCGATGCGTCGCGCACGATGGCCTGCACCGAGCCGATGCGCCCGCCGCAGGCATCCGTGCCCGGGTCGCCCAGGCCGACATGACCCAGTGCGCGCAGCGCGTCCTGTGTGGCGATGCTGACGCCTGGGTGCAGGTACGCTTCGCCGCCCTCGCAGCGCACCAGACCGTCGGCATGTGTCACCGACAGGCGCGGCGCGCGGATGGCCTGCTCCGGCGGCAGGCGGTGGTCGAGCAGGTTCACCATCACGTTGAGGACGCTGTGGATGATGGTCGGCCCGCCGGGCGATCCCAGCGCGGCCTGCACGCGGCCGTCGCGCAGCAACAGCGTCGGCGTCATGCTGGAGCGTGGCGTGGCCGTTTGCCCGGCGCCACGGCGTTGGCGCCAGGTGTCGGGGCGAAATCGAAGTCGGTCAGCTCGTTGTTGAGCAGGAAACCATAGCCCGGCACGGTGATGCCGGAACCCCAGGTGGCCTCGATGGTGGTGGTGAGGCTGACCACGTTGCCCCAACGGTCGGCGATGGTGAAATGCGTGGTATGCGGGCTTTCCGCAGCGGCGCCTGGCAACGCCGCGTGCGCGCCGGGCGGCTGGCCCAGTGTCAGCGTCAACGCCAACAGCGCGGCCGTGATCGGTCGGGCAGGGAGGGCGCGGTACAGCGCAAGGTGGCGGGTCATGGCGTTTCCGGCGGCGGGCGATCGGGTTGCCATGGTAGCGCCCCGGGTGACATGCGGCATCGACAAAAAAAGCAGGCGGCCGGAGCCGCCTGGAATGCTGCTATCGTTCTTCCGCAGCTGTCCTGCTCAAGGGACCTCTAGGATCGGTGCGCGGCACGCGTCGGGGGCGCGGCCTGATCGGCATTCGGTGCAAACCATCGGCAGGCCGTCATCGTGACCTCACAGTTTGTCGGACCAGCGGCGGATGCGTTCCGCCGCCCAGTCGCGGCCGCCCAGGCCGAAGGCGAGCGCCAGCGCCAGCACCAGCCCGCCGAAGGCGATGGCGAACGTGACGGTGAGCAGTTGCATGCCAATGGAGAGCTGTTCCAGCGCCAGGAACAGCGCGAACAACTGCACCGCGTATTCGGTGCCGGTGCTCAGCAACAGGGCATGCGGCGCCTTGATGCCGTTGAGCCAGGCGAACATCAGGCGATTGCAGAAACGCGCCAGCAGCGTGCCGAATACCAGCACCAGGATGGCCACGACCACGTTGGGCAGATACAGCACGACGCGGTTGATCAGCGAGGCGACCACTTCCAGGCCCAGGCTGTTGGCCGCCGAGATGGCCACCACCAGCAGCACGAACCAGTACACCAAGCCGGAGATGATCTGCGCCAGCGTCAGTTCCATGCCGCCCTGACGCAGCAGCGCCTCCAGACCGGACTTCTCGGCGATGCGGCCGAAGCCCAGCGCTTCCAAGGCGCGGCGCATGCCGGCACGCAGCACGCGCGCGATCAGCCAGCCCACCACCAGCAGCACCACCGCGGCCAGCAGCTTGGGCAGGAACAGGGCGATCTCGCTCCACACCGCCTCCAGCGAGCCGAGAAAGATGTTGATCTGCGTGTCCATCGCGCCGTCTCAACACTCGCCGTCGCGCATCGGCCGTAGCAGGTGTGCGACCGGGTGCATGGCGGCGGCGCTTTCGCGCAACGGCAGCCGCTCGGTCATCGGCCGCAGCGCGTCGAGCAGGGCCGCCAGGCCCGCTTCCGGCAGATGCTCCAGCGCCACTTTCAGCACCCCTTGGCCGTTGTCGCCGGCGTCCTCGGCGATGCGTCGTCCGGCGGCCGTGAGCCGATGGGTGGCGGCGCCGCCTTCGACGTCGCCACGCTCGACCAGGCCGCGCGCGAGCAGTTCGCGCAACAGTTCTTCCGCCGTCGCCCGGTGTACCGCCATGGCACGCGCCAGATCGGCTGCCCGCTGGCCCGGCGTCTGCGCCAGTTCCCACAGCGCCCACAAGGGCGCGGTGCCGATGCCATAACGGGATTCGGTCCATTCCGCGTGGCGACACACCGCGTCCAGCGTGACCCGGAACAGCTTGAGCACGGCACGGACGTGCTCCTTGCGGCGCGCGCGCTCCTCATCGACGTCGCGCGGCGTCGGCGGCAGTGTCCACGATTGCAGGCTGGCAGGCATGGCGGCATTGTCGACCCCGACGCCGGCATTGGCATTCGTGCCGTCGCGTAAGGGAAACCCATACGGCGCGCTGCCCGCGCAGCCGTCAGTCCTGAGCCTCCAGATGCATGCGCACCAGCTCCGGCAGGCTGCGCGCCTGCATCTTCTCCATCATGCGCGCCTTGAACACCTCGACCGTGCGCGGGCTGATGTCCAGCAGCGCGGCGATGTCGCGGTTCGGCTTGCCGGCCACCACCAATTCCAGCACCTGCCGCTCGCGCTCGGACAGACGCGCCATGCGCGCGCGCACCTGGCTGGCGCGCGTAGCCGCTTCGTGGCGGGCACGGTCGCGCGTCAGCGCCTCGCCGATGGCGTCGAGTAGCGCCTGCTCGGCATAGGGTTTTTCCAGGAAATCCACGGCGCCCCGCTTCAACGCCGCGCGCGCGTGCGCGATGTCGCCGTGGCCGGTGAGGAATACGATGGGCAGCTCGCAGGCGCGCTCGGCCAGCGCCTGTTGCAGCGCCAGGCCGTCCATGCCGGCCATGCGCAGGTCGAGCAGCAGGCAGCCGCGCCAGTCCGGCTGCCAGGCGGCGAGGAATGCCTCGGCGCTGGCGAAGGTGCGGCTGCGCAGGCCACGAAAGTTGAGCAGCAGCGCGAGCGAATCGCGCACTGCTTCGTCGTCGTCGACGATGTAGACGCAGGGTTCGGTCATCGGTGGTCGTCATCCTCGGCCGGGCATGGCAGTGTGAAGCAGAAACGGGCCGGACGCGCGTTCTCCATCCACAGTTGGCCGCCATGCGCCTCGACCAGCGTGCGACTGATCGCCAAGCCCAGTCCCATGCCCTCCGGCTTGCTGGTGGCGAACGAATCGAACAGGCGTTGCTCCATGTCGCTGGCGACGCCGGCGCCGGTGTCGGCCACGCAGATGCGCACGCGCCCGTCCTCCAGGCCGGTCGCCTCGATGTCGATCTCGCGCAGCGGCCGATCGTCCGCGCCCAGCGAATCGACCGCGTTGACCAGCAGATTGTGCAGTACGGTGCCCATCTGCACCCGGTCCGCATACAGCAGCGGCAACGGCTCGCGCAGACGCAGATGGATGCCGATGCCCTCGCGCTCCACCCTGCGGCGCAACTGGCCCAGGCTCTCCTCGATCAGTGCGGCGACGCTGAAACGTTCGCGGCGCAGCCCGCCGCCGCGGAAGAACTCGCGCAGGCGACGCATGACCTGACCGGCGCGGTTGGCCTCGCGGTCGATCTTCTCCAGCGTGTCCGCCAGCAGCGCGCCGTGGCGCGCCGGGTCCGCCAGCATGGCGCGGCTGGCGCGCGCATAGTTGGCCACGGCCGACAGCGGCTGGTTCAGTTCGTGCGCGATGGCCTGCGCCATCTCGCCGGCGGCGGCCAGACGCATGGCCTGGTTCAGTTCCGCCTCGCGCTGGTGCAGCCGCTCCTCGGTGGCGCGCCGCACAGTCACGGTCATGCCCAGGAACAGGCCGGTGAACGCCAGGCCCAGCATCAGCATCTGGAACTCCACCACGGTGATGGCGTGCAGGCCGCGCCACTCCAGCACGGCGTTGATGCCGACGTGCGAAGCGGCCAGCGCGATGGTGGCGCCGCGGATGCCGTGGCGCATGGCGATCCAGATCAGCGGCAGGAACAGCAGATAGAAGAACTTGAACTCATCCGTGTACTGGACGCCGAAGATCACCCACAAGGCCAGCAGGATGGCCAAACCCTGCACCACGTTCTCGCGCGTCGGCCGCCACTCGCGGCGCAGGTCGCGCGCGTGCACCAGCACCAGCGGCAGGATCACCAGAAGACGGATCAGCGCGCCCACCCAGACGTTGACCAGATCCGCCAGCCAGGCGAACACGTCCGGCGCCGCCTCCGGACTGCGCGAGAACACCTGTACCGCGGCATCCAGCCAGGCCGCCGCCACCGCCGCCACCAGCAGCCAGGACAGATCGCGCAGCGTGGTCAGGCGCGGATCGATGCGCAGCACGCGCAGCAGGACGCCGGCCAGCGCGACCAGGCCCAGCATCAGCAGCGTAGCCCCCCACAATGCCGGCAACCATTCCTTGGGCGCGCCATGCAGCGGCAGGCCGAACAGGAAGGTCATGGCGATCAGCCACGGCGCGTAATGCAGGCCGTACAGCAGCAGGAAGGCCAGCGCCAGTCCCGGCGGCGGCGTCCATGGCGCCAGCGCCAGCGGCAGGACGGTCTGCGGGTTGCTCAGCACGTTGAGCACCACGCCGCCGAGACCGTAGGCGAGCAGGACTTTCCAGGATACGGGGAACATGGGCGTTGAGTGTACCGGCTGGCGCCGGCTGGCAAGAAAAAGGCCCGCTTGCGCGGGCCTGGTCAAGCCACCGCCCCGTCCGGGGCGGTCGGGCGGCGCTCAGGCCGCCTTGGTATCGATGTCGCCTTCCAGGCTGGGGTAACGCACGTGGTCGACCAGTTCCTGGATTTCCTTGGCCGGCGCCGCGGTCAGCAGGGAGCCGACGATGATGCCGACGAAGCCCACCGGCATGCCGAACACGGCGGCGGCGATCGGCTTGATCTCGAACCACTCGTTGGCCGGCACCCCACCGAAGAACGGGTAGGTCATGTACATGTAGTACATGCAGGTGCCCAGGCCGGCGAGCATGCCGATGACCGCGCCGGTGTAGTTCGCCCGCTTCCAGAACACGCCGAGCACCAGGGCGGGGAAGAAGGCCGAGGCCGCCAGCGAGAAGGCCGCGCCCACCAGGAACAGGATGTCGCCCGGTTTTAGCGAGGTCACGTAGGCCGCGGTCAGCGCCACCACCAGGAGCAGGGTCTTGGAGATGGTGATGCGGCGCACGGTGGACGCCTTCGGGTCGATCATCTTGTAGTACACGTCATGCGACAGCGCGTTGGCGATGGTCAGCAGCAGGCCGTCGGCGGTGGACAGCGCGGCGGCCAGACCACCGGCCGCGACCATGCCCGAGATGACGTAGGGCAGGCCGGCGATCTCCGGTGTGGCCAGCACGATCAGGTCGCCGCCGATGGTGATTTCGGCCAACTGGATGATGCCGTCCAGGTTGACGTCGACGATCTTCATCAGCGTCGCGTCCACCGCCGCCCAGTTCGACACCCAGGCAGGCAGCGTCGCGAACGACGAGCCCACCAGGTTGTTGTATACCTCGAACTTGACCAGCACGGCCAGCGCCGGCGCGGTGAAGTACAGCAGGAAGATGAAGAATAGCGACCAGAACACCGACCTGCGTGCTTCCCGCACCGACGGCGTGGTGTAGTAGCGCATCAGGATGTGCGGCAGCGACGCGGTACCCACCATCAGGCACAGCACCAGAGCGATGAAGTTGCGGCGCTTGACGTTGGAGGCGTGCTCGTCCTCAGCTCTGGCGGCGGCGATTTCTTCCGGCGTAGCGTTGGGGTTCTCCTTCATCAGCTTGGCCTCCGCGCCCTTGCCGGCGAATGCCGTGGCGTGCGCCGGTACGGCCCCGGTCTTGCCCTTGTGGCCGGCGGCGGCCTTGCTCCAGGTATCCTTGAGCGCGGCCGCGGTGGCCGGGAAGTCGGCCGGATTGCCTGCGGCCTCGCGCGCCTGGGCGACAAACGCGTCGCCGTTGCCGGCAGCGACGGCCTCGTCCAGCGCGGCGATCTTCGCCTCCAGTTCATCGGCCTTGGCCTTGTGCGTCGCACGCGCCGAGGCTTCAGCGGCACCGCGAGCCGTGTCCGGGTTGTTCAACTCCCGCTCCAACTGGGTCACCTTCTGCAGCACCTGGCCGTAGGCGAGCTGCGGCACCGGGTTGCCGGTGTGTTGCACCGACAGCCACACCACCGGGATCATGTAGGCAATGATCAGAATGATGTACTGCGCCACCTGTGTCCAGGTCACCGCGCGCATGCCGCCCAGGAAGGAGCACACCAGGATGCCGGCCAGGCCGACGAACACGCCGATCTGGAACTCCAGGCCGGTGAAGCGGCTGGTGATCAGGCCGACGCCGTAGATCTGCGCCACCACGTACACGAACGAGCAGATGATCGCTGCCAGCACGCCGATGGTGCGTGGCAGGTTGCCGCCGTAGCGCGCGCCGAGGAAGTCCGGGATGGTGAACTGGCCGAACTTGCGCAGGTAGGGCGCGAGGAACAGTGCCACCAGCACGTAGCCGCCGGTCCAGCCCATGACGAAGGCCAAGCCGTCGTAGCCGGCGATGTACAGGGTGCCGGCCATGCCGATGAACGATGCGGCGCTCATCCAGTCGGCGCCGGTGGCCATGCCGTTGAACAGCGCGGGGACCCGGCGGCCGGCGACGTAATACTCCGACACATCGGCGGTCTTGGACATGATGCCGATACCGGCATACAGGGCGATGGTGGCGGCGAGGAAGATGTAGCCGATGATCTTCGCCGGCAGGCCCATCTGTTCCAGAATGGCCAGCACGACGATGAAGGCCAGGAAGCCACCCGTATAGAAGGTGTAGTAGCGCTTCAACTGGTTGAAAAATTGGCTTTGCGAACTTGCGGCCATGTCAGTCCTCCCCTTCGTGCACGCCGTATTCCTGGTCGAGCTGGTTCATGCGCCGGGCGTAGTACCAGATCACGAGGACATAGATGATGAGCGCGCCCTGTGCGCCCATGTAGAAGGCGAACGGGAAGCCCAGGATGACGATTTCGTTGAGCTCGCGGGCGAAGTAGATGACCACGAAGGTCACCACGAACCAGATCCCGAGCAGGATCGCTGTGAGCCGCAGGTTTCTGCTCCAGTACTCACGGTGCTTGTCCGTCAGTTGCATAGTGCTCCTCCATTTCCACAAAAATGAGCGGGTTGCACTGTCTGGGAAGCGCGCCGGAGCGCGCCCTCCTCCCCCAGAACCTTACGCAGACAGCCACGCAAAGCCCGCGCAGTATAGAGCAAAGGTCATTTTCCAAGGACGCGGAATTTCGCGCTGGTGCGGCTATGCTGAGGGTTGCCGTGCCCCAAGAGGAACCCTGTATGAGTACCCAACGATCCCCTCTGGCCCGTTTCGAACACCTGCTGCTCGCCACCGACGGCAGCGAGGTCAGCGCCGGCGCAGTGCGCGTCGCGCTGCGCATGGCCGGCCAATGCGGCTCGCGCCTGACGGTCATGCACATGGCCAGGACCGACCCCAGCTACGCCATGTTCAACCCCGGCGGCGTCATGCAGAGCGAGGCGCTGGGCCGCGACGTGTTGCGCGCGGTCGAGGCGCAGGCCGGCACGGCCTGTGTCAACTGCGCGCCGGTATTGCGCTACGGCGAGGAGCCGGTGCGCGAGATCGCCGCGCAGGCGGAAGAGAGCCAGTGCGACCTGGTGGTCATGGGGCGCCGCGGCGTGCATTGGCTGGAACGCCTGATGCTGGGCGAGGCCGCCGCGCGCGTGGTCGGCCACGTGCATTGCAGCGTGCTGGTCGTGCCGGCCGCTGCCGATATATGGCAACGCGGCATCCTGCTGGCGGTGGACGGTTCGCGCTGCTCCGATGCCGCCGCCGTCGCCGCCGGCCAGCTCGCCAGGCGTTGCGGCCTGCCGCTCACCGTGCTGGCGGTGTGCGCCAGCGACGAGATGCAATGCGACAAGGCGCGTGACATCGCCGACCGCGTGCGCGACCTGCTGCGCCAGGACGGTGTGCCGGCGGACAGCCTGGTGGCCGAGGGCCCGCCGCACCGCGCCATCCTCGACGCCGCCGCCAGCGCGGATTGCGACCTGATCGTGCTCGGCAGCCACGGCCGTACCGGGCTCGACCGCCTGCTGATGGGCAGCGTCTCGCAACAGGTGATCACCCACGCTCCGTGCCCGGTGCTGGTGGTCAAGACGGTTTGACGGGGTGCGGCGAAAACGCTTGAAGAGCACTGGGCAGGTTCTACACTGTGCATGTGCTGACCATGACCATTAGGGAGCAAGCAATGGCAACCGCTACCGAACGAATCCCGGTCCTTGTGACCACCGAAGAGAAGGCGATGATCGCCAGGATGGCTCAGGAAGCCCACTTGTCGATGGGCGAGTTCCTGCGTCGCGCAGCTGCGTCGTTTCACCCGGGCGAGGACGAGAAGATGCTTGAGGGAATGATCGAGCAAATGGTCAAGACCACGGCCCAGGCGAGCGACGCCATTGAAGACGCTTTGGCCTTTGTCGAAGCCTCGAACGAGCGCATTGCCGCCATGGAAAATGGGCGGGCGCGCTGATGGGCGTCACCGACAGAATGTGGGACGCGATCACCACGGTCATCAAGATGAACGACAACGTGGAACGTATGGCCGGAACCATCAAGGCGCAGCAGGTGAAAATCGAGAACCTGACGGAACGGGTAATTCGGCTGGAAACGGCGTTGGAAATTGCATTTTCGCGCCCAGTCGTCGCCCGGACCAACGTCAGCCCACTGGAACACAAGGACTGAATTGTCGAGGAACGCCGGCGGTTGATGGCTGGTCGACCTCGACCCAGCCACGGGCGTCCGTTAACCGTTCGGCAGATCGGGGTCCATTCGGACCTTGGACAAACACGGCTTTGGGGCACCTCGAAAAACCTGCAGCACGACCCGATTGCAGCAAAGGGCGGTGCCCGCTCCCTGGTCTGTCCACTTGATATGTCCCGGTCGCTGCGCTCCGTCCGGCTTGCATTCGGGCCGCTCACGACGGTTTCTCAAAGTGTCCATGGGTCGGGGCCGACTGGCGCAGGCCGGACGTCCTACTCCTTGTCCCCATACGAATACTTGATATGCCCGTAGCGGATCGCCAGCACCGCCAGGGTCAGCAACAGGATGGACGTGGCCACGCCGATCATGTGCCAGTGGTCCAGGTTCTTGATGTCCAGCACCAGGTAGCGCGCCAGCGCGACGATGGCGATGTAGATGGGGAAGCGCACCGGCAGTTTGCCGGACGAGAAGTAGACGCTGACCATGGCCAGGATTTCCAGGTACAGGAACATCAGCAGCAGGTCGGCCAGCGTCACGTTACGCGCGTCGACCATGACGTTGACTTCGATGATGCCGGCGATCACCGTGGCCACGGTGATCACCGCCAGGCCGAGAAATTCGATGAATCCCAGGACCGTCTGGGCCTGATCGGTGTACTTGTTCTGCCGCATCGCCGCTCTCCTCGCTCGATGCCGCGCATGCTAGCGCAGGTGGCCGCGTTTGGGGCGGCGCGGCAGTCAGCCGCTGGCCGAGCCGCGTGCGGCTCGACGCAGGCGGTCGTTGACCGCCCGCCAGGCCGCATTTTGCGGCGGTTGCGCCACCAGGATGCGGTCGACGGCGGCGGCGTCCAGTCGGCGCAGCGCCGCGTACAGGCCGGTACCGTAGTCCGCTGCACTCGCCGGCAGGGTGACATGGACCACGCCTGCGGGCAGCGCCGGCGCGCCGTCCATGATCAGGCAACCGACGTGCGCGCCGGCTGCCTGCAGCTCGGCGACGCGCGCGGGCAGCGCCTGCGGTGCACACAGCTCCAGCGGCGCGCGCGGCGCGTAATGCGCCGCCAGCGCGCCGGGCGCGCGTATGCGCGTGGTCGCGCCGGGCAGCGCCACGGGCCGGCCGAGTACTGCGCCGAGTTCCTCCGGGCTGATGGCGCCCGGCCTCAGCAGCACCGGCTCCGCGCCGACCAGCGCGAGGATGGTCGATTCCAGACCCACCGCGCACGGGCCGCCGTCCAGGATCATGTCCACCGCGTCGCCGAGATCCTCGCGCACGTGCGCGGCCGTGGTCGGGCTGACGCGGCCGTGACGGTTGGCGGAGGGCGCGGCGATGCCGCCGCCGAAGGCGCGCAGCAGCGCCTGTGTGAGCGGGTGTGCCGGCGCGCGCAGCGCCACGGTGTCCTGTCCGCCGGTGACCACGTCCGCCACGTCCGCGGCGCGCGGCAACACCAGCGTCAGCGGACCCGGCCAGTAGCGCCGCGCCAGCATTTCGGCTTGCACCGGAACGTCGCGCGCCCAGCGGGGGATGTCCTCGGCGCCGCCGACGTGCACGATCACCGGATGATCGGCCGGCCGGCCCTTGATCGCGAACACGCGCCGCACCGCGTCGGGGTTGGCGGCATCCGCGCCCAGGCCGTACACCGTCTCGGTGGGGAGGGCGACCACGCCGCCGCGCGCCAGGATCCCGGCCGCGGCGGCGACGCGCGCCCGGTCGTCGGCGGAGCATTCGGGGTCGATGGAAGTCACGATGGCAGGGGACGGGAACGGGCGGCGACGGCCAGGCTAGATTACCATGCGACATCGTGCGCGCCGCCCGAGGCGAGCCCGCGTTCCCAACATCCGACAGAGATTCCGGCCGCATGAAAGCCCCGCCCCCCTCCCCATCCCGCCGCGTCGCCGCGCCCGGACCGCGCCGTGCCGAGGCCACGCGCGCCCGATCCGCGCCGGACGACGGCGCATCGAGTCAGGCTTCACTGGAGGCCACCTACGACGCGGTGGAGACGGTGCTCGATTTCTCCCAGCCGGCCGACGCCCGCCTGTCCGCCTTTCTGCGCGAGCACGGCAAACTCGGTCCGCGCGAACGTGAACGGCTGGCGGAGACGGTGTACGGCGTGCTGCGCCGGTTGCGCACGCTACAGTATCTTGCCGGACTGGACGGCACCGCGCAGGCCACACCGCGCCGGCTGGCGCTGGCCTGGCTGGCGCGTTTCGGCGGCCACAATCTGCGCGAATTCGAGGGGCGCGTGCCCGCGGACCTGCTCACCTGGCTGCGCGATGCCAAGGCGGCAGGCCTGGACGGTCTGCCTGCCGCCGTGGCGCTGGATCTGCCCGACTGGTTGCACCAACGGCTGTCGGCGCTGTATGGCGACGATCTGCCGGCACTGATGGCGGCGCTCAACGCGCCGGCGCCGCTCGACCTGCGCGTCAACCCGCTGAAGGCGACGCGCGAGCAGGCGCTGGCCGGATTGGCTGCGAGCGGTATCGCCGGCACACCGACGCCGTGGTCGCCGCTGGGCATCCGCGTGCGCGGCAAGCCGGCCTTGCAGCGTCACCCGCTGTTCCTGGACGGCGTGCTGGAGGTGCAGGACGAGGGCAGCCAGTTGCTCGGCCTGTTGCTGGCGCCGAAGCGCGGCGAGATGGTGTGCGACTTCTGCGCCGGCGCCGGCGGCAAGACCCTGCTGCTGGGCGCGCTGATGCGCAACAGCGGCCGGCTGTATGCGTTCGACGTGTCGCCGCGCCGTCTGGCGAAGATGAAACCGCGTCTGGCGCGCGCCGGGCTCACCAACGTGCAGAGCGCGCTGATCGCGCATGAGCGCGACACCAAGGTCAAGCGCCTGGCTGGCAAGTTCGACCGGGTGCTGGTGGATGCGCCCTGCTCGGGGCTGGGTACGCTGCGCCGCAACCCGGACCTGAAGTGGCGCCAGAGCATGCAATCCGTGGCCGAGCTGGTGCACAAGCAGGCCGCCATCCTGGCGGCGGCGGCGACCCTGGTCAAACCCGGCGGCCGCCTGGTGTACGCCACGTGCAGCCTGTTGCCGGAGGAAAACGAGGCCGTCGTCGAAGCGTTCCTGGCCGATCGACCGGCCTTCCGCGCGCTGGACACCGGAAGCTTGGCCGCCACGCGCGACATGCCGTCGACCGGGGGGCCGTGGCTGCGCCTGGACCCGGTGCGCCATGGCACCGATGGCTTCTTCGCCGCGGTCATGGAGCACGCGGCTTGACGCTGCGCCTCGCCCTGTTGCTCGCCGCCGTGCTGGCCGGCCCGCCGGCCCAGGCCGGCGGGCCGCTGAGCCTGCAGGCGCGCGGCGAGGTGCTGGTCGCGTTCACGCCCGGCGACGATGCCGCCGGGCTGATCCTCGCCAGCTTGCGCGCGGCACGCCGTCAGGTGCTGGTGCAGGCCTACGCTTTCACCCACCGCGACATCGCCCAGGCGCTGGTGGACGCCCGGCGGCGCGGCGTGGACGTGCGCGTGATCGCCGACCGCCTGCAAAGCGAACGGCTGGAGACCAGCGTCGTCGACTGGCTGGCGCGCCAGGGCGTACCGGTCTGGCTGGACGGCGAGCACGCCGCCGCGCACGACAAGGTCATGGTGATCGATGCCGGCGGTCCGGCGTCGGTGGTCATCACCGGTTCGTACAACTTCACCCATGCCGCGCAGCACCGCAATGCCGAGAACCTGCTGGTGCTGCGCGGCAACGACGCGCTCGCGCAGGCCTATGCCGCCAACTGGCGGCGCCACCACGCGCACGCGCTGCCCTACCGGCCGGCACCGTGACCGCCGCCAGCGCGGCAATTCCGCCGCACCGGCGTAGAATGGCCGTCACCGCAACGTCCTAGAGTACCTGATGACCGACATCGTCCATGGTCTGATCGATCTGCCCTGGTGGGGCTATGTGCTGGTGACGCTGGCACTGACCCACGTCACCATCGCCAGCGTCACCATCTTCCTGCACCGGTCGCAGGCGCACCGCGCGCTCGACCTGCATCCCGTGGCCAGCCATTTTTTCCGTTTCTGGCTGTGGCTCACCACCGGCATGATCACGCGCGAATGGGTCGCCATCCACCGCAAGCACCACGCCAAGTGCGAGACCGCCGAGGATCCGCACAGCCCGCAAATCCTGGGCATCCGCAAGGTGCTGCTGCGGGGTGCCGAGCTGTATCGCGAAGAGGCGAAGAATGGCGAAACGCTGGAGAAATACGGCCGCGGCACCCCCGACGACGGGCTGGAACGCCGGCTGTACACGCCCTACAACATGCTCGGCATCGTTGTCATGCTGGCCATCGACCTGGTGCTGTTCGGCGCCATCGGCCTGACCGTGTGGGCGGTGCAGATGCTGTGGATACCGGTCACCGCCGCTGGCATCATCAACGGTCTGGGCCATTACCGCGGCTACCGCAACTTCGCCTGCGAGGACGCCAGCACCAACCTGTTGCCTTGGGGCATCGTCATCGGCGGCGAGGAACTGCACAACAACCACCACGCCTACCCCAGTTCGGCCAAGCTGTCCAACCGCTGGTACGAGTTCGACATCGGCTGGGCCTACATCCGGGTGCTGGAAGTGCTGGGCCTGGCCACGGTGAAGAAGGTGGCGCCGCGCGTGCGCTGGGGCGAATTCAAGCGCCTGTGCGACGTCGATCTGCTGCATGCCGTGATCACGCACCGTTACGACGTGCTGAAACGCTATTCGCGCGTGATGCAGCGGGTCTCCGCGCAGGAACTGGACCGTCTGCGCCAGAACCTGCCCGACGTCGGCAAGGTATGGACCTGGCTGAACCAGGATCAGGCCGCGCTGCCGCCGCGCGACAAGGCCGAACTGCTGTCGGTGCTGGCGCAGAGCGAACGGCTCAAGACGCTGTACCAAATGCGGCAGGAACTCATCGCGCTGTGGGGCCGTTCCACCGCCAGCAGCGAGCAACTGGTGCGGCAGATGCAGTTGTGGTGCCAGAAGGCCGAGGCCAGCGGCATCGAGGCGCTGGCGCGGTTCTCGCTGCAATTGCGCAGCTATGCGTGAACGGCGCGCCGACCGGCAAAGAAAAACCCCGCCAAAGCGGGGTTTTTCTTTGCCTGAGCCCATGGCTCATTTCAGCTTGGTTTCCTTGTACGGCACATGCTTGCGCGCGACGGGATCGAACTTGCTGATCTCCATCTTCTCCGGCATGGTCTTCTTGTTCTTGGTGGTGGTGTAGAAATGGCCGGTGCCCGCAGTGGACTCCAGCTTGATCTTTTCGCGTCCGCCTTTTGCCATGATGCGCTCCCGACTCAGGCGGCGCCGCTGGCGCGCAGATCGGCCAGCACGACGTCGATGCCCTTCTTGTCGATCAGGCGCAGCGCGGCGTTGGACACGCGCAGACGCACCCAGCGGTTTTCGCTCTCCACCCAGAAGCGGCGATATTGCAGGTTGGGCAGGAAACGGCGCTTGGTCTTGTTGTTGGCGTGGGACACGTTATTCCCCACCATCGGCTTCTTGCCGGTGATCTGACATACACGGGCCATGATGGACACCCCTGGACGATGCTGAAACGGAAAGTCCGCCTTTATACAGGAAAGCGCGCGTGCGGTCAAAGCAGCCCTCGTTCGGCGAACGAAAGGCTGTGGTTGCCGGCGACGATGAAATGGTCCAGTACGCGCACGTCCACCAGCGCCAGCGCGGCCTTGAGCTGTTCGGTCAGCCAGCGGTCGGCCTGGCTGGGCTCGGCCACGCCGGAGGGATGGTTGTGCGCCAGCAGGACGCCGGCGGCGTTGTGCGCGAGCGCACGCTTGACCACTTCGCGCGGGTACACCGAGGTCTGCGTCAGCGTGCCGCGGAACAGTTCCTCGGCCTCGATGACGCGATTCTGCGCATCCAGGAACAGCGCCATGAACACCTCGTGGCCCAGGCCGCCCAGGCGCAGGCGCAGCCAGTCGCGCACCGCGGCGGGGGAATCGAGCGCGTCGCCGGTACGCATGGCCTCGCCCAGCGCGCGCCGCGCCATTTCCAGCACCGCCTGCAACTGCGCGTACTTGGCCGGACCCATGCCGGGAAATGCGGCGAACGCCTGCCGACTGGCGGCGAACAGGCGGTTGAGGCTGCCGAAATGCGCGAGCAGCTCGCGCGCCAGATCGACCGCGCTCTTGCCGGTGACGCCGACGCGCAGGAAGATGGCCAGCAGCTCGGCGTCGGACAATGCGCCGGCGCCGCGCGCCAGCAGTTTCTCGCGCGGGCGTTCGCCCTCGGGCCAATCGGTGATGGCCATGTGTTCCTCCCGGTCGTGTTTCGGTCCGCGCCGCGCGGCGCGGCTGGTTCAGCCGCCCACGCGCACCGGCGTGAGCTTCCAGATGTCCTCGTTGTAGTCGCGCATGGTGCGGTCGGTGGAAAACTTGCCGGAAGCGGCGGTGTTGAGGATGCTCATGCGTGCCCAGCCTTCCGCGTCGCGGTAGGCGGTGGCGGCGCGTTGCTGCGCGTCGATGTAGGCGCGGAAATCGGCGGCCACCAGCCAGGGATCGTGCGGGTTGCGGATGGCGTGCACGATGGGATCGAACAGGCCGGGCTCGAAGGCGTTGAACATGCCCGATTCCAGCAGCACCATGACGCGTGCCAGATCGGCATCGGCGGCGATGATGGCATTGGGGTCGTAATGCGCGCGGTGCTGCTCGACTTCCTCGGCGGTGAGCCCGAACAGGAAGAAGTTGTCGTCGCCCGCCTCCTCGCGAATCTCGATGTTGGCGCCGTCGAGCGTGCCGATGGTGATCGCACCGTTCATCATGAACTTCATGTTGCCGGTGCCGGAGGCTTCCTTGCCGGCGGTGGAGATCTGCTCCGACAGATCGGTGCCCGGCGCGATCACCTCCATGGCCGAGACGCGATAGTCCGGCAGGAAGGCGAGGCGCAGCCGGCCGGCGCAGTCGGCGTCGCCGTTGATCATCTCGGCGACGCGGCAGATCAGCGTGATGATGCGTTTGGCCATGAAATAGCCGGGCGCCGCCTTGCCGCCGATCAGCACGCAACGCGGCGTCCAGTCGGCGACGTCGCCGTGCTTGATGCGCGCGTACAGGTGGATCACGTGCAGCACGTTGAGCAGTTGCCGCTTGTACTCGTGGATGCGTTTGACCTGCACGTCGAACAGCGCATCCACGTCGAATTCGACGCCGCAGTCGCGCCGCACCAGCTCGGCCAGACGCTGCTTGTTGGCGCGCTTGACCGCGCGCCAACGCGCGCGGAACGCGGCGTCCTCGGCATGAGGCGCGAGCCGGCGCAGTTCGTCCAGACGGGTGACCCAGGCATCGCCGATGGTGGCGTCGATCAGGCCGGCCAGTGCCGGATTGGCCGCCGCCAGCCAGCGGCGCTGGGTGACGCCATTGGTCTTGTTGTTGAACTTGTCCGGCCACAGTTCATGGAAATCGCGGAACAGACCCTGGCGCAGCAATTCGGAATGCAGCGCGGCGACGCCGTTGACCGAGAAGCTGCCGACGATGGCGAGATAAGCCATGCGCACCTGCGGCTCGTGCCCCTCCTCGATCAGCGACATGCGCGCCATGCGCGCGCCGTCGCCCGGCCAGCGCCGCGCCACTTCCATCAGGAAGCGGGCGTTGATCTCGTAGATGATCTCCAGCAGACGCGGCAGCAGCGCGGCGAACAGGCGCACCGGCCATTTCTCCAGCGCCTCCGGCAGCAGCGTGTGATTGGTGTAGGCCATGGTACGGCTGGTGATGGCCCAGGCTTCGTTCCATTCCAGGCCATGCTCGTCCATCAGCAGGCGCATCAGTTCCGGCACCGCGCAACTCGGATGGGTGTCGTTGAGCTGGAAGCAGTTCTTGTCGGCGAACTGGCTGAAATCGTGGCCGTGGTAGTGCACCCAGCGCGCCAGCACGTCCTGCAGGCTGGCGGAGGCGAGGAAATACTGCTGACGCAGGCGCAGTTCCTTGCCGTTCTCACTGGCATCGTTGGGGTACAACACCATGGTGATGTGTTCGGCATCATTCTTGGACTCAACCGCTTGTGCATAATCACCGGCATTGAAATCATCCAGGTCGAACTCGTCTGTCGACGTCGCCTTCCACAGGCGCAGGCTGTTGACCGTATCATTGCCATAGCCGGGTATCGGTATGTCGTAGGGCACGGCCAATACATCATGGGTGGCGACCCAACGCACCCGGCGCTCGCCCCTGTCATCATCGTAGAATTCTGTGCGACCGCCG
The DNA here is from genome assembly GCA_937949525.1 of uncultured Burkholderiales bacterium. Lineage (GTDB taxonomy): Bacteria > Pseudomonadota > Gammaproteobacteria > Burkholderiales > Thiobacillaceae > PFJX01. Next base: position 224 of record CALEDT010000029.1, on the reverse strand, counting down.
AAGTGAATGCGCTGGGTAAATTCCGGGCGTTCCAGTTCCCATGGGTTGCCGTCGCGCAGCCAATGATCCGGTTCTTCCAGCTGGTAGCCGTTAATCAGTTCCTGTCGGAACATGCCGTATTCATAGCGCAGCCCATAGCCCAGCACCGGCAGCTGCAGGGTGGCACAGCTGTCGAGGAAACAGGCAGCCAGCCGCCCGAGGCCGCCATTCCCCAGCCCGGCATC
>CALEDT010000028.1 GCA_937949525.1 uncultured Burkholderiales bacterium | reverse complement strand
ACCCCTTCCCTTCCCGAACAGGACCGTGAAACGCCCCAGCGCCAATGATAGTAGGCTCCCTCGCCCGCGAAAGTAGGTCATCGCCAGACACCCAACAAACCACCAAAACGCCCCGTAATTGGGGCGTTTTGCTTTGGAGTGGCTCAACACGACGCGTCGAGAATTTCTGCGCGCAAGAGCCCGTGCGCCAGCGTGATATCGACGCGGTCTCCGGGTTGCGCGGTTTCACTGTTGCGCAGCACTTGTCCGTCTGCGTCGCGTACGATCGCGTAACCCCGGTGGAGCACGCCGTTCGGGTCGAGGTGGCCGAGCGCAGCGCGCAACGTTGCGAGCTGTTCGGCTCGTTGCTGTAACGAGTGCATCAACACCGCGCGCAACCGGGCCGCTAACGTACTGACCGTCTGTCGGTTACGCGCCGGATCAGGTGCGCAAAGACGCAGCGCGTATTGCTGCAGACGTAGTCGTTCGCCGGCGCGTTGCAGGCGCAGCCGGGTGCGCGTCGACAATGCGTCGCGCAGTGCGTGCACGTGCGCGATGGTCAAAGCCAGTCGTTGCGAAGGTCGGTGCAAGCGATGTGTCAAGGCGTCCAGGTTTTGTGCGTATTCGCGCAGCCGCCTGGCGACCGCCTGACCGAGGCGAGCGCGCAGTGCGGGCAGTTGCTCGAGCAAGTCCGCTGCGTTGGGCGTTGCCAGCTGAGCCGCGCTCGTAGGCGTCGGCGCGCGCATGTCGGCGACGAAATCGGCAATGGTGAAATCGGTTTCGTGCCCGATGCCGCTGATCACCGGAATGTCACAGGTGGCGATGGCGCGCGCCAAGCTTTCGTCATTGAAGGCGTGCAGGTCCTCCAGGCTACCGCCGCCACGTATCACCAGCAGCACATCGCAGTCGCGTCGGCTGCACGCCGTGTGCAACGCGTGTTGCAGTCCAGCAACGGCTTCACCGCCCTGGACGGCGCTTGGGTAGAGCACGACGCGGGCGATCGGCCAGCGCATGTTCAGGGTGGTCAGTGCGTCGCGCAAGGCCGCCGCGTGTGGCGACGTGATGATGCCGATACAGGCCGGCATGGTCGGCAATGGACGTTTGCGCTCGGGGTGGAACAGGCCCTCCGCCTGTAATCGGCTCTTGAGTCGCAGAAATGCTTCGAACAGGTCGCCTTGGCCGGCGTGACGCAACGCATCGACGATGAGCTGAAACTCGCCACGCGCTTCGTACAAGGTCGGCTGGGCGCGCACTTCGACGTGTTCGCCGTCACGCGGCTGCCAGTCGACGAACTGATTGCGGGTACGGAACATTGCGCAGCGCACCGATGCCTGGCTGTCTTTCAACGTGAAGTACCAGTGCCCGGAAGCGGCGCGACTGAAGTTCGACAACTCGCCCGTGATCCAGCTCACCGGCAGGGTTTGCTCCAGCATCTGGCGCGCCAGGCGGTTCAGTTGGCTGACGGTCAGTACTGTCAGGGAGGGGGGGTCAATGGTGGACATGAACTGGGGTACGGGGTGCGGCCAACGGACAGGTGACAGCGGGCGGCGATGCTCGTAAGGGTGCCAGGGTATTGCTGGCACGCGTTTGGTGGTATGTTACCGCCTTTCCGCACGGCGGCTTTCGGCCGCCGTTCGTTTTTCACGGTTGGTGGTTGGCATGTCCGAATATCTGATGCAGACCTATGGCAGGCAGCCCGTGGCGTTCGTGCGCGGCGAGGGTGTCTGGTTGTACGACGAGCAGGGGGAGCGGTATCTCGACGCCGTGGCCGGAGTGGCCGTCAACGGCCTGGGCCATGCCCATCCGGTGCTGGCACAAGCGTTGTGCGCGCAGGCGGGCAAGCTGATCCATACCTCCAACCTGTACCACATTCCGCTTCAGGAAGCGTTGGCTCAGCGTCTGTGTCAGCTTTCCGGTCTGGAGCGCGCGTTTTTCTGCAATTCGGGGGCGGAAGCCAACGAGGCGGCGATCAAGATCGCGCGGCTCTACGGCCATAACCGCGGTGTCGACAGCCCGGCCATCGTCGTCATGGAGCGCAGTTTCCATGGACGCACCATGGCGACGCTGTCGGCTACCGGCAACCGCAAGGTGCAGGCCGGGTTCGAGCCGCTGGTATCGGGGTTCGTACGGGTGCCCTTCGGTGATGCCGAGGCGGTGGCTGCACTGGCCGGGCATCACCGCAACATCGTCGCGGTGTTGGTGGAGCCTTATCAGGGCGAAGGCGGCGTGCAGATCCCGCAGGCGGATTACCTCGCCGCGCTGCGCCGCATCTGCGATGACAACGCCTGGTTGCTCATGCTGGATGAAGTGCAGACCGGCGTTGGCCGCACTGGCACCTGGTTCGCGTTTCAACATGCGGATGTGCTGCCGGACGTCATGACGCTGGCCAAGGGATTGGGTTCGGGTGTTCCGGTGGGTGCCTGCCTGGCGCGCGGTGTGGCGGCGCAGACCTTCGTTCCGGGCAAGCACGGCTCCACTTTCGGCGGCAATCCGCTTGCTTGTGTCGCCGCGTTGACCACGCTGCAGGTGATGGAGCAGGAGGGTTTGCTCGAGCATGCGGCACAGATCGGCGCTTTCATTCGCGCCGATCTCGCCCATCGCCTCGCCGGTGTCGCCGGCGTGCGCGAGATTCGCGGCCAGGGTTTGATGATCGGCATCGAACTCGACCGGCCTTGTGCCGAGCTGGTGGCGCGGGCGCTGGCCGCGCGGCTGCTGATCAACGTCACCCAGGATACCGTCGTGCGCCTGCTGCCACCGCTGATCATGCAGCGCGCCGAGGCCGGCCAACTGACTGAAACGCTGGCATGCCTGATCCGCGAATTTCTGGAGTGACGTCATGGCGCGCGCGCCCAAGCATTTCCTGCAATTCAAGGACTATACCGCCGAGGAACTGGCCTACCTGTTTGCGCGCACCCGCGTGATCAAGGATCGGTTCAAGCGTTATCAGCCCTACCATCCCTTGGCCGATCGCACGCTGGCCATGATCTTCGAAAAGAACTCGACGCGCACGCGGTTGTCGTTCGAGGCCGGCATGCACCAGATGGGTGGCTCCGCGATCTACCTGAACACGCGCGATACCCAGTTGGGTCGGGGCGAGCCGGTGGAGGATGCGGCCGAAGTCATCTCGCGCATGGTCGACGTGGTGATGATCCGTACCTTCGAGCAGGAGATCATCGAGCGCTTCGCCGCGCATTCGCGCGTGCCGGTGATCAATGGCCTGACCAACGAATATCACCCCTGCCAGGTTCTCGCCGACATCTACACGTTCATCGAACACCGCGGGCCGATCCGGGGCAAGACCGTTGCCTGGGTGGGTGACTCCAACAACATGTGCAACACCTGGTTGCAGGCGGCCGAAGTGCTCGATTTCAACGTGCACGTGTCGACCCCGCCGGGCTACGAGGTCGAGCCGGAACGCGCCGGCCTGTTCGGCACCGATCACTTCGAAGCCTTCGGCGATCCGATGGAGGCGTGCCGCGGCGCGCATCTGGTCACCACCGACGTGTGGACCAGCATGGGATTCGAAGCGGAGAACGCCGAGCGCATGAAAGCCTTTGCCGATTGGCGCGTGGACGAGGACATGATGCGCGTGGCTGCCGCCGACGCGCTGTTCATGCATTGCCTGCCCGCGCATCGGGGCGAGGAAGTGGATGCGGCGGTGATCGACGGCCCGCAGAGCGTGGTCTGGGACGAAGCGGAAAACCGCTTGCACACGCAGAAGGCCCTGCTGGAATATCTGCTGATCGGCCACGTCACGGAGCAGCCATGAATCTCGCCTATTTCAAGGACAGCGACTCCCTATACCTTGAACTGTCACCCGAGAACCCGGCGCACGCCTGGGAAGCGCAGCAGGGTATCGTCATCAATCTTTCCGAGGACGGCAGGGTGGTGGGTATTGAGATCGAGCATGCCAGCCAGGTGGCCGATCTATCGCTGCTGCGCGTCGGGGACTTCCCCGGCGAAGTGCACGCCGTCGCCGGCAGCGCGCACTGACGCGCTCGCCGCGGCGCGTCGAACGAATCATGTTCCATCGCTGAAATCCGAACATCATGAGTGCAATCAGGAAAGTCGTGCTGGCCTACTCTGGAGGCCTGGATACCTCGGTCATCCTCAAATGGCTGCAGGACACCTATCGCTGCGAAGTGGTGACCTTCACCGCCGATCTGGGGCAGGGCGAGGAACTGGAGCCCGCCCGCGCCAAGGCGCTGCAGTTCGGCATCAGGCCGGAACACATCTTCATCGACGACCTGCGCGAGGAGTTCGTGCGCGATTTCGTCTTCCCGATGTTCCGTGCCAACACCGTGTACGAAGGCGAGTATCTGCTCGGCACCTCAATCGCCCGGCCGCTGATCGCCAAAAGGTTGATCGAGATCGTCAATCTGACCGGCGCCGATGCCATCAGTCATGGTGCCACCGGCAAGGGCAACGATCAGGTGCGGTTCGAGTTGGGTGCATACGCGCTCAAGCCGGACATCAAGGTGATCGCGCCTTGGCGCGAGTGGGATCTGCTGTCGCGCGAGAAGCTGATCCGCTATGCCGAGACGCACGGCATCCCCATCGACATGAAGCACCGGCAGGGCGGGTCGCCGTACTCGATGGATGCCAACCTGCTGCACATCTCGTATGAGGGGCGTCATCTCGAGGATCCGGATGCCGAGGCCGAGGAAGACATGTGGCGCTGGACCGTGTCGCCGGAAAACGCGCCGGATCAGCCGGAATACGTCACGCTCGACTATGCGCACGGCGACGTGGTCGCGGTCAACGGTGTCGCCATGAAGGCGCACGAAGTGCTGGCGGAGCTCAATCGCCTGGGTGGCAGGCACGGCATCGGCCGGCTCGATCTGGTGGAGAACCGCTACGTCGGCATGAAATCGCGCGGCTGTTACGAGACGCCAGGCGGCACCATTTTGCTCCGCGCGCACCGCGCCATCGAGTCCATCACGCTGGACCGCGAGGTCGCCCACCTCAAGGATGACCTGATGCCGCGCTATGCCAGCCTGATCTACAACGGCTACTGGTGGAGCCCCGAGCGCCGGGCCTTGCAGGTGCTCATCGACCACACGCAGCAGCACGTGAACGGTTATGTGCGGCTGAAGCTGTACAAGGGCAATGTCATCGTCGTCGGCCGCGATTCCGCGACCGATTCGTTGTTCGATTCGACCATCGCCACCTTCGAGGACGATGCCGGCGCCTACGATCAGAAGGATGCGGGCGGTTTCATCAAGCTGAATGCGCTGCGCATGCGCATCGCCGCGAAACTGGCGGCGAAACGCGGTTGATGGCCGGCCGTAGTACATGCGTCACTGACTTCGGCAGGTGTGTTTCCGGCACAATGCGCCGGTCTCACGCGGCTTGTGGCGGGAACCTGATGGGCCTCAACAACGGGTCTTGCCGCCGGCGGCACCTTTAGCGCAGGAGGATGTGACATGCACGGCACGCTGTTCGGATACTCGGAGGCGCAGATCGCCGAATTTGGTTCGACGGTCGGTATCGCGGTGCTGATGTTGTTCATGCTGTTCATCATCGGCAATCTGGCGTACCGCTCCAATGCCGGCAAGGTCGGTACGTTCGCGCTGTATTTCGTGCTGGCTTTCGGCATGGTGGGCTTCATCGCCAAGATCGTCATTCAGTCCGTCTGGAACCTATGACCACCCAACGATTCGACCATGTTTCCGTGGTCAAGCAGGGCAACGTCTATTTCGACGGCAAGTGCGTATCGCACAGCATCGTGCTCGCGGATGGCAGTCGCAAGAGTGTGGGTGTGATCCTGCCGTCCACGTTGACCTTCAATACCGCCGCGCCGGAGACCATGGAAACGGTGGCCGGCCGCTGTCGCGTGCTGCTGCCGGGGGCCGCCGAATGGCAGGAATACGGTCCCGGCGAGTCGTTCCAGGTGCCGGCCGACGCCAGCTTTCGGATCGAGGTGGTGGGCGAGCCCTACCACTATGTCTGTCATTTCGGCTGATCGCGCCCGTCCGCTTCGAATCGGATAGACACCGGGTCGGCCGCTGCATCGCGCATCAGCCCAAAGGGTGGGCACTGGCGTCGAGCAGTGCCCGAAGCCGCTCGGCCTGGCGCCGCATCTGCGCATCGACGGTCAGTCGCCGCGCGCGCGTGATGGCGAGCAGGTCATCCACGGCGTGCTGAAAGTCGTCGTTGACCACGATGTAGTCGAATTCCAGTGCGTGCGACATGTCATCACGCGCCGCCGCCAATCGCCGCGCAATGGTTTCTTCGCTGTCGGTGCCGCGGCCGTGCAGTCGCCGGCGCAGTTCGTCGAGCGAGGGCGGCAGGATGAAGATGGTGATGGCCGCGGGTAGCAGCCGTCGCACTTGCGCCGCACCCTGCCAGTCGATTTCCAGCAGGATGTCGTAGCCGGCAGCCATCTGCGCCTCGATCCAGGGTTGCGACGTGCCGTAGTAGTTGCCGTACACCTCGGCGCTTTCCAGGAATTCCCCACGCCCGAGTTTGTCCTGAAAGGTCGGCATGTCGACGAAGTGATAATGCACGCCGTCGATCTCGCCCGGTCGTGGCGCGCGCGTAGTGTGGGAAACGGACAGGCGGATGGCGCCGTCGCGTTCCAGCAGCGCCTTGACCAGGCTGGACTTGCCGGCTCCGGACGGCGCCGAGACGATGAACAGTTGTCCGGTGGCCATGGTCATTCGATGTTCTGTATCTGTTCGCGCATCTGCTCGATCAGCACCTTGAGTTCCACCGACGCGCGTGTCAGGTCCAGGGACACCGATTTCGATCCCAGGGTGTTGGCCTCGCGGTTGAGTTCCTGCATCAGGAAATCCAGACGTTTGCCGGCCGCGCCGCCGGTTTCCAGCACCCGCATCACCTCGTCCAGATGGGTCAGCAGACGGTCGAGTTCTTCCGCGACGTCGATTTTCTGCGCGAACAGCGCAACCTCCTGATGCAGCCGATCGACGTCCAGCGTCGGCAACAGTTCTTCCAGACGCTTGCTCAGTTTGTCGCGATAGGCGCTGACGATGTCCGGCAGCAGCGGGCGCAATGCGGCGACCTGGGCGCGCATGGCGTCGACCCGCTGGGCGATGGCCGCCTTCAGTTTCGCGCCTTCGCGCGCCCGGCTGGCGTTGAACTGCTGCAGGGCGCGGTCGAGCAACGCGAGGGTGGCGGCATGCAACGCCTCCATGTCCGGTGACGTGTCGCCGAGCATACCGGGCCAGCGCAGAATCTCTGCCACCGAGAGCGGGCGCGCCTCCGGCACCGCTTCGCTGACGCCGGCGGCCAGCGAGCGCAGCCGGATCAGCAACTCGGCATTCAGCGCCGTGGGCAAAGCGTCCTGAGCGTTGGCGGTGAAGTTCACCCGGCATTCCAGCTTGCCGCGCCTGACCTGCTCGCCGATGCGTTGACGCAAGCCGTTCTCCAATACGCGCAGCTCCTCGCCCATGCGGAAACTCAGGTCGAGGAAGCGGGCGTTGACGGCCCTGAGTTCCAGCGTGAGTTGGCCACCGGCAACCTCGGCATTCTCGACCGCGTAGCCGGTCATGCTGCGCAAGCTTTCCTCGCGGGATTCCTTCATGGCGGACACGATCTTGGTTATCCTTCACGGCCTATGCGCGATGCGTCATCTTACCTTCTGCGACCATGGCCGCTCAATTGAGCGAGCCACTGGCGCGCGGCTACCACCTGGCCGAGTATGTCATCGACCGGCGCATCGGTGGCGGCGGCTTCTCCATGGTCTATCTGGCGTTCGACATCGACGGTCAGCCGGTGGCGATCAAGGAGTATCTGCCCGGCGGAGTGGTCAAGCGCGGCGGGACCGGTACGGTGCAGCCGCTTTCCGCCGACAAGGAGGCCTCGTTCCGTTATGGCATGAAATGTTTCTTTGAGGAAGGTCGCGCCCTCGCCGGTATCCGTCATCCCAACGTCGTGCGCGTGCTGAACTTCTTCCGCGCCAACGACACCGTCTACATGGTCATGAAGTACGAGCAGGGCAAGACCCTGCAACGGCACATCGTCGGCCTGAAGGAACCCATGCGCGAAACTTTTCTGCGCGGCGTGTTCATCCAGTTGCTCAACGGCTTGCGCGAAGTCCATGCGCACAAGATTCTGCATCTCGACATCAAGCCGTCCAACATCTACATCCGCGCCGACGCCACGCCGGTGCTGATCGACTTCGGCGCGGCCCGTCACGCCTTGCAGCACGACCTGACTGCGGCCTCGCCGATGTACACACCCGGTTTCGCCGCGCCCGAGCAATACAACCAGCGCGAGCGGCTCGGGCCGTGGACCGATTTGTACAGCGTCGGCGCCAGCATGTATGCCTGTATCGCCAAGGTACCGCCGCCGCCGGCGAATGAGCGTGTGCTCAAGGAAAAGCTGACACCGGTCAGCAAGAGCCATGCTGGCTTGTACTCGCCGGGTTTGTTGGAACTGGTCGACTCGATGCTGCGACTGAACTACACCGAACGTCCGCAAAGCGTGTTCTCCGTGCAAAAACGACTGATCGGCATGGCCGAGGCCGCACGCACGCAGAAGCCGACGCTGTTCGCCCTGATCAAGGAAAGGCTCACGCGGGAATTATGAAATACGTGGTCTATCAGGCCAGCCGCAAGGGAGGCAGACCGTATAACGAGGATCGCGTGGCTTACGCCTACACCTCGGAAGCCTTGCTGATGGTGCTATGCGACGGCATGGGCGGCCACAACCAGGGCGACGTGGCATCGCAGCTCACCGTCCAGGTCATCACCGGGTTGTTCCAGTCACGCGCCAAGCCGACCCTGAACGATCTCGGCGCCTTCCTGTTGGACGGCATCTATGCCGCGCACGATGCAATCAACGAGTACGCCTTGCGCAAGCGCATGCCCGATCCGCCGCGTACCACCTGCGTGGCCTGCGTGGTGCAGCGGGGTATGGCCTGCTGGGCGCACGTCGGCGATTCACGTCTCTATCATTTCAGCCGGCGCGCACTGCTCTCGCGCACGCGCGACCACTCCGCGGTGCAGCAACTGGTGGATGAAGGGTTGCTCGGCGAGGAGCAGATGGGGGTGCATCCCGACCGCAACAAGCTCTACAGCTCCGTGGGCGGCTACATGTTGCCGGACATCGAACTCGAGCAGCCGGTCAAATTGCAGGAGGGCGATGTGCTGCTGCTGTGCACCGATGGTCTGTGGCCGGAGCTGACGCCGGCGGAAATGTTGTCCACCCTGCGGGCGTATCCGTTGGAACGGGCGGTCAAACACATGATGGATCACGCCGAATTCCGCGCCGGCCAGTATGGCGACAACCTGTCGGTGGTGGCGCTGCGTTTCGGCGAGGAGCGCTTCGATCAGGATGAACTGGTGCTGGGCGACGACCTCGGCCTGGACGGCTTCACCACACAACTGCGCCGCCTTGGTGCCAGGGGGCGGCAGGAGGATGTCGTGACCGACAGCGACATCGACCGTGCCGTGGCCGAGATCAGGGCGGCCCTGGACAAGTACGGCAACAAGCCTTGACGCGGTGCCCTTGGACATCGCCGGACATCGACCACGAGAGGACAGCCATGACCGAAACATCCCGCCCTTCCGGCCGTGCGCCGGCGCAGGCGCGCCCCTTGCGTCTGAGCCGACGCTACACCAAGCACGCGGAGGGCAGCGTGCTGGTGGAGTGCGGCGACACGCGCGTGTTGTGCACCGCCAGCGTGCTGGAGAAAGTACCGCCGCACGTGCGCGGCAGCGGCGCCGGTTGGCTCACTGCGGAATACGGCATGCTGCCGCGTGCCACCCATACGCGCGGCGAGCGTGAAGCGGCGCGTGGCAAGCAGAGCGGGCGCACGCAGGAGATCCAGCGATTGATCGGCCGGTCGCTGCGCGCAGCGGTGGACCTCGACAAGCTGGGCGAGCGCACGCTGCACATCGACTGCGACGTGCTGCAGGCCGATGGCGGCACCCGTACCGCCAGCATCACCGGCGCCTGGGTCGCCGTGCACGATGCCGTCGAGTGGCTGGTGCGCGAGGGTAAGCTGCCGGCCAGCGTGGTGCGCGACCAGGTGGCAGCCGTCTCGGTCGGCATCTGGCGCGGCATGCCGGTGCTCGATCTCGACTACGCCGAGGACGTGGACTGCGACACCGACATGAACGTGGTGATGCTGGGCGACCACGGCCTGATCGAGGTCCAGGGCACGGCCGAGGGGGCGCCTTTCACCCGCGCGCAGTTCGACGCCATGCTGGATCTGGCCGAACAGGGCATCGCTGCATGGATGGCGGTGCAACGCGCGGCTTTGGAGCAAACCGCATGAAGCAGATCGTCATTGCCTCCGGCAACCCCGGCAAGCTGCGCGAGATTGCGCGCATTCTGCAACCGCTCGGCATCGAGGCGAAGCCGCAGGACGCCTACGGCGTGCCCGACTGCCCCGAGCCGCATGTGACCTTCGTCGAGAACTGCATCGTCAAGGCACGTAACGCCGCCGCCCATACCGGCCTGCCGGCGCTGGCGGACGACTCGGGCATCTGTGTCGATGCCCTCAACGGCGCACCGGGGGTCTATTCCGCGCGCTACGCCGGTGAGCCGAAATCCGATGCGCGCAACAACCAGAAGCTGATCGCGGCGCTGCGTGGCGTCGCCGACCGGCGCGCGCATTACTACTGCGTGATGGTCTACCTGCGCCATGCCGACGACCCGCAGCCGATCATCGCCGAAGGTGTGTGGCACGGCGAGATCATCGACGAGCCGCGGGGCGACGGCGGCTTCGGCTACGATCCCCATTTCTGGGTGCCGGAATTCGGCCTGACCGGCGCGGAAATGCGCATGGAGGACAAGAACGCGGTCAGCCATCGCGGCCAGGCGCTGCGCGCGCTGGCGGAGAAGTTGCGCGTCGCCGGTTGAGCCGGAACGCGGCTCACGCCACGAAATCGTGGCGGATCACTTCCATGCGCGCCAGCAGTTCGCCGGCGCGGCGGTCCTCCGGTTTCAGGCGGCGTGCTCGTTCGATACAGGCGCGCGCCTCTTGCGCGGCGGCCGCGTCGTGGCCGTGACGTTCCATGCCCGCGATCAGCAGGAAGGCGTGGTTGAGCAGCAGGCGGGCATTGTCGGGCATGCGCGCCAGTGCCGCGCGCGTGGTCGCCACCGCCTCGTCCAGTTCGCCGGCGTGGAACAGACGCACGCCGCGGTCCATGATCTCGACGGCCTCGCGCGCGGCATGAGCCACCAGCGCCCGTCCCTGCCCGGCCAGCCCGGCACGTGCGTACAGCGCCTCGATGCGTTCCGGGTACTCGGCATGGTCATGGTGATTGCCCACCACCGCGATCATCAGTGCCGCCGCCGTCTCCGTGTCGCCCAGTTCCAGCAGTGGTCCGGCCAGGTCGAACGCCACTTCCGTCGGCAGCACGGCCGCTCCGGCGCGTAGCTCGGGCGCCAGTTCCTGCGCCAGGGCCCAGGCCACGGTGGTTTCCTCGGCCTGCATGCGCAGCGGGATCTCCATCGCCCGCGCCACCAGGCGTACGTCGGCCCGATCCTTGTGATCGTGCGCGAGCTGACTCAGGCTGGCCATCGCCGCCTCGCGGTCGCCGCGGGCCAGTTGCACGCGCACCAGCGTCAGATAGCGCCCGCTGTCCTGCGCCGGCGTGCCGCGCGCCAGCTCGACGCCGCGGCGCAGCGCGTTGGCGGCGGTGTCCAGGTCGCCGCGACGGAAGGCCACTTCGCCCAGGTGGGTCAGGCGATGCGGTGCGCGCGGCGAAACGCTCAACGCCTGGCGCAGGATCTCCTGCGCGCCGGCGAGCTCGCCTTGGTGTTCGAGCACACGGGCCAGGCAGTCGTGCGCTTCCAGATAGGCCCGGCTGCCTTGGGTAACCTGCGCCAGGCGGGCGCGTGCCGCCGCGTAGTCGCCATGGCGGACATCGATGCGCGCAAGCCCGAGCTGGGCCCAGGGCACGTCGCGTCGTGCCAGCACCTCTTCATAGATCGCGCGTGCACGCTCGTCGTCGCCGCTCTGCCACGCAACATCCGCGCGCAGACGTTTCAGCTCCCAGGCGTGCGTGCCGGCGCGTTCCAGCGCCGCGTCGATCAGGCGTTGCGCCTTCAGCGGTTCGCCGGCACGCAGGGCCTGTTCGATCGGCGCCAGCACGCGCTTCTTCTCCATCTGACGCGCCAGGCGTGTGTACAGCAGCGTCTCGGTCAGCGGCTTGATCAGGTAGTCGTCGGGACGGGCCTCGACCGTGCCGGCCACCATCTCGGCGGTTTTCTCCGCGCTCACCATCAGCCAGACCGTGTCTGGCGGCAGCACGTGCCGCTGCCGCGCCTCCTCCAGCAGTTCCTGGCCGTTGCGTCCCCGTCCCAGATGCAGGTCACACAGCACGGCGTCGAAATGCTGCCGTTCCAGTTGGATCAGCGCGGCCGCGGCATCCGGCGCGAACACGATGCGCGTGACGCCGGCGCGTGTCAGCATGTCGCGCAAAATGCCGCGCATGCCCTCGAAGTCCTCGACAACCAGAAAACCGTGTGCCGAGAGATCGGGACGTGCGCCGATGGAGCCGTTCATGGCAGACGTAGGACGAAACAGCCGCCGCCCAACGCGCCGCCGTTTTCCAGGCGAATCGCGCCGCGCCGCGCGTCGCTGCCGTGCAGGCGCGCAACCACACGGGCGAAATACAGTCCCAAGCCGGTATTGCCGGTATCGTGCTGGATGGCGAGCGGACCAGGCAGGTCGCGCTCGAGCAGGAAGTCCGGGAACCCGGGACCGTCATCCTCGATGCGGATCTCCACGCCGCCGTCGGCGTCGGTGTGCGCGTGCAGCAACACCTGGCCGCGCGCGTAGCGCAGCGCGTTGTGCAGCGCCTGCACGGTGACGCCGTACACCAGGTCGTAATCGAACCAGCCCACGGCACCTTCGGCGCAGTCACAACGCAGCGTGACCCCGCGCGACCCGGCCAGCGTGTCCACGCGCGCCAGCGCTTCGCGTGCCAGGTCGGCCAGCACCTGTTCGCCTGCATCGAACGGGTAGAATCGCTGGTCGATCTTGTACAGGGCCAGGAGCTGGATCAGGTGCTCGTCGACACGCTGCGCCTCGTACAGGGCCTGGGCGGTACGCTCTCGTGCCGGCGCCGGCTGCTCCGCGCAGGCCAGGGCATCTTCCAGGAACGCGACCATCACCCCCAGGGAATTCTTCATGTCGTGGATGGCGGACAACAGGAACGTGGTGATGTCCAAACGATCGCCGGATTCGGGCATGGGGCAGCTCGCGACAGTGAAACGACGCGGCGGATCGCAACCTTCCGCCTTTGCATATGTGCCGCGGCGGTGTCGACGCGGCGCCTCGTTGGCCTTCATGGCCGTGCGATGCCTTGACCGTCGACCATGAACCCGGCGGATTATAAGAGCGTCGCGCGCATCGTCCTGAAGCGTGTCGGCGAATTGCCGGCGCCGCCGCCGTTGGCGCTGTACGTGCACCTGCCCTGGTGTGTGCGCAAGTGTCCTTACTGCGACTTCAATTCGCACGCGGTGCACGGCGATCTGCCCGAGGCGCGCTATCTGGACGCGCTCGCGCGTGACCTCGAAGGCGTGCTGCCGAGCGTATGGGGGCGGGAGATCGGCAGCATCTTCATCGGGGGTGGCACGCCCAGCCTGTTCTCGGCCGAGGGCATCGACCGGCTGTTGCAGACCGCGCGCACGCTGCTGCGCGTGTCGCCACTGGCCGAGATCACGCTGGAGGCCAACCCCGGCACCTTCGAAGTCGCGCGTTTCCGGGCATACCGCGATGCCGGCGTCAACCGCCTGTCGCTCGGCGTGCAGAGCTTCGATGCGGCCCATCTGCGCGCGCTCGGCCGCATCCACGATGCGCGCGAGGCCATCGCCGCCGCCGAGACGGCACTGACGCTGTTCGACGAGGTCAACCTGGACCTGATGTATGCGCTGCCGGCGCAGACGCTGGACCAGGCGCGCGCCGATCTCGACCAGGCGTTGGCGCTGGCACCGACCCATCTGTCGGTCTATCACCTGACGCTGGAGCCCAACACGCCGTTCGCCGCCGAGCCGCCGCCGCTGCCCGACGACGATGTGGCCGCCGACATGCAGCAACAGCTCGAGGAGCGGCTGGGCGCAGCCGGCTATAACCACTACGAGACCTCCGCGTTCGCGCGCCCCGGCCATGAATGCCGCCACAACCTGAACTACTGGACGTTCGGCGACTATCTCGGCATCGGCGCCGGCGCGCACGCCAAGCTCAGTACTCACGACCGCATCGAGCGCACGGCGCGTTTGCGTCATCCGCGCGCCTACATGGATGCGCTCGCGGCCGGCGGCGACGGCCACATCGCCTCGACCCGCGTGCTGGAGCCGGCGGATCGGCTGTTCGAGTTCATGATGAACGCGCTGCGTCTGGATGCCGGCTTCGACATCAGCCTGTTCGAGCGCCGCACCGGGCTGCCGGCCCGCGCCGCCGAGGCCGGCCTGGCCGCGGCGGCGCGGCGTGGTTTGGTCGAGCGCGACCAAGGCCGGGTGCGCCCCACCGAGCGCGGGCGTCGCTTCCTCAACGATCTGCTGCGCGAGTTCCTGCCCTGAAGCCGTGGCCAAGGGCGGCACGGCGCCGCCGTCGAGGGCGCTGGCCGGCCGGCGCCAGCCTACCTACAATGTCGCCGCGCGTGCCGCCGGCGCGCCGCCCCCAGCCACCAACAACCAAGGGAACTTGCTCATGCTCTACGACGTATTCAACGGCGACGCAGACGGACTGTGCGCGTTGCACCAACTGCGCCTCGCGCATCCCGCCGAAAGCGTCCTGGTCACCGGCGTCAAACGCGACATCGCTCTGCTCAAGCGGGTCGATGCCGTTGCCGGCGACGAGGTGGTGGCGCTGGACATCGCCGTGGAGAAAAACATCGACGCGCTCAACGGCCTGCTGGCCAAGGGGGTCAAGGTCACCTGGTTCGACCACCACAATCCCGGCGAACTGCCGGCCCACGCCGGTTTCACCGCCACCATCGACACCGCCGCCGATGTCTGCACCAGCCTGCTGGTGGATCGCCATCTGGGCGGCGCGCAACGCGTCTGGGCGGTGGTGGCGGCGTTCGGCGACAACCTGCACGCCGCCGCGCGAGCCGCCGCCGCGCCCTTGCAACTGGACGATGCTCGACTGGAGCAACTGCGCGAGCTGGGCGAGTGCCTGAACTACAACGGCTATGGCGACGCGCTGGAGGATCTGCATTTCCCGCCCGCGGAGCTGTACCGCCGGCTGCATCCCCATTCCGATCCGTTCGCCTTCATGCACGAGGCGCCCGAGTTCGCCACGCTGCGCGACGGCTACGCCGCGGACATGGCCAACGCGCGTGCCGTCACCGCGCTGGAGACTCGCGCCGGCGGCGCGGTCTACGTGTTGCCGGATGCGGCCTGGGCGCGCCGGGTGTCGGGGGTCTATGCCAACGATCTGGCCAGCGCCCATCCGACGCGCGCGCATGCGCTGCTGACCCGTTCGCCGCGCGGCCACTACGTGGTGTCGGTGCGCGCGCCGCTGGCCAACAAGAGCGGCGCCGACGAGCTGTGCAAGCGTTTCCCCACCGGCGGCGGGCGCAAGGCCGCGGCGGGTATCAACGTGTTGCCGGAAGGCGACATCCCGGCCTTCGTCGCGGCGTTCTTCGAGGCGTATCCCGGCTGATTTCGGCACGCGAGCGTCCGGGCCGGCGGCGTGGCGCATGCCGGTGGCCGACGTTCAGTTCGACGCCTCGGTCACCCATCGCGCCGGATCGAGCGCGCGCGAGAGATCGGTTTCCAGCGGCGACGGATCGCCGTCGAGCCGACTGGCCAGGTACTCGGCCGCCAGGGCCGCCCACACCAGCCCACGCGAGCCTAGCCCGAGCAGCCCGTACAGGCCGCCGGCTGCGGCCGGTTGCTGAGCGGGCAGGGCGCCGACCAGCGGCAGCCGGTCCGGCGTGGTGGCGCGAAATCCGACCCGGCCGGTCAGCCGCGCGGGATCGAACGTCCCCACCGCATCGGGCATCAGCACCCGCAGATGGCGCAGATTGTCGGCGTGTTCGGCGACCCTTTCCGCCTGTTCGTCATCGTGCGCGTAGGTGGCGCCGAGGCAGTGCGTGCCCTGCACCGCAGGGGTCAGATAGCCGTCGCCGCACACCGCATGCCGCACGGCCGGCAGCGCCCCGGCGGGCAGATGGCTGACCTGGCCGCGCGTCCTGCCCAGACGCAGCGGCGCGAGCGGATCGAGCTCGGCGCCGTCCGCGCCGGTGGCAAGCACCAGCACCGGCGCGCGCCCGAGTGCGCGCCCGCGGCCGTCGAGCGCATACCACTCGCCGTGCTGATGGTCGATGCGGGCAACCGGGGCGCCGTAGTGCGCTTGCACACCGGCAACGCCCAGCCAGGCCCGGCACAGGTCGGGCGGACTGGCCCAGCCACCGCCGGCGAACCAGCAACCGCCGTAGGGCACCCGCCAGCCCAGGCGGGCGCTGGCCTCGTCGCGGCCAATAAAGCGGGCGTAGTCCACGGGGTAGGCGGAACGTTCCAGCAGTTCGCGCAGTGCCGTCTCGCCCGCGCCATCGCGCGCCAGTTGCAGCACGCCGTTGAGCGCACGCCGCGGCGGTGCACCGAGCCGGTCGAGTTGATTCCAGGCGCGGTTGGCGTACAGGAATCCGGCGCGGCTCAGGCGCGCGGCGGGCGTCTCCACGCGCGCCAGCAAGGGGCGCACGATGCCGGCGCGGTTGCCGGATGCGGCCATGGCCGGCGCGGGATGCCGTTCCAGCAGCGTGACCCGCCAGCCACGGCGCGCCAGTCGTTCGCTGATGGCGCAGCCGGCCAGGCCGGCGCCCAACACCAGGGCATGGCGCGCGGTCGGTGCCGACGGTGCGGCATGGCCGCGCGGCGCCAGACGGCCGACCAGCATCTCGCGCTTGCGTGCGTAGCCGGGCCGCCTGTCCACGGCGAAGCCGGCCGCCTGCAGCGCCTCACGCACAGCGCCGGCCACGCACCAGGTCGCCAGGGTCGCGCCCGGTGCGGCCAGGGCGGCACAGCGCAGGAACAGTTGCGGCGACCACATCGCCGGGTTCTTGCGCGGATCGAAGCCGTCGAAATAGAACGCGTCGACCCGTGCATCCAGTTGATTCAGCGTGGTGCGCGCATCGCCGAACAGCAGCGTCAGCACCACGCGGCCGCCGGCGAACTCCAGCCGGTGGAAGCCGGGCAGCGGCGGCGGCCAGGCGGCGCGCAGCGCCTCGGCCAGGGGCGCGACATCCGGCCAGCGCGCGCGCAGGCGCGCGAAGTCGGCGTCGTCCAGCGGATGCGCCTCCGTGGCCAGGTAGTGCAGGCGCGCCGGTCGAGCGCCATCCTCGCGCCAGGCCAACCAGGTGGCCAGGAAGTTGAGGCCGGTTCCGAAACCGTTCTCCAGCACCACGAAGCGCTCGCGCCCGCGCCAGCGTTCCGGCAGACCGTTGCCGCCCAGGAACACGTGCGCTGCTTGCCCTGGACCGCCGTCGGCGGAATGGTAGACGTCGTCGAAATCGGCGGCGCGCGGCGTGCCATCCGCGTCGAACAGCACCCGTGCCGGTGTCAGCGGCTGGCAGGGGGCCGGGGGACTGGTCGGGATCATGCTGCGCCGGCTTCCAGGTCAATGCAGCGCGCGCGAGGGCGGCTCGAACAGCGCCGCCACGGCAGACGGGTCCAGGCGATATTCGTGATCGCAGATGTCGTCGCGGATCAGGATCTCACCTTTCTCGGCCAGGATCGCATCGCATTCCGCCCGGCCCAGGCCGCGCAACATGTCGTGGATCTTGTCCCAATCGCGCGGGCAGTGGTACGTCACCGGGCGCGGTGCGAACACGCGCACGTCCTCGTCGACGAACAGGCGTTGCAGCAAGGTCTGCGGCGCGCAGGCCAGCATTTCCTCGTCGCCCAGCGTGGCCAGCAGGTGTTGCAGCCGCTGCCAGCCGTCGGCGTCGCGCGCATCCGCGTCCGGCAGCTTCTGCAGGAACAGGCCGGTGGCGCGCGTGGCGTCGGCCGCCAGACGCAGCCGCGTCGGCAACTGCTCGGAACGCGTCAGATAGTGCTCGAACAGGGCCGCGATGCTGTCGCCATCGAGCGGCACGACGCTCTGATAGGGCTGGCGCATGCCGGCCGCGTCCAGGGTCAGCAGCAGATGGCCGTCGCCGAGCAATGCGCGCGCGTCCGCTGCGCCGGCAACGGCGGCCGGGTCGGCGCGCGCCATGCCGCGCAGCCGCAGTTGCTCGTCGCAGTCCAGCACCAGCAGGTTCACCGGGCCGGAACCGCGCAATTGGAAGGTCATGCGTCCAGGCTGCTTCAGATTGGCGGCGATCAGCACCGTCACCGCGCTCATCTCGCCGAACAGGCGCTGCACCGCATCGGCATAGCCGCGCCGTGCCACCATGTCGCGCCAGCAGGCATCGAGCGATACCAAGGCACCGCGGATGTCCAGGCGGTCGAACAGGAAGGGTTGTACGCAATCGCGATCCATGGCGCTTCGGCGGTCGGCGGAAATCACCATTTTATACGGCGCGGTGTCACGCCCGGCTCCGTGCGCCGGCGTCGCACCGGGCTCGCGCCGCCTTGGTCCGGCGCGTAGTCGGCGTCCGTGGGCGGATTGACGCTCATCAAGGTTGGCGGGCAGGCGCTGGTAGACACTGCGTGCACGTCATCCGCGCCACATCGCCCATGTCCTTGCTCTGGTCCCGCTATACCGCCGCGCCGCATCGCGTCATGTTCCTGCCCGGTGCCATGTATGGCGTCGTGGCCATGGCCTGGTGGGTGTTCGAACTGGAAGCGCGATTCCTCGGCGTGACCGGTCTGGCCCCGACCGGCGTGGCGCCGGCCGCGCTGCACCTGTGGTCGCTGCTGTATGGCTTCTTCCCGTTTTTCGTGTTCGGGTTTCTGTTCACGGCGATGCCCAACTGGCTCGACGCGCCGGCCATCGGGCGCGCCAACTACGTGTCCGCCGGTCTGGCCCTGGCCGGCGGCGTCGGCCTGGTTTACGGTGGCCTGTGGTGGCCGCCGCTGCTGACCGCCGGCCTGGTGCTGCACCTCGCCGGCTGGCTGGTGGCCTGCGCCGCGCTGATCGGCACGCTCCGGCGCGCGCCGCCGCAGGACAAGCGCCATGCCGCAGTGGCAACGCTGGCCGTGGTTTTGGGCGGCATGGGCGCCGCCGCGTTTCTGGCCGGCTGGCTCGGCCGCGCGCCGTGGGTGCTGACAAGTGCGGAGAGCCTGGCGATATGGGGATTCCTGACGCCGCTGTTCCTGGTGGTGTGCCACCGCATGATCCCCTGGTTCACCGGCAGGGTGGTCGCGCATTACGTGATGATCCGGCCGTGGGCACCGCTGTGGCTGGCCCTGACGGCGGCGCTCGGTCATGGCCTGTTGCAGGCGCTGGGGCGGCAGGCGTGGGCTTGGCCGCTCGATCTCGCGCTGGCGTTGGTCGTGCTCTGGTTCGCGGCACAATGGGGAGTCGCCCGCGGGGTGCAGCAGGCGCGCCTGCTGGCCATGCTGCATATCGCCTGGCTGTGGGCGGGCGTCGCGTTCGCGCTGTATGCGGCCGATGGTCTGGCCGCTTTCCTGGCATCGGCCTGGCGCACGGGACTGGCGCCGCTGCATGCATTGGCCATCGGCTTCTTCTCCACCATGCTGATCGCGATGGCCTCGCGCGTCAGCCTCGGTCATTCCGGGCGTAAGCTGGAGGCCGACGGTCTGACCTGGGCCCTGTTCTGGCTGGTGCAGGCGAGCGCGCTGATGCGCATGCTGCCGGAGCTGGCGCCCGCCACGTCGCCGGTGTTCACGCGGCTGGCCGGATACCTCTGGCTGCTCGCCTTCGGCGCCTGGGCCTGGCGCTATGCGCCGATGTACTGGCGCGCGCGCGTGGACGGCAGGCCCGGCTGACGGGCGGCTGAAGTTTCCGGCCACGCGACCGTTATCGGAGGGGCGGTAACGGACGCGCCAAGTCACGGAGAACCCAGCGATGAGCGACATCGAATCCATGCGGCATGACATCGTCACCCTGGTGCGCGAACTACGCGCCACCTTGGAGGACATTGGCAGCGGCGATCTGCCTCAGGGCAACCTGGTCAGCGATGCGCGCGACCGGCTGCGTTACATCTCCGCATTGACTGAACAGGCCGCCGGCCGCACTCTCAATGCCGCCGAGGCCATCGCCGACCGTCTGCGCGCGCAGCAGGCCGCCGCAGCCGCGCTGGCGCGGCGCACGCGTTCACCACAGGTCCGCGCCTTTCTCGACAGTGTGGTGCAGGAACACCGCATGAGCGCGGCCGATACCGGCGAGATCATCGAGGCACAGGCGTTTCAGGATCTGGTCGGACAGGTGGTCAACAAGTTGATGCGGACGGTGCAGCGCATGGAGGACAACCTGCTGCATCTGCTGGTGGAACCGGATGCGGATGCCGGCCCGCTCGCCGGGCCGGCGCTGACCCCGCGCGCCGGTGTGAGCCAGGCGGAGATCGATGATCTGTTCGGCTGAGGCCGCGCCACCGGCGGCCGCCGGTTCAAACCAGTTCGAACAGGAACAGCATGCCGAAGTGGAACACGAAGAACACCGCGACGATGTAGGCGACCGCGGCGTTCTCGCTCTTGGCGAACAGTTTCTGGACGTTGACCATGACGACGCTCCTTGCAGGGGATGTTGAAAGGGGTGACGTCACGATAAGCCGTCTGCCGGCCGGGCGTCCAACGCGCGCTTGATATTGGTCAACGGCATTCGCCGTGTGCCCTATAACCATAAGGTCCGCGGGGCCGAACGCCCTGTCGGCGGCAAGCCCGGAACAGCAACCAGGAGAGCGACACCATGGCACAGGACACCGAACCCGCACCGCCCGGGGACGACTGCGCAGGTCCGCGTCCACACTGTCCGTTCCGCGCTGGCGGCGGCGAGTCCGGCGCGGCGCTGGCGCGACGCGCCTACGCGCTGATCCTGGCCGGCGGGCGCGGCAGCCGGCTGATGCAGTTGACCGACTGGCGCGCCAAGCCGGCCATGCCGTTCGCCGGCTCGTTGCGCATCATCGATTTTCCGCTGAGCAACTGCATCAACTCGGGTTTGCGGCGCATCGGCGTCGCCACGCAGTACATGGCGCACGGCCTGATCCATCACCTGCAACGCGGCTGGAACTTCCTCGATGACCAGTTCGACGAGTTCATCGACATCCTGCCGGCCCGGCAGTCCGCGCGCGATGGCGGCTATGTCGGCACGGCCGACGCCGTGTTCCAGAACCTCAACCCGATCCGCATCAGCGCGCCCGAGCATGTGCTGATCCTGGGTGGCGACCACGTCTACAAGATGGACTACGGCGTGCTGCTCGCCGACCACGTGGCCAAGGGCGCGGACGTCACCGTCGCCTGTGTGGTGGTGCCGCTGGCGCAGGCGAGCGCGTTCGGCGTGCTGGAAGTCGACGCCGACTGGCGCGTGACCGGCTTTCAGGAAAAACCGGCCGCACCCAAGCCGCTGCCCGGGCGGCCGGGGCATGCCCTGGCCAGCATGGGCATCTACGCGTTCCGCGCCGGCTTTCTGTACGACGTGCTGGCGCGCGATCACGCCGATCCCCGTTCCGGCCATGATTTCGGCCACGACGTGCTGCCGCCGCTGGCGCGCAGCGGTCGGCTGTATGCCCATTGCTTCAATGACAGTTGCGTCAACATGGTGGGCGATACGCCCTACTGGCGTGACATCGGTACCGTCGACGCCTACTGGGCGGCCAACATGGACCTGGTGCAGGTGACGCCGGATCTGAACCTGTATGACGACCACTGGCCCATCCGCACCCATCTGGCGCAATTGCCGCCGGCCAAGTTCGTGTTCAACGACGACGGTTTTCGCGGCCACGCCGTGGATTCGATGATCGCGCCCGGCTGCATCGTCAGCGGCAGCGCCATCGAGCGCTCGCTGCTGTCGCTCAAGGTCCGGGTGCGCGAGCGCGGCCTGATCGAGGATTCGGTGATCCTGCCCAATGTCGAGATCGGCCGGCGCGTGCGCCTGCGCCGCGTGGTGGTGGACAAGCTGTGCGTGCTGCCGGACGATTTCCGTGCCGGTTACGACGAGGCCGAGGACCGGCGGCGCTTCCACGTCACCGAACGCGGCATCACGCTGATCACGCCGGAGATGCTGGGTCAGACCGTGCACCAGGCACGCTGAGCGCCCCGTGTCGAACGCCGGCGCGGGTCAGTGGCTGGTACCCTCGGACAACCGCGTCTTGTTCCACACGTTGTACTTGCCCACCGGCCGGTTCATCGGCAGGCGCTTGACCTCCTCGAGCGTGGCGGCGTCGTAGACGATCAGCGCACCGTCGCTCTCCCACAGCGACACCAGCGCGTACTTGCCGTAGCGGTCGAACTCCACATGCGTGGCGGTCTTGCCCGGCTCGGGCTTCAGGTCGGCCACCACTTCCAGCGTGCGTTTGTCGATCACGTGCATGACGTCGCGGTTCTGGCCGAAGAACACGTCGGCCCAGGCGTAGGGTGTGTTCTCGTGGCTGCGCAGGAAGAAGCCGGGGCCCTGGGTCGGCAGCGTCTTGATGGTCTTCCACGTCTTCATGTCGATGATGCTGATGTGGCCGTCCTTGAGATTGGGCGAGGCCATCACCCGGCGGCCCTGCCACTCCCAGGTGATGCCGGAACCCAGGTGGGGCATGCCGGCGAGATCGAGGTCGGCGACCTTGCGGCCGGCGCCGAGATGGATGACCTGGCCCCGCGGGCTGGTGCGCGAGGCGCCGAGGATATAGACGTAATCCGGGTCGAAGTAGAAATCGTCGAGGTAGTCGTCCAGCACGATGTGGCGCACCGGTAAGGGGCCCGGCTCGGCGATCGCCTCCTTGTACTGGTAATCGTGCACCAGGCCCTTGTAGACCGGGCGGCCGTCATAGGGAATTTCCCAGACTTCCGGGATGTCCTTGAGCGCGGCGATGAAGCTGCTGCGCGGGCGCGCATCGTACACCGCGGAGACGCGCGAGCTCTTGCCGTTGTTGCCGATCACCGGGATCACCTTGACCAGCGCCAGGTCCTTGGTGTCGAGCGCGACCAGGGTGTGCGGCAGGTAGTTGGCGACCATCACGTAACGGCCGTCGCTGGATACCGCCAGGTTGCGAGTATTGATGCCGGCGCGGACTTCCGTCACCACCTTCAGGTTCCACAGGTCGAACTTGGTGATCCAGCCGTCGCGTGTCGCCCAGAACACGAAGCGGCCGTCCTGCGTGAACTTGGGGCCGCCGTGCAGCGCGTAGCGGGTGGCGAAGCGGGTGATCGGCTCCATGACATCGCCGTCGAGCACGCTGATGTGATGGTCGCCATGCTCCACCACCAGCGTGACGTTCATCGGATCGGCGGCGAACACCGGTTTGGCCGGCAGGTCCATGTTCTCGGCGTGTACGATGCGCGAGGCCTCGATGTCGGCGGCGTCCCATTTCGGCGGCAGCTTGGGCGGCGTGTAGATCCAGGCCGCCAGCACCTTGATCTCGTCTGGGCTCAACGCCTCACCGTAGGCCGGCATCTGCGTCGCCGGCAGACCGTTGGCGATCACCTTCTCGGCATCCGCCTGCTTCAGGCGCGTCAGCGATTCCGGCAGCAGTGCCGGCCCCATGCCACCCAGCCGGTTGGGCGCGTGGCAGGACAGGCAGTAGGTCTCGTAGAGTTTCTCGGGGTCGGGCGCGGCGTGGGCGGGGGTGGCGAACCAGGCCAGCGACGCCACCAAGACCGCCGCGCAGGCGCGTCGGCGTCCATTGCCTACGAGCGGGGTCGGGGCCGCGCGAGCCGGGGCGGTGTCGGCGGTGCCGGGCCGATGGAGGTCGAGGGGAAGGCTCGTTGGCATGGTTCAAGACTCCATGGTTTC
Source organism: uncultured Burkholderiales bacterium (assembly GCA_937949525.1). Lineage (GTDB taxonomy): Bacteria > Pseudomonadota > Gammaproteobacteria > Burkholderiales > Thiobacillaceae > PFJX01. The sequence goes on along the minus strand of CALEDT010000028.1, from coordinate 5,692 downwards.
GGTGGCGACGATGCGCTGACCGATTTCCTCGTCGCTCAGATAACAGCCCGGATCCTCCGCCCAGAAATCGCCCGTGGTGTGCCAGGCGCGCACGCGGCTGTTGCCGTTGCAGATGTCCAGATGGCCGCAACGGCCGCAGCGTCCCTCGAGCGGGCGCGGGTGCTGCTTGAGGCCGGCCATCAACGGGTCGGTGAGATCGCGCCAGATGTCGCCGAACGGCCGGTCGCGCACGTTGCCCAGCGGGTAGTCCCACCACATGGTGTCCGGGTGGACCTGACCCAGGTTGTCGATGTTGGCGACGTTGACGCCGGAGGCATTGCCGCCCCATTGCGCCAGTTTGGCGCGCAGATGCGCGGCGCGTTCGGGGGCGTGCCGACGCGCCCAGTCGAGCAGGTAGACGCCGTCCGCGTCATTGTTGCCGGTCACGTACTCCGGCGCGCGGCCGGCGCGCAGGTGCTGCCAGCAGCGTCGGAACAGCTCGTCCATGGCCGCGCGCGTGGCCATGAAGTGCGCGTCGTCGCGGCGGTTCCTGTTGCCGCGTCCGGCGTAATTGAGGTGCGACAGATAGAACTTGTGGATGCCCTCGGTCTCCATCAGGTCGAGCAGGGCGGGAAAATCGTGGGCGTTGTCCTGGGTCAGCGTGAAACGCAGGCCCACCTTGGCGCCGGCGTCGCGGCAAAGGCGCAGGCCGCCCAGCGCGGCGTCGAACGCGCCCTGCTTGCGCCGGAAGCGGTCGTGCGTGTCGCGCAGACCGTCCAGGCTGATGCCGACGTAATCGAAGCCCACCTGGGCGATGCGTTCGACCTGGTCGGCATCGATCAGCGTGCCGTTGCTCGACAGGCCGACATAGAAGCCCATGGCCTTGGCGCGCCGGGCGATGGCGAACACGTCGGGCCGCAGCAGCGGCTCGCCGCCGGACAGGATCAGCACCGGCACGCGGAACGCCTTCAGGTCGTCCATCACGCCGAACACCTCGTCGGTGGTCAGCTCGCCGGGAAAATCCTTGTCGGCGGAGATCGAATAGCAGTGCTTGCAGGTCAGATTGCAGCGCCGCACCAGGTTCCAGATCACCACCGGCCCGGGCGGATCGCGGCGCGGGCCGGGTGGCGTCGGCCGGATCAGTTCCTGCATGAACTGGGTGACGCGGAACATGTTCGTACTCCTAGGCTTGTGGCGGCAGATAGAGCGGGTAGAGGATGGTTTCCTCGGTCTCGATGCGCTTGGTCAGCACCGGCGCGAGCTCGGCCAGTTCCCGGGACAGGCGGGACCAGCCGGCCTCGTCCCAGGTCTCGCGTTCGCCGTGGCGTTGCAGGAAATCGCCGAGCACGCGGCCGATCTGCTGCATCTCGCGACGAAAGCCATGCACCAGCGCCGTGTTCTCCGCGTCCGACCCCAAGGTGTGCTGCAAGTAGACGTAGAAACGCACGTTCTCCGTGAGCAGGTGCCCGCGCAGCGCCGTGGCGAATCCGTCCAGGGCCTGACGCAGCCGCACCACGTCGCGCACGTGCGCGGCGGCGACCATGTCCGCGAACAGGGATTCGATGCGGCGGTGATCGTCCAGCAAGCGTTGCGGCAGCAGCGGGTCGTAATGGATGCCGGTGCCGGGTGCAGTGGGCGACGGTTGGCTGACGCCTTCAGCGGGCGTGCCCGATGTCGTGTCGGACGGTGCCGTGGTATTGCCTTGGAACCAATGGCGCAGGAAATCGAACATGGTGGGGCTCCCCTTGTCTTGTGGTTGGTTCGGCATGTAGTCCGGTTGCCGGGTGTGCGCGGGCGACCTTGCCACCGCCGGGCGGAGCCGGCGGCAACTGACATCGCACGATGGTTCGAGGATGCCACTCATTGACCGCGGTCAAGTCCCGCTCGGCGCCGCGGTGTCGGGGCGCAGGCGCAAGCCGGTCTTCTTCAGGATGCGGCTGCTATACAGGATGTCGCGTCCGATGCAGGCGTCGCCGAGCAGGTGGGCGATGGCCTCGGCACCGGCCTCGACTTCCGCCCGATCATGGCCGTGCACCATGGCGAACAGGTTGTAGGGCCACAGCGGCGGTCGCCGTGGCCGACGGTAGCAGTGGCTGACGAAATCCAGCCGTCCAACGCGCTCGCCCAGCGCGTCGACGCGGTCGTCGGCCACGTCCCACACGGTCATGCCGTTGGCGACGTAGCCCAGCGCGTAATGGTTGGGCACCGCGCCGATGCGGCGGATCACGCCGCGCGCGAGCATGGTGCGCATGCGCGTCATCACCTCCTCCGGCGCGATGGCCAGGCGCGCGGCGACCGCGTGGTAGGGCCGCTCTTCCAGCGGCAGGCCGTCCTGGGTGGCGAGGATGATTTCGCGGTCGATCGCATCCATGTTCAGGCCACCAGTTTCAGTTCGACGAAATACTCGCGTTCCTTGGGGAAGCGATGCACCGGCAGCCCGGTTTCCTGCTCGATGCGCCGGAATGCCCGCTCCACCGCCTCGGCGCTGTCGGCGGCGCCGACGAACCACAGGTTGAGTGTGTGCTCGCGCCGGTAGTTGTGCGCGATCTCCGGCTGCGCGTTGACCCGGTCCGCAACGCGATCGAAATCCGCTTCGGGCACCGCCATGGCGGCCAGCACATTGCTGCCGCCCATGCGGTCGGCGTTGTAGAGCGGGCCGAAGCGGCTCAACACCCGCGTCTCGCGTAGGCGGCGCAGCCGTTCCAGCAGTTGCCGCTCGGACAGGTTGAGCCGGTCGGCGATGGCCATGAACGGCCGCTCGCACACCGGCAGACCGTCCTGCAACGCGTTGATGATGCGCCGGTCGGTGTCGTCCAGGGCCACGGGCCGATGGTGCGGATTCATGCGCGTACCTCGCCGGCGGCAAGCGCGTAGCGCGCGCCGCGTTGCTTGAAGCGGCGGCGGGAAAACAGCGGCCGGCAGGGGAGATCGGCCAGATCGAGTTGGGTGCGCAGCGCGTCGAGGCGCGCCAGCACGGCATCCCGGTCACGTCCGTGCACCATGGAGAACAGGTTGTACCGCCAGTCCGGCGGGCGCCGTGGCCGGCGATAGCACAACGTCACGTCGGGTTGCGCACCGAGCAGCCGGCCGACCGTGTCGACGCGGGCGTCCGGCACGTCCCACACCACCATGGCGTTGGCGGTATAGCCCAGTTCGCGGTGGCGCACGATGATGCCCAGACGACGCGCCACACCCAGGCGCAACAGTCGCGCCAGGCCGGCGATCACGCCGGCCTCGTCCAGGCCGGCGCGTGCCGCCAGATCGGCGTACGGCCGGGAAGTCAGCGTCAGGCCGGACTCGATGGCCGCGGCCAGCGCCCGGTCGCGTGCGTCAAGCCGGGCGCGCAGCGCGGCGGCGTCGGCGGGCGCCCCGGCGCCGTCCTGATGGGCCGGGCGAGGCGCGCCGGCGCCGCCCAGGTCGAAGCCGAGATCGATGTGGTAATCGGCCAGCATGGGCAGATCGAGCGGCATCAGACCGGTGCGCCGGCCGATCTCGTCCAGCACCTCGGCGACGCGCGCGCGCGAGGCGGCGGTCACCACGAACCACAGGTTGTAGCGGTGCTCGCGTTCGTAATTGTGGTTGACTTCAGCATAGCCATCGATCACCGCCGCGACGGCTGCCAGGCGCTCGACCGGTGCCGCCACCGCCGCCAGCGTGCTCCAGCCGAGCACATGCGGGCGAAACACGGCGCCGATGCGGGTGACCTGGCCCTGCGCCAACAGTCGGCGCAGGCGGTCGATGACCTCGTCCTCGCGCAGCCCGAGGGCCTCGGCCAGCACGGCATAGGGCCGCGGCACCAGCGGAAAGTCGCGCTGCCAGTCGTTGAGCAGGCGGAAATCGGCGTCGGGCAGGTCGGCCGGATACATGCTCAAAGCCCCATGCGGTGCGCGCGCGCGGTGAAGAAGATGCCGCTCGGCGCCTCGGCCGGAATCTCCGCCAGCTTGCGGAAACTCGCCGTGTCGTAGACCTCCACGCGGTTCTCGTCACGGATCGAGATCCACACGTGCTCGCCACGCGGCGTGAATTCCATGTGCAGCACCGCGCGGCCCGGCTTGAAGCTGTGCACGATGCGGCGCGACGGCACGTCGATGACCTGCACGGTGTCGTAATGCGGAAAGGCGAAATTGACCCACAGCCGCCGGCCGCTGGGTTCGGCCATGACGAACACCGGCTGGCCGGCCACCGGGATGACGCCGACCTTCTCCCAGGTGTTCATGTCGACGATGACCACCTCATGGCGGCCGACGCCGGGAATGAAGGTGAAGTTGCCGGACACCGCCCAGGTCTCCAGATGCGGCATCTTGTAGACCGGCAGCTTCTGCTCACCGCGGCCATAGTCCGGCAGTGCGCGCCGCACCCCGAGCTCCGGCTGCCACAGGTCCAGCACGGCGATACCGTCCTCGCCGAACAGACCGGCCACGTACCAGCGTCCGTCCGGCGTCACCAGCGCGTCGTAGGGCTCCCGGCCGATGCCGGTATAACGGGTGATCTTGGGGTTCCTGGCATCCTCGGACAGGTCCGCGAGCCAGATCTCGCCCGCTTCGAACAGGCTGAACACGAAGCGGTTGCCGGGCGCATCCTCCAGGCCCACCACCTTGGACAGCGTGCCGGTGACTGCCGACAGCGCGGGAATCTCCGTGACCAGCTCCAGCGTTTCGCTGTCGAAAATCTTGACCCCGCCGGGCGTGTAGTTGGCGGCGGCGATGTATCGGCCATCCTGCGAGATGGCGCCGCCGATGGAATTGCCGGATTGGATCACCCGCTTGTCGATGCGGCTGGTGAGCAGATCCACCTTGGTCAGACCGCCGTCGCGGCCGAACACATAGGCATGGCGTGCGTCGCGCGAGAACACGGCGGAAGCGTGCGACAGGTCGCCCAGCCCTTCGACCCGTCGCAGGGCGGCCCGGCGCGTGTGGTCGATCAGTTGCACCGAGCCCCGGGCGCGTTCGACGATGAGGCCGAGGTCGCCCGTGCCGCGCAACACCGGCTGTTGGTCGCCGGCAGCCAAGGCGGTGTGCGCCAGCGTCCAGGCGATGATGCCGATGCAACCCAGCCGCACCAGGCTGGCCAGCCGGAACGGCAGACGCAGGCCATGCGGCAGGCGGAGTGCGGACGCGCCGCCCCCGGCCCCTGCCCTGTCGATGGGAAGTCGGGAGGACGGCCATGAACGGGGCTTACCGGGCGGTTTCATCGGGGAATCCTTGCAACAGCTTGTGGACGATCCAGTGCGTGTCGGCCTCGCTCAGGAAGGGCGACCAGCCGGGCATGGCGGTGCCGGCGCGGCCGTACAGGATGGTCGATTGCAGCGCCTCGGCCGGCTGGTCGGCGAGCGCCTCGGCGGTGAGCGGCGTGCCCAGGCCGCCGGTCAGCCGCAGGCCGTGGCAGAAGCCGCATTCCTGACGCACGAAGCGGACCAGTTCGCGTTGCCGTTGGGCATCGGGCGTCGATCCCGCAGTTGTCTGCGCCCAGGCCGGGTGCAGCAGCGTGGTCAGGGCGAACAGGGCGGCGACGAAGCCGAACAGCAGCATCAGGCTCCATATCCGCGTGACCATCGTCGACGGTCCGTCGCCACCGCGTTCGTGCGCGGTCAGGGTTGCTCGTTGCGGCATGGCGGTCACCTCTCAGGTTGGCGCGGCGGTCTGGCGCAAACCGCCCCGCCAACCCGCCCCGGCCGGAACCGGGGCGGCGGCCGCACACCCGCGTGGGTGTGCGG
>CALEDT010000027.1 GCA_937949525.1 uncultured Burkholderiales bacterium | reverse complement strand
CCGGCTATGTCGCCACGCCGTTCCTGCCCTGGGGCGAACCGATCGACGCATTCGCACCGGCATGGCTGCCCGACGCCAGCAACACGGCCGCGGATCAGGAGCGGCAGGTCGGCGACAACCACGACGGCATGTGGTTCTTTCCGTTCAATGCCGCCGGCAACGGCTTGGGCGAGCGCAGCGACGAAGGGCTGCTGGTCATGAACCACGAATACGTCAATCTCGAATACTTCTATGCCATCGAACCGACCACCCCGGCAAACGACTGGATGGCGCCGTTCACGCTGGAAAAGGCGCGCAAGGCGCAGGCCGCGCATGGCGTCACCGTGGCGCACATCAAGCGCAATGCCGACGGCAGTTGGCAACACCTGAAGAATTCGCCGTACAACCGGCGCATCCACGGCAACACGCCGATGACCATCCAGGGTCCGGCGGCCGGCCACACGCTGATGCGCACCGCTGCCGATCCCACCGGCACCGAGGTGCTCGGCACGCTGAACAACTGCGCCCATGGCTGGACGCCGTGGGGCACCTACCTGACCTGCGAAGAAAACTGGAACGGCTATTTCGCCGCGCCGACCAGCGGTGCCACCATCGGCCCCGACTACCAGGACCAGAAGGCCGAGATTCTGGCCGGCCAGTCGCGCTACGGCATCTCCACCACCGGCTTCGGCTATCGCTGGCACGAGGTGGATCCGCGCTTCGACGCCGATGTGAACCCGAACGAGCCGCACCGTTTCGGTTGGGTGGTGGAGATCGACCCGTTCGCGCCCGCCTCCAAGCCGGTCAAGCGTACCGCCTTGGGCCGCTTCAAGCACGAGAACGCCGAACTGGTGATCGCGCCCAACGGCAAGGTGGTGGTCTATTCCGGCGATGACGAACGCAACGAATACATCTACAAGTTCGTCTCCAACGGCACGTTCGACCGTGCCAATCCGACCAGCGCCGCCAACCGCCGCCTGCTGGAGGAAGGCACGCTGTACGTGGCCCGCTTCGACGTCGGCGCCACCGCCGGCGACAACATGGGCACCGGTGTCTGGCTGCCGCTGGTGCATGGGCAAAACGGCCTGACCGTCGCCAACGGCTTCGCCAACCAGGCCGAGGTGCTGATCAAAACGCGCCAGGCCGCCGACCGCGTGGGCGCGACCATGATGGACCGCCCGGAATGGATTGCCGCAAACCCCAAGAAAGCCGGCGAGGTCTATGTCGCGTTGACCAACAACAACCGGCGCGGCAGCGCTCCGGCCAGCGTCAACCAGCAAGACGGCAGCACCAACGCCGGTTCGGCACGCCCGCCGGTGGATGAGGCCAACCCGCGCCCGAACAACGTCTGGGGCCACATCGTGCGCTGGAACGAGGCCGGCGGCGACGCCACCGCGACCACCTTCACCTGGGACATCTTCGTGCTCGCCGGCCAGCCCGGCACCGCCGCGCCGCGCGCGCCGTCGGCCAACATCAACGCCGACAACCTGTTCAACAGCCCCGACGGACTCGCGTTCGACAGCTTCGGCCGGCTGTGGATACAGACCGACGGCAATTTCTCCAACGTCGGCGAATTCGCCGGCATGGGCAACAACCAGATGCTGGCCGCGGACCCGACCACCGGCGAGATCCGCCGCTTCCTGGTCGGCGCGTCGGGCTGCGAGGTGACCGGCCTGGCGTTCACGCCCGACCGCAAGACCATGTTCGTCAACATCCAGCACCCGGGCGAGGTGGGCAACCACCCCAACGCGCCGGCCGCCTACCTGGCGCTGCCCGCCAACCAGCGCGACAACTGGGTCGCGCGCAATGCCACGGCGTTCTCGCAGTGGCCGACACCGGGCGCCCGTCCCCGCTCCGCCACCGTGGTGGTACGGCGCACCGACGGCGGCGTGATCGGCGGCTGAGCCGTCGGCACGCGCCGTGCGCGCCACGGGGCACGGCCCGGTCGCGCACGGTGACGGCTTCATCGCTGTAACATCGAAACGGAGGCCATCGCCTCCGTTTCGGTTTTTCCGGGCGCTTTGCGGCCGGCGCCGTTGCGCTTTCCGCGCGGGCTGCGCACCATTGTCACTTTCCTGCCTCGATCACGCGCCATGTCTTGCACACGCTTCGTCCATATTCCCACGCGCCAGCGCGGCTTCACCCTGCTGGAAATCATGATCGTCGTCGTCATCCTCGGCGTGCTGGCGGCGCTGGTGGTGCCCAAGGTCATGAGCCGGCCGGACGAGGCGCGCCAGGTCGCGGCCAAACAGGACATCGCCAGCATCATGCAGGCGCTCAAACTGTATCGCCTGGACAATTTCCGCTATCCCACTACCGAGCAGGGACTGCAGGCGCTGGTTAGCAAACCGGCCACCGAACCGGTGCCACCCAACTGGAAGGGCGGCGGCTACCTGGACCGCCTGCCCAAGGACCCGTGGGGCACGCCGTACCAGTACCTGAATCCCGGTGTGCACGGCGAGATCGACGTGTTCTCGCTGGGCGCGGACGGTCGTCCGGGTGGCGAGGGCGTGGACGCGGACATCGGCTCCTGGCAGTTGTGACGCACCGGCCGCCGCGCGGCTTCACGCTGATCGAACTGCTGGTCGTCCTGGTGGTGATCGGCGTGGTGATCGCCACGCTGCAACTCAACCTGTTCAGCGACGACGCGCGCCGCCTGCGCCAGGAAGGCGAACGTCTGGCGGCCTTGCTCACCGCCCTGGCCGACGAGGCGGTCACCGGCGGCCGGCCGCTGGCGGTGGCGTTCGATGACGCAGGTTATGTATTTTTCGAACCGGTGGCACGCCCTGACACCGATACCGCGCGTTGGCGCGAACGGCCCGGCGACGAGGTGTTCGCGCCGCGCGCCTGGCCGCCGGGGATCGGCGTGGTCGAGGCGCGCAGCGGCACGCGGCCGGTGACGCGGGCGCAACCGCTGGTGTTCTCGCCTTCCGGCCTGCATGCGCCGTTCCGCGTGGTGCTGGCGTTGGCGGATGCGCGCGTGCGCGTGCTGGGCGATGCCGCAGGCAACCTGCGCGTGGAAGACGGTGCCGACCTGGCGGAGGCGCGATGACAACGCGCGGCTTCACGCTGATCGAGATGCTGGTGGCCCTGGCCATCCTGGCCATCGCGCTGGCGGCCACCCAGCGCGCCATGTCCGGCGCGCTCGGCAATGCCTACGATCTGCGTCAGCGCCTGCTGGCCACCTGGGTGGCGGAGAACCGCCTGGCCGAGCTGCGCGCCACGCGCACGCTGCCGGATCTGGGTGAAATCGCGGGCGAGGAACCACAGGCAGGCATCACCTTCCACTGGCGTATCCACGTCGGCGCAACCCCCAACGCCGCCATCCGCCGCGTGGAAATCCGCGTGCTGGCCGGGGCAAACGATACCCATGCGTTGAGCACCCTGGTCGGTTATCTGGGCGAGCGACGATGAAAGCGCGCGGCTTCACGCTGCTGGAGGTGCTGATCGCGCTGGCCATCTTCGCGTTGCTGGGCATGGCCGCCTATGCCGGTCTGGATGCGGTGTTGCAGGCGCGCGCGCGGCTGGATGCGGAGAACCGGCAGTGGCGCGCGGTGGCGCTCTTGTGGACGCGCATCGAACGCGACCTGTCGGCCTGGGTCGAGCGCCCCGCGCGCGTGCGCGGCGGCGCGCCGCAGGCCGCCTTCCTGGGCGAGGCGGTGGTGGTGTCGGAGTACGGCGCGCAACTGGAGCTGACCCGTCTGGGTTCCGGCGATGGCGAGGATCCGCTGGCGCCGCCCGAGCGCATCGCCTACCGACTGCGCGACGGCAAAATCGAATGGCTGCGCTGGCCCGCGCTGGACAGCGCGCCGCATGCGCGTCCGGAAATCGCCGTGCTGCTCGACGCGGTCGAGGCACTGGAATTCGGCTATCGCGACGACAACGGCCTGTGGCATGCGCGCTGGCCGGTCGAAGGCGGAAGTGGCCGGCCAGGCGCGGTGCGGATGACGCTGCGCCTGCGTTCCGGCGAACGGATCACGCGCTGGCATGCTTGGTGAACGCGGCATCGCCCTGGTCACCGTGCTGTTGGTGGTGGCCATCGCCAGCGCACTGGCCAGCCACATCGTCTGGCGCCAGCAGGTGTGGACGCGGCAGGTGGAGAACCTGCGCGACGCCGCCCAGGGCCAGGCCGTGGCGCGCGCCGGCGTGGACTGGGCCGGCCTGATCCTGGCCGAGGACCGGCGCAAGAATTCGGTCGATCATCTCAACGAGACCTGGGCGACGCCGGTGGCGGTGCCGGTGGAATACGGCCGCGCCAGCGGCGCGCTGACCGACATGCAAGGCCGTTTCAACCTGAACAACCTGGTGCGGGACGGCCAGGTCAGCATCGACGACGTCGCCGCCTACCGGCGTCTGCTCACACTGCTGGAGCTGCCGACGGAACTGGCCGACGCGCTGGTCGACTGGCTGGACGCCGACGGCGTACCCCAAGGACCGCACGGCGCCGAGGACGCCTGGTATCTGGCGCAGGACCCGCCCAGGCTCGCGGCCAATCTGCCGCTGGCCGACGTCGCCGAACTGTCGTGGCTGCGCGGCTATACGCACGACATCGTGGCGCGCCTGCTGCCGCATGTCACGGCCCTGCCCGGCGCCACCCCGGTCAACGTCAACACCGCCGGCGCCCACGTGCTGGCGGCGCTGCTGCCGGCGCTGACGCTGGAGCAGGCGCAGCGGCTGGTCGCCGAGCGCGGCGACGGCTGGCGCACGCTGGCGGACCTGCGTGCCGAACTGGGTCAGGCGCAATGGGCCGGCGTGCGTGAAGCGGCGCTGGCCGTGGCCAGCGATTACTTCCTGCTGACCCTGGAGGTCGAATTCGGCCGTGTGCGCCAACGCCATTTGGCGCTGTACCGGCGCAAAGGGCAAAATGCGCCGGATGTGTTGTGGATGAAACGTCTGTAAATGAACGCGCGCGGGGGGACCCAGTGAAACGTCTGTGGCTGACGCTGCCGGACCCCGTGCCGGATGACCTGGAGCGCGTGACCTGGTTTGCCGCGGCGGAACCGGATGCACGCGGCGACTGCGCGCCCGCCGACCTGCCGCGGGCGCAGGAACTCTGGCTGGCCCTGCCCGCCGCGCGCGTACCGCTGACCGAGCTGACCTTGTCACCGCGCGCGCTGCGCCAGTTGCGCGGCGCACTGGCCTACGCACTGGAAGACCGCCTGATGCTGGACCCGGCCGATGCCCACGTGGTGCTGTCGAAGACGGCGCGGGACGACAGGCATGCCGCGGCCAGCGTCGAACGCGCCTGGCTGGCGCGCGCGCTGGCCTTGTGCCAAGCGCACGGCATCCGCCCGGCCGGCGCCGCGCCCGAGACCCTGGCCTGGCGCGCCGCGCCGGACACCGGCGACGACATGGACCGCGCCTGGCTGGCGCGCTGGGACGGTCGTGGCGGGTTCGCCCGCACCGGCGACACCGCCGGCTTTGCGCTCGACGGCGGCGATGCGCTGACGCCACCGCTGGCCTTGCGTCTGGCCTGCGACGAGGCACGCCGACAGGGGCGCGCGCCGGCGCGCTTGCAACTGGAAACGATCGGCGCAGCCATGATCGACCACCGGGCCTGGGGACGGGCACTGCAATGCGAGGTGCAACCGGGCACGCTGCGCGTCGACCCGCACGTGCCGGCGATCAACCTGCTGCAGGGCGAGTTCGCGCCGCGTCGCGCCTTGCGCCTGGAACTCGGACGCTATCGGCTCGCCGCCGCGCTCGCGCTGGCCGCCCTCGGCGTTCATGTGCTGGGCAGCGCCCTGGACTGGGCGCGTCTGGCCTGGCAGGAACGCGCGCTGCGTGCCGAAGCCCGGCAGATCTTCCAGGCCACCTTTCCGGATACCCAGGCCATCGTCGATCCGGCGCTGCAGATGCGCCGCCAGCTCATGGCCCTGCGCACCCAACGCGGCTACGCCCGCCCGGGCGACCTGCTGCACGCGCTCGACGCGCTCGAAGGCGGCGCGCGCGATGCCGCCGGACTGAACTACGCGGATGGGCGCCTGCTGCTGCGCCAGGCCCGGGTCGACGATGTGGCGGGCCTGCGCGCGCGCGTGGAACGGCGCGGCTATCGGCTCGAAATCGAAGGCGGCGGCGCACGCCTCGACCTGACGCTACGGGTGGCCGGGCCATGACCCTGGCCCGACACGCCATGCAACGCTGGCGCGACCTGGGCGAGCGCGAGCGCCGCCTGATCGTGGCCGGGCTAGCCGTGCTGCTACCGGTGGCGCTGTATCTGTACCTGTGGCAACCGATGACCGCGCAGCGCGAACGGCTGCATGGCGAAGTCGAGCGCCTGCGCGGCGAGGTTGCCAGCCTGCGCGCCGATGCCGAGGAAGTCGACCGGCTGCGCCGGCAGCCGCACGGCGGCACCGGCGCCGGCGCCGAAACACAGGCACGCGCCGCCGCCGCTCGCCAAGGCATCGCCGATCGCTTGGCGTCGGTGACGGCACAGGGTAGCGACCGCCTGTCGGTCGAATTCGCCGCGGTGCCGTTCACCCCGTGGCTGGCCTGGCTGGGCGAGCTGGGTTCCACCGGCCTGGGCGTGGTCACCTGCGCCATCGAACCCGCCGCGCAAGCGGGCGAAGTGCGCGTGCAGGTGACGCTGGCGCGTTGATCATGTCCACCACCGAAACGCCGCCCAGCGCTCGACCGCGCATGATCAAGCTGACGCTGGCCGGCGTGCTGCTGTACGGCCTGTTCCTGCTGGCCCAGGCCCCGGCCGGCCTGCTGGCCTGGGGCTTGCAGCGCGTCAGCGCCGGCAAGGTGCTGCTGGACCGGCCCGAGGGCACGCTGTGGCACGGCGGCGCCGCGCGTCTGGTCTGGATGGATGCCGGCCAGCCCCTGGATCTCGGCCGTGCGAACTGGTCCTGGCGACCGCTGGAGCTGGCGCGGGCGCGCATCGGCCACCACGTCGGCATCGACGACGCCGCTTTGCGCCTGCGCGGCCGCATCGCCATCGGCCCCGGCGGCATCGAGCTGGAACGGCTCGATGCCGGCCTGCCCGCCGAGATCGCCGGCCGACTGCTGCCGACGCTCGGACTGCTGCACCCGCGCGGTGAATTCGAACTCGAAGCGCGCGCGCTGCGCTTCGGCCGGCATGGCCACAGCGGCGAGGCGACGCTGCTATGGCGCGACGCGCGCAGCGGCCTGATCGACCAGCCGCTGGGCGACTACCGCCTGCGGTTGTCGCCGGCGCCCGGCGGCGCCGGCGCGCTGCGCCTGGACACGCTGCGCGGGCCTTTGCGCGCCCAGGGAGAAGGCCGTTGGCATGCGCCGGACCGGCTGGCGTTCCGCGCCACGCTGCAGCCGCCCGCGGAACACCTGAACGGCTACGCACCGGCGCTCAACCTGCTGGCCAGACCGGGGGCGGGCGGCGTCTACACCGTGGAACTGCACGCGCCATGAAAACGGCAACACCATGCGTCTCGGCACTCACCTGACTTCGCTGCCCATGGCTTCCGCCCGCTCCGCCGCCACGCGGCTGCCCGCGTTCGCCACCGGGCTGGCGCTGGCGCTGCTGGCCTGGACACTGGCCGCGTGGAGCTGGCGTCTGCTCGACCCCGGCGCGTCCGGCATCGCGCGGCCGGCATCACCGGCGCAACCGGCCCGCGTGCTGGCGGATCGCGTCGCGGCGACCGCGCTGTTCGGTCGCTCGGGCGGTGCGGTCGAGGCCGCCGGCATCGCCGAGGACCTGCTGCCGGCTCCGGCCAACGTGATCCTGCGCGGCGTCTATGCACCGCGACGCGGAACCGGCGGCTTCGCCGTGCTGGACATCGATGGCCGCGCCGTGTCCGCGCTGGTCGGTCAGGAAGCCGCGCCCGGCCTGATGCTGGAAGCGGCGCGCGACGACCATGTGGTGCTGGCGCGCGGCGCCGAACGCCTGCGCGTGGCGTTGGCCGCGCCGGCGGGGTCTGCCGCGGCCGCCATCACCCCGGCCGTGACGTTGCGATTGCGGCAACTGGGCGACGCCCACTATGCCCTGTCGCGCGCCGCGTTCAACGAGGCCAGCAAGAACCCGGCCGCCTACGCCAACTTCGGCCGCTTCGCGCTGCACCCGCGCGGCGGCGCCGTGCTGGAACACAGTCCGTCCGACGGGCTCTCACAGCAGCTTGGGCTGCGCGTGGGCGACATCGTCACCCACATCAACCAGCGGCCGTTGCGCAGCGCGGACGACGCCGCTCGCCTGTTCAGCCACATCGCCGCCGGCGAGCGCGTGGTCCTGGCGGTATTGCGTCAGCAACGGCCGCTGACCATCACCATCGACATGCAACCCTGATGCCCCAGCGCACACTCTCCTGGAACCGGTCATGAAGCCCAACCCACTCCTGCGCAAACTCACCCGACGACCAGCGCTGCTCGCGTTCGCGCTGTTGTTGGCCTGGCGCGGCGTCGATGCCTCCGGCCCGGTGATGCTGAACTTCGCCAACGCCGAGATCGACACCGTGGTGCGCGCCATCGGCCAGATCTCGGGCAAGAACTTCCTGGTCGACCCGCGCGTGAAGGGCACGCTCAACATCGCCTCGGTCAAGCCGGTGTCGCCGGAACTGGCCTACCAGATCCTGGTGTCGTCGCTGCGCATGCAGGGCTTCGCCGTGGTGGAAGGACGCGGCATCGTCAAGGTGCTGCCGGAGGCGGACGCCAAGCAACATTACAGTCGCACCTTCGGCCGGGCGGTGGGCGTGGGCGGCGATCAGGTGATCACACAGGTGTATCCGCTGGATCATGCCAGCGCCACCCAACTGGTCGCGGTGCTGCGCCCGCTGATCGCGCCCAACAACGCCATCTCCGCCTATCCCGGCGCGAACATCCTGGTGATCACCGACTATGCCGACAACCTCAAGCGCATCAGCGAGATCATCGCCGCCATCGACAAGCCGAACGAGGCGGAATTCACGGTGATCCGGGTTCAACACCTGTCCGCCATCGAGCTGGCGCAGCAGCTCACCCGCCTGTTCACCGAGCCGCTGGCGCAGGGCCAGCATGCCGGCCCGCCGGGGCTGACCATCGCCGCCGACGTGCGCGGCAACAACCTGCTGGTGCGTGCCGACAGCGCCGGCAAACTGGCGACGCTGCGCGAGCTGGTGACCCGTCTGGACGTGCCCAGCACCGGCACCGGCAACCTGCAGGTGGTACACCTGCGCAATGCCGACGCCAGCAAACTGGCGGAGACGCTGCGCGCGCTGGCGGCCGCGGAAACGCAGGCGGCGCCCGCACCTGCGGCAGGGCCGGGCGCGGCGGGCGCGGGTGCGGCGACAACCGGTGCCGCCGGCGCGACCATCCTCGCCGATGCCCCCACCAATTCGCTGGTGATTCGCGCGCCGGACCATGTATACAACAGTCTGCGCGCGGTGATCGAACGGCTCGACACGCGGCGCGCACAGGTATTCGTCGAAGCACTGATCGTCGAGGTGACCAGCGACAAGGCGGCCGAGTTCGGCATCCAATGGCAAGGGCCGCTGGTGCAGCGCACCGGCGATTTCGCGCTGGTCGGCGGCACTAATTTCAACACCGGCTTGAGACCGGGCACCGGCAACAACATCCTTTCGTTGGCCACGGCGTCGGCGCTGCCCAACACCGGCCTGAATCTCGCGCTGCTGCAGAAGTTCACACTCAACGGCAAGACTTACGAAGGGCTCACCGCGCTGGCCCGCGCGCTGGAGCAGGATGCCGACGCCAACATCCTGTCCACGCCCAATCTGCTGACACTGGACAACGAAGAGGCCAAGATCGTCATCGGCCAGAACGTGCCGTTCATCACCGGCAGCTACTCGCAGGCCGCCGGCACCACCGGCGCGGCGGTCAATCCTTTCCAGACCATCGAGCGCAAGGACGTGGGATTGACACTCAAGGTCAAGCCGCAGGTGTCGGAAGGCGGCAACGTCAAGCTCAGCATTCTGCAAGAGGTGTCCAGCGTCAACGACGCCACACAGCAGGGCATCATTACCAACAAGCGCGCGATCGAAACCACGGTGCTGGTACGCGACGGCGAGGCGATCGTGCTGGGCGGACTGATCCAGGACGACACCCGGCAAGGCATGGACAAAGTGCCCGGCCTGGGCAACCTGCCGCTGCTGGGTGGTCTGTTCCGTGCCGAGACACGTAAGCGCACCAAGACCAACCTGATGGTGTTCCTGCGGCCGGTGGTGGTGCGCGACAGCGATGGCATGGCACAGGTGACGCAGGATCGTTACGACTACATCAACCAGGCGCACGCGACGTTTCCCGCGCGCGCGCACTGGCTGCTGGGTGAGCAGCGATGGCCCGCCCTGCCCGATCTGAAGCTGGACCGCCTGCTCGCCGCGCAACCGCGGCCTGCTCCACAGCCCACCGCGGCCACGCCCGCCGCGGCGGCGGGCGTGGCCGCGAGCCCGGCGCCGGCGCCCACCATGGGCTGGTTCGACTGATGCC
The DNA here is from genome assembly GCA_937949525.1 of uncultured Burkholderiales bacterium. Classification (GTDB taxonomy): domain Bacteria; phylum Pseudomonadota; class Gammaproteobacteria; order Burkholderiales; family Thiobacillaceae; genus PFJX01. Next base: position 43,714 of record CALEDT010000027.1, on the reverse strand, counting down.
GGACGCCGTCATCGACCCCGCGGTCGCGCGCCGCATCCCCTACCACGCCGCGCGTGCGCACGGCGTGCTGGCGGCGCGCCAGGTGGGCGATGCGATCGAATTGCTGGTGCGCGCCGACGCCGGTGTCCACGCGCTGGCCGAAGCGCGCCGCCTGCTCGGCAGGCCGCTGCTGCCGGTGGCGCTGAGCACCGAAGAGTTCGACGCGCGCCTGGCCCAGGCCTACGCGCGCGAGGATACCCAGGCCGCGCGCCTGATGGACGACCTGGAACAGGAGATCGACCTGTCCGTGCTGGCGCAGGAACTGCCGGCGGTGGGCGATCTGCTGGAGGCCGAGGACGACGCGCCCATCATCCGCCTGATCAATGCGTTGCTGGCCCAGGCGCTGCGCGAGGGCGCTTCCGACATCCACCTGGAAGCCTACGAAAACCGCTCGGTGCTGCGCTTCCGCGTCGATGGCCTGCTGCGCGACGTGATGGCGCCGCCGCGCGCGCTGCACGCCGCGCTGGTATCGCGCATCAAGGTCATGGCCAGCCTGGACATTGCCGAAAAACGCCTGCCGCAGGACGGCCGCATCGCGCTGCGTCTGGCCGGCCATCCGGTGGACGTGCGCGTATCGACGCTGCCCACCGGCCACGGCGAGCGCGTGGTGCTGCGCCTGCTGGACAAGCGTCAGGGGCGGCTGGAACTGGAGGCGCTGGGCATGAGCGCCACGACGCTGCGTGGGCTGGACGCGCTGATCCGCGCGCCGCACGGCATCCTGCTGGTCACCGGCCCCACCGGTTCGGGCAAGACCACCACGCTGTACGCCGCGTTGTCGCGCCTGGACGCGGCGCGGCTGAACATCATGACGGTGGAAGATCCGATCGAATACGACCTCGACCAGATCAGCCAGACCCAGGCCAACCCGCGCATCGACCTGACCTTCGCGCGCGCGCTGCGCGCCATCCTGCGCCAGGACCCGGACGTGGTCATGATCGGTGAAATCCGCGACCTGGAAACCGCACAGATCGCCGTGCAGGCCTCGCTCACCGGCCACCTGGTGCTGGCCACGCTGCATACCAACGACGCCATCGGCGCGGTCACGCGCCTGGCCGACATGGGCATCGAACCCTATCTGCTCGCCACCAGCCTGATCGGCGTGCTCGGCCAGCGACTGGTACGCCGGCTGTGCGTGGACTGCAAGCGCGCGGCACCGGCGGATGCAGCCGAAACGGCGCTGCTCGCTTCCCGCGACATCGACCGGCTCATGCACCCGGTCGGCTGCGATCGCTGCAATCACAGCGGCTATCGCGGCCGCACCGGCATCTACGAACTGTTCACGCTGGACGATGCCGCCCGCCGTCTGATCCACGACGGCGCCAGCGAGGCGGAACTGCGCGCGGCGGCCGCGCGCACCGGCTGGGTCAGCCTGTTCGACGACGGCCTGCGCTGGGTGGCGGCGGGCGAGACCGCGCTGGAGGAAGTCATGCGCGTGGCGCGCGCCTGAGCCCATGGCCGGCTTCCGTTTCGAGGCCGTCGACGCCGCCGGCCGGCGCGAATCCGGCGTGCTGGAGGCGGACACACCGCGCCAGGCACGCGCGCAGTTGCGCGCGCGCGGGCTGCTGCCCATCCGGGTGGAAAGTCTGTTGCAACGCGCCGCACCCGGCACAACGGCGACACACCCGCGCGGGCGTGCCCTGCCTGCGGCCGAACTGGCGCTGGCCACACGCCAGTTGGCGACGCTGCTGGGCGCCGGGCTGACCGTCGCGGAAACCCTCGATGCCGCCATCGAACAGTCGGAATCCGCCACCACCAAGCGCGTGCTCGCCGGCGTGCGCGGCGAGGTGCTGGCCGGCGCCTCGCTGTCGGCCGCCATGGCGCGCTATCCGGCCACCTTCTCCGAACTGTTCCGCACCATCGTCGCCGCCGGCGAGGATTCCGGCAGGCTGCCGGCGGTACTGGAACGGCTGGCCGACTACGTCGAGGCGCGCAACGCACTGCGCCGACGCGTCGGTCTGGCCTTCATCTATCCGGCGCTGGTCACGCTGGTGTCCATCCTGGTGGTGACCGGCCTGCTCACCTACGTGGTGCCGCAGGTGGTGGCGGTGTTCGAGAACTCGCACCAGACCCTGCCCTGGCTCACCACCGCGCTGATCGCCCTGTCCGACTTCCTGCGCGCCTGGGGCGGCTGGCTGCTGGGCCTGCTGCTGGCCGGCGCGCTCGGCTTTGCGCACGGCCTGCGCCGTCCGGCGCTGCGCCGGCGCTGGCACGCGCTGGTGCTGCGCCTGCCGCTCGCCGGCCGACTGACGCGCGCGCTCGATACCACCCGCCTGGCCAGCACGCTGGCCATCCTGGTGGGCAGCGGCGTACCGCTGCTCAACGCGCTGCACGCGGCGATCGGCGTGGTCGGCAACCTGCCCATGCGCGACGCGGTGGCCACCGTGCGCGACCGCGTGCGCGAAGGCGGCAGCCTCAGCCGCGCCATCGCCGCCAGCGGCCTGTTCCCGCCGGTCATGACCCACCTGGTGGCCAGCGGCGAACGCAGCGGCCGGCTGGCGCCCATGCTCGACCGCGTCGCCGAACAACAGACGCGCGAACTGGACGGCCGCGTGCTGGCGCTCACCGCGCTGCTGGAACCGCTGCTCATCCTGGTCATGGGCGGCGTGGTGCTGCTGATCGTGCTGGCCATCCTGCTGCCGATCTTCGAGATGAACCAGATGGTGCGGTGAGAAGGAAAGCGCGTGGCGGCCCCATGAGCCGGTGGCGCGGCCGTTCTAAACTTGCCTTAAAAGGATTTACGAGTACATTTAGACTATTCGCCGCGCCACAGGGTTTTTTCGTGGGTATTGACCCGAATGCGTCGTTCCGTTCGCCCAAAAACGGACCGTCTGTTTTTAAGCCGCTTCAGGAGGAAACATGAAATCAACGATGTACGGCTCCACGCGCGCTTTGCCGCGCATCACGGAACTCACACGCGTACTCGCGCTCGCAGGTTTGCTCGGTCTGGCAGGCTGTCTGGGCGGCGGTGGCGATGATCCGGTCGCCGGCGCGCCGGTCGGCGGCGCCGTGGTGGTCGCGGGTGGCGTCGGCGCGGTGGGCGCCGGCGGCGCCGCCGCCAAGGCGGCACCGGTTGCGGATGCGCAGGTCGTGGTCACCGCATACACACCCGGCGGCACCCAGGTTGCGGGGAAAACGGTCATCAGCAACCCGACGGGCGGCTATCAGGTCACTCTGGAGGACCCCAACGGCGACTTGGCCAACGGCGGCTATGTCATCGTCAACGTCAACCGGGACGGCTTCACCGCCTATTCCACGCGGCTGGACTTCAGCGCCCGCCCGCAGACCTTGCAGGTGCCCGACGCGGAGCTGACCGGGGTCGTAACCAGCGTCTCCGATGTCGGCGGCGCCATCACGGCACGCGCGGTCGGCGGCGCCTTCATCATGGGCATCGTGCGCACGCGCGACGGCAGCCGCAGGGCGCTTGCCGGCCAACGGTATCTGGCCGCCAAAGCCGCGGACGGCGAGCCGGATCTGGAAATCAACATCCCGGCCGGGAGCCTGCCCGGCGTCACCAGCATCCGCGCGCAGTTGCAGACCTTCGATTCGTCCAACCCCGACCACGCTCGCCGTTTTCCGGGCTCCTACACCGACCGCAACGGTAATCCCATCGTCTCCTTGGGATTCGATTTCATGAATCTGACCGACAACGACACCGGTCAGAACATCGGCGCCGCCGCACGCGCGGCACGGCTTGCGCGCGGCGCCCGCAAGGCGGCCATCGACTGGTCCAACCCCACCGTGGTGACGCGCTGGTTGCCGCAGGGTTCGGTCGACAATCTGCTGCAGGATGCCTGCGGCGACCCGGTCAAGCGCGACATCCCCATCGCCGACGAAACCAGTAATTGTGCCGCGCTACGCAACGCCACGGGGGCAACGCTCGGCAACGAGGCGGAAGACGGCTTCCAGGTGCCCATCTATACCTATGACCCCAATACCGGGCGCTGGGATCTCTTCGGCATCGGTACGCTGGTGCGCAACTACAACGGCGATGCATCGTCGATGGTGACTTGGGAACAGGTTGGCGACGCCAACGGCGACGGCACCGTCAATGCCGCCGACTTCCGGTACTACGCCAGACAGCATCAGTTGTACGTGCGCATCTACGTCACCAACGAGAACTTCCAGCGCCAGTACTGGAATCTCGACTACCCACTGCTGTTCGAACAACCGGTCGAACTGTGCGTTCAGGGCCGTGTGACCCGTTCCGATACCGGCGCGCCCCTCGCGGGGCAGTATTTGTCGTTCTACGACGATGACGCCATACAGACGTTCAGCAACGGTTTCGCCACCACCAACGCCAATGGCGAATACCGCATCACCGTCATCCGGCAGGATGACGCCGCAGACCGCGGCAGCGATCGGGAGGGATGGCTGCATTACTACGATCCGTTCGAGGAGCGTAGAACATCGATCCCGGTAGAGCTGGCTGCGTCGTCGGGCGGATGCGCCCGCACTGACATCGCGCTTACGCCGGTGAGCAGAGCCACCGTGCGGGGGCGCGTGGTCAACGAGCAAGGGGCTCCCATGGCCAATCAGGACGTGTATGGCTTTGGCGACAACCGGCGCTTCTGGGCCAGAACCGGTAGCGATGGCCGCTTCAGCGCCGATATTCTTCGGGGCAACCGCTATGACGTTTATGTCGGCAGCCACAACGTTCCCTTGGGCTGGTTCCGAGCCGATGACTCGGTGAATGATTCCTCCCTCGAAAACGAGGACAGCCGTTCCCTGGTGGTATTGAAGGACATCGAACTGGCCAATCGTGCGCCCTATGCCTGGGGTTATGTCTACGCCTACAGTCTGCGCCTGCGCGCCGGTGAAACCACCGCAACCACGCAGTTGTACCTGTATGGATCGGACAGCGACGGCGACTATCCCATCCAATGGCAGGTGCTCGACGGCGCTACATGCAACCCGGACGGCACTTTCAGCGGCGGTACATCAACGGGGCTTTCGGGTCGATTCACCGGGGCGACGATGACGGCGGTCACCGACACCAGCAGAGCCAACGATGCGACGCCCGAAATCAGCCTGACGGAAGGCCGGCATCCGCTGGTCCTTGCACTGACTGACCGCGCGGACAAGCAAGGATGCGCGGTACTGGGCACCGTGTCGGTGTCGCCGCCGTTGGCCAATCGTGCACCGAACATCTACTGGCTGGCGGGCGATCGGCCTCGCTACCCCAAAGGGGCGACGATGACCTTTACCGGCTTTGCGTGGGATCCCGACGGAGATCCGCTCACCGCCACCTGGACCACGACCGCCGGCCAGCTTGGCGCTGACTGCGGTGGCGTCATGGAACACGAGGCGAGTTGCACCATCACCGCACCCGATGCCGATACTGAGGTCACCATCACGTTGAAGGTCAGTGACGGAGGACGTGAATCGGAACGGTCCATTCAGATTCAAGTGGGTACCGCGCCCGGCAACGTCGACGTCATCGTGCGGTGATTCGCACCCCGTCAAGCGAAACATGGAGAGCACATCATGAAAAAGCAGCATCGCAGTCTCGTCTCCGCGCTCATGCTGGCGGGTTTGTTCACGCCGGCCATCGTCCTCACCGGCTGCCTGGGCGGCAACGACGGCAGCGCCGCGGTGACGCAGGGCGCACCGGTGGCCAAGGCCAGCGTCGGCATCAGCGTACAATTCCCGGACGCGGGCGCCTCGGCCGCATTCATCGACGGCAACGCCACCGCCCTGCGGGTGGAAATTTGGGACGCCACGGCACGGCAATGCCACGGCAGTGGCGAGGGTGAATACTGCTACTTCACCGGGGAGCCGACGCGCACCGTGGAACTGCAACGTCCTTCCGGCGGCGGCGTTGTCACCGCAAGACTGCAGGATGTCAGCGTCGGTGAAGCCCGGGTGGTCGTCACGCAATTGGCGGACGGTCGGGTACTCGAGCGCGTGAACGTCGCCGCCCACCTGGTGGAAGGCAACAACCCGATGACCGTGACACTGGTGCGCGCCGCCTGGCTGCTGCGCACCCCCGTCACCTTCAACAAGCTGGTCGCCGACGACACCACGCGCATCGACAGCTTCTCGCTGGTGCCGCTGACGGGGTATGACGGGTACGGCGGCCCGGTAAGGGCCGGCAAGGCATCGACCGATGCCGATTCCTGGTTCCATGCCATGATCACCCCTTACGGGGCGGTGGTGAAAGGCGGCAACCTGTGTCGGTACGACGATTACGGCGGTTATGGCGGCCAAGCCGACCGCTTCGCCTGCGGGTTCGATCAACTGGTGAGCGGCGGCGAATACCACCACGAAGGCGGTGTGATCTACTTCAACCGGCACGACAGCCGACGCCCGGCCGATGGCTTTGCGCTGCTCGGCGCCTTCAGCGATCAGCCGCTGGCCAACGACCCTCAGGGTAGGGAACGGGGCTGGTTCGCGTTTTCGGCAATGGATGGTCGGCTGCTCGACGTTGCCAATGAGCCCCAGATGACGGTCAGCGACCCCGACCTTTGGCTGGACATGCGCATCGCACCGACCAGCGGCAGCACGCTGGCCGGCAATCTGTTCGAATGGCGGCAGATTTCGTATACCGAAAGCAATCACCGTTGTTATAGCCTTACCTGGAACAGCGACGACTCAAAATTCGTTCGGGCGGATATCGACTGCCCGACCCAGGCTGGCTCCGCCAAGGCAAAAGCCGGCCGTCATGGTGCGCCGTTCCGCGAGGCACTGGTCAAACGCGTGGCGCAGGCGTCCGCCGGTGCCGGCAAGGCGGCCGCCGATGCTCAAGGTTGTTACCGCAACCTCGGCATCGAGTATCCGGACACCGAGTTCGGCGGTTATCTTTCCTTCAATCCCTTTAGCTACTGGGAGATCGGCTACGACGTCGAGGAGCGCGTGGATGCCTGTCGGCACGAGTTCATCGCGGACGCGCGCCAACTGCCCGATACCGATGTCGCTCTGGTGCGCCCAACGGGCATGCAGGACACGCGCGCGGGCGTGAAACGACGTTGACGCAGAGAGGTTGCCTTGTCTTGCGCGCCCTTGGGCGCGCTTTTCGGTGCGTGTAGCCTGACATGCAACGCTCGCTTCGCGTGTTCCTCGCAGCGGTACTCCTCCTTGCACTGTGGCCCGCGAGCCTCGCGGGCTTCGGCGTAACGGGTGCGCTCGCCCACACGCCGGTCCCGATCCAACCCGTGCAAGATTCGATGGAATCGCCGCGGTTCGTCGAAGGCGAATTGCTGGTACGGTTTCGCGACGACGCTCGCCTCCGGTCCGAGCGCGTGCATGCGGATGCGCGGGCGCGCGCGGTCCAGCGGATTGGCGGCGGAATGGAGCATGTGCGCCTCGCCTTCGGGCAGGATGTGGAAGGCATGCGGCGCTGGTATGAGCGTCAGCCCGGTGTCGTCTATGCGGAACCCAACTATCTGGCGCGCAAGGCGGCGGTTCCCAACGACCCCTACTTCGCGCAGCAATGGGGCCTGCGCAACACCGGCCAGAACGTCAACGGCATGAGCGGCGCGCCGGGCGCCGACATCGCCGCCCCTGCCGCCTGGGACCGGCACACCGGTTCGGCCGAAGTGGTCGTGGCATTGGTGGACAGCGGTATCGACCACACCCATCCCGATCTGGCCGGCAACCTCTGGCGCAATCCCGATGAAGTGTCGGACAACGGTATCGACGATGACGGCAACGGCAAAATCGACGACGTGTTCGGCTGGAACTTCGTCGCCGACAACAACGACCCCATGGACGACGACAACGACGGCGGCCATGGCACGCATGTCGCCGGCATCATCGGCGCCATGGGCGACAACGGCGTCGGTATCGCCGGCGTCAACTGGCGGGTCAGCCTGATGGCATTGAAGGTGCTGGCCGCCAACGGCTACGCCAATACCGCCGCCATCGTCGCGGCCATCGATTACGCCGTGGACAAACGCGCACACGTCATCAACATGTCCATTGCCTATCGCTGTGGCGAAGCGGGCAGTCTGAGCGAGCGCGACGCTTTGCAACGCGCGCGCGACGCCGGGGTGCTGGTGGTGATCGCTGCCGGCAACGCCGGCTGCAACAATGATGCGACACCCACCTACCCGGCCAGTCATGCGCTGAACAATCTGCTCGCCATCGGCGCCACCGATTCATTCGATCAGCGCGCCGTTTTTCCGCGTGGCGGTTCCTCCAGCTACGGCGCGCAACGCGTGCACCTGTTCGCTCCCGGTCGCAACATCTACAGCACGCTCATTTCCAACCGTGGCGGATATGGCTACGAGAGCGGCACATCGATGGCGGCACCTCATGTCAGCGGTGCGGCCGCGCTGCTGAAAGCGCACAGACCATCGCTCGATATGGCGCAGATCCGCGAAATCCTGCTGCTCAGCGCGCGGCCGCGTCCGGCACTGGATGGGCTGGCGGTAACCGGCGCACGCCTGGACCTGGCGGCCGCGATGGACTACGACCTGAGCGCCAGCCGCCCCGTGCAACCCTCACACCTGACGGCTACACAAGGCGGCGGCAACCGCATCGACCTGGTCTGGCTGAACGACTCCACCATCGCCGACGGCTGGAAAGTGGAACGGCGCGCGCATCCGGACCAGGAATTCGCCGCCATCGCCTCACTGGAGGCGAGCGTCACGACGTACCGCGACGAGGCAACCCTGACCGGCGAGGGCACCTACAACGGTTACCGGGTGCGCGCGTTAAAAGGCCGGGACGAGTCCAGCCCCAGCAACGAAGTGAAGGTGGTTACGCCGCCATTGGCGCCGGATGACCTGCAGGCCACCGGCGCGGGGCTGCGCGTGAGCTTGACATGGCGCGACCGCTCCCAGCGCGAAACGGGGTATCGCGTCGAACGGGCCACGGGCAGCGGTCTGTTCAGCGAGATCGCCAGCCTGCCGGCCGACACGACGCATTACGAGGACGGCACTGTCGCGGCGGATACCGAGTACCGCTATCGCGTCCGCGCGCACCATACCGCCGCCGGCTTTTCCGGGTACTCGCCGGCCGTGGCGATTACCCCTCGCACAAGCTCCGATGGCGGCACGAAGGTCGGGTGTTTCGTCGCAACCGCAGCATACGGCAGCGCCATGCATCCCAGGGTCGAGGTACTGCGCCGGCTGCGCGACCGCCACCTGGCCACCCATGCCGCCGGCCGCGCATTCGTCGAGATCTATTACCGCTGGAGTCCGCCGCTCGCCGACGTCATCGCGCGCCACGAATCCTTGCGCGCGCTCGCGCGCGTCGTGCTTTGGCCGCTGGTATGGCTGGCCGAGGCACTGGTGCCGGATGCCGATGCAGGCTCGTTCCTCGCTCCGCAACATGCCAGACCCGCCACCGAAGATGAGCAGGCGGCGATGGAAAGGGTGGAACGGCAGCTCCTGGTCCGATTCGATGATTCGACGCCGACCGCGATGGCGCGCCAGATGCTCGCCGAGCAGGGTGCGATCCGTATCGAACGGATCGCCACATCCCTGTACGTCGCCGAATTCGCCGATCCCGATTCCGCCCGGCACGGGGCCGCGCAACTGCGCACACAGGCCGCGGTGCGTTACGTCGAGCCCAACCGGCTGGCGAGCCGGCCACGCCCCTACTGATGCCGGCCCGCCCACGCGTTCTGCTGGCCTGGGAACTGGGCGGCGGCCTGGGCCATGTCACCAAACTCATGCTGTTGGCCGAACGCCTGCTCGCCAACGGCTGCGATGTCTGGGCAGCCTGCCAGAACCTCGTCCGTGCCCAAGCCACCTTCGGTCGGCTGCCGCTACACCTGTTGCAGGCGCCGATCTGGGTGGGCGGGCCGGCCAATGTGCCCGAACCGATCAACTACGCCGGCATCCTCGCGCGCAAAGGCTGGCTGGACGTTACCGGCTTGACCGGACTGGTGCGTGGCTGGCGTGATCTGATGCATGCCGTAGCACCGGATTTGATCGTCGCCAACCATGCACCGACCGTGTTGCTGGCGTGTCGCGGCATGGATACGCCCATCGTGTTTGCAGATACGACTTTCGGCATTCCGCCGCCGACCGCGCCGTTTCCGTGCATGCGCTACTGGCAGGGGGAGGAACAGATACCGTGGATGGAGCGTATCGAAACGGATGTACTCGCGGTCGCCAACACCACGCTGGAAGCGCTGCGGTTGCCGGGCATGCGCCATTTGTACGACCTGTTTGCGAATGTCTCCACCTGTCTGCTCGGTTTCGAGGAACTCGATCACTACCCGCAACGCGGCGCGGCGGAATACCTCGGGCCGATGTATGCCAGCGATCTGGGCGATTCGCCGGACTGGCCACAAGGTGCGGGCAAACGGCTGTTTCTGTACCTGGACGCCAACCATGTCGCGTTCCGGCCGGTGTTGGCGGCGCTCGCGCGCACGCCGCACAGTGCGCTGGTCTATGCCGCCGGCCTTCCTGATGCCGCGTGCGCGCAGTTGGGCAGTGCGCGGCAGCGCGTCACCAATCGGCCGTTGCGGGTACGCGAAGTGCTGACACGTGCCGATTGGGTGATCCATCATGCCGGCATCGGTCTGGCCGCGCAGGCGCTGCTTGCCGGCGTACCCCTGCTGATGTTGCCCAAGCATCTGGAGCAGGCGATGTTCGCGGTGCGCGTCGGCGAACTGCGCGCTGGGCGCGTGTTGCCCGACGATCCGCGGCTTTTGCCGGATGCGCTGCACGAGGCATTGGACGATACCACCAGCGCGGAACAGGCGCGCCGATTTGCCGCGCGGCATGCCGGCCACTCTGCCGAAGCGGTTGCGGAAACACTGACCGAACGTTGCTTGCAGCGACTCTCGGCCCAACCTTAGCGACGCCGGCGGCGGCGTGCTTTCACGGTAAACTGTCGGCCGCGCATCTTCCCGTGACCTCCATGTCGCTCGATAGTCTCGCCCAACTCGCCGACGCCGTGCGCGCTTTCGGGCGCGAACGCGACTGGCATCGCTATCACACGCCCAAGAACCTGAGCGCGGCGCTGGTCGTCGAGGCGGCCGAGCTGTTGGAGCCGTTCCAGTGGCTGACCCCGGAGCAGAGTCTGAACCTGCCGCCGGACAAGCTTGAGGCCGTGCGTCAGGAGATGGCCGACGTGCTGATCTATCTGGTCAGTCTGGCCAACTGTCTGGACATCGACCTGTTGCGCGCCGCCGAGGACAAGCTGGCGATCAACGCCGCCAAGTATCCGGTGGACAAGGCGCGCGGTTCCTGCGCCAAGTCGCACGAGCTGTGATCTCCTTCCCGCCTGCTGTGAACACCCGTCGACCATGAGCCATTACAAGCATCACCTGTTCTTCTGCCTGAATCAGCGCGACGACGGCGCTGCCTGCTGTGCCGACCACGATGCCGAAGCGATGTTCGAATACGCCAAGAAAAAGGCGAAGAAACTGGGCCTGCACGGCAAGGGCGGCGATTGCCGGATCAATCGCGCCGGCTGTTTCGACCGCTGCGCCGAAGGGCCGGTGTGCGTGGTGTATCCGGATGCGGTCTGGTACACCTATGTCGATCAGGCCGACATCGATGAGATCGTCGAATCGCATCTGCGCGACGGCCGGGTGGTCGAGCGCCTGAAGATCTGAGCCCGGTTTGACACGCCTCAGACTGCGCATCGAGGGCCCGGTCGGCGCCATCGAGACCGTGGTCGAACGGCCCGCGCGCGCCGACGGCGCGCCGGCCCGCGGTCTGGCGCTGATCGCGCACCCGCATCCGTTGAAGGGCGGCACGCTGGACAACAAGGTGGTGTGGGCTTTGGCACGCGCGGCGCTGGACTGCGGTCTGATCGCCGCGCGCCCGAATTTTCGCGGCGTGGGCGCCAGCGAGGGGGAATTCGACCATGGCATCGGCGAAACCGACGACCTGCTCGCCGTGGCGCGCGCGTTGACCGCGCAGAACGGACCGCTGCCGCTGACACTGCTGGGCTTCTCCTTTGGCGCCTATGTGCAGCAGCGCCTGGCCGGGCGCGTGCGCGCCGAGCGCCTGATCATGGTAGCGCCGGCCGTGTCCATGTATCCGTTCGAGCCGGTGGCGGTACCGACCACCCTGATCCATGGCGATGCCGACGAAGTCGTCCCGTATGACGCCGCGCGCCGCCATGCCCAGACGCATGGCATCGACCTGATCACGCTGGCCGGCGCCGGCCATTTCTTCCACGGCCGCCTGACCGAGCTGCGCGAGCGGGTGCGCGGACGGTTGCTGCCAACCGAGACGGCGTGCGCGCCATGACCGACGCGAACGCACCGGCGGCTTGCGCTGCATTGGCGGCCGAGGGGCTGAGCGACGCGCCGCTGCGTCTGCGCAACCTGTGCAAGCGCTACGGCGGCGCGCTGGTGGTGGACGGCATCGATCTGGAGCTTGCACCCGGCCGTTGCCATGGCCTGCTCGGCCCCAACGGCGCCGGCAAGACCACCACGCTGCGCCTCGCCCTGGGATTGGTCGGCGCCGACGCGGGTACGGTGGAACTGCTGGGCCACCCCATGCCGGCGGCGGCCGCGCAGGCGCGGCGCAAGGTGGGCGTGGTGCCGCAGGTGGACAGCCTGGACCCGGATTTCACGGTGCGCGAGAACCTGCTCACCTACGGCCGTTATTTCGGCCTGTCCGGGCGCGAGATCGACGCGCGCGTGCCGGAACTGCTGGAGTTTGCCGGTCTCGCCGGCAAGGCCGACGCACCGGTGCAGACCCTGTCCGGCGGCATGAAGCGGCGCCTGACGCTGGCGCGCGCGCTGGTCAACGATCCCGACCTGATCTTTCTCGACGAACCCACCACCGGCCTCGATCCACAGGCCCGCCACCTGATCTGGCAGGGCCTGCGCCGCCTGATCGCGCGCGGCAAGACGCTGCTGCTGACCACGCATTTCATGGACGAGGCGGAACGCCTGTGCGACGTCATCAGCGTCATCGACCACGGCCGCGTCATCGCCCGCGGCAGCCCGCGCGAGCTGATCATTGGCCACATCGAACCGCACGTGGTGGAGGTGTTCGGCGACGCGCTGGCCGAATGGAAGGTATGCGCCGCCGGCCTGTGCCGGCGCTGCGAACAGGCGGGCGAGACGCTGTTCTGCTACACCGACTCGCCGGAACGCGTGGTCGCCGCACTGGAGTCCCGGCCCGGCCTGCGTTACCTGCACCGTCCCGCCAACCTGGAGGACGTGTTCCTGAAGCTGACCGGCAGGGACTTGCGTGATTGAGTTCGCCTGGTATCCGGTCTGGCGCCGCAACTTCCTGGTATGGAAGAAGCTGGCCGGACCTTCGCTGCTCGGCAACCTGGCCGATCCGCTGCTGTACATGCTGGGCCTGGGCTACGGCCTGGGCCGGCTGCTGCCGGAGGTGGAAGGCGTGCCGTACCTGAACTTCCTCGCCGCCGGCATGCTGGCCTACAGCGTGATGAACAGCGCCAGTTTCGAGACGCTGTATTCCGCCTTTTCGCGCATGCATGTGCAGAAGACCTGGGACGCCATCCTCAACACGCCGCTGACGCTGAAAGACGTGGTGCTCGGCGAGCTGTTCTGGGCCACCTCCAAGAGCCTACTGTCGGGCGTGGCCATCCTGCTGGTGATCGCCGCGCTCGGTCTGTATGCCGATATCCGCCTGCTGCTGGCGCTGCTGCCGGTGGCGCTGCTCACCGGCTTCTGCTTCGCCGGCCTGGGCCTGGCCATCAACGCGGTGTCGCCCAACTACGATTTCTTCATGTACTACTTCACGCTGGCGATCACGCCCATGGTGTTGCTGGGCGGCGTGTTCTATCCGCCGTCGGCGCTGCCCGACTGGCTCGGCGGCATCGCCGCCTGGCTGCCGCTGACCCATGCGGTGGAACTGGCGCGACCGCTGGTGTTGGGACGCGTGCCGGAGGACATCGCGCTGCACGTGCTGGCGCTGCTGGCCTATGGCGCCGTCGGCTACGCTGCGGCGCTGGCGCTGACCCGGCGACGCCTGCTCAAGTAAGCGACGCCGCGCCGCCTCAGGGATGGTGGTGGCCGCGATGGCCGTCGCGACGAAAATCCAGATGGCCGTCGATCAGCGTGTAGTGCACCCGGCCCTGCATCTCCAAGCCCAGAAACGGACTGTTCTTGCCCAGACTGGCGAGGTTGGACGGGCTGACCAGCCAGTGCGCATCGGGATCGTACAGACACAGGTCGGCAGCCTGGCCGACGCCGATGCGCCCGCCCGGGATGCCCAAAATCGCGGCCGGGCGGTGGGTCACGAAGCCCAGCGCGCGGATCAACGGCACACCGGCTTCCTGTGCCCATTTCAAGGTCAACGGCAGCAGCAGTTCCACCCCGGTGGCGCCCGGCTCGGCCTCCTGGAAGGGCTTTTCCTTGGCGTCGTCGTCGACCGGCGCATGGTCGGAACAGATCGCGTCGATGGTGCCGTCGGCCAGGCCCTGACGGATGGCATCGCGGTCGCGCTGGCTGCGCAGCGGCGGGATCAGGTGGCAGTGGGCATTGAAGTCGGCGGTATCCATTTCCGACAAATGGATGTGATGCACGCCGACGTCGCAGGTGATGGGCAGACCGTCGTGCTTGGCGCGCCGCACCATGTCGATGCCGGCACGGCTGGACAGGCGCGCCAGATGCACGCGCGCGCCGGTCTCGCGCACCAGCAGCAGGATGGTGGCGAGCGCCACGGTCTCGGCCGGCACCGGGATGGCCGGCAGGCCCAGGCGCGCGGCGACCACCCCATCATGAGCCACGCCCCCGCGCGCCAGATGCGCATCCTGCGGACGCAGCCAGATGGGCAGATCGAAGGTCTTGGCGTATTCCATCGCGCGCAACAGCACCTGCGTGTCGATCAATGGCGCATCGGCCTGGCTGAAGGCGACACAGCCGGCCTCGTTCAGCTCGGCCATCTCGGTCAGACGCTCGCCCTTGAGCTGGCGCGTCAGCGCGCCGATCGGATACACGCGCGGGCCGGGCATGTGTTTGGCGCGGAACTTGAGCATCTCCACCAGGCCCGGCTCGTCCAGCGCCGGCGAGGTGTCGGGCGGGCAGGCCAGCGAGGTGACGCCGCCCACCGCGCAGGCGTGCATCTCCGACTCCAGCGTCGCCATGTACTCCAGGCCGGGTTCGCGCAGACGCACCGCCAGGTCGACCAACCCGGGACAGACCACCAGGCCGGTGGCGTCGATGACCTGGTTGGCGTGGAAATCGGCCGGCGCGCTGCCGACGCCGGCGATATGACCGGCGGCGACGTAGATGTCCTGGATGCGGTCGAGCCCGGAAGCCGGATCGACCACGCGACCGTTGCGGATGTGGATCTTCATGCCTGCGCTCCCGCACCGGCGAGCAGGCTCATGACCGCCATGCGCACCGCGATACCGAACGTGACCTGGGCCAGGATCACCGACTGCACGCCATCGGCCACTTCGGAATCGATTTCGACGCCACGGTTCATCGGCCCCGGATGCATGACGATGGCGTCCGGCCGAGCCAGCTTGAGCTTGGCCGGGGTCAGACCCCAATGCTTGAAAAACTCGCCGGCCGAGGGCAGACGCGAGCCGCGCATGCGCTCGTTCTGCAGGCGCAGCATCAGCACCGCGTCGACGTCGCGGATGCCGTCCTCCATCTTGTGGTACACGTGCACGCCCAGGCTTTCCACATCGCGCGGCAACAGAGTCTTGGGCGCGACCACACGCACCTCCGGGCAGCCCAGCGTGGTCAACGCATGGATCTGCGAGCGGGCGACGCGCGACTGCAGGATGTCGCCGACGATGGCGACGCGCAGGTTGTGAAACTCGCCCTTGTAGTGGCGCAGCGTATACATGTCCAGCAGCCCCTGGGTGGGATGGGCGCAGCGGCCGTCGCCGGCGTTGATCACGCTGATGTGCGGCGCCACGTGGCGCGCGATCAGATGGGCCGCGCCGGCGGCCGCATGGCGGACGATGAACATGTCGGCCTGCATGGCCGACAGGTTGGCGACCGTGTCGAGCAGGGTCTCGCCCTTGCTCAGCGAGGACGCATCGATGTTGAGATTGACGATGTCCGCCGACAACCGTTTGGCGGCGATCTCGAAAGTGGTGCGCGTGCGCGTCGAATTCTCGAAGAAGATGTTGAAGATGGCCTTGCCGCGCAGCAACGGCACTTTCTTCACGTCGCGTTCCGCCACCGGCACGAACGACGCGGCGGTATCGAGGATCTGCGTCAGCACCCGGCGCGGCAGCCCCTCCAGCGTCAGCAGGTGACGCAGCCGCCCGTCCTCGGTCAGTTGCGGGTGCGCCATCATGCGCCCGCGCGGCGCTGCACGTCGAAATGCAGGCCGACTCCGTCGTGGTTGCGATTGAGTGCGATGTGTTCGTCCGGCCGCAAGGTGATGCGCGCGCCGACATAATCGGCGCACAACGGCAGTTCGCGCCCGCCACGGTCGACCAGCACCGCCAGCCTGATCACCGCCGGGCGGCCGTAGTCGAACAGCAGGTTCATCGCCGCGCGCACGGTGCGACCGGTATACAGCACGTCGTCGATCAGCAGGATGCGGCGTCCCTCCACCTCGAACGGGATGTTGGACGGCTTGACCTGCGGATGCAGGCCAATGCGCGAGAAATCGTCGCGATAGAAGGCAATGTCCAGCACGCCCTGCGGCAGTTCCTCGCCCAGCCGCCGCGCCAGCGCGTCCATCACCCAGACGCCGCCGGTGTGGATACCGACCAGCGCCCACTCGTCATCGGCGGCGGCACCGGGGCCGAGGTCGTGCAGCAGCGGCGCGATGTCGCGCGCCAGTTGGTCGATGAGCTGTTCAGGCGTGGGCAGCAGCGAGGTCGGCATGATCGAAATGGTCCTGTAGGATGGCCTGCGCCGCCAGCGCGTCGTCGCGGCCCTTGCGCAGATGCCCGGCGACACCAGCCTCGCGCAGGTGCAGGTCGGCGGCGAAGGAGCTGAGGCGCTCATCCACCAGCGTCACCGGCAAGCGGAAGCGGCCGTGCAACTGGTTGGCGAACCGGCGCGCGCGCCGCGTCAGGTCGTGTTCGCGGCCGTCCATGTGCAACGGCAGGCCGACCACCAGTTCGATCGGACGCCATTCCTCGATCAACGCGGCAATGCGCGCGAAACGCGCGTCGTTGGCGTCGCCGTGCACGGTCACCAACGGATGCGCCACGCGCGTCTCCCATTCACCGACCGCCACACCGATGCGTTTGATGCCGAAATCGAAGGCCAGTACGCCGCCCCGCCGCGCCGCATCGTTCATGCGTGCCCGGCTTCCTCGGACAGCATGGCCTGATCGATGCCCAACAGGCGCATCGCCGCCGGCACGCGCTGCTCCGCCGGCAGCGAGAAGATCACCTCGGGGTCGGCCGGCACGGTCAGCCAGGCGTTCTGCTTGATCTCGTCCTCCAGTTGGCCCGGCCCCCAGCCGGCGTAACCGAGCGTGATCAGCATCTCCGCCGGCCCCTCGTGCCGCGCCGTGGCCTCCAGGATGTCCTTGGACGTGGTCAGCCCCACCCGGTCGTTGACCGACAGCGTGGAACCCCAGTGACCGATCGGCCGATGCAGCACGAAGCCGCGCTCCACCTGCACCGGGCCGCCGTAATAGACCGGCTTGTCCTTCAGCGCGGCATCGTCCAGCGCCAGGCCGATCTGCGAGAACAGCGCATCCAGGTTCAGCTCGATCGGCCGATTGACCACCACACCCAAAGCGCCCTGCTCGCCATGGTCGCAGATGTAGGTCAGCGTGCCGGCGAAATTGGGATCCATCATGCCGGGCATGGCGATGAGGAAATGGTCGATGAAGTTGGCGTTTTCCATGATGGAGGTCCGAGTGGATGGCGGCATTGTAACGCCGTCGCCCGTGGCTCAATATGGCGCACATGGACACCGCGCTGATTTGGTTGCGCCGCGACTTGCGCCTGGACGACAACGCCGCGTTGTATCACGGCCTGGCCAAGGCGGGGCGCGCCTGCGCGGTGTTCGTGTTCGACCGCGACATCCTCGACGGGTTGCCTTCGCGTGCCGACCGGCGCGTCGAATTCATCTGGCGCAGCCTCGTCGAGCTGCGCGCCGCGCTGCGCCGGCGCGGCGGCGAACTGCACGTGCTGCACGGCTCGGCGCGCACGGCGATCCCGGCCTTCGCCGCGCGCATCGGCGCCGACGCGGTATACGCCGCGCGCGACTACGAGCCGTTCGCGGTGCAGCGCGACGCGGCGGTGGCGGCGGCGCTCGAACGCGACGGACGCGCACTGCATCTGGTCAAGGACCAGGTGATATTCGAAGCCGACGAACTGCTCACCGCCTCCGGCCGGCCCTACCACGTGTACACGCCCTACCGGCGCGCCTGGCTGGCGCGCTTGCAGGAGCGCGACCACGCCCCCTGGCCGCTGCCCGAACGGCTGCATGCCCTGGCCGCTTGCGCCGCGACCGAAGGCGACGACATGCCCGGCCTGGCAGCCCTGGGTTTCCAGGCCGGCACGCTCGACGGTCTGCCCATCGTCGCCGGCGAGGCCGGCGCACGCGCGCTGCTCGACGACTTCGGCGCGCGCATCGATGACTATGGCGCGGCGCGGGATTTCCCCGCGCGCAAGGGTCCGTCCTATCTGTCCACGCATCTGCGTTTCGGCACCGTATCCATCCGCGCACTGGTGCGTTTGGCCGTGCGACGCGCGAGTGCGGGCGCGCACACCTGGCTGTCCGAGCTGATCTGGCGCGAGTTCTACCAGATGCTGCTGTGGCATTACCCCGAGACGGTCGAACACGGTTTTCAGCGCCGCTTCGACGCCATCGCCTGGCCGAATCCGCCGGGCCATTTCGACGCCTGGCGCGAAGCGCGCACCGGTTACCCCATCGTCGATGCCGCCATGCGCCAACTGGAACACAGCGGCTACATGCACAACCGGCTGCGCATGATCACCGCCAGCTTCCTGGTCAAGGATCTGCATGTCGACTGGCGCCTGGGCGAGCGCCACTTCGCCGAACGGCTGATCGACTACGACCAGGCCGCCAACGTCGGCGGCTGGCAGTGGAGTGCCGGCGTCGGCACCGACGCGCAGCCCTGGTTCCGCATCTTCAATCCAGTCACGCAATCGCAGAAATTCGATCCGACCGGCGCGTTCATCCGGCGCTATCTGCCAGAACTGGCCAGCGTGCCGGATGCCTTTGTGCATGCGCCATGGCGCATGCCGGCGACACCGGGCGGCTTCGTCTGCGGGCGCGACTACCCCATGCCCATCGTCGATCACGCCGCCGCGCGCGCGACGACGCTGGCCTTGTTCAAGTCGGCCGGCGGGGTACCGGGCAGGGCCGAAACACCCCCCGCCAACCCCTCGCGCACACTCGGATAAGCCAGGCGAAAGCGCAGTTCCGCCTTGATCCGACGGTTCAGCAGGCGGCGCGATTCGCTCAGGAAGCTGCGCATGGCCGGCGTCACCGCCGCCATCACCTCGGCGCGCGCCAGGCGGGGCGGTCGCGGCAGCGCGAGGTGGTCGGCCACCACGTCGAACCAGTCGCCCATCTTCAGGCCGCTGTCGTCGACCGCGTGATACACGCGGTTGGGCCGGCCGCGCAGGGCCACGATCCAGGCCAGGCGCGCCAGATCCTCGGCATGGATGTGGTTGGTGTAGACGTCATCCTCGGCGACGATCACCGGCAACCCCTTGCGCACCCGCTCCGCCGGCATGCGATCGGCGGCATAGATGCCCGGCGCGCGCAGGATGCCGACGCGGCCGTCACCGCGCCGGCCATGCGCGCGCAACTGGCGCTCGGCGTCGACGCGACGTTTGGCGCGCGCGTTGTGCGGCCGCGGTGTGCGCGTCTCGGCAACGAATTCGCCGCCGCAGTCGCCGTAAACCCCGCTGGTGCTGATGTAGACCAGGACCTTGCCGCGTCTCGGGCGTGATAGACTGCCGCGCCGCGCCAGCGCGGCCAGCAGGTGGCGCGTGCGCGGATCGTGTACGCCTTCGGCCGGAGGCGGCGCGAAGTGCATCACCACATCGGCCAACCCGGCCAGGCGTTCCAGTTCCCGGCGCCGGTCGAGGTCTCCGGCAATGGGCGTGACACCGGCGGCGCGCAACAGGGAATGGCGCTCCGGACGATGCGTGAGCGCGTACAGACGCGCGCGCCCGCTCAGCCGGCGCGCCAGACGCAGGCCGACATCGCCGCAACCAACGATCAGAATTCGCATCACAGCAGCACCTTCGATTTTCTACTTCGGGATTCGTGCAAGGACAGACTCATGACGTACCAGGTCACCATACAGCCCAGCGGACACCAGTTTACCGTCCAGCCGCAGCAGACCCTGCTCGGCGCCGCGCTCGATGCCGGCTTCGCATTGCCGTATGGCTGCCGTAACGGCGCCTGTGGCGCCTGCAAGGGCAAGGTGCTGGCCGGCGAGGTGGACTACGGCACGCATCAGGACGGCGCGCTCACGCATGAGGAAAAGGTACAGGGGCTGGCGCTGTTCTGCTGCGCCAAGGCGAAGAGCGATCTGGTCATCGAAGTCAAGGAAGTCGGCGCCGCCAAGGACATTCCCATCAAGACGCTGCCCTGCCGCATCGAGCGCATGGAAAAGCTGGCGCCGGACGTCATGGCCCTGTGGCTCAAGCTGCCGTCCAACGAACGCCTGCAATTCCTGCCCGGCCAATACATCGACTTCCTGCTCAAGGACGGCCGGCGCCGCAGCTTCTCGCTGGCCAACCCGCCGGAGGAGGATGCACTGCTGGAACTGCACGTGCGCCACGTGCCCGGCGGGCTCTTCACCGACCATGTGTTCGGCGTGATGAAACCCAAGGACATCATGCGCATCTCCGGGCCCTACGGCAGTTTCTTCCTGCGCCCGTCGGACAAGCCGGCCTTGTTCGTCGCCGGCGGCACCGGCTTCGCGCCGATCAAGAGCATCCTGGCGCATGCCTTCCATCATGGCGTCGAGCGGCCGTTCACGCTGTACTGGGGGGCGAAGACCCTGGCCGATCTGTATCAGCACGACCTGCCGCTGCGCTGGGCGGCCGAGCATGCCCGGTTCGGTTATGTGCCGGTATTGTCGGAGGCGCGCGCCGAGGATGCCTGGACCGGGCGTACCGGCTACGTGCACGCGGCGGTGCTGGCGGATCATGCCGACCTGTCCGCGTTCGAGGTCTACGCCTGCGGCGCGCCGGCCATGATCGACGCCGCCCGGCGCGACTTCACCGCCCGTGGCCTGCCCGAGGACGCGTTCTTCTCGGATTCGTTCGACTTCCAGAGCGGGGCCTGATCCGCGCGCATGAGCGCCACCCTCGCCGATCTCAATGCGCAGCAGCGCGAGGCGGTACGTCACCTGGACGGGCCGCTGCTGGTGCTGGCCGGCGCCGGCTCGGGCAAGACGCGGGTGATCACGCGCAAGATCGCCTATCTGGTGAGCGAATGCGGCATCGATGCGCGCCACATTGCCGCCATCACCTTTACCAACAAGGCGGCGCGGGAAATGCGCGAACGCGTCGCCGACCTGCTGCCGGGGCGTCAGGCCGGCGAGGTGACGATCTCCACCTTCCATGCACTGGGCCTGCGCATGCTGCGTCAGGAGGCGCGCCACCTGGGCTACAAGCCGCGCTTTTCGGTGCTGGATGCGGCCGATGCGCTGCAGATCCTGGGGGAACTGCTGAAGTCCACCGACAAGGCCCGTCTGCGTCAGGCCGCGGCCGGCATCTCGGCGTGGAAGAACGCGCTGCTGGGACCGGCGGACGCGCTTGCGGCAGCGGCCGACGAGGATGAGCGTCCATTGGCGCTGGCCTATCAGACCTATCAGGACACGCTGCGCGCCTATCAGGCCATGGACTTCGACGACCTCATCCGTCTGCCGGTGGAACTGCTGCGCCGAAACGAGGACGTGTTGCAAGCCTGGCAGGGCCGGCTGCGTTACCTGCTGGTGGACGAGTACCAGGACACCAACGGCGCCCAGTACGCGCTGATGCGTTTGCTGGCCGGCGTGACCGGGCGCTTCACCGCGGTGGGCGACGACGACCAGGCGATCTACGCCTGGCGCGGTGCCGACGTGGAAAACCTGCGCCGGCTGGAACGCGACTACCCGCAATTGCGCGTGATCGCGCTGACCCAGAATTACCGTTCCAGCCAGCGCATCCTGCGCGCCGCCAACAGTGTCATCCGCAACAACCCGCGCCTGCGCGACAAGAACCTGTGGAGCGACCTGGGCCTGGGCGACCGCATCGAACTGCTGCCCTGCCGCGACGAACGCCACGAGGCGGAAACCGTGGCCATGCGCATCTCGGCGCACCGTTTCCAGCAGCGCGGACGCTATGCCGATTACGCCATCCTGTATCGCGGCAACCATCAGGCACGCGCATTCGAGGAGGCGCTGCGCGAGGCCAAGATTCCCTATCAACTGTCCGGCGGTCCATCGTTCTTCGACAAGGCCGAGATCAAGGATCTCACCGCCTATCTGCGCCTGCTGGCCAACCCGGACGACGACCCCGCCTTCATCCGCGCCGCCACCACGCCGCGCCGCGGCATCGGCGCCGCGACACTGGAACGCCTGGGCGATTACGCCGGCCAGCGCCATGTCAGCCTGTTCGCGGCGGCGGCCGAACAAGGCGCACGCGCGCTGCTGAGCGCGCGGCAACTGGAACCGCTGCTGGAATTCCACGCCTTCATCCAGCGCCTGGGCGCGCGCGCCGAGCACGAGGCCGCCGGGCCGCTGCTGGAGGAACTGCTGGCGGCGATCGGCTACGAGGCGTGGCTGTTCGACAGCGAGGAGGAACGCACCGCCGCCGCGAAGTGGCGCAATGCGCGCGAATTCGTCGACTGGCTGGCGCGCAAGGGCGAGCGCGAGGACAAGAACCTGATCGAACTGACCCAGACCATCAGCCTGATGAACCTGCTGGAAGGGCGCGAGGACGAGGACGTCGACGCCGTGCGTCTGTCCACACTGCACGCCGCCAAAGGGCTGGAGTTCCCGCACGTATGCCTGGTCGGCGTCGAGGAAGACCTCCTGCCGCATCGCGAATGCCTGGACGGCACGCGCCTGGAGGAGGAGCGCCGGCTCATGTATGTCGGCATCACACGCGCGCAACGCAGCCTGACGCTCACTTGGTGCACCCGGCGCAAACGCGGCGGCGAGTACCTGCCCTGCGATCCGTCGCGTTTCATCGATGAAATCGACCCGGCGGAAGTCCATCGTTCCCAGACCGGCACCCCCTCGCCGCAGTCGCGCGAGGTCGGCCGTCAGCGGCTGGCCGCGCTCAAGGCGATGCTGTCGACCGCGTCACGCTGAAGCCCTGCCAACGCGGCTTGACCGCCGCGTTGGCATGCGCGCCGGGATTTTGCCGCCTATTTCGCCGCGCTCTGCGTCGCGCCGGCGGCGATCGCCGCACGGGCTCGATCGACCATGTAGTCCACCGCCATGCGGGTATCGGCGTCCGACAGCTTCTCGTTGCCACCCTTGGCCGGGCCGCCGAAGCTGCCGTTGATCGCGGCGTGGTACAGATACTCCTTGCCCGCCTGCAGCAGCGGCCGCCATGCCGCTGCGTCATCCAGCTTCTGCGCGCCGGTGATGCCGGTGTCGTGGCAGTAGGCACAGTTCTCCGCATAGACCAGTTTGCCGCGCTCGAGCTGGGCGGCGGTCGGCTCGGGTTCCTTCTTCAACGCCGCCTCGAAGCGCGCACCGGCGGAGTTGGTCATGTGCACCATCGCGCGCGCCACCTCCAGGTCGGAGAGATCCGGATCGCCGCCACGCGCCGGCATCTTGCCGATACCCTTGATCGCATGCGTCAGCAGCATGTCGTAGCCCTGTGCGATGCGGCGGCTCCAGTCACCCGCGTTCTCGAAGCGCGGCGCACCCAACGCGCCGGAGGCATGGCAGCCTGCGCACACTTCGTCATACACCTGCTTGCCGGTACGTTCGATCCGGGGCGCGTTCGGATCGACCACCACGGACTGGCCGAACGGCTGGATGCGCTCGCGCACGATGCGGTCCGCCACGGGCGCGGCATCGGACGCGCCGAAGTTGGCCTGAATACCCAGCACCAGCAGCACGATCATGAAGATGGCGATGGCCGGCGCCAGCAGGCCGCCCAAGGTGGCGTAGAGAAAATCCTTGAGCGTGGTTTTCGGCATTGCGTGATGATCGGCCATGGCGCGGACTCTGCTGAACGTGAGAGGGAAACCGGCGGATTATAAGGGTTTTGGGCTGCCCGCCAAACGCCGGCTGTGCTATGCTGCGCGCCCCAAGCGCCCGTAGCTCAGCTGGATAGAGTACTGCCCTCCGAAGGCAGGGGTCGTGCGTTCGAATCGCGCCGGGCGCGCCATATGTTTCAACGGCTCAGTCCTTCAGGGGGGCTGACCCGTTTTGTTTTGTGCCCGTGCTGCCCCCCCTTCCAAGTCGAGACGTCCGGTCGAGCCCGAATGGCTCTTACCTTCGGTGCCCTGCCCAGCCTTGGGTTGACCAGGGACACGAAGGGTGACGGCCGGGGACGGCCGCCGATCGGCCTGGAGCGGATGCTGCACAGGTACGTGCATCAGATGTTCCATCTCCGAATAGGGAGTCGGGTATAGCCACCGCTGCGGCAAGCGTCCCTTCCAGCCATGAGTGCCGGATTCGACTACCTGACGCGCTGATCGATTGCGGCAAAACCGCCTTCGGCCGGCTCTAAAGTCGATGGCCGACGCGCAACCAATCGTTTTCATGGTGCCCGGAGCGGGACTCGAACCCGCATGGCCTCGCGGCCGAGGGATTTTAAGTCCCTTGTGTCTACCGATTTCACCATCCGGGCCGTGAGGTTCAGCGGCGGGTGCCGGCCTTGCGTTCCTGTTCGATCAGGAAATCGATGGTCGCGAACAGGGCTTCCTCGCTGCCGGTCATGGCGGCCGACGTCACGTATTTGCCCTGCACGACGACGGCCGGTACGCCGCTCAACCGGTAATTGTTGCTCAATTGCTGGGCACGCATCACTTGCGTGTTGACCGCGAAACCGTGATAGGCGTCGGCCAGACGTTTGCGCTCGACGCCCTTGGTGACCGCCCAGTCGAAGAAGGCTTCCGGCGGATTGAGGTCCATGCCGCGCACGTGGATGGCGTCGAACACCTCGTGGTGCAGGCGTTCGCGCTCGCCGATCGCCTCCAGCGCGTAGAACGCGCGCGCCAGCGGCATCCAGTTCGGATTGAGGACCGCCGGGACGCGCCGCAGCACGACGTCCTTGCGTTGTTTCCTGGCCCAGGCTTCCAGAGCCGGTTCGAGATTGAAGCAGTGCGGGCAACGGTACCAAAAGAACTCCAGCACTTCGATTTCGCCGCGCTTGACGCTGACCGGCTGCGGCTGCGCCAGGCGCACGTAGTCCCGGCCTTCCACCGCCGCGGTGGCGCTCGCCGGCAGGGATAGCGCGGTCAAGGTGAAAACCAGGGTGAACAGTGCGAGCAGACGTTTCATGTAGCCTCCGGATGACTGAAAGTTGGCGCAGCGGGATGATCAGGGCGGGTTCGGGTCTTTGAGCAGACGCGGTTCGTAATCGTTCGCCGCCAGGGTGTCCAGATCGCCGAACGCATCTTCCTCGCGCGCGTAGGGCCCGACGCGCACGCGATGCAACGTCATGCCGCCGGTTTCGATGCGCTGCGTGATCACACGCAAGCCGAGCAGCGTCAGTTGCGCTTTGAGCCGCTCGGCCTCGGCCTGGTTCTTCAGCGCAGCCACCTGCAACCACCAGTGATCACTCGGTCGAGGCGCCGGCGGCGGCTTTTCGGGCGGCACCGCGGGCTTGCCGGGCTGTTCGCCGGGCAAAATGCGATAGAAGCTGTAGTCCACGTCGGCGGGCCGCTGCGGCACGGGGTTGGGCGGCAACTGGCGCGCAGCGCGTGGCGCCGGTTGCTCGACCGTAGCCGGCGGTCGTGCTTCCGTGGAGCGCGCCGGCGCTTGCGCTGTCGGCGCCTGAGCCTCGCGGCCTGCCGGTGGCGGCGATGGCTGCGCCTGCGGTGGTGCGTGTGGCGCCGGCGCGCGGTCGGGCAAGGGGGTCACGCTGGGCGGGGTTACCGGCTCGACGCGCTGCGCGCTGGCCGGGACACGGAACTCGCCAGTCTGGCGGTTGAAATACCAGGCCAGTGCCGCGGCAACGACCAAGCCGGCGACCAAGCCGAAGAACAGCCCAGTGAACAGTCCGCCACGCCTGCGCACACGGGCCGGAGCGTCCGCTTGCCCGCGCGGGCGGGCGGATTTACGCGCCATGCCCGTGACGACCTACATCTTGTCCGGTGCCGACACGCCCAGCAGCGCCAATCCCTCGCTCAGTACCGCGCGCGTGGCGTCGATCAGGCACAGCCGCGCGTCGCGCAACGGGGCATCGTCCACCAGGAACGGGCAGGCGTTGTACAGCGCATGCAGGTCGGCCGCGAGGTCGCGCAGGTAATAGGCGATGATGTGGGGTGCCAGGTCGCGCGCGGCGGCGGCGACGCTGTCCGGGAACTCCGCCAGACGACGCATCAACGCCAACTCCTGCGGATGCTCGAGGCGGGCGGGGTCGGCATCGAGCAGATCGGCGCTCACGCCGCCCCAGGCCGCCAGCACGCTGCAGATGCGCGCATGCGCGTACTGGATGTAATAGACCGGGTTGTCGTTGCTCTGCGATTTGGCCAGGTCGAGGTCGAAATCCAGATGCTGATCGGACTTGCGCAACACATAGAAGAAACGGGCCGCGTCGTTGCCGACTTCGGCACGCAGGTCGCGCAGGGTCACATACTCGCCCGCGCGCGTGGACATGGAAGCCTTCTGGCCGTTGCGGTACAGCACGGCGAACTGGACCAACGCCACCACCAGGCGTTCGGCATCGATCCCCGCAGCGGCCAGCGCGCCCTTGACGCGCGGGATGTAGCCATGGTGATCCGCGCCCCATACGTCAATGACGCGGTCGAACCCGCGCTCGAACTTGTTGAGGTGGTAGGCGATGTCGGCGGCGAAATAGGTGTACAGGCCGTTCTCACGCTGCACCACGCGATCCTTCTCGTCACCGAACGCGGTGGAACGGAACCAGTGCGCGCCGTCCTGCGTGTACAAGTGGCCATGCTTGCGCAACTGTTCCAGGGCCCGCTCGATCATGCCGGATTCGTGCAACGTCCGTTCCGAGAACCAGGTATCGAAACACACGCCGAACTCGGTCAGGTCGTTGCGGCAGTCGCCCAACTGCTCTTCCAGCGCGTAGCCGTGCAGATAGGCGTAGTCGGCGCCCAGCAGGCGCTTGGCGTTGGCGATCAGGGCATCGAGATGGGCTTCCGCGTCCTCGTCGGCCGGCGGCACACCGGCCTGGACATCGGCCGCGGTCCGCCGGTAGCGCTCGCCGTGCAGCGCGTAAATGCCATCGGCCATGGTGCCGACATAGCCGCCTTGATAGGCGTTGGCCGGGAACGGCACGATCTCGCCGCACAGGGCGAGGTAACGCAGCCAGGTGGACAGCGCCAGGATGTCCATCTGCCGGCCGGCGTCGTTGACGTAGAACTCGCGCTTGACGTCGTACCCCGCGTGTGCCAGCACGTTGGCCAGGCTGGCGCCGTAGGCGGCGCCGCGGCCATGGCCGACATGCAGCGGCCCGGTGGGGTTGGCCGAGACGAATTCGATCTGCAGCTTTTCGCCCCGCCCGAGATCGACGCGGCCGAACCCGCCGCCGGCCCGTAGCACCGCCGCAGGCACCTCGCGCCACACTTGCGCACGCAGGAACACGTTGATGAAGCCGGGACCGGCAATCTCCACGCGGTCCACGAGATCCGATGCCGGCATGGCCGCGACGATCTCCGCCGCGACCTCGCGCGGATTGCGCCTGAGCTGCTTGCCCAACGGCATCGCCACGTTACAGGCGAAATCGCCGTGACTCTCCTGCTTGGGGCGTTCCAGTTCGATCGCCGGCGCCTGATCCGGCGCGACGTGGCGCACGGCCGCCGCGAACAACGCGGCAACGCGCGCCTTGGGGGGGGAATAAACGGTCATGCGGTCACACCTGCGGATAGTCGCCGGATTATAACGGCAGCACTTCGCCATACGGGATGGCGCGTGCCGGCAACATCACGCCGGCGAGATACTCGGGAACCCGGCCTGGAAGCTATTCAGGGCGCCGGAGGGGCTGTCAAAATATCGACATCGGTTGCGGCGATGATCGCCGTCGCCCTGACCCATCCACGATGCCAGCAATTACCGGGAGCGTAGCGTGTTCGACAGCGAGCGCGACATCTACCGTTTCGTCACCGTGCGCGCCCATGCCGGCGCAACGCCGCTGCTCGAAGCTGCCGACAAGGAGCTGTTTCTGAACCAGCTTGCCGCGACGCGCAAACGCTTTCGCGTGGCCGTGGCCGGATATGCCGTGCTGGATGACCACGCCCATCTGCTGCTGATCAGCGCGGCCGATCAGGAGTGCGGCGCCATCATCACCGACCTGCGCGGCGGATTCCAGCGCGCCTGGCGCGCCAAATCGCCCGATGCACCAACGGCTCCGCTATGGGCGCACGGACTGGAAGTGCGCGAGGTCGACCGCCGCACCGAACTGCGCGCGTATCTGGATTTCATCCACTACGATCCGGTGCGTCATGGCCTGGTGGCGCGTGCCGCCGACTACCCCTGGTCCAGCCTGCCGGCGCGTGTGGCGCAAGGTATCTTTTCCGAGGATTGGGCCACATCCGGGCCACCGGCCGGCGTGGCCAAGGTATTGGGCGCCTCAAGCGCGTAACCCAAAAGAAAGCCCCGCCATGGCGGGGCTTTCTTTTGGGTGTGGTCCGTGAACCGCGGCCGGCCGGCCGGGGTGGACCCCGGCCCGTGGACAGCGTGCTAACGGACCTGCGCCGAACGCCCGGATCAGAAGTCCATGTCGCCCATACCGCCCATGCCGCCACCCATGCCCGGCGCGCCGGCGCCCTTCTTGTCTTCCGGCAGTTCGGCCACCATGCAGTCGGTGGTCAGCATCAGGCCGGCCACCGATGCTGCGTTCTGCAGCGCGGTGCGGGTGACCTTGGTCGGATCCAGCACGCCCATTTCCATCATGTCGCCATACTCGGCGGTCTGGGCGTTGTAACCGTAGTTGCCGCTGCCCTCGACCACCTTGTTGACCACCACGCTGGGCTCGGCACCGGTGTTGAACACGATCTCGCGCAACGGCTGCTCCAGCGCGCGCAGCACGATCTTGATGCCGGCGTCCTGATCGTGATTGTCGCCCTTCAGTTCACCGATGTTGGCGCGCGCGCGCAGCAGCGCCACGCCGCCGCCAGCGACGATGCCTTCCTCGACCGCCGCACGGGTGGCGTGCAGTGCATCCTCGACGCGCGCCTTCTTCTCCTTCATCTCGACTTCGGTGGCCGCGCCGACCTTGATCACCGCCACGCCGCCGGCCAGCTTGGCCTTGCGCTCCTGCAGCTTCTCCTTGTCATAGTCGCTGGTGGCCTCGTCGATCTGCTTGTTGATTTGGGTGATGCGTGCCTTGATGGCGTCGGCGGAACCGGCGCCGTCGATGATGGTGGAGTTTTCCTTGCCGACTTCCACGCGCTTGGCGCGGCCCAGATCGTTCAGGCTGGCCTTTTCCAGGGTCAGACCGACTTCCTCGGCGATCACCGTGCCGCCGGTCAGGATGGCCATGTCCTCCAGCATCGCCTTGCGCCGATCGCCGAAGCCGGGCGCCTTCACCGCGCAAGTCTTGAGGATGCCACGAATGTTGTTGACCACCAGCGTGGCCAGCGCTTCACCCTCGATGTCCTCGGCGATGATCAGCAGCGGCTTGCCGGCCTTGGCCACCTGCTCCAGCACCGGCAACAGGTCGCGGATGTTGGAGATCTTCTTGTCGTGCAGCAGGATGTAGGGATCCTCCAGCACGGCCATCTGCTTGTCGGCGTTGTTGATGAAATAGGGCGACAGGTAGCCGCGGTCGAACTGCATGCCCTCGACCACGTCGAGTTCGTTTTCCAGACCGGAGCCGTCCTCGACGGTGATGACGCCTTCCTTGCCCACCTTGTCCATGGCGTCGGCGATGATCTGACCGACGGAGACATCCGCGTTGGCGGAGATGGCGCCGACCTGGGCGATCTCCTTGCTGGTGGTGCAGGGCTTGGACAGTTTCTTCAGCTCCTCGACCACGGCAACCACGGCCTTGTCGATGCCGCGCTTCAGGTCCATGGGGTTCATGCCGGCGGCGACGAACTTCATGCCCTCGTTGACGATGGACTGGGCCAGCACGGTGGCGGTGGTGGTGCCGTCACCGGCCACGTCGGAGGTCTTGGAGGCGACTTCCTTGACCATTTGCGCGCCCATGTTCTCGAACTTGTCCTTCAGCTCGATTTCCTTGGCCACGGACACGCCATCCTTGGTCACGGTGGGGGCGCCGAACGAGCGGTCCAGCACCACGTTGCGGCCCTTGGGACCGAGGGTCACCTTGACCGCATTGGCCAGGATGTTGACGCCGGCCACCATGCGATGACGGGCGGAATCACCGAAACGTACGTCTTTAGCTGCCATTGTGTGTTCTCCTGTTCGTTACGGACGCGCGGCTCAGGCCTCGACCACGCCCATGATGTCTTCTTCGCGCATGACCAGCAGTTCCTGGCCATCCATCTTGACGGTCTGGCCGGCGTACTTGCCGAACAGCACGCGGTCGCCCACTTTCACGCCCATCGGGATGAGCTTGCCGGCGTCATCGCGCTTGCCGGGGCCGACGGCGAGGATCTCGCCTTGATCCGGCTTCTCGGCGGCGGTATCGGGAATGACGATGCCGGAAGCGGTCTTGCGCTCCTCTTCCATGCGCTTGACGATGACGCGATCGTGCAACGGACGAATCTTCATGCTTTCCTCCTAACAGGAATCCGTGTTGGGTGGTTTGAGGTCGTTCGTGAGATGGACTATTAGCACTCATCTCCGACGAGTGCTAATGGTAGGGGCGGTCCAAGGTGATTTCAAGAGGCCCGGATTCGATATCCGGACGGCAACCGGCGGGGCGTGCCGGCGACAATTACACCAGCCGGATGCCGGCCGGCCGCACCTCCGGAAAGACTTCGGCCAGATCGGCCGGCGCCAGCGCGAACAGGTCACGCATGAGGCTGGCCAGTACCCCGCGCAGGTCGTTCAATACCGGAGTATCGCGTTCCTGGTGCAACGCCGCCAAGCGCAGACGGGTCTGCTCGCCGTGCATCCGTCCACCCTGGATGTCGCCGCCCAGCACCCACAGGGTGCTGCCGTGGCCGTGATCGGTGCCCTTGGTGCCATTCTCGCGGAACGTGCGGCCGAATTCCGACAGCACCACCACCACGGTGCGGCGCCACACGGGACCGAGCGTGTCGGCCAGGATCTCCAGCCCATCGCCCAGGCCACGCAATTGGTTGGCCAGGCTGCCCTGCGCACCGCCCTGGCCGGCGTGGGTGTCCCAGCCACCCAGTTCGACGAAACCGAGGCGATACTGCGGCCGTTCGCGCATCACCCGCGCGATGCGACCGGCCTCGAGCGCGAACCCCTGCGCCGGCGCGGCACCGCGATCGGCATAGGTCATTTCCTCTCGCAACTCGTCGGCGATGTGCCGGCGCAGACCGATGCCGTCGCGCACCTGGCTTTCCAGCGCGTGGCCGCGATACAGCGCGAGGATGCGGTCTTCCTGTTCCGGCGCCATGGCGGCCGCCCGCGCCATGCTCACCGGCGAGTTGGCGACCCGCGCCGCGCCACGCATCACCGGCGGCAGCGCACGGGTGAAGCTGACGGCGTCGACGTGCGGCTGGCCGCGTTGCAGCACCTGCAACAGACGGTTGAGGAAGCCACCGGCCGCGCCGGCCGATGCGCCGGCCGGCTGGCCGAATTCGACCCAGTCCTGCGCCTGGAAGTGGCTGCGCGAGACGAAATCCGTGCCGGCGAATGGAATGAACGCGGCCTGACGCGCCTCGTACAGCGGCAACAGGTTGTCCGACAGCGCGGGATGCAGCGCCCAATAGTCGTCCAGCGCCAGCGCGGCTGCGACCTTGCCCTTGGCCGGCGCGGCGATGGCGATATTGGGCCGGGCCTCGTGATAGTCCGCTTCGCCGTAGGGCGACAGCGCGCTCAGCGCATCGTAACCACCCCGCAGGAATACCAGCAACAGGCGCGCATCGCTGCCGCCGGAGGGTGCGGCGAACAGGCGCCCGCTGGCGCCGGCCAGCAGACTGGCAGCCGCAGTTTGCAGAAATCGGCGACGATGCATGTTGGACTCCATCGGGTGCGACGCCGATGTGGCATCACCAGTACATGAATTCCGGCGCGGACAGCAGCAGCGCGAGCCGGTCGGGCACGGCCGGCACAGCCGCGATCACCTGCCGCGCGGCCGGAGTCAGCGCGGCATAAACCGTCTGCGTGCCGTCGGCGCGCCACAGCGCCTGCGCCTCGCGCGGCGGCTCGGTCAGCCGCGGCACCACCCGCGCCATGGTTGCCGCCAGTTCGAAGCGTTGCGCAAGCTGGCCGGGACTGAGCCAGTCGTCACCGGCGAGACTGTAGCCGTCCGGCGTGCGGCAGGCGAACATCGGTTGCCCCAGGGTGGCGAGCCAGCGCGTCAATGGCCGGGCATCGGTGATCGGTTGGCCGTCGCGCAGCAGGTCGACCGCGCTCAGCACATAGCGGTACGGATCCTTGAAGGTGCGCGCCGGGCGCGCAGCGTCCGCGGCCGCGCGCAAGGCTTCCAGGGTCGCAGCCAGATCGCCCGCACTGGCCTGGAACACCTTGGCGGCGCGGTCGCATTGGGCGCCGGTGGCGGCATCACCATACAGAAAACGCGCCAGCTTGCCAGTGACGTGACGCGCCGTGGCCGGATGCGCCACCAGCAGCTCGATGAGCTGATCGACTTCGGCAAAGCCCGGCGCTTCGATCTTGCGCCCCAGTACCTGTTTGGCTCCGGCATCGTGCTGGTAGGGATTGAACAGGAACTCGCCACGCTGACGCGCCAGCGGGTGTTCCTCGGGGTTGCGCCGGCCGGGCTTGAGCGGGCGCAGCCCCAGGCCGGTCAGCACCCGGGCGGTTTCGCGCACGTCGGTCTGGGCGTAACCGCCGTCGACCCCCAGGGTGTGCAGCTCCAGCAGCTCCCGCGCCAGATTCTCGTTGCCCTTGCCGACGACGTTGCCGACGTTGTCCAGGTACACCAACATGGCCGGGTGGGTCAGCACGGCGCGTAACATGTCGCCAAAGCGCCCGTACAGATGCGGGCGCAGCGCGTGCTCCAGATAGTCCGACAAGGCCGCGCCCACCAGGCCCTTCTGCCAGAACACGTTGAAATGATTGAACCAGAACCACAGCAACCGCTCGCCGGCGCGATCCGGCGCGTTGACCGCGCCGAGCAGCGTTTGCGCGGCCAGGGTCTCGACCTGCTCGCGATTGGCGCGAAGCAGCGCCCGACGCGCCTGGATGCGCGCATCCGGCGACAGATCGGCCAGAGCGGACTGGGCCAGGCGGTAGCGCGCGATGGGATCGTGTGCGGTCATGGTCGGCCGAGCATAGCAGCATCGGCGCGCGCGCGGATGGCCACGCTACCCGCGCGCCGACGGGTCGTTGCGTCGCACCCGGCGCGCACCGGCCAGGCCCTCATGCACCGTCGCCGGCGGCGACGAGCTGATCGACCGCCACGGTGACGGGTTGTTCGCCCCCGAGCAGACGGAGCAGCACGATCACCCGTTCCCGCGCCACGCGCGAGACGATGCCGGTGAGCCCTTTGAGTGGTCCGTCGGCCAGGGCCACTTGGGCGCCCACCTGAAACGGGCTGGCCTGCGTGTCGGGGTTCTGCGCCTGCTGCCGCTCCAGCGCGCGGATGGCATCGAGCGTGACGGCATCGATGGTCGACGGCTCCAGGCCGAAGCGCACCAACCCCGTCACGCCGGGCGTATTGCGGATCGGCGCCAGACCCTGGCCCGGCCGCGTGCAGCACAGGAACAGATAGCGCGGGAACATGATCTGCTCGCGCTTCTGCCAAGCCCCCTTGTGTCGTGCCCACAGGGTCAGCCGCGGCAGGTAGGTGTCATAGCCCTGCTCGCGCAGCTTCAGCACGGCATGAGCTTCGCGCCGGGGCTTGGTCAGGCAGACGTACCAGGTCGAGGTCATGTGCGGTGTGCGTGGCGCCGCACCCAGCCGCTCAGCCGTGCGCCGCCGTCAATACCCCATGGCCCGCCGGCGCGGGCGGCGACGAGCGGTCGGCGCACGGCCGCTCACTTGTAGGTGTACTGGTAGACGTAGCCATGATAGCCATAGCGGTATTTCTGGCGCACCACGTCCATGTCGTTGAACACGAAGCCCTTGACCGGCACACCGGCTTGCGCCAGCCGCTTCACGGCCTGCTCGATCTCACGGATCGGATGCTTGCCGGCACGCGCCACCATTAGCGTGGCGCCGGTGTGGCGGCCGATGATGGCCGCGTCGGACACGGCCAGGATCGGTGGCGCGTCGACGATGAGGATGTCGAACAGTCCGCCGAGTTGTTCCAGCAGTTCGGCGAAATTCGGGTGCATCAGCAACTCCGAGGGATTGGGCGGACGCTGGCCGGTGGTGACCACGGCCAGACCCTCCACCTTG
Source organism: uncultured Burkholderiales bacterium (assembly GCA_937949525.1). Taxonomy (GTDB): domain Bacteria; phylum Pseudomonadota; class Gammaproteobacteria; order Burkholderiales; family Thiobacillaceae; genus PFJX01. The sequence goes on along the minus strand of CALEDT010000027.1, from coordinate 9,317 downwards.
GTCGGCTTGACGATGTCGCTCAGCTTGGCGCTGCCGCTGACGAATTCGGACACACCGATTTCCCGCTTCATGTCGAACTCGCGGTGGACGTGGCCGCGGCGCAGGTCGGCATCGATGATGGCCACCTTCTTGCCCGACTGCGCCAGCACAGCGCCCAGATTCTTGGACACGAAGCTCTTGCCGATGCCTGGGCTGGGTCCGGTGATCAGCAGGCTGCCCTTGGCGGCATCCAGCAACGCGAAGTGGATGGTGGTGCGCAGGCCGCGCAGGCTTTCCACCGCGCTGTCGTCCGGGAAATCGATGGCCAACAATTCACCCCGGCGTTTGCCGTGCTTGATGTCGCGCGCCAGAGCGACCTCCGCCGGGCTGTGCGGCACCGTGGCGTACACCGGCAGGCCCAGGGTCTTCTCGATCTTGTCCGGATCCTCCACCCTCACGCGCAGCGAACGGATGATCCAGATCAACACCAGACTGGCCAGCAGTCCCGCCAGCAGCGCCACCGCCAGGATCATCACACCCTTGGGCGCCACCGGTTTGCTGGACACCACGGCGGAATCGATGATGCGCGCGTCACCCACGGTACCGGCCTTGGACACGCGCAGTTGCTGGGCGCTGTTGAGCAGTTCGGTGTATAGCTTGTTGGAGACCTCGACGTCGCGTTGCAGGCGCAGGATCTGCTGCTGCGTCGCCGGCAAGGTGGCGACGGCGCGCTCCGATTGACTGCGCTTGGCGTTCAGACGGGCCAGTTGCGCGTCGATGGCCTGGATGCGCGGGTGCTCCGGCGTGTAGCGCTGGCGCAGCTCTTCGCGCTGCTGCTGCAACGAGATGATTTCCTTCTCGAAGGTCACCACGGAATCCAGCACGCCCTTGGTTTCCAGGGTCAGATCCACCGAGCCGCGGCTTTGCCGGTAGTTGTTGAACGCCGCCTCGGCGGCATCGACCTGCGCCTTCAGCACCGGCAACTGCGTCTCCAGGAACTTCAGCGTGTTTTCCGCTTCCGCCGAACGGAACTCCACGTTCTGACGTACGTAGCTGTTGAGGATGTCGTCCAGCACCCGCGCGATCAGCGCGGCGTCGGCGCCCTCCAGCGTGGCCTCCAACACGCCCGACTGTTTGGCGCGTTCCTTGACGTTGAAGTTGTCGCGCAGGGCGTTGATGGCATCCTGCTCGGCCACCTTGACCAGCGTGAAGCGCGTACCGGGGCGCGCCACCAGTTCGGACACGAACATGCGGTACTCGCCCGCCTCGGCCGGCTGGTCGAGCATGCCTTCCAGCAACATGACGTCATCGGCGTCGTAGACGCGGTAGGCACCGTTCTCGCCGGCCACCAGCGTCAGCGGCTCGCCGATCCTGTTGCGCGGCACCTGCAGCGACTCCAGGCGCACGCGCTCGCCGCCCCAGGCGTAGTCCGTCAGGCCGAACAACGGCGCGGCGATGTCCTCGCCGGCATGGCGGCGGGCGATGGCCTCGCCGAACACCGGAAAGTATTTGGGCTGCGCAATGATGTCGAGCTTGAGCTGGTTGACCACGCGGCCGAGGATCATGCGCGATTTCAGGATCTCCATCTGCGCCGCCACCGACACGCTCTCGCCCAGGAGCGGCTGCAACTCCTTCAGCGCGGTCAGTCCCGAGCTCTTGCTGTCCTCGACCTGCAGCAGCGCATCGGCACGGTAGATTGGGGTGGCCACGTACAGGAAAGCCGCTCCCAAAAAAATCGCGAAGGTGGTGACCGCGACGATCAGCCACTTGTTCTCCAGCAGTGTCGCCAGGATCTCGCCCAGATTGATCTCGTCGTCACTGTCGTCGAAGCCGGGATGCGGCGCGTTGACGGCGGGCGCGGCGGGATTGGGTTCGGCGGTCATAGGTCTGGTCTGGAAAAGAGAACGGGCGCCTCTGGCAAGGCGTGAGGTCCGTGCATGGGGGCACGGTAGGCCGGCGCATTGTAGCGGCGGCGTGATTCGCACCGCAACGCGCACAGCAGCCGAGTGGCGCGCGAGCGGCGCCTCGTATGCCCGGGGGCGGTCACAGCCGCTTCACCCAGGAAGCCAGGGCGTGGTCGATCAGCGCCAGCGCTTCGTCGTATACGGCTTCTGACTGCCTGTAGGGATCCGGCACCTCCTTGCCGCCGTCCCAGTGGCCGAGCAGATAGATCTTGCCGCGCGCAGTCGGCTCGATGTCGATGACCGCATCGCGCTGCGCCTGCTCCATCACCAAGATCAGGTCGGCCCAGCGCGCCAGTTCGGAATCGAACTGGCGCGCACGGTGTGACTCCAGATCCAGGCCACGCGCCTTCATGCGTTCGCGCGCCGGCTGGTCGGCCGGATGGTTGACCAGCGCGCCGACTCCGGCCGAACGCACTTCCACTCGCCTGCCGGCCTGCAGCAACTGTTGCCGGAGCAGTATCTCCGCCATCGGGCTGCGACAGATGTTGCCGGTGCAGACGACCAGGATGCGCTCGAACATCGGCGGATGAAGGCCGTTCAGGCAGCGACCGTGTTGGCGCGGCCGATCACATGCTCACTGTGGATCAAGGCCTTGGGGTGGCGAGCGCGCCGATCATGCAGGCGTCGATCGAGCGCATGGGGCTTGATGCCGACACGACGGTCGTTGGTGTCGTTGCGCACCAGATACTGGCGCACCCGCACGTCCCGATAGCCGCGAAACCGCGTCTTCAAGCTGTCCACCAGCCGCCGCGTTTCATCCTGCGCCGCATCGGTATCCTCGTATAGCAGTTCCAGGATGGCGTAGACGTGTCCGGCGGGGCGGATGGTGGCGTCGCGCGTCTCGTATACCGATAGGCGATAATCGTCGCGGCCACGCAGGTAATCGACCAGCGCCTTGATCATCAACTCGGCATGATCGGGGTGGCAGTTGCCGATGTAGACGCCCTTGACCTCCGGCGAGGTCAGGCCCAGCCAGGTGTGCACCCGGCGCAGCGCCGGCACGAAGCGCCACGGGCGCAGCACCAGATAGAAATACGCGGCAAACGCGATCAGGAACGCGATCAGCATGGTCGACTCGGCCACGTCCACAGCCAGCATGGCGAAGCCCACAAAGCCGAAAACCAGTTGGATCAGGGCGATCGCATACACGGTATCCTGTACGCGGAAGCCGGCGCGGATGAACAGGTGATGCAAGTGGTGCCGATCCGGACGGAACGGCGAGCGGCCCAGCCAGACCCGACGCGTCATGATGCCCACGGTATCCATCAGCGGCACCGCGAACAGCCAGAGTGCCAGCACCGGCGGCATGGCGCGATGCTCGCCCTGCGACAGGTCGATCAGCAGCCAGGCGAACAGCAGGCCCAGCAACATGCTGCCGTTATCCCCCATGAACACACGCGCGCGCCGGTTGGTCGGGTAACGCATGTTGAAGAACAAGAACGCGGCAACGCCGGCCATCAGCATCACCGCCAGCGTCAGATGCGCCTGGGCGCCGGCGCTATGCGCCACCAATGCGATCAGTAGCAGACTGACGAAGCTGACCGAGCCGGACAGGCCATCGATGCCATCGATCATATTGAGCGCGTTGATCACACCGATCGTGGCGAACACGGTGAACGGAATCGCCAGCCAGCCCAGGTGCAGCGGCCCGCCAGTAAGCCATCCGAGGTCGGCCAGCGTGACGCCGGCCCACAGGGTCATCAATAGCGCGGCGCCCGCCTGGATGACCAAACGCGGCTTGAAGCTGAGTTGCCACAGATCGTCGGCGAAGCCGGTGAGAAAGATGATGAGCGAACTCAGAGCCAGCGCACCCCATTGGTGCATGGGCAGCAACTCGCGTGCATACAGCACGTACAACGCGCAGAGCAAGGCCGCGAGCACCGCGGTACCGCCGACGAACGGCGTGCTGTGCGCATGCGTCTTGTGTCCGCCCGGTTTGTCGACGATGCCATGGCGATGCGCCAGACGCATGGCGTAGCGCAGGGCCACGCCGGCGAACAGTAACGTCACGAAGAATTCGACGACGTGAACCATGATCATGCGACCCCCTTATTGGTGTTCGGTAACGGCGGTCACGCGCCCGCAAAGCATGGCGGGAGCAACATCGCGAACATCCTGAAATACTGATGCATATGCCGACCAGCGCGACCCCATGTGACCGGCGTCACCATGCAGATTCCATGCCATAAACCTGGGTCAGACAAAAATCCGGTTTGGATTGAACGACATAATCGATCCCTGCAATCCGCCGGAGACGGACCGCTGTCGAGTGTGTAAAAAAACTCGACAGGCGGCCCCGCGATGGCTTACTGCCGTCCGCCGAACAACGGGTAGTCCACGCTGCTCAAGGTATTCAGCAACTGCGCGGTCGGCAGGATGTTGCTGATCACGCGGTTCCAGCGCGCCACCTCGGCGGCATCGACATAGACGATGTCACGCGGACGCAGCGGGAAACGATCGGCCAGTAGCAGCGCGTCGGGTGACTTGGAATCCAGATGGAACAGTTCGGGCTGATCGGCCTGGCCGCGCATCACGAAGATCCAGTGCGGGTTGGCGCTTTGCTGGTTGATGTAGCCGGCGTCGGCGAGCGCCTCGGCCAGCGTGATGCGGCGCTTGTTCATGAAGAAAGACCCGGGCTTCTGCACCTCGCCCAGCACGAACACCTTGTTGAGCGCGCGGTCCGGCACGTTGACGATGTCGTTGGGTTGCAGCATGACATTCTGGCCGACGGCCCCCTCTTCGTACAGCGCCTGCAGATCGACACGCCACGTGGTGCCGGCGCGCGTCAACTGCACCTGACTGTGGTCGGCATCCTTGGTGAAACCACCGGCACGGTTGACTGCATCCAGGATGGTCATCGGAATATCGGTGATCTCCTGCTGGCCGGGGCGCGCCACCTCGCCCACCACGTACACGCGCTTGCTGCGGAACGCGATCACGCGCACGTCCACCTGCGGCTTCTCGATGTGCCGGGCCAGCCGTTGCGCCAATATGGTGCGCACCTCGCGCGTGGTGAGCCCGGCCACGCGCAACGTGCCGACATAGGGATAGAAGATGGTTCCGTCCTCGGCGACGACGTTGCCGGTCTGATCCGCGGCGCGATAGGAACCGGCCGGGATGGTCAGTTCCGGGTGGTCCCACACGGTGACGTTGAGGATGTCGCCGGGACCGATCTTGTAGTCGGCCGGCACATCGCTGGCCGCCGTCTGCTGGTTTCGCGTTGCGGCACTGGTGGACGTGGCGCGCAATTGTCTTTCCTGCTCGATGATCAACTCGGCGTTGATCGGCTGCAACTTGACGTTGGCCGGCACCACGTCATCAGCCTGCTTGACCGGCAGCGCGACCGACGATTGCGTGCGCATGCCATAGGTATGGGTGCCGGGAATCACCGCGCAGCCGGCGACGACGCCGAGCAGCAACGCTGCCGACAGCCGCGATGCGACATGGTTGTGGAAGTGGAGAAAGCGCGACAAAGCAGCAAGAACTTGCACGGTAACCACCTGGATTCACGACAGGAACAGCCACCCACAAAACGGGCGGCGACGCGCGCCGGATGTTCGGGCATTCGGCAGTGCATTGCAAGCCGGCATGGCCTCACTGACGCTCTATCCTGACCATCGTGGAGTCAAATATTCCGATGGCGACAGGCCAACCGCGAACCGCCCCGGAATGTCCGGGAACGGCGGGCGTAAAAAAACCCGACAATCCGGCTTGCGCTCTCATGGAGCCCAGCCGGCACCGTCGGGTTTCGGCTAGCGGTGACTCAGGCAGCCTTGCGACGGCGAGCGGCAGCCAGGCCGATCAGACCCAGACCCAGCAGGCCCAGGGTGGCCGGCTCGGCCACTTCGGCCGTAACCCTGAAGTCGCGCAGAACGAAAGCACCGCCGATCAAGCCGTTATTGTTGCCCACGGTCTGATCAGCCAACAGCAACGTGCCCCCGAAACCGGCCCAAGTCAGATCGGATTCGGTGAAGTTGACCACGGCACCCGTGCCGTTGGCAAGGAAGGTTCCGCTGACGCTCAGCTTACCGGCACCATCCGGGTTGACGAAACCCAACGGCGCCAGGAAGCTCATGACCGAACTGCTGGCATAACCATCGTACTCGAGATCGAACTGGAAGGGGATGTTTCCCGGCAGCGGCGAGCCAAATGTGAAGCTGTATGCCGGGAGGGTCAAACCACTGGAGCCAAGATAACCCATGTAGATATGCGTCAGCGGCTCGTTGACATTGATGATCGGCGGGATCGGGCCAGGTCCGTCGGCATCCAAAACGACTTGGCCGCCCGCGTATACCTTGTAACCGCCATTGGGCAGATTCTGAAAGTCGACTCGGCCGTTCAGGTTGTTGAACGTTGCCGTGAAAGTGCCCGGGGTGCCGTCGGCAAATCCGGAAAACAGGACGTTACCGGTCAGATTCGCCTCACTGACGATAATGGCTGCCGATGCGCCTGCACTGGCCATGGCCCAGGTTGCGGCCACAGCAGCAGCGAGCAGAGTCTTGTTGTGCATGATCATTTCTCCAAGTTAAGGCCCGTTTCAAGGCCGACGTGATTTCCGGATTCCCTTGGCGGTATTCACTCGCTTACGCCGCCGCCGGACTTGCGCTGGATAAAGCAAGGCGCGTGCCATCACCATACGATGCTGTTTTTTCAATGACTTAAGAACCCCATCGGATGACCACCAAGGGGCCGTGTAAAAAATTCCGACAATCCGCGCGGGCGGCAACCAAGGCACGCAGCCCACTCGAATGCGGCGTTGGGCGTGATTGCGAGCGTAGCGCGGTGAGCCGGAAACGGGCGCTGGGCGCGACGGCCGCAACTGGATTGCCGCCACGACAGCGGGCGCAATCGTCGCCCCATGCCGCCACCCGCCCCGCGCGAGGGCGAGACCAGGGCATACGTCAAGGTGGTGCCGACGGCGAGACTCGAACTCGCACGACTTTCGTCACTGCCCCCTCAAGACAGCGTGTCTACCAATTTCACCACGTCGGCGGGCGCGGGCGCGGGTTGCGCGCCCGGCCGGGTTACTTCGGGATGGCGCCGGACTTGTCGCCGCCGTCCGGCGCAGCAGGCGCCGGAGCGCTGGGCGCGACGGGCGCGGCCAGCGGCGTGATACGGGCCTCGTGCTTCTGCGCGGCGAAGTAGGTCAGCCCCAGGCTGGTCAGGAAAAACGCGGTGGCGAGCACGGCGGTGGTACGCGACAGGAAATTGGCGGAACCGCTGGCACCGAACAGGCTGCCGGAGGAACCACTGCCGAACGCCGCACCCATGTCGGCGCCCTTGCCGTGCTGTAACAACACCAGCACGATCACCGCGACGGCGATCAGAACGTGCAACACCCAGACCAGAACTTCCATATCGACCTCGAATCAGGCGGCGCGACAGATGGCAAGGAATTCATCGGCGTTCAGCGAAGCGCCGCCGATCAGTCCGCCATCGATGTCCGGCTGGCCGAACAGTTCGGCCGCGTTGCCGGCCTTGACGCTGCCGCCGTACTGAATGATCAGCCCGTCCGCCACCTCGGCGTCGAGCGCGCGCAGTTTGGCGCGAATGAAGGCATGCACGTCCTGCGCCTGCTGCGGTGTGGCGGTGCGGCCGGTGCCGATCGCCCAGACCGGCTCATAAGCCAGCACCGACGCGGCCAGGGCGGCGATGCCGCTACGACCGATGACGGCATCGAGTTGGCGCGCGACCACCTGTTCGGTGACACCGGTCTCGCGCTCTTCCAGCGTTTCGCCCACGCACAGGATGGGCGTCAGGCCCGCAGCCAGCGCAGCGGCGAACTTCTCGGCGACGACCTCGTCGCTCTCGCCGTACAGCGCGCGCCGCTCGGAGTGACCGACGATGACATAGCGGCAGGAGAAGTCGTTGAGCATGGCGGCGGACACTTCGCCGGTGTAGGCACCCTTGGCATGCTGGCTGAGGTTTTGCGCACCCCAGGCGATCGGGCCGCCGGCCAGCAGATGACGCGCCTGATGCAGATAGGGAAACGGTACGCACACGGCGACGGCAGCCTTGACGTCGGCCATGCCGGCGAGCACGCCACGCAACAGCGTTTCGTTTTCGCTCAAGCTGCCGTGCATTTTCCAGTTACCGGCGACCAGTTTTCGACGCATCGGGTGGATCCTCTGTAAAGCGGCGGATATTAGCGGCGAAGCGATACCAGGTCAAACCCGAGACGGCCTACAGCCGTCGGCGCCGACGTTCGGGCGCCCAACGGCATGCCGAAATTCACGCCGCCTCTTTGTCGTCCTTGTCGTCCTGATCCAGATACTTCTGAAGACGCCGTTCGATCACGTGGCGGTCGAAGCGCCATTCTTCCAGCAGTTCCAGTGCCAACCGGAACGCCTTGTTGTTGAGCTCATACATGCGCGACAACTCGAAACTGCCGCTGGCTTCGAGCGCCTGGCACAATTCGCGCAGCACCACGGCTGCCTCGTCGTCTTCGTTGCGCGCGATGTATTTTGCGATGGTCTTGACCGCGTTAGCCATGTCGGGATTCCTTGCTGAGCGTTGTCCAACCCACAGGCAGCACCGCCGGCGGGTCATAAAATAGGCGAACAGCTTAGCATCCCGGCACAAGCTCCGTGTTACGGAAGTGTTGCTGAATGATTACGTACCGCCTATGCCGGCAGCCGATCAGCCGAAGCGACCGGTGATGTAGTCCTCGGTCTGTTTCTGCTTGGGTTTCAGGAACAGGGAATTGGTCGGACCGAACTCGATCAGGTCGCCCATGTACATGAATGCGGTGTAATCGGAAATGCGCGCGGCCTGTTGCATGTTGTGGGTGACGATGACGATGGTGTACTTGGTCTTGAGCTCATCGACCAGTTCCTCGATCTTGGCGGTGGAGATCGGGTCGAGGGCGGAGGCCGGTTCGTCCAGCAACAGCACATCGGGCTCCAGCGCGACCGCACGGGCAATCACCAGACGCTGTTGCTGGCCGCCGGACAGACTCATGCCGCTTTCTTCCAAGCGGTCCTTGACCTCGTCCCACAGCGCCGCACCGCGCAGTGAGCGCTCCACCGCCTCGTCCAGGGTCTTCTTGTCGTTGATGCCCATGATGCGCAGACCGTAAGCGACGTTTTCGTAGATCGACTTGGGAAACGGATTGGGCTTCTGGAACACCATGCCCACGCGCCTACGCAGCAACGCGACATTGACGTCCCGGTCATAGATGTTCTTGCCTTCCATCAGGATCTTGCCTTCGACGCGGCAGATGTCGACCAGATCGTTCATGCGGTTGAAGCAACGCAGCAAAGTCGACTTGCCGCAACCGCTGGGGCCAATGAAGGCGGTGACGCGCTTTTTGGGGATGGTCATGTTGATGGCGTGCAGCGCCCGCGCTTCGCCGTAGTACAGATCGAGGTTTTC
>CALEDT010000026.1 GCA_937949525.1 uncultured Burkholderiales bacterium | reverse complement strand
TCCTGAAAACCGCAGTGGACCGCTGCTTGGCCCTTGTGAGGCCGCTATGGACGAGGGGTTTTCGCCTTCGTTCGAGGGCACCCGCTGGGTGAGCCCGCTACGCACCCGATTGCGCGCCTGCCGGGCCGCCTGGCGGCGTTGTTCCTCCTTGCAGGGAGCGACCCTGCGCGTCGTCGCGCCTTGTCAGAAAACCCGGCAGATCCACACTCGGGCGCGTTCAACTGCGGCTTTCAGGATCATCTGGCGCGACGCGGGTTGGGCTGATCTGGCGCGGGAACTGCGCCTGGATGGCATTGGGGCCGAGTTGCTGAAACTGGAAGCCAAAGGAGCCGCCGCATGACCAAGGTTCTGCAGACCGGTGCCGCGCAGCCGGGCCCGAAGCTCACCACCGTGATCCCGGTGCGCATCAAGCGCAGCGGCGGGCGCCGGTGGATGATCCCGGCCGCCGGTGGGGCCGACGGCGGCGCCGAAGCACGAGATGCCCGTCCTCACGGCCTTGTCGCGCGCCTTCCACTGGCAACGCCTGCTCGACGAAGGGCGGGTGGCCAGCGGCAGCGAGATCGCGCGGAGCGAGGGCCTGCACCCGACGACGGTCAACGAACTGCTGCGCCTGATGTTGCTGTCGCCCGCCGTGGTGCGGGCGTTGCTGGGCGGCAAGCAGCCGCGCACGCTGAGCCTGATCCGGCTGGAGAACAACGAGGTGCCCTGGTCCTGGGACGACCAGGAGCGGTTGTTCGGGCGGATGGACCAGTGATCGGCGGTTCGATACGGTGCCCCTGCCCGGAGTTGACCGCGAACCACCGCGCGCAAGCCGTTGATTTATCGACCGGCCGTGCATCGGCCAGCCACCAGTCGAATGGAGAAGAGGGAGGCCGGTCGGCAGGAAGGAGCGCAGATGTGGCGCCGGGACACGACCGCCGGGCACTGCACGACCCCGCGCACACGCGCGCTTCGGGCAAAAAGAAAGCCAGGCGAGACGCCTGGCTTCTGGATTGGTGGTGGAGAGGAAGGGGATCGAACCCTCGACCTCCGCATTGCGAACGCGGCGCTCTCCCAGCTGAGCTACCCCCCCACGCGGGACGCGGAATATAGCAGTGTTCCCGCTTTCAGGATAGTCCCTGACGGCGCAGCGCGCGCGTCCATAGCCATACGCCCAGCAGGATCATGGGCAGCGACAGCCACTGGCCCATGCTGATGCCCAGGGTGAGCTGGCCGAAGATGCCGTGGTCCGGGGTGCGGAAATATTCGGCGACGAAGCGGAATACGCCGTAGCCGACCAGGAAGGCGCCGGATACCGCGCCTACCGGCCGCGGTTTGGCGGAATACAGCCACAGCAGCACGAACAGCGCCAGGCCCTCCAGACCGGCCTGATAGAGTTGCGAGGGATGGCGCGGCAGGTCATCGACGCGCGGGAACACCATGGCCCAGGGCAGTGCGGGGTCGGCCACCCGACCCCATAGTTCGCCGTTGATGAAGTTGCCGACGCGGCCGAACGCCAGGCCCAGCGGCACCAGCGGCGCGACGAAGTCGCCGACTTCCAGAAAGCGGCGGCGGTGGCTGCGCGCGTGCCAGGACAGCGCCAGCAGCACGCCCAGCAGGCCGCCATGGAACGACATGCCGCCCTTCCATACCGCGAAGATTTCCACAGGGTTGTCGAGGTAGTAGCCGGGATCGTAGAACAGTACCTGCCCCAGACGTCCGCCCAGCACCACGCCGAGCACGCCCCACAGCAGCAGGTCGTCCAGCTCGCGCGGCGTCCAGTGCGTCTGCGGCTGCTGGCGCATGCGCACGCGGCCGAGCAGGATGAAGGCGACGAAGGCGGCGACGTACATCAGGCCGTACCAATGCACGGCGAGTGGGCCGAGATGAATGGCGACGGGATCGATCTGGGGATGGACGAGCATCTGCTTACAGGGGGCGGGTTATCGGGGTACAGTATCGGGCAGGCGCCGGGGGCGCCGCCGCTGCGACTGTAACCCCGCAACCCGTAACCTGTAACCTGTAATCCAGATGCCAGCCTATCGTTCCCGTACCACCACTCATGGCCGCAACATGGCCGGCGCGCGCGCGTTGTGGCGCGCCACCGGCATGAAGGACGGCGACTTCGGCAAGCCGATCATCGCCGTCGCCAATTCGTTTACGCAGTTCGTGCCCGGTCACGTGCACCTGAAGGATCTGGGCCAACTGGTGGCGCGGGAGATCGAGGCGGCCGGTGGCGTGGCCAAGGAGTTCAACACCATCGCGGTGGACGATGGCATCGCCATGGGCCATGGTGGCATGCTGTACTCGCTGCCCAGCCGCGAGTTGATCGCCGATGCGGTGGAGTACATGTGCAATGCCCATTGCGCCGATGCGTTGGTGTGTATCTCCAACTGCGACAAGATCACCCCGGGCATGCTGATGGCCGCCCTGCGCCTCAACATCCCGGCGGTGTTCGTCTCGGGCGGGCCGATGGAGGCAGGCAAGGTCACCTGGAACGCGCAAACCATCAAGCTGGACCTGGTGGACGCCATGGTGCAGGCCGCCGACGCCAACCGTTCCGACGAGGAGGTGGCGGCGGTGGAGCGCTCCGCCTGCCCCACCTGCGGTTCCTGTTCGGGCATGTTCACCGCCAACTCGATGAACTGCCTGACCGAGGCGCTGGGTCTGTCGCTGCCGGGCAACGGTTCGCTGCTGGCCACGCACGCCGATCGCCGGCAACTGTTCCTGCGTGCCGGCCGCCTGATCGTGGAGCTGGCGCGGCGCTGGTACGAGCACGACGACGCCAGCGTGCTGCCGCGTGCCATCGCCAGCTTCCAGGCGTTCGAGAATGCCATGGCGCTGGACATCGCCATGGGCGGCTCCACCAACACGGTGCTGCACCTGTTGGCGGCGGCGCGCGAGGCGGGCGTGGATTTCACCATGAAGGACATCGACCGGCTGTCGCGCAAGGTGCCGCATCTGGCCAAGGTGGCGCCGTCCACCCAGCTCTATCACATGGAGGACGTGCATCGCGCCGGTGGCGTCATGGCCATCCTTGGCGAGCTGGACCGTGCCGGCCTGATCCACCGCGACGCCCGCACGGTACACAGCAAGACTCTGGGCGGCGCCCTGGAGGTGTGGGACGTGATGCGCGCGCACGATGTCTCCGTGTTCGAGTTCTACAAGGCCGCGCCCGGCGGCGTGCCGACGCAGGTGGCGTTCTCGCAGGAGCGGCGCTACCCGGAGCTGGACCTGGACCGTGCGCATGGCTGCATCCGTGATCTGACCCATGCCTATTCGCGCGATGGCGGACTGGCGGTGCTGTATGGCAACCTCGCCGAGGACGGCTGCATCGTCAAGACCGCCGGCATCGACGAGAGCATGTTCGAGGTCGAGCAACTGCGGTACACCACCAGCGTGCCGACCTCCACCATCCGTGTGTTCCGCGGCCCCGCGCGCATCTTCGAAAGCCAGGACGCGGCCGTGGAGGCCATACTCGGCGACCGCATCCAGGCCGGTGACGTAGTGGTGATCCGCTATGAGGGCCCGCGCGGCGGGCCAGGCATGCAGGAGATGCTTTATCCCACCAGTTATCTGAAGTCCAAGGGCTTGGGCAAGTCCTGTGCGCTGATCACCGACGGCCGCTTTTCCGGCGGCACGTCCGGGTTGTCGATCGGCCATGTCTCGCCGGAAGCGGCGGAAGGCGGCTGTATCGGTTTGGTGGAGGAAGGCGACCGCATCGAGATCGATATCCCCAATCGCCGCATCCATCTGGATGTATCCGTGGAAGAACTGGCGCGCCGTCGTGCCGCCATGGACGCGCGCGGCAAGGATGCCTGGAAGCCGGTCGGGCGCGATCGGCCGGTGTCCGCCGCGCTGCGCGCGTATGCGGCGATGACCACTTCGGCTGCCAACGGCGCGGTGCGCGACGTCAGTCAGGTCGAACGCCAGGGCTGACGGACTGGCCTGCCGGTCGTCGGGAAATCCTGCTGAATGAGCAGCGCTGACGTGGTGCGGCGGCGCCTGCGCCGCCTGTGGCTGTGGCCTTTGCTCGGCCTGCTGCTGCTGGTCGCGGCGGCGATCGCGGCCTACGAACTGATCGCCTCGCCGTTCCAGGCCATGGTGCTGGCGGGCTATGGCAAGCGCCTGACCTTCCAGCTCGAAGCGGGCGAAAGCGAGGCGCTGCTGACGCCGACCGCCGGACCCTATGACATCCGTCTGGGTTACGTCGACCTGCCCACGTTCATCGACCAGCTCAAGCAGCAGGATTTCGAGGTCACGGCGCAGGCGCGGGTGTCGCCGGAGATGGCGCGCGTGGTGGAACGCGGCCTGTTCATGCCCTACCGGGAAAAGACCGTCGCCGGCCTGACTTTGCGCGACTGTCGCGGCCAGCCGTTCTTCAGCAGTATGCACCCGCGGCACGCCTACCCGGATTTCGATGCCATCCCGCCGGTGATCGCCAACACGCTGCTGTTCATCGAGAACCGCGAGCTGCTGGATCCCAACCATCCGCAGCGCAATCCGGCGATCGAATGGGATCGCCTGGGCCAGGCCGTGTTCGAGAAAATGCTGCAAGCCATCGATCCGTCCCGCAATGTGCCGGGCGGTTCGACGCTGGCCACCCAGATCGAGAAGTATCGGCATTCGCCGGACGGGCTGACCATGACCGCCATGGACAAGCTGCGCCAGATGATCTCCGCCAGCCTCCGTGCCTATCTGGATGGCGAGGACACGCGCGCTTCGCGCCGGCGTATCGTGCTCGACTATCTCAACAGCGTGCCGCTGGCGGCGGCGCCGGGCCACGGCGAAGTCAACGGCCTGGGCGATGGCCTGGAAGCGTGGTTCGGCCTGGATTTCGCCGAGGTCAACGGGCTGTTGCACGCGCCGGCGGAAACCCCGGAGGCGGCGCGCGCGTTCAAGCACGTGCTGGGCTTGCTGATCTCGCAGCGCAAGCCGTCGTACTACCTGCTGGGCGGGCGCCGGCATCTGGACGAACAGGCCAATGCGCACCTGCGCCTGTTGGCCGAGGCCCGCGTGATCAGCCCGCGCCTGCGCGACCTGGCGTTGCGCGAGCGCATCGAGTTCCGCGCCAACGGGCGCGCCCGCCCGGGAGGGGCGTTCGTCGAGAACAAGGCGGCCAGCGCGTTGCGCGTGGAACTGTCCGGCCGGCTGGGCGTGCCGCGGCTGTATGACCTGGACCGCCTGGATGTCACCGTCGATTCCACGTTGCACGCGCCGACGCAGCGCGCCATCGCCGACTTCCTGCGGCGCCTGTCCGACCCGGTGGTGGTGGAGGCGGCGGGCCTGTATGGGCCTTATCTGCTGAAGCCGGACAATGACCTCACCAAGCCGATCTACAGCTTCGTGCTGTACGAGAACACCGAGGATGGTGCGCTGCTGCGGGTGCAGGCGGACAACCTGAACCAGCCGTTCGACATCAACCAGGGCGCCAAGCTGGACATGGGCTCGTCGGCCAAGCTGCGCACGCTGATCACCTATCTCAATCTGGTGTCGGAACTGCACGCGCGCTACGCGCCGATGTCGCGCGAGGAACTGCTCAAGCAGAAACTGTCGGATCGTGACACCTTATCGCTGTGGGTGACCCGCCATCTGGCCGAGGCCGAGGACCGCTCGCTCGAGGCGACGCTGCGCGCCGCCATGGCGCGGCCGTATTCTGCCAGCACCAGCGAGGCGTTCTTCACCGGCGGCGGCGTGCATCGCTTCTCCAACTTCAACCGCGAGGACGACGCCAAGGTCATGGACATGTGGGAGGCCACGCGCAATTCGGTCAACCTGCCATTCATCCGCCTGATGCGCGACATCGTGCGCCATTTCATGTATCGCGACCCGGAGGGTGCCGCGCGCATCCTGGCCGATCCCGCGGACCCGCGCCGGGCCGCCTATCTGCGCAAGTTCGCGGATCGGGAGGGGCGTACCTTCCTGGCGCGCTTCCATCGCAAGTACAAGGATCTCGACGCGGACCAGGCCATGGACGCGCTGCTCAACCACCTGACCGCCAATCCCAAGCGTCTGGCCGCGGTATACCGTTATCTGGCTCCGGACGACGACGTTCACGCCTTCAGCGCCTTCATCACCGGTCGGGTGAACAACCCCGGCGCATTCAGCGAGGGTGACCTGCAATTCCTGTACGACACCTACGCGCCGGACCGCTTCAGCCTGTCCGATCGGGGCTATATCGCCCAGATCCATCCGCTGGAATTGTGGCTCGTGGGTTATCTGCGCAAGCACCCCAAGGCCGCCTGGAGCGACATCGTGCGCGAGAGCGCGGACGAGCGCATCGAGGTGTACGACTGGCTGCTGAAGACGCGGCACAAGAACGCGCAGGACAGCCGCATCCTGTCGCTGCTGGAGATCGAGGCGTTCCAGGAGATCCACGCGCGCTGGCGGCGCCTGGGTTACCCGTTCGGCAGCCTGGTGCCGTCCTACGCCACGGCCATCGGATCCTCGGCCGACCGGCCGGCGGCGTTGGCCGAGCTGATGGGCGTAATCGCCAGCAATGGCGTCAAGCTGCCGCCGGTGACCTTGACGCGCATCGAGTTCGCGGCCGACACGCCGTATCACACCGTGCTGCGCCGTGCCCGGCCGGAGGGTGAGCGCATCTTTCCCGAGGAAGTGGGCGTGGTGCTCAAGGAGGCGCTGGGCGACGTCGTGCGCAGCGGCACTGCGCGTCGTCTGCGCGGCACCTTTCCGCTCGATCGGGGCGGGCACCTCGAACTTGGCGGCAAGACCGGCACCGGCGATCACCGCTTCGAGGTCTATTCCGCGGCCGGCAAGGTGCTGGAGTCGCGCGTAATGAACCGCACGGCGACGTTCGCGTTCTATCTCGGACCGCGCTTCTTCGGCGTGATGACCGTGTTCGTGCCCGGCGAGGCGGCGGCCGACTACCGTTTCACCAGTGCCATCGCCGTACAGATCCTCAAGGTCATGGAACCGGCGTTGCGCCCGCTGGTGATCGGTGCCGAGCCACGCGAGCCGGACTGGGCGGAGCAGGTCGCCGCGTTCGAAGCCGAGCCCACCGGCGCACCGCCGCGCGCGTTGCCGCTGCCGGCCGCGGATGCCCCGCTCGCCGCACCAGCCGCACCAGCCGCACCAGCCGCAGCGACGCAAGGCGCATCCCAGGGCGGGCTAGCGCCCGCGCCCGCGCCCGCGCCGGGCAAACCACCGCCGCCGCAAAAGCCGGTGGTGAAGCCCGCGGTCAAGCCCGCAGCGCCGGCCGAGGCGGCGGGTGAGCCTCCGCCCGCGCCGCCGCCGCCCCAGGTCGACAAGCCCGATCCACCGCCGCCGCCGGCCGCGCCACCGACGCCATCGCCGCGGGAACGCAAGGTCAGTCCATGGAAGCCGGGCGGCGGCGAGGGCGAGGGCTTCAACTTCTTTCAGTAGCCTGGATCAGGCCGATCCGTCGGCCCGATCCGCCGGCTCCACCCGGTTGCGCCCCGCCTGTTTGGCGCGGTACAGCGCCGCATCGGCGCGGGCCAGCACGGCGTCGGCGGCGTCGCCCGGATCGAGCAGCGCGACACCGATGCTGACGGTGTAGTGCAGGCTGCCCGCGTCGAAGCGCACCACGCCATCGGCCACCCGCTGGCGCAGACGCTCGGCGAGATCGTGCGCACTGTCGAGGCCGACTCCGGTCAGCAGCACGGCGAATTCCTCGCCGCCCAGCCGCCCGGCGAGGTCGGTCTTGCGCAGCGCGTCGCGCAGCATCGCGGCGAAGTGACGCAGCACCGCATCGCCGACGGCATGGCCGTGGGCATCGTTGACGCGCTTGAAATGATCCAGATCCAGCATCAGCAGTGCCGCGCCGTGCTCTGGAAAGCGGCGCAGGCGGGCCAGTTCCTCATCCAGACGCGCGAGGAAATGACGTCGGTTGGGCAGACCGGTCAGGGCGTCGGTGGTGGCCTGCGTCACCAGCCTTTGCTCGTATTGCTTGCGTTCGCTGATGTCCTGCTTGACGGCGATGAAGTGACGGATGACGCCGTCGTCATCCGGTACCGGTGTAATCGTGAGTTCCTCGTGATACAGCGAGCCGTCCTTGCGCCGGTTGATCAATTCGCCGTGCCAGGTATCGCCGGCGAGAATGGTCGCCCAAAGCTGCGCGTAAAAGGCGTTGTCCTGTTTGCCGCTTTTGACCAGTTCCGCCGGCCGGCGCCCGATCGCTTCGTCGAGCGTGTAGCCGGTGAGCCGTTCGAACGCCGGGTTGGCCCACTCGATATGGGCGTCGGCATCGGTGATGACGATGGCATTCTGTGCCGCCTGGAGCGCGGAAAGCAGCAGACGGCCGTGCGCTTCGGCGGCGCGCTGGGTGCTGATGTCCCGGAACGAGGTTACCGTGCCGGCCACCTCGTCACCTTCCAGCAGCGGGCGGCTGTGCACTTCTGCGGGGAACACGCGCCCGTCGCGAGCCTGGAAGTATTCGACGCCGTCGTACGCATTGCCTTTCCGGGTGGTGTTGAAAATGGGACAGTGATCGAGCGGCAGGTGGTCGTTGGCTCCGTGACGGTGAAACACGTCGTGCGCGATCCGGCCGAGGATCTCGTCGCTGCCATAGCCCAATTGCGCCAATGCGGCCCGGTTGACAAAGGTCGCGCGAGCATCGCGGTCGAGCACGTACAGTCCTTCTCCCATGCACTGCGTGATGGCGTCGAGACGCTGGCGTTCCCTGTCCAGGGTCCGGCGTTGGCCCATCGCCCGCGCCATTGCGCTCGCGGCGAACAGAATCAACAGGGCGCCGACTGCAAACTCGGCCAGTACGATGTGGCGCAACGTGGGTAACCGGGGCGTTTCGACGACGGCCAGCACGTAGGCGGCATGCCGCCCCTCGACGTCGTCGATACCATGAAAACTGGCGATATAGCCTCGCCCCTCATGCACCAGGGGCAACGAGAGCGAAGTCCCGGCGCTCAATGCCGCGGCGAGCCGGCGATGGCTGCGCAATACGGGTAGCACACGCGCGGCCAGCGCCGAGGTGTCAAACGCATGGGTCGCAGGCGAGATCGTCGGATGTTCGCTGACGTAGTCCGCGTGCAGCGGTGAATCGCTGAACTTCTCGCGTTGCTCTTCGAATACCCGGTCGCGTGTGATTTCCCGGCGCAAAAGCAGGATGCTGTCGCCGATGTCGGGTAGCCTGCCGAACGCGTCGTGGATTTGTTCGAAGCTGATGGACAGTTCGACGCTGCCCAGGTGGCTGTCGCCATCGATGACGGGAAAGACGTAGCGGAAGCCCGGCAACACGCGACCGCCCTCGAAACCGATCACCCGGCGCCGTTCCTGGTTGGCGATGCGTACCGACGGACGGATGTCGAACAACGGGTCGCCGGACCGTTCGGGGCGATGGAAGCGCAACAGGCTGAACCCCTGTGGGGTGTGGAACTGCAACTGGCGCAGCCCCAGCCGCTCCAGGTCCTGATAGGCCGGGCGCAGATGGCGGTACAGCAGGCCGCGCACGACGGGCAACTCGTCGGGGTCGGCGTCCAGGGCGCGGCGCAGCAGTTCCAGCGTGCGCGGCTGCATGACCTGGTGGCGAAACTCGGCTTCCGCCGCCAGGCGATACATGTTCACCACCGACTCGTAGGCGATGCCCACCGCCGTGGCGTGCTGCGCCGCCAGGGCGGCGACGGTGCGTTGGTAGTGCGCATACAGCAGGGCCGCCAGCGTCAGCAGGGCCGCCAGCGTGGCCGCGGCCAGCAGCACGATGCCCCGGTAGGCCGAGCGGTCGTTCATGGCGCATGTGCCGCGGGCAGCGGCCCGGGCATGGCCAGACGACGCACCGCGGCATAGTCGGCGTCGCGCGCGGGCCGCAGGCCATGGCGCCAATCGTGCCCCCACGCCGCCCGCTCCTCGGCCGTGGCCAGCAGCAGGGCGCGGCTGAGTGCCTGCCGACGCGCGGGGCTCAGCGTGGCGGCGTTGGCGACCAGTGCGAAGGCCGGGAACGGCTCGCTCAATGCCCGCACGCGCAGGCCCAGCGTGGCGAACTTGCGCGCGATGGATTCCTTCAGCGTGCCGGCCGGGTGTTCGCCAGCTACCACCGCCAGTGCCGCCGCGTCGTGGGTGGCGAAATGGCGAACGCGCACCTGGTCCAGGCCGAAGCCGGCGTAGCGGCGCAACAGGACGTCCGCCGCCAGCGGTCCGCAGGTGGACAGCGGTTGGGTCAGCGCCAGCTCGCGGCCACGCAGAGCGGCCGGCGCGATGCCGTCGCCGGCGAAATCGACCAGCGCGCAACGGTAGGTCGGCTGCCCGTCGGCCTCCACGAAGTGCGCCAGCGGCACGGCGTGGGCGTGGCGTTCGCGCAGGCGCACATAGGGCAGCGGCCCGAGCAGGGCCAGATCGATCTGGCCGCGCGTGAAGGCATCGAGCAGCGCATCGTAACGATCATGGAACACCAGTTCCACCGGCTGCCCCAGCTTGCGCTGGAGATGGTCGGCCAGCGGCAGGAACTGGCGCAGCATGGCCTCCCGGTTCTCCAGCGGCAACGGTGCGAAGCGCAAGGCTGGTGATGCCGGCGCCCCGGCATGCACGGACAGACAACAGGCGAGCAGCAGCAGGACGCCGATCGCGCTCGACGGCCTCGGTCTCATGGCTGGACGACGGTGCTTCGTTCGGAACGGTCCGGACATGATACCCGCGCGCCGGCCGCGCGGGCAGCCGGCCCGGGCTCGCTGGCGTCACCTGCGCGCCTCGGCGCGCAGGCCGGGTCAATGCATCGGCCGCTTGATGAAACTGACCACCTTGGCTTCCGATGGCGGCCCCTTGCGGCCGGTCGCGCAGCCGCCGCCGCCTTCGGTTTCCATGACGAAGCCCTCGGCCTCGTGCAACAGGTTGATGACGTCGACGAAAAAACGCTCCTTGGCCATGGCCAGGGCGGTACGGCCGCCGTCGTTGGCCGCCTTGACCTCGGCACCGGCGTTGAGCAGCACCTCGCACACCGCCGCCTCGCCGGCGCCGGCCGCCAGCATCAGCGGCGTCAGGCCGTAGAAGATGCGGTGGTTGACGTCGGCACCGGCGTCGACCAGAGCCTGGGCAACCGGTGCCCAACCACAGTCCAACTCGGCGTTGTAGGCGGCCTTGAAGATCGGCGTCCAGCCCTGGGCGTCGGTGGCGTTGGCATCGGCGCCGGCGGCCAGCAGGGCGCGTACCACGTCCAGATGGCCGTTGTGGGCGGCCAGGTGCAATGCGGTACTGCCGTCGGCGTCGGTGCCCCGGACATCGGCACCGGCGGCCAGTAGCGCCCGAACCTGGTCCAGATCTCCGGTCTGGGCGGCGGTATGCAGGGTGTACGACATGGGTATCCTCCAGGCGGTTAATACCCGAGCATTATATTCAAGTATTGGCGCCCGTCGTCGTTTTCTTCACGTTGCCGATGCCGCCATGCAGCACGCGGGCGTCATAGCCGCGTTGCATCAACAGGAACGCGGCGGTGGCGGAGCGCCGGCCGTCGTCGCAGAACACGATGCACGGGCGCCGCCGGTCGACTTCGTTCAGCTTGCGCCGCAGCAGGAACAGCGGGATGTTGATGGCGCCCTTGATGCTGCCCTGGCGGTATTCGTCCGCCTCGCGCACGTCCACCAACTGCGCGCCCTGGCGCAGCAGTTCCACCGCCGCGTCCGGCGTCAGCTCCTGTACCAGCGGTGCGCGCAGCAGCGTATGGAAGTCATCGGCCGACAGGGACATCACCTCGCCGTCCTCCAGCAGGGTGACCGTGGCGTTGCGCGGCTCGCCGGACAGTAGCGCTTCCTCGCCGAAGCAATCGCCGGGGCCGATTTCGGCCAGTTGCACGTTGACCCCGGTCGGTGAGACGCGGGTCACGCGCGCGTGCCCGCGCCGGAGCAGATAGAAGTAATCGCCGGCCTCGCCCTGGGTCACCAACGCCGTGCCGGCAGGCACCCGCCGCGGCATGAAGCGTTCCAGCAGGGCCTGGTAGTTGGCGGGCGGCACGCGCGCGAACGCGGGATTGCCGAGCAGTTCGAACATCCAGCGCGGATCGTCCGCCTCCAGCTCGGTGACTTCATAGGCTTGCGGCGGCGGGGGTCCGAGGTCGTCGTCGTGCATGGCATCAGCTCCGCGTCGGGCCCGGCCGTGTCACAGACCGAGCGTGGGCCACAGATCGTCCACACGCCGTTTCACCGCGTCGTCCATGCGGATCGGCGTGCCCCATTCGCGCTGGGTCTCGCCCGGCCACTTGTGGGTGGCGTCGATGCCCATCTTGCCGCCCAGGCCGGACACCGGGCTGGCGAAGTCCAGATAGTCGATGGGCGTGTTCTCCACCAGCAGCGTGTCGCGTACCGGGTCGACGCGCGTGGTCAGCGCCCAGATCACGTCCTTCCAGTCGCGCGCATCGACGTCGTCGTCGGTGACCAGGATGAACTTGGTGTACATGAACTGACGCAGGAACGACCACACGCCGAACATCACGCGCTTGGCGTGCCCGGGATACTGCTTGCGCATGGTGACCACCGCCATGCGGTAGGAGCAGCCTTCGGGCGGCAGATAGAAATCCACGATCTCCGGAAACTGCTTCTGCAACAGCGGCACGAACACCTCGTTCAACGCCACGCCCAGGATCGCCGGTTCGTCCGGGGGTTTGCCGGTATAGGTACTGTGGTAGATCGGGTCGCGCCGCAGCGTGATGCGCTCGACCGTGAATACCGGGAAGGTCTCCTGCTCGTTGTAGTAGCCGGTGTGGTCGCCGAACGGACCTTCCAGCGCGGTCTCGCCGGCATGGATGACGCCCTCGAGCACGATCTCGGCGCTGGCCGGCACTCTCAGGTCGCTGCCCAGCGCCCGCGCCACCTCGGTCTTGGCGCCGCGCAGCAGGCCGGCGAACTGATATTCCGACAGGCTGTCCGGCACCGGCGTGACCGCGCCCAGGATGGTCGCCGGGTCGGCACCGACCGCGACCGCCAGCGGAAACGGCTCGCCCGGATGCGCGCTCTGGAAGTCGCGGAAATCCAGCGCGCCGCCGCGATGCGCCAGCCAGCGCATGATCAGCTTGTTGCGGCCGATCATCTGCTGCCGGTAGATGCCCAGATTCTGGCGCGGCTTGTGCGGTCCGCGGGTGATCACCAGGCCCCAGGTCAGCAGCGGCCCGATGTCGCCCGGCCAGCAGGTCTGGATGGGCAGGCGCGCCAGATCCACGTCCTTGCCCTCCCACACCACTTCCTGGCAGGCGGGCGAACGCACTTCCTTGGGGCTCATGTGGAGCACCTGCTTCAACACCGGCCATTTCTCCCAGGCGTCGCGCAGTCCGCGCGGCGGCTCCGGCTCCTTCAGATAGGCGAGCAGTTTGCCGATCTCGCGCAGCTTGGCGGGATCGTCCTCGCCCATGCCCAGCGCCACGCGCTTGACCGTGCCGAACAGGTTGACGAGCACCGGCATGGTGTGGCCCTTCGGCCGCTGGAACAGCAGTGCGGGACCGCCGGCGCGCAGCACGCGGTCGCCGATCTCGGTCATTTCCAGCCTCGGGTCGACCTCGGCGTCGATGCGCTTCAGCTCGCCGCGCGCTTCCAGTTGCGCGACGAAGTCGCGCAGATCGGCATAACGCATGCCGTCAGCCATCTTGCGCCGCGGTCTCGAAACGGAAGGCACCGCTGCGGGCGGTGAACCGTCCCAGTTCCACGCCCAAGTCGGGCGGTGCCTCGGCGAACGGCTGCATGCGGCAGGACAGCGTGCTGATGGCGTACAGACGCTGGTCGACGCTGAGGATGAAGATCGGCTCCGCGTATTCGTCCGGGGCCTTGTACAGGATGAATTCGGCTGCGCGCGGTACCGCCGCGATGCGGCCCCCGCCCTGGCATTCCGGCAGGCGGATGGCAGCGACGTCGATGCTCAGCGTGCCCTGCCAGAACCAGTCCGGATTGCGCGTCAGCGTGATGGCATGGTCCTTGTCGCCGAGCAGATAGGAGGCCGCGTCCTGCCCGCAGCCGGCCAGAGCCAGCGGCACGAGCAGGGCCAGCACTCGCCTATTCCACGCCCTGCGCGTGCAGGTAATCGTCGTAGCCGCCGTCGTAGAGCACATGGCTGCCATCCGTTTTCAGTTCGATGATGCGATTGGCCAAGGAGCCCACGAACTGACGATCGTGGGAGACGAAGATCAATGTGCCCTGGTACAGATCGAGCGCGGTGTTGAGCGATTCGATCGATTCCATGTCCAGGTGGTTGGTGGGTTCGTCCATCAGCAGCACGTTGGGACGCAGCAGCATCAGCTTGCCGAACAGCATGCGCCCCTGCTCGCCGCCGGAAATCACGCGCACCGGCTTCTTCACCTCGTCGCCGGAGAACAGCAGACGTCCCAGCGTGCCGCGGATCAGCGTTTCCACGTCGGCACCGTCGTAACCGCCCAGTCGCACCCACTCGGTGATCCACTCGGTGAGCGGCCGGTCCGAGTCGAACTCGGCGGAATGATCCTGCGCAAAGTAACCGGGACGCGCCTTCTCCGCCCATTTGACGTGACCGGCCTGAGGCTGCAGCTCGCCCACCAGCAGACGCAGCAGCGTGGTCTTGCCGACGCCGTTCTCGCCGATGATGGCGATCTTGTCGCCGGCCGCGACCGTCAGATCCAGGCCGCGGATCACCGGCTGCGCGGGGTCGTAGCCGAAGCGCAGGCCCTGCACCTCGCAGGCCAGACGGTGCAGCTTCTCCTTGTCGTCATACTCGAAGCGGATCCACGGATACTGGCGCGAGGACGGCTTGACGTCCTCGACGCGGATCTTGTCGATCATCTTCATGCGGCTGGTGGCCTGGCGCGCCTTGGACTTGTTGGCACGGAAGCGGCGCACGAACTCTTCCAGCTCGGCGATCTTCTCCTTGGACTTGGCGCTGGCCGCGACCTGGCGCTCGCGCGCCAGCGTGGCCGCTTCCATGTAGTCGTCGTAATTGCCGGGGTAGACCTTGAGCGTCTGGTAGTCCAGATCGGCCATGTGCGTGCACACCGCGTTGAGGAAGTGACGGTCGTGCGAAATGATGATCATGGTGGATTCGCGCGCGTTGAGCACGCCTTCCAGCCAGCGTATGGTGTTGATGTCCAGGTTGTTGGTCGGTTCGTCCAACAGCAGGATGTCCGGATTGGCGAACAGCGCCTGCACCAGCAGCACGCGCAGCTTCCAGCCGGGCGCGACCTCGCGCATCGGCCCGTTGTGCAATGCCTTGTCGATGCCGGCGCCGAGCAACAGCTCGCCGGCGCGCGCCTCGGCGTCATACCCGCCCATCTCACCGAATTTCGCCTCCAGTTCGGCGGCGCGCATGTAGTCGTCCTCGCTCGCCTCCGGGTTCGTGTAGATGGCGTCCTTCTCGCGCATCACCGCCCACATCTCGGCGTGGCCCATCAGCACCACGTCGAGCACGCGCTCGTCCTCGTAAGCGAACTGGTCCTGGCGCAGGTGCGCCATGCGCTCGCCGGGGTCGAGCGAGACGTTGCCGGCGGACGGTTCCAGCACGCCGGCAAGGATTTTCATGAAGGTGGACTTGCCGCAGCCGTTGGCGCCGATCAGGCCGTAACGGTTGCCCTCGCCGAACTTGACGCTGACATTCTCGAACAACGGCTTGGCGCCGAACTGCATGGTGAGGTTGGAAACGGTGAGCATGGGTATGCCTTGAAAATTCAGGTGTGATTTTACGGGTATCCACAACCGGCTGTGGGATCGCCTTGGCGCATGGCTGGCCGGGTAAAAAACACGCGTACCGACAAGCCGGTCCCCGCCAGGCCGTCGTGCAGACTCAACTGCGCTTGGTGCAACTCGGCGATGCGCGCGACGATGGACAGGCCGAGGCCGCTGCCTTCGATTTCCTGGCCGGCCAGGCGATGGAAGCGCAACAGCACGTCGTCGCGTTGGCTTTCCGGGATGCCCGGCCCGTCATCGCGGACCACCACGCGGACGCCGTCGTCTTCCTGTCCGATGGCAACCTCGACCCTGCCGCCGGCCGGCGTGTAGCGCAGGGCGTTGTCGATCAGGTTGCGCAGCAGGACGCGCAGCAGGTCGGCAATGCCAATCACCGATACCGCCTCCGGCGCGTCCAGTTCCAGCGTGATGTGCCGTTGCAGCGCGATCTGGCCGAGATCGGCGCATTCCTCGGCGGCCAGGGCGTCCAGCGAAACCACCTGCATCGTCGGACGGCTTCCCGGATCAAGCCGCGCCAGGGTCAGCAATTGCCCGACCAGCCGGCCGACGCGCTGGCTGCCGGCGGCGATTTGCGCCAGGGCATGCTCGCGCTCCGCGGCGTCGAGCGCGCGCCGGGCAATCTGATCGGCGACCGTGTCGATCGGCGCGATGCCGCGTCGGATCGCGAACCACACCCATAGGCCGAGCAGCGGCAGGCCGAGCATGGCGGGGGCCAGCAAACGCATGGCGATGTGGCGAGAAAGCTCCTCGCGTACCGCGTGGTTCTCGCCGACCTCGACGCGCAACTGCCGCTGGGCGTCCCACTGGCTGTAGTACAGCCAGCGGTGCCCCTGAGCGTCCACCCGTTCCGAGAATCCCAGCGCATCGGTCAGCCGCATGGTCGGCGCGCCTCGGGAGCGCAACAGCAGGCGACCCTGGTCGTCCCAGAGCTGGAACACCAGCTTCTTCTGGTAGGGGTGGCTATCCCCCGGCAGCTCGACGACATCGTCGTCATCGTCATATTCACCGGCGACCGCGAGCAGGGTCTGGGCGGCCTGCGCCAGTTGCGCGTCGAACAGTTCGTCGATTTCGTGGTGGGCGTCGAAATACGAGAACGCCATGGTGACCAGCCAGCCGGGGGTGACGCCGCCCAGCAGCAGCGCGAGCAGGCGCCGGCGCAGGGAATACCAGCGCGTGGTCATGATTTCAGCATGCCGTAGCCGATGCCGCGTAGGGTCTTGATGCGCTCGCTGCCCAGCTTCTTGCGCAGATTGTGGATGTGCACTTCCAGGGCGTTGCTGTCCGGTTCGTCCCGCCAGCCGTAGAGCGAGGCTTCGAGCTGGGCGCGGGTCAGCACGCGGCCGGCGTTTTCCGCCAGCGTCAGCAACAGGGAAAACTCGCGCGTGGTCAATTCGACCGGCGCGCCACGCAGCGTCGCCTGGCGCGCGGCGGGATCGATCGACAGGTCGCCGACACTCAGGCGAGGACTGGCATGACCCGCCGCGCGCCGGGTCAGGGCGCGGGCGCGCGCGGCCAGTTCGTCGAGATCGATGGGCTTGACCAGATCATCGTCGGCGCCGGCATCCAGCCCGGCCACCTTGTCGCCGGTGGTGTCGCGCGCGGTGAGGATCAGCACCGGCAGGACCTGGCCGCGCCCGCGCAAGCGTCGCAGCACCTCGACGCCATCGAGACGCGGCAATCCGAGATCCAGCACCAGCAGATCGAAAGGCTCGCTCTTCAGCGCGAGATCGGCGGCCACGCCGTCGCGCAGCCAGTCGACGGCATGGCCGTGCTGGCGCAGGCCGACCAGGAGCGCGTCGCCCAGGTGCGGATCGTCCTCGACGAGCAGGATGCGCATGATGGCCGGGATTCTACCGGGCCAGCCACCAGGCGCAGACCGCCGCGCAGGCCAGCAGCAACGGCACGGCGAAAGGGCGGGCATTGACGATGGCGGCGTCGGCATCGCCCCGCTTCCTGCCGGTGAACATGGCGCGCACCAGGTTTTCGCCATGCGCCAGACTGCCGATCAGTACGCCGATGACGTGGAGGAAGACCACGGTGAGCATGGTCGAGGCCAAGGCTTCATGCGCTTCCTCGAGCCATTCCCCGCCGATCTCCTGATCGGTCAGCCAGCCGCTGACACCCGTGAGCAGACCGAGCGACAGCAAGGCGACGATGGCCCAGCCGCCGGCGGGGTTGTGGCCGGGTTGCTCGGCGCGCGGGTGCGTGAACAGCCCGAGCAAATAGGCCTTCACCGCGGCCGGGCCGCGCACGAAACGGGCGAAGCGGGCATGGCGCGTACCCACCAGGCCCCAGAGCAGGCGGAACAGCACCACGCCCACCAGGGTACCGCCGGCCCAGACATGTATCCGGCGCCAGGTTTCGCTGTCGCCGGTGAGCCACGCCAGTGCGAAGGCCCCAACCAGCAGCCAGTGGCCGATGCGTACCGGCCAGTCCCAGACCAGGATCCTGTTCATCGTCGGCGCCTCAATCCTGCCAGCGACGGCCGCCGGGCATGACGATCTCGCGCTCACGGTAACTGCCGGCCGCCGCCTGCTTGTGGCAGGCGGCGCAGTTGGCCGGGCCGCGCACGTCGGCATGGCGCCAGTAGGCTGGCGACACCTCGTGGTGCTTGCGCTTGAACCAGGCCGTGGCGGTCAAACGGGGCGCCTCGCCCGGACTCGCCGGTCCGGCGGGGCCGAGTTTGTTCGGTTTGCCGGCGTTGCCGACCAGATACGCCTCGATGACGCGGCGCGTCGGCTCGTCGAGACTGGCGTTGTCGCCAAAATGCTGGTCGAGGCCGGCCATTACGCGGCGCCAGTCTTCGGCCACCAGCAGGCGTGGCGGAAAAGCCAGGTGGCAGGCGCCACATTCACTCTGGAAGGCCGGCGGCGCGCCGGCGGGCAGGCGCATATCGTCGGCTTGCGCCACGCCGAGCAGGGGCAGGGACAGCAGGGCGGTGAGCAGTCGCAGGGCGTTCATGTCAGCGCCCCCGCATCAAAAAGGCGATGAGGTCGGCCTTCTCGGCGGCGCTGCATGCGCGGCCAAGCACTTCGCCACAGTTGCGGCGGAACCACTTTTCCACCTTGGCCGGATCGGTGAAACGCTCCGCATTGGCGCCGGGCGCCAGTGGGCCGATCGCCTTGCCGGTCACCACATGACTGCCGCTGCGGCTGGGATCGTCACCGTGGCAACTGCTGCACGACGGCATTTTGGCGGACGCGCTGAACAGGCGCGTGTAGAACTGCGCGCCGAGTTCCGCGGACGGCTGGTATCGGGGATTGTGCTTCGCCGCCTCGGCGCGATAGCCGGCAAGGATTTCATTCGGCGTGGCGGCCTGCGCGGCCACGGCGAAAAGGCCAAGCATTACGGGGATCAGTGCTTTCATGGCCATGCGCCTTCGTGGGGTGAACATGGCCGTAGCTTGAAACGGGAAGCTTAAGAAAATCTGAGGCGAGTCTTGGGCGAAGCTTAAGACCGAAGATCGTTGATCGGGGTACGCCGTCCACGGTGATCCTCCTACACGCCATGCCGGCGCATGCCGCAATCCCGTCCTATCCCTTCGTTGTCGTACCTCCACTTGCGGGCCGGAGCGTGCGCTGTCCGTGGCCCTGGCGGTCGCTCCGCGCGCGGCGCCACTGGGCGTCGCTTCGGGTACCCTTCGGGCCGGTTCGGCTTGTCGCCTTCGTCTTCAACTCAACACCATTGAGGATTTCCGCCATGAAACACGCCATCCGCCTGTCCCTCCTACTCGCCGTGTCGCTAACCGCCTGCGGCCAGCAGGAAAGCGCGCCCACCGCCAGCCAGGAATCACCCGTAGCCGCGCCGCCGCCGGTTGCCGCCGCCGATGATGGCGAGCGGACTTACCGTGAAGTATGCATGGTCTGCCATGGCAGCGGTGTCGCCGGCGCCCCCAAGACCGGCGACGCCGAGGGTTGGGCCAAGCTGATCGACGAAGGCCAGGCCGTGGTCACGGCCCATGGCTGGGTGGGTGTGCGTGGCATGCCGGCCAAGGGCGGCCGCGCCGATCTTGCCTTGGAGGACTTCGCGCGCGCCACCGCCTGGATGGCGCGCAGCGCCGGCGGCGACTGGCCCAGTCCGGACGAGGCGATGATGGCGGCGATTCGCGACGAGGAAGCGAAACGCATCGAGGAACTGCGCGCCCGGCCCTGAAGCCGAAGGTCATCGGCGCGTCATGAAGCGCGCACCGCCGACGGTTATCATGGCACCGCCCGGCGCGTGTCGCGTCGACGGCCTTGTCCCATGACTCATGCGAGAGGAACTCGAAGATGAAACGTGCATTTTCCGTTGTGCTCACCACCGGCCTGCTGCTGTCCGGCATCGGCCTTGCTTCCGCTCAGGCGGTCAGTCCGGAGGACCAGATCAAGTTCCGCAAGGCGGGCTACAGTTTCATGTCCTGGAACATGGGCAAGATCAAGGCCATGACCGTGGACAACCCGGCCAGCTACAACCGCGACCAGGTGCTGGCGGCGGCGCGCGCCATCGCCGGCGTGGCCAATTCCGGCATGGGTGCGTTGTTCAGCCCGGCTTCGGCGCGCGACGTCGGCAGCGAGCGCACGCGCGTGCTGCCCGAGTTCTTCCAGCAGCCGGACGAAGTGCGGCGGCTGGCCACCAACTTCAACCGTGAAGTGAACGAGCTGGCGCGCGTCGCCGAAACCGGCGACGTCAATGCCATCCGCGCGCAGTTCGGCCGCGCCGGCGAGAGCTGCAAAGCCTGCCACGATAAGTTCCGCGCCAAGTAAACGCGCTACCAGTCGAATGCCGGGTCGGCCACCGCGTCGGCCGACGGCGTGATCCAGCCGCCCTGGAAAGCCCAGACCGTGATCGAGGCTACGGCGAGCGCGAACACCAGCGCGACGATGCCACCGCCACGCCGTCGGTCTGCAGCCGGATCGATGCCCTGCCGGCCGCCGGTGAGCATGGGACCGATCAGATCCTGCTTGCGTACCCGACGGTAGTACGCGATGGCCGTGACATGCAGTGCCACCAGGATCAGCACCAGGTCGGCGCCCAGGCGGTGCAGGCGGGTGATGCGGTCGCTGGCGGCATTGCCGATGAGCGACACCAGCGGCCCGTTGAAGGCGATGTCATCGCGCGCGAAGTGGCCGGACAGCGCCTGCAGGCCGATCACCAGCAGCATGGCGACCACCGACAGCGCACCCAGCGGGTTGTGGCCGATGCCGTGCCACCGGCCGGCCAGGTAGGCGCGGATCGCCGCCGGTCCGCGCACGAAGTGATGGAAGCGGGCGGTGGGCGTGCCGAGTACGCCCCAGACCAGGCGAAAAGCGATCAGTCCCAGGATCAGCGCACCGAGCCGGCCATGCCAGACCATCAGGTTGCCGCCCAGCCAGCCGGTGACCACGGCACCCGTGACTGCCAGCGCGAGCAGCCAGTGAAACAGACGCAAAGGCAGATCCCAGATCGGCATCGGTGTTCTCGGCGGATGGTGCTCGGGGCCGCCATTGTCGCGCGCTGCGCGTGATGCCGTCACCCGCCGTCGGGTGTTGCCTCGCCGGCAGTGGGTGGCGCATGCCACACGTCGTGCCACACGCACACCCGGTTGCCGCCCTCCGCCTTGGCGATGAGCTGCGCGCGTTCGGCGCGTTCCAGCGTTTCCTCGACCAGGAAGATCGGCTCCAGCGCGATCACGCCGAACGACGCGGTGACGTGCACGTCGTCGCCATCCACGTCGATCGCCGTGGCGGCCAACTCGGCGCGCAGGCGTTCGATCAGTGCGCCGGCCGGATCGAGCGCGGTGTTGGGCAGGCACAGCAGGAATTCCTCGCCGCCCAGCCGGTAGATGGTGTCGTAGCCGCGCAGGCGATGGCTGAACAAGCCGGCCACGGCGCGCAGCACGGCGTCGCCGGCGCGCTGGCCATGACGTTCGTTGACGCGGGCGAAGTCGTCGAGATCGGCGTAACACAGCGCGCAGGGCAGGCGGGTGCGCTGCACGCGCTCGATCTCCTCGGCCAGGCGCAGATGGACCGCCTGACGGTTCCACACGCCGGTGAGCTTGTCGACCGCGCCCAGGCGTTCCATCAGATCCCGTTCGAGTTTGCGCAGCAACTGACGCACCCGGCCGGCGACGGCGACGAAGGCGTCATAGTCGGCCTCGGCGATGGTCTGCCCCCCGGCATGCGCGCGCAGCAGGTGCGCGGCGATGTCGTGCATGGCACGGTGCGCCACCTCGATGGCGGCAAAGCCGGGTTCCGTGCCCAGCGCGTCACGGCCCCGGCCATGCAGCCACTGACCGAAGGCGCAGCGCAGGTGCGCGTCATCGGCGAGATCCGCGCTCGGCGTCGCGCCGCCGCAGATCAACAGCCGGTTGAAGCGCGCCAGCCACTGGGCGTGCTGGGCGATGGCGCGGTCCAGTTCGTGCAGCAGGGCCAGTGTGGCGGCATGGCTCACGTCGGTGGGGTTCATGTCGGACTCCCGTACAGCGCCGGATGGCGCGCCTGCGGGCGATCGAGGAAAAAGCCCTGCGCCTTCTCCACACCCAGATCGGCGAGCAGCCGCAGCGTCACCTCGTCTTCCACGCATTCCGCCACCGTGTTCTTGTCCAGGCCGCGCGCCACTTCCACCATGCCGCGCA
Organism: uncultured Burkholderiales bacterium; assembly: GCA_937949525.1. Lineage (GTDB taxonomy): Bacteria > Pseudomonadota > Gammaproteobacteria > Burkholderiales > Thiobacillaceae > PFJX01. The sequence goes on along the minus strand of CALEDT010000026.1, from coordinate 30,216 downwards.
CGAACACCTGATTGGCATGGTCGTGCGGCAGGTTGCGGATGAACATGCCGTCCAGCTTGATGGTGTCGACGCGGATGTGCTTGAGGTAGGCGAACGAGGCGAAACCGGCGCCGAAGTCGTCCAGGCACACGCCGCAGCCGGCGTGCTTGAGCGCTTCGATGAAGCGTTCCGCGTCGGTGAGATCGGATACCGCCGCGGTCTCGGTGACCTCGATCAGCAGGCGTGCCGGATCGGCGCGGCGTTCGCGCAGCAGTTCGGCGATATGGCCGGGCAGCGCGGGATCGTCGAGCGAACGGCCGGAGATGTTGACGGCGATGGGCGGCGCCTGCGGGTAGCGGGCGAGCAGATCGGCCACCTGACGCAACACCCAGCGATCGATTTCCAGGATCTTGTTGCTCTTTTCCGCCACCGGGATGAACCGGCCGGGCGCGATCAGTTCCTCGCCATCTTCGTCACGCATGCGGATCAGCGCCTCGAGGTGCGACAGGCGTCGGCTGCGCGCGTGATAGACGCCCTGGAAGTGCAGTTCGAACAGATCCTGCTCCAGCGCGCGCGTGATGCGCTCGTTCCAGGATAGGCGGCTGACCATTTCCGGCGTGGTGTCGAGATCGGCGCGATACACGCGCCAGGCGTTCTTGCCGGCATGCTTGGCCTGGTACATGGCGGTGTCGGCGCAGGCCACCAGTTGGTCCTGATCGGTCGCGTGCGTCGGGTACAGCGCGATGCCCAGGCTGGAGGAGATGTGCAGGGTCTGCCCCTCGAAACGGAACGGAATCTGCGCGATGGCGCGCACGATGCGCTCGGCCAGCGCTTCGGCCTGCGCCGCGCCGACCCCCGGCAGCAGCACGGCGAACTCGTCGCCGCCCAGGCGGAACAGCATTTCATTCTTGCGCGTCAGGTTGGCGACTTCGCCGGCGACGCGCATCAGCAGGGTGTCACCGGCGCGGTGGCCGAAATGGTCGTTGATCGCCTTGAACTCGTCCAGGTCGAAATACAGCAGCGCGGACGCGGCGCCATGACGCCCGGATTCGGCCAGCATGCGTTCCAGTTCCAGTTGGAAGCGGTGGCGGTTGTACAGGCCGGTGAGCGAGTCGCGCTCGGCCAGGTACAGCAGTTGCTCGGCGGTCTGGCGTTCGCCGGTGACGTCCTCGAAGATCCACAGGTGGCCGAGGAAATGGTCGCCGCGGTCGCGCACCGCGTAGTTGAGCAGGGTCAGCGTGCGGCCGTCGCGGGTGGCGATCTCGTGGTTCTGGGTTTCGCCGTGGCGCGTCAGCAGAGTCTCGACGTGCTCCATGAAGGCATCGGGCCGCGTCAGCAGCGCGGCGCCGGCGCGCAGCAGCGGGCGCGCGTCGGCGCCCAGCGTCTCCTGCTCCGGCGGAATCCGCCACAGTTGGCTGAAAGCCGGATTGTGGTAGACGATGCGGCCGCCACCGTCGACGAACAGGATGCCCAGGTTCATCGCCGCCAGCAGCGCCTGCATGCGTGCGCGCTCGGCCTCGCTGGTGGCCAGGTATTGCAGGGCCTTCTGTTCGGAGGCTTTCAGCTCGGAGATGTCGCGGATGCTGGCGCGGATGCCGAGGAACTCGCCATCGCGCCCGTAGATCGGGTGCCAGTTCACCGCCGCCCAGAAACTGCTACCGTCCTTGCGCGCCATGCGGAACTGATAGCCCTCGCCGGAGTGACCGCTCAGCGCCTGCTGGAACAGACGCTCGGCCTCGGGGCGATCGTCGCGGTCGATCAGCACCAGCGGGAAGCCCGGCATGGCCAGGCAGTCCTGCGGCGTGAAGCCGGCGATGCGTGCGACCGACGGGTTGACCCAGATCGCGCGGCCGTCCGGATCCAGCCACAACTCCAGATCGTAGGTGAAGTTGGCGATGGCGAAGAAACGCTGCTCGCTGGCGCGCAGTTCGGCCATGCGTGCCTTGAGTTCGCTCGACATGCGATGGAACGCCTCGACCAATTGGCCGACCTCGTCGGTGCCCGGCGCCGGCAGGCGGGCATCGAAGTCCTCTGCGGCGATGGCGTGACTGGCCATGGTCAATTGATTCAGCCGGCGTGTCAGCCAGTAGCCGATCAGCGCCAAGGTCGCCAGGGTCATGAGCACGGCCACCAGGGCGGCGTAGATGCCCTGGCGCACGACGCGGTCGCGTGCCTCGGCCAGAAAACCGATGGGCACACCCAGACGCAGTTCGCCGTATTGCAGGTCGGCCAGAACGATGGGTACGCGCGTATGGAAGACTGCGCCGCCGGCACTCGCCACACTCGTGTCCAGGGCCGGAAGCGGCGCATGTGCATCCAGACCGGTGCTGGCGACGCGGCTGCCGTCCCGGTCGAGCAGCGTCAGATAGGCATAGCTGTCGCCGTTGCGTGCCTCTTCGAGGATTTCGCGCAGCGTGGCGTAGTCGCGCTGCATCAACGGCGCCGCCAGCGCGGCATTGAGCAGCGGCGCGGCGCTGGCGACCCGGTCCTCGGTCTGGTGGATCAACTCTTCCTGGGTGAGGCGCACGTTGCTGACCACCAGCAGGATCAGCATGGTCGCCTGTACCAGCAGGCCGGCCAACGTCAGCTTGCTCCACAGCGACAGTCGAACGGGGCGCATCAGGCGCCGGCGCGCTGGCCCGGTCACGGACGCATGGCCTTGCGCGTGGCCGCCACGTAGGGGTCGCTGCGGCGCATCACCGCACCCGTCGCCGGGCGTATCTCGCCGTAGCCGATTTGTGTCAGGAACACCCGTCCGGCGGCGTCGGCCTGAAACGCCAGCAGCCAATCGCGCAGACGATCGACGTCGGTACGATCCATTCCTGGACGGGCAAGCATGACGAACGCGGGGATATCGGCAATGTGTTTGTGCACGACCATGCGTTGACGATGTTCCGGAGGCATTTGCAGCAGCCCCTGAGTGGTGGTGACGCCGGCGGCGGCCAGACCGGTCGCCACGGCGTGGGCTACGCTGGCGTGGGTGCGATGTTCCACTAACCGAAAATCGCGCCCGGCCTCCAGGCCGTGTCCTTCGAGATAGGCCAGCGTCGCCATGACGGTGATGGCGAGCTTGTCGATCACCGCCAGGTTGCGCCCGCGCAGCTCGTTCATGTGTTGCAGTGGACGGGCTGCATCCAGAACCAGCAGCGCGTCGTGATCCGGCATGAAATGCGTCAAAGGCTGAAAACCGGCGTCCAGTTGCGCCATGCGCGCGAAATGTGCCGGCGTGATGGTCAGATCGAAGTCGCCGCGCAGCGTGCGCGCATGGTAACGAGTGAAATCGGCGGCGGTCTCCACCCGCGTCGGCACACCCAGGCGTGCCTCCAGATAGGCGCGTAGAGGCTCGTAGCGCATCGCCAGCACACGCGGACTGTGGATGGGCGGCACGCCGACGACGAAGCCGCTTTGGGCAAGGCTGTCACCGCTCGTGAGCAACATCGATATGCACGCGAATCCGGCCAGCAGCCAGGCAAGCATGTCAGTCCTCCAGCCGTTTCACCAACACCTTGGAGCGCCGCTGCCAGTTGTACAGCTCCTGGCGTGGCGCCGGCAGGTCATCCGGGCCGCCGAGGGTGAAGCCGCGCTCGATGAACCAGTGCGCGGTACGCGTGGTCAGCACGAACAGGCTGGCCAGACCCAGCTCGCGTGCCGCGACTTCCACCGCGCCCAGCAGCGCATCGCCGCGTCCGGCGCGGCGGAACTCCGGCACCACCGCCAGGCAGGCCATCTCCCCGGTGTGCTGTTCGACGTACGGATAGAGTGCGACACAGCCGACGATGCGGCCGTCCAGCTCGTCGACGAAGAACCGTTCGATCTCCTGTTCCAGACGCTCGCGCGAGCGCCGCACCAGCACACCTTCCTGCTCCAGCGGTTCGATCACCGACAGGATGCCGCCGACGTCGTCGATGCGCGCCGGGCGTACGTTCTCCAGTGCCTCGCGCGCGACCATGGTGCCGATGCCGCGATGCGTGAACAGTTCCATCAACACCGCGCCGTCCAGCGCGCGCGGCAGCAGGTGCGCGCGGCGCACGCCCTGTTTGCAGGCTTGCACCGCGTAGGGCAGGTAGAGCCGCAGATCGCCTTCCGGCAAGGATTTCAGCACCCGCTGCGCGGCGGCGACGGTGAGCTGGCTGATCAGCTCGCCCTTGGCGTCGCGGCAGTCGCCGCGGTCGAGCAGGAAGATCAGCTTGTCCGCCTTCAGCGCGATGGCGGCAGCGGTGGCCACTTCCTCCAGCGTCAGGTTGAACACCTCGCCGGTGGGCGAGTAACCCAGCGGCGACAGCAGCACGATGTCCCCGGCGGCCAGACGCTCGGCGATGGCGCGCTCGGCGATCTTGCGCACTTCGCCGGTGAACAGCAGGTCGACGCCGTCGACCACGCCCACCGGCCGGGCAGTGACGAAGTTACCCGAGGCGACGCGGATCTCGGCGCCCGCCATGGGCGTGTTGGGCAGGCCGACCGACAGCAGGCTCTCGATGTCGACGCGCACCGAGCCGACCGCGTCCTTGACGTGCTCCAGCGTGTCCGCGTCGGTCACCCGGCGCGCGCCGACGTACTGCGCATCCAGTCCCAGCTCATACAGCCGTTCCTCCACCTGCGGCCGCACGCCGTGCACCAGCACCAGGCGCACGCCCAGGCTGTTGAGCAGGTTGAGGTCATGGATCAGACTGGCGAAGCCGCCATCGGTGAGCGCCTCGCCGCCGAAGGCAATCACGAAGGTGCGGCCGCGGAAGGCGTGGATGTAAGGCGCCGCGGCGCGGAACCACTGCACGAAGCTAGCGGAGTCCGCGTCCCCCGAATTTGGCATGTGCAACTCCCGCGATGTACTGGTCAGGTCGGCATGTTACGGCGGAACGGCAGGAAACTTGAAAGCCGGCCGCGCCACGCCGTTCAGCGCAAATCCCCCCACAACGCCTGCATCGCGGCCAGCGCCGCCAGCGCCGCGGTCTCCGTGCGCAGCACGCGCGGGCCCAGGCGCACGGCCTGCCAACCGGCGCGCACAGCGGCGGTACGCTCGGCCGGATCGAACCCCCCTTCCGGGCCGGCGAGCAGCAACAACTCCCCGGTTGGCGGCGTGAGGTCGGCGAGCGTGCTGGTCGCCGTCGGGTCGAGCAGCAGGCCCGAACGACCTTCGGCATCGGGCAGGCGTGGCAGCCAGGTGGCGAAATCGGCGAGAGGCGCCACGGGCGGCGGTGCATTGCGACCACACTGCTCGCACGCGGCGATGACCACACCGCGCCAGTGCTGCAGCCGTTTGTCGGTCTTGTCGCCGGCCAGGCGCACGACGCTGCGGCGCATGGCCAGCGGCTGGATGGCGGCCACGCCCAGTTCCACGGCCTTCTGCAGGGTCAGGTCCATGCGGTCGCCGGCGGACAGCCCCTGCGCCAGCACGACGCGCAGCGGCGATTCGCGCGTCGGCGTGGCGCGCGTCGCCAGGTGCACCGTGGCGCCCCGTTGCTGCCGTGTCAGCCGGCCGGTGTACTCCGCGCCGTCGCCGTTGAACAGCGTGACTTCGGCACCGTCGCGCAGACGCAGGGCGCCGAGCGCGTGGCGGGCCACTGCGTCCGGCAGCGCCACCAAGGCGCCGGTTTGCAGCGGAATGTCGCAGTAGAAGCGGGGCATGGGGGCGCGGCGGAAAGACGGGCCGATGCTATCATCCGCCCGTCTCGTCCGTGATGGAGTGCTGCATGGTGCGCATGGAAACCCCGGTATGCGATTTCGGCTGGCCGGCGCCGGATTTCGCCCTGCCCGGTGTCGATGGCCGGACCCATACCCTGCGCGGCGTCGCCGGACCGAACGGGTTGTTGGTGATGTTCATCTGCAATCACTGCCCCTACGTCAAGGCGGTGATCCACCGCATCGTGCGTGACGTGCGCGAACTGCGCGAACTGGGGGTGGGCAGCATCGCCATCATGTCCAACGATCCGGCCGAATACCCCGAGGACAGTTTCGACAACATGCAGCGCATCGCGCGCGAACTGGACTTCCCCATGCCCTACGTGCTGGATGCCAGCCAGGAGGTGGCCAAGGCCTACGGCGCGGTATGCACGCCCGATTTCTTCGGCTTCAACCGCGATCTGCAATTGCAGTATCGCGGCCGGCTGGACGAATCGCGCAAGGAGACGGCGCCCGAAGGCGTGCGTCGCGACCTGTTCGAGGCCATGCGCGAGGTGGCGCTGACCGGGCGCGGACCGGCGCAGCAGATCCCCAGCATGGGGTGCTCGATCAAATGGAAGGGTGGCGGCGCGTAGCCGGTCGTTGCGCGGCCAGCCCGCCATGTTGTCCCGGGTCATCGAGGCCTGTCGCGCCGTCGGGCGTGAGGAAGTCATGCCGCGCTACCTGAAGGTGGCGCACGAGCGCAAGGTCGACGGCAGCCTGCTGACCGAGGCCGACGTCGCCGCGCAGCACGCGCTGGCACGCCGGCTGCGCGCCATCGCGCCCTACCCGGTGCTGGGCGAGGAAATGACCGAGGTGGAGCAGCATGACGTCTGGGCGCTGGGTGAGGACGGCTTCTGGTGCGTCGACCCCATCGACGGCACCAGCAATTTCGTCAACGGCCTGCCGTTCTTCGCCGTGTCCGTGGCGCTGGTGCGTCAGCGGCGCAGCGTGCTGGGCGTGGTCTACGACCCGACCGCGGACGAAGCGTTTCACGCCACACTGGGTGGCGGCGCCTTCGTCAATGGCGAACGTCTGCCGCTGAAAGACCCGCCTCCGGCCCTGGCGCGCTGCATGGCCGGCATCGAGCTCAAGCGCATCGACCGCGGACTGGCCGCCCGCCTGGCGCGCGAACACCCGTTCAGCTCGCAGCGCAATCTGGGTGCCAGCACGCTGGACTGGTGCTACGTCGCCGCCGGCCGGCTGCACATCTATCTGCACGGCGGCCAGAAGCTGTGGGACTACGCCGCCGGCCACCTGATCCTGAGCGAAGCCGGCGGCGTTGCCTGCACGCTGGACGGCGGCGACTTCGACGCAGCCGACCCTTGGTGCCGGTCCGTGCTGGCGGCGCAGACACCGGCGCTGCTGGAACAGTGGAGTGCCTGGGTGGCACGGTCGCGCGGCTGACCCGGTGCTGATGCTGCAATGCCGCATCGGCGGCCATAAGTCATTGGTTTGGCAACATAAAAATATTTTAATTTTATGGTCTGCGCGGTCAGCCCTCTGGTAAATCAAGGTGATCGGGATGGCGGCCCGTGCCGACGCGGGCTTGCGTCCGGTGGGCTGGCTTGCTCTAACAAAACCCCTACGACATAATCAAGGCTTTCTGCCCGCCGCGGCCCAAAATTTCGCTTTTTTCATCGAGGAAACAACAACATGGCAACACGTACCGAGCTCGCCAACGCGATCCGCGCCCTTGCAATGGACGCCGTCGAGAAAGCCAAGTCGGGCCACCCCGGTGCCCCCATGGGCATGGCGGAGATCGCCGAAGTACTGTGGAACCACCACCTGCGTCACAATCCGGCCAATCCCAAGTGGCCCGACCGCGACCGCTTCGTGCTGTCCAATGGTCATGGCTCGATGCTGATCTACGCCCTGCTGCACCTGACCGGCTACGACCTCACCATCGAGGACCTCAAGCAGTTCCGCCAATTGCATTCGCGCACGCCGGGTCACCCCGAGTACGGCTACACGCCGGGGGTCGAGACCACCACCGGCCCGCTGGGTCAGGGCATCACCAACGCGGTCGGCATGGCGCTGGCCGAGAAGCTGATGGCGCACGAGTTCAACAAGCCCGGCTTCGACATCGTCAATCACCACACCTATGTGTTCATGGGTGACGGCTGCATGATGGAGGGCATCTCGCACGAAGCCTGCTCCCTGGCCGGTACCTGGAAGCTGAACAAGCTGATCGCGTTCTGGGATGACAACGGCATTTCCATCGACGGCCACACCGAGGGCTGGTTCACCGACGACACCCCCAAGCGCTTCGAGGCCTATGGCTGGAACGTGATTGCCGGTGTCGATGGCCACGACTCGGCCGCGGTCGAAGCCGCCGTGCAGAAGGCCAAGCAGTCCACGGACAAGCCGACCCTGATCTGCTGCAAGACCATCATCGGCAAGGGTTCGCCCAACAAGGAAGGCACGCATGACGTGCATGGCGCCGCGCTGGGCCAGGCCGAAGTGGAGGCGACGCGCGCGCACCTGGGCTGGAAGCACGAGCCCTTCGTGATTCCGCAGGACGTGTACGAAGGCTGGGACGCCAAGACCAAGGGCGAGGGTCTGGAAAAACTGTGGAACAACAAGTTCGCCGAATACGCGGCGCAGTACCCCGAGCTGGCTGCGGAGTTCACGCGCCGCATGAACGGCGATCTGCCGGCCGACTGGCAGGATCGCGTCGCCAAGGCGATGGCGATCACGCTGGAGAAGGCCGAGACCGTGGCCACGCGCAAGGCTTCCGCGCTGGCCATCGAGCGTCTGGTGGCGACGCTGCCCGAGCGCGTCGGCGGTTCCGCCGACCTGACCGGCTCCAACCTGACCAACTGGCCGGGCTGCCATACCCTGCACCGCAATCCGGGCGGCAACTACATTTCCTACGGCGTGCGCGAGTTCGGCATGGCCGCGATCATGAACGGCATGGCGCTGCACGGTGGCCTGCTACCGTTCGGCGGCACCTTCCTGATGTTCTCCGAATACTCGCGCAATGCACTGCGCATGGCCGCGCTGATGAAACAGCGCGTGATCCATGTGTTCACGCATGATTCCATCGGCCTGGGCGAAGATGGCCCCACACACCAGCCGGTGGAACAGACCGCTACGCTGCGCATGATTCCCAACATGAGCGTCTGGCGTCCGTGCGACACCACCGAGACCCTGGTGGCCTGGGTGGCGGCGGTGGAGAAGAAGGACGGACCCACCAGTCTGATCCTGTCGCGCCAGAATCTGCCGTTCATGACGCGCACGCCGGCGCAGGTGGCCGACATCGCCAAGGGTGGCTACGTGCTGTCGGATTGCGATGGCGCGCCCAAGGTGGTGCTGATCGCCACCGGCTCCGAGGTCGAACTGGCCATGAAGGCGCAGGAGGCGCTGAAGGCCGAGGGCATCGCCGCGCGCGTCGTGTCCATGCCTTCGACCGACGCCTTCGATCGCCAGGATGCTGCCTACAGGGCGGCCGTGCTGCCCGCCGGCGTGAAGCGCGTGGCGATCGAGGCCGGCGTGACCGATGGCTGGTACAAGTACGTCGGGCTCGATGGTGCCGTGGTTGGCCTCGACCGTTTCGGCGAATCGGCGCCGGCCGGCGTGTTGTTCAAGGAGTTCGGCTTCACCGTCGAGAACGTGGTCGCCACCGTCAAGGGCATACTCTGAGTTGAGCCGCCAGCCGGACGCCGCGCGCAGCGTGCGCGACGGGCGCCCGGCCATCCTCGACCGGCACCTGCCCGAACATCCCTCTTCCCCCATCACGAAGGAGCTGCAAACATGGCTATCAAAGTCGGCATCAACGGTTTCGGTCGCATCGGCCGCATGGTCTTCCGCGCCGTGGCCAAGGATTTCCCCAACATCGAGATCGTCGCCATCAACGACCTGCTCGATCCGGACTACCTGTGCTACATGCTGAAGTACGACTCCGTTCATGGCCGTTTCAACGGTGACATCGGTCTGGATGGCAACAACATGGTCGTCAACGGCAAGAAGATCCGCCTGACCGCCGAGAAGGATCCGGCCAACCTGAAGTGGAACGAAGTCGGTGCCGACATCGTCATCGATTGCACCGGCTTCTTCCTGACCACCGAGTCCTGCCAAGCGCACATCGCCGCCGGCGCCAAGAAGGTGGTGCAATCCGCCCCGGCCAAGGACGACACGCCGATGTTCGTGTATGGCGTCAACCACGCCACCTATGCCGGCCAGGCCATCGTCTCCGCCGCCTCCTGCACCACCAACTGCCTGGCTCCGGTGGCCAAGGTGCTGCACGACAACTGGGGCATCAAGCGCGGCCTGATGACCACCGTGCACGCCGCCACCGCCACGCAGAAGACCGTCGACGGCCCGTCCAAGAAAGACTGGCGCGGCGGCCGCGGCATCCTGGAGAACATCATCCCGTCCTCCACCGGCGCGGCCAAGGCGGTGGGCAAGGTGCTGCCGGAGCTGAACAAGAAGCTGACCGGCATGGCCTTCCGCGTGCCCACCTCCGACGTGTCCGTGGTCGATCTGACCGTGGAGCTGAACAAGGAAGCCGCCTACGACGACATCTGCAAGGCCATGAAGGCTGCCTCCGAGGGTGAACTGAAGGGCGTGCTGGGCTACACCGACGAGAAGGTGGTGTCTACCGACTTCGTCGGCAACAGCGCCCCGTCCACCTTCGACGCCGAGGCCGGCATCGCGCTGGACCCGACCTTCGTCAAGGTCGTCGCTTGGTACGACAACGAGTATGGCTACACCTGCAACATGCTGCGTCTGGTCGAGCACGTCGCCAAGTAACGGGTTACAGGCTTCAGAGATTTTCTCGCGGCCGAAGGCCGCGAGAAAAGCCTGACCCCTGACCCCTGACCCCGAGCCGTAAGGCATGAGCCCACTCATTCCTTACCGCTTAACTGTCCAAGGAGCACCCAAATGGCCAAATTCCTCCGCATGACCGACCTGGACCTGAAGGGCAAGCGCGTATTCATCCGCGCCGACCTGAACGTGCCCGTCAAGGATGGCAAGGTCACCTCCGACGCGCGCATCACCGCGTCGATGCCGACCATCGAGCACGCCATGAAGGCGGGCGCCAGGGTCATGGTCACCTCCCACCTGGGACGCCCGACCGAAGGCGAGTGGAGCGAGGAGGTCTCGCTCAAGCCCGTGGCCGACGTCATGGCGGCCAAGCTGGGCAAGCCGGTGCGCCTGATCAAGGATTGGGTGGACGGCGGTTTCGAGGTCGCCGAGGGCGAAGTGGTGCTGCTGGAGAACTGCCGCATCAACAAGGGCGAGAAGAAGAACGCCGAGGAAACCGCGCGCAAGTATGCGGCGCTGTGCGACGTGTTCGTGATGGACGCCTTCGGCACCGCGCACCGCGCCGAAGCCTCCACCTACGGCATCGCCCAGTATGCGCCCACCGCCTGCGCCGGCATGCTGGTCACCGAGGAGTTGGATGCGCTGGCCAAGGCGCTGGCCAATCCGGCCCGTCCCATGGTGGCCATCGTCGGCGGTTCCAAGGTGTCGACCAAGCTGACCGTGCTCGAGGCCCTGGCCGAGAAGTGCGACCAACTGGTGGTCGGCGGTGGCATCGCCAACACCTTCCTCGCCGCCACCGGCCGTAACGTCGGCAAGTCCTTGTGCGAGACCGATCTGATCCCCACCGCGCAGGCGCTGATGGCGAAGATGAGCGCGCGCGGCGCCACCATCCCCATCGCCGTCGACGTGGTGTGCGGCAAGCAGTTCGACGCCAACGAACCGGCCGTGCTCAAGGATGCCGCCGACGTCGCCGACGACGACATGATCTTCGACATCGGACCCAAGTCCGCGCAGGAGCTGGTGGACATCATCATGAAGGCCGGCACCGTGGTGTGGAACGGCCCGGTCGGCGTGTTCGAATTCGACCAGTTCGGCGAAGGCACCAAGGCCATCGCCCGCGCCATCGCCGAAACCCAGGCGTTCACGCTGGCCGGCGGCGGCGACACCATCGCCGCCATCCAGAAATATGACATCTATGACAAGGTGTCCTACATCTCCACCGCCGGCGGCGCCTTCCTGGAATACTTGGAGGGCAAGGTGCTGCCCGCCGTGGACATCCTGGAAAAGCGGGCGGCCAACTGAGTGAAAGGCGGAAAACGGCCACGGCGGACAGCAACCCATGAATGGCATGCGGCGTCGCGCGAAGTTTCGGCGCCCGGCCGTTTCCCCGTCAGCCGTTTGCCGTAATCGATGATGCTGCGCAGAACAAAAATCGTCGCCACGCTGGGTCCGGCCTGCTCCGATCCGAAGGTGCTGGACCGCATGATCGAGAGCGGCGTGGATGTCGTCCGCCTCAATTTCTCCCATGGCACCGCCGAGGAGCATCAGCAGCGCTGCGAGCTGGTGCGTTCGCTGGCGAAGACGCGCGGCCGCGCGGTCGGCGTCCTGGTCGACCTGCAGGGCCCGAAGATCCGCATCGGCAAGTTCCGCGACGGCAAGATCACGCTGGCCGCGGGCGACAAGTTCATCCTGGATGCCGAATGCATGCTGGGCGACCAGACCCGCGTCGGTCTCGACTACAAGGAACTGGTGCGCGACGTGGCGCGCGGCACCACGCTGTTGCTGGACGATGGCCGTATCGAGATGTGGGTCGAGGAGGTGCACGGCCACGAAGTGCACTGCAAGGTGGTGCAGGGCGGGATCCTGTCCAACAACAAGGGCATCAACCGCAAGGGCGGCGGCCTGTCCGCCAGCGCGCTGACGGAGAAGGATGTCGAAGACATCAAGACCGCGGCGCGCCTCAAGGCCGATTATCTGGCCGTGTCGTTTCCGCGTTCCGCCGCCGACATCCAGCAGGCGCGCGAGATCCTGCGCGCCGCCGGCGGCCGCGCCTGGATCGTCGCCAAGATCGAGCGGGCCGAGGCCATCGATGCGCTGGAGGACATCCTCAACGCCTCCGACGCGATCATGGTTGCGCGCGGTGATCTGGGCGTGGAAGTCGGCGACGCCGCGGTGCCGGCCTTGCAGAAGCGCATGACGCGCATGGCGCGCGAGCGCAACAAGGTGGTGATCACCGCGACCCAGATGATGGAGTCCATGATCTCCAGCCCGATCCCGACCCGTGCCGAAGTGTCCGACGTCGCCAACGCCGTGCTCGACGGCACGGACGCGGTGATGCTGTCGGCCGAGACCGCGGCCGGTCAGTATCCGATCGAAGCGGTGGCGGCGATGAACCGGGTCTGTCTGGAGGCCGAGAAGGAACTCGAAGCCAACATCCGCACGCACATGCTGGACCACGGCTTCCTGCGCGTCGACGAGGCCATTGCCATGTCCGCCTCCTTCACCGCGCTGCACCTCAACATCAAGGCCATCGCGGCCATGACCCAGTCGGGGTCCACCGCGTTGTGGATGTCGCGCATCAGCACGCACGTGCCGATCTACGCCTTGACACCGGAGGTGGAAACGCGCAGAAAGGTGACCCTGTTCCGCGGCGTGTACCCGGTCAACTTCAAACCGTCCACCATCGAGCGCGACCAGTTGCTGGCCGAAGCCGAGGATGAACTGCGCCGGCGTGGCGCGGTCAGAAACGGCGATCTCATCCTGCTGACCATCGGTGAACCCATCGGCAAGCCCGGCGGCACCAACACGATGAAGATCGTCCGCGTCGGCGAACACAAGAAGGCCTGAATTCCGATCCACTCACAAGGAGATACCCAAATGGCTCTGATTTCCCTGCGTCAACTGCTGGACCACGCCGCCGAACACGGTTACGGTCTGCCCGCCTTCAACGTCAACAACATGGAACAGGTCAAGGCCATCATGGAGGCCGCCGCCGCCGTGGATTCCCCGGTCATCCTGCAGGGTTCCGCGGGTGCGCGTTCCTATGCCGGCGAACCCTTCCTGCGCCACCTGATCCTGGCCGCCATCGAGATGTATCCGCAGATCCCCATCTGCATGCATCAGGACCACGGTGCTTCCCCCAGCGTCTGCTTCCGTTCCATCCAGTCCGGCTTCAGCTCGGTGATGATGGATGGCTCCCTGCAGACCGACGGCAAGACCCCGTCCAGCTACGAGTACAACGTCGACGTCACCCGCCATGTGGTCGAGCTGGCGCACGCCTGCGGCGTGTCGGTGGAAGGCGAACTGGGCTGCCTGGGCTCGCTGGAAACCGGCAAGGCCGGCGAGGAGGATGGCCACGGCGCCGAAGGCACGCTGGACCACTCCATGCTGCTGACCGACCCCGACGAGGCTGCCGACTTCGTGTCCAAGACCCACGTCGATGCGCTGGCCATCGCCATCGGTACTTCGCATGGCGCCTACAAGTTCACACAGAAGCCCACCGGCAAGGTGCTGCGCATCGACCGCGTCAAGGAAATCCATGCACGCATTCCCAGCGTGCACCTGGTCATGCACGGCTCGTCCTCGGTTCCCGAGGACTGGCTGGCGATCATCAACAGTTACGGCGGCGACATGGGCCAGACCTACGGCGTGCCGGTGTCGGAGATCGTCGAGGGCATCAAGAACGGCGTGCGCAAGGTCAACATCGATACCGACCTGCGCATGGCCTCCACCGGCGCCATTCGCAAGCATCTGGCCGAGGACCGCAAGAACTTCGATCCACGCAAGTTCCTGAAGGAAGCCACCAAGGCGATGACCGGCATCTGCAAAGCGCGCTATGAAGCCTTCGGCTCCGCCGGCATGGCCAGTAAGATCAGCAAGATCTACAACCTGGAAGAGATGTACAAGCGCTACGAGAAGGGCGAGCTGGATCCCAAGGTGAACTGATCGTCTGAGCTGGTAGCTCGTGGCCGGCGGCGGGGCTGGGTGCTTCGCCGCCGGTTTTTGCATTCCGGAGTCGCCATGTCGTCGCCCGCCTTGTTCGAAACGACCATCCGCAGTCTGCCGTTGCTGCACCGGGGTAAGGTGCGCGACATCTACGCCGTCGATGACACGCGCATGCTCATCGTCACCACCGACCGTTTGTCCGCTTTCGATGTGGTGTTGCCCACGCCCATCCCGGATAAAGGCCGGGTGCTCACTGCGATGGCGGATTTCTGGTTCAGGAAGCTCGCTCCCATCCTCCCCAATCAGCTTACCGGCGACGCGCCGGAGGCGGTGGTGGCGGCGGACGAGGTGGACCAGGTGGCCGGCCGCGCCATCGTGGTCAAACGGCTCCAGGCCCTGCCGGTGGAGGCCATCGTGCGCGGCTATCTGGTGGGGTCCGGCTGGGCCGACTACCAGAACGGCGGCAGCGTATGCGGCATCGCCCTGCCGCCCGGGCTCAGGCTGGCTGAACGGCTGCCGGAGCCGCTGTTCACGCCGTCCACCAAGGCGGCGGTCGGCGCCCATGACGAAAACATCGACCTGGCGCATTGCGCGGCGCTGCTGGGCGCCGACCTGACCGAACGGGTGCGCGACGCCGCCGTTGCGCTGTATCGGGCGGCGGCCGAGTATGCGCTGACCCGCGGCATCATCATCGCCGACACCAAGTTCGAGTTTGGCCTGGACGAGGCGGGCACGCTGACCCTGATCGACGAAGTGCTGACCCCGGATTCCTCGCGTTTCTGGCCGGTCGAGCAATACCGGGTGGGCGAGAATCCGCCCAGCTTCGACAAACAGTACGTGCGTGACTGGCTGACCGCGTCCGGCTGGAACAAACGTCCGCCGGCGCCGGCGCTGCCTGCCGAGGTGGTGGACAAGACCACGCAGAAATATCGCGAAGCATTGCGCCGACTGACCGGCTGAACCGCCGTGGCGGATCTGCCGACGGTGCTGCTGCTCGCACCGATCATCGCCCTGCTCGCCTATTTCGTGCGCGGCGTCGCCGGCTTCGGCTCGGCGCTGGTCGCCTCGCCGCTGCTCGCGCTGATGCTGCCGCTGACGGTGGTGGTGCCGCTGGTGGTGATCCTCGACAACACCAGTTCCCTGATGCAGGCACGCCGCCACCGCGTCCTCATCGCGTGGCGCGAGGTCGTGCCTTTGCTGCTCTGTTCGCTGGCCGGCATCGCGCTGGCGCTGCATGTGCATGCGCGCCTGGATGAAGCCCTGCTGAAGCGCTGGCTCGGCGGCTTCGTCATCGCGTTCGCGCTGTACCAGTTGCTACCGCTGACGCCGCCGCGCGCGGGGCGTATCTGGGCGGCGCCCGCCGGCTTCCTCGGCGGTCTGGTCGGCGGCCTGTTCGGCACTGGCGGCCCGTTCTACGTGCTTTACCTGCGTGCGCGGCAACTGCCCAAGACCGTCCTGCTGGCGACCCTGGCCGCGTTGTTCGCACTCGACGGCGGCGCGCGCATCCTGGCCTTCGCCGCGGGCGGACATTACGGCTGGCTGCACCTCCAGCTATTGGCGGTGATGGCGCCGTCGGGCGCGCTGGGTCTGTATCTGGGCGGGCGGGTCCACGTGGGGCTGTCGCAGGCGGCGTTCCAACGTGTGATCAGCGCCATTCTGTTGGCCAGCGGCCTGCTGTTGCTGCTGCGCTGAGCGGCGGCGCACGGCCGGGGCGTATACTGTCCGTGGAGTCGGCCAGGCAGCCGCCGCGTGCCTTGGTACGCGGAGGAAAGTCCGGGCTCCACAGGGCAGGGTGCCAGGTAACGCCTGGGCGTCGCGAGACGACGGAAAGTGGCACAGAAAACATACCGCCGATGGCCGTTCGCAAGGACGGATCAGGTAAGGGTGAAAAGGCGAGGTAAGCGCTCACCGCGCGCGTGGCAACACGCGTGGCAGGCCAAACCCCACCCGGAGCAAGGCCAAATAGGCAGGCGTCGACGCGGCCCGCCGAGCCTGCGGGTAGGCTGCTTCAGGCGATGGGCGACCATCGTCGCAGATGAATGGCTGCCCACGACAGAACCCGGCTTATCGGCCGACTCCACCGTTCATCAGCCCCCGGATCGAACGACCCGGGGCGCTGCCCTGCTCTAGCGCGGCGCAACGCGCCGTGAAACTTCATGTTCCACTTTAAGTTAAGTGCCTATCCGTCTATGGCGATTCGTTATTCCGCTGCCATAGTCCGACATAAGTGTTTGACACCATTGAAAAAAACGGAAACCGCGCTTGACGGTGGGGAAAGGCCGTGCCTATAGTGGCGATTAGTGGGAAATTGTGTGGAATAGTGTCACACAGTGCGCCACGGAGGAGTGCGGGGTGACATTCAGGGGATCGACGCAACTGACGCTGGACGGGAAGGGCCGCCTTGCCATTCCCGCGAAGCATCGTGAGCGTCTGGTCGCCTTGTGCGGCGGCCGCCTGATGCTGGCGGCGGACCCGACCCAGGGCTGCCTGTTGCTGTACCCGTATCCGGAGTTCGAGGCGCTCGAGCGTAAGATCAACAGCCTGCCGGGGCTGCATCCGCTGACGCAGCAGCTCAAGCTGCTGGTGGTCGGCTCGGCCGAGGAAGTCGAGCCGGACAGCGCCGGGCGTATCCTGATCCCGCCGCTGCTGCGCAAGTTCGCCAAGCTCGACCGGGCCGTGGTGCTGGTGGGTCAGGGCAACAAGTTCTCGATCTTCGACGAGGCGGCCTGGCAGGCGGGCCTCGACGCCGCCGCGAATCTGCCGCGCATGCTGCACGAGGCCGCGCGCGATGGCACGCTGCCAGAGGAGCTCAAGGGCTTTGCGCTGTGACCGACGCGCACATCCCCGTGTTGCCGGACGCGGCGCTGGAGGCGTTGGCCGTGCGCGCCGATGGCGTTTACGTCGACGCTACCTTCGGCCGCGGCGGGCACAGTGCGCGTCTGCTCGCCCGGCTGGGGCCGTGCGGCCGATTGCTGGCGCTGGACCGCGACCCGGCGGCAGTGGCGGTGGGGCGGGCATGGCGGGACGAACGCTTTGCCATCGTGCATGCGCCGTTCTCGCTGCTGGAGCAGGTGTTGCAGGCCGAGGGCATTGGGGCGGTCGATGGCGTGCTGTTCGACCTGGGCGTGTCCAGCCCGCAACTGGACGAGGCGGCGCGCGGTTTCAGTTTTCGCGCGGACGCGCCACTGGACATGCGCATGGACACCAGCCGCGGCCTGACCGCCGCCGACTGGCTGAACCAGGCGTCTGAAGAGGAGATTGCCCGCGTTGTCCGGGACTATGGCGAAGAGCGGTTTGCTCGGCAGGTTGCGCGGGCGATTGTTGCGCAGCGCGCGCGCGCGCCGATCGAGCGCACGGGACAACTCGCGCGCATCGTCGCCGGCGCCGTGCGCACGCGCGAACGCGGACAGGACCCGGCGACGCGGACCTTTCAGGCTGTGCGGATTTTCATTAACCGCGAACTTGAAGAGATCGAAGCGGCGTTGCCGCAGGCGGTGGCCCGGCTGAGGCCGGGAGGCCGGTTGGTGGTGATCAGTTTTCATTCGTTGGAGGATCGCATCGTGAAACGTTACATGCGCACGCAGGCCGAGGGCGAGCGGTTGCCGCCCGAGATCCCGGTGCGCGCGCGTGAACTGCGCGCTGGGTGCCTGCGCGTCGTCGGCCGCGCGGTGCGCGCCGACGCGGGCGAATGCAACGCCAATCCGCGCGCGCGCAGTGCGGTGATGCGGGTTGCCGAGCGCACGTCGGCGGCTGGAGGACCGGGGTGCTGAAGCTCAATCTGCTACTGATCGTGATCCTCGTGATCAGCGCCCTGTCCGTGGTCGCTGCGCGCCATCAGGCGCGCAAGCTGTTCGTGACACTGCAATCGGAGCAGGCGCAGGCACGCGCACTGGACATCGAATGGGGCAAACTTCAGCTCGAAATCTCCACCTGGCTGATGCACAACCGCGTGGAGGAAGTGGCGCGCAGTCGCCTGCGCATGGTGGTGCCCGATGCCCGCCAGGTGTATGTGCTGAGTGAACAGGGGACGCCGTGAGCCAGCATGCCCACCCGCTGCTGCGCCTGGATCTGCAACGCTGGCGCATGCGCCTGACCTTGGCGTTGCTGTTTGGCGGCTTCGCCCTGTTGTGCGCGCGCGCGGTCTATTTGCAGGTCTGGCAGAGCGAGTTCCTGTCCAACCAGGGCGAGAAGCGCGCGCAGCGGGTGATTGCGATCCCGGCGCATCGGGGCATCATCACCGACCGACGCGGCGAGCCGCTGGCGGTGAGCACGCCGGTGGAGACGCTGTGGATCAACCCGCGCGAGGCCGACCCCACGCCGCAGCAGCTTCAGGCGTTGGCCGACGTGCTCGGCCGCGATCCCGAGCAGTTGGCGCGCCTTTTCGCCGACAAGTCGCGCGCCTTCGTTTATCTGGAGCGCCTGATCGAGCCGCCCAAGGCGGACCAGGTGCGCGAATTGGGCATCGCCGGCATCCACAGCAAGCCGGCGTTTCGGCGCTACTATCCGGCTGGCGAGGTGGCCGCGCATGTGCTTGGGGTGACCAACATCGACGACCATGGCCAAGAAGGGGTCGAACTCGCCTACCAGTCCTGGCTGAGCGGCGTGCCCGGTGCCGAACGGGTGTTGCGTGATCGTCCCGGCAACGTCGTCGAAGTGCTGGAGCGCCTGCACCCGCCCAAACCGGGGCGTGATCTGGCGTTGTCGCTCAACCAGCACATCCAGTATCTCGCCTACCGCGAACTGACCGATGCGGTGGAACGCCATCAGGCGCGGGCCGGCTCGGTGGTGGTGCTCGACGCGCGCAGCGGCGAGATTCTCGCCATGGCCAACGCGCCCAGCTTCAACCCCAATAGCCGCAGCACCTTCCAGCGCGAGCGCATGCGCAACCGCGCCGTCACCGATGCGTTTGAGCCGGGTTCGACCATGAAGCCGCTGTTTGTGGCGGCCGCCCTGGAGGCGGGCGTGACCCGTCCCGACCAGCTCATCGATACCGGTCCGGGCTGGTTCGTGATCGGCGACAAGCGCATCACCGACACGCACGCTCGCGGCGTGTTGACGCTGGCCGATGCGCTACAGGTATCGAGCAACGTCGCGGTCGCCAAGTTGGCGTTGGAGATGCGCGGCGAGGATTACTGGCGCGTGCTCAACCGCGCCGGTTTCGGCGCGCCGCCCGGCTCCGGCCTGCCCGGCGAGGCCAGCGGAAGGCTGCGTCCGTACCAGACCTGGCGGCCGATCGAGAAGGCCACCATGTCCTATGGGCACGGGGTGTCGGTCAGTCTGCTGCAGCTCGCGCATGCGTACACCGCCTTTGCCAACGACGGCGTCATGCCGCAGTTGACCGTGTTGCGGCGCGAAGGCCCGGCCACGGGCACGCGCGTGCTGCGTCCGGAGACGGCCCGCCAGGTGCTGGCCATGCTGGAGCGGGTCACCCATCCGGGCGGCACCGCGCCGCGCGCGCGCGTCGACGGTTATCGCGTGGCGGGCAAGACCGGCACCGCACACAAGCTGGTCGACGGCAGCTACGAGGGACGCACCTACGTCAGCACTTTCGTCGGCCTCGCGCCGGTGAGCGACCCACGTCTGGTGGTGGCGGTGGTGATCGACGAACCGGGTGGGCGCGAGTATTTCGGCGGCCTGGTGGCCGCGCCGGTGTTTTCCAATGTGATGTCCGGGGCATTGCGCTTCATGGCGGTGCCGCCGGATGCGCCGTTCGAACGCGGCACCTCCTGGCGCGACGCGCCGGTGATTCCGGAGGCGGTATGACGGCCAGCGACGAACTGGTCCAGGCATTGCGCGCACTGGCGCCGGACGCGCGCGGCATGACCGCCGACAGCCGTCACGTCGGCCCCGGCGACGTATTCCTGGCCTACCCCGGCACGCGCCATGACGGCCGGGCGCACATCGCCGATGCACTGCATGCCGGCGCAGCCGCGGTGCTGTGGGAGCCGGAGGGCTGGTCCTGGGATGCGCGCCGGCGTGCGCCGCATCTGCCGGTGAGCGGACTGCGCCGGCGCGCACCCTTGCTGGCCGCGGCCTGGCATGGTCAGCCGTCACGCGCACTGTGGATGTGCGGCGTGACCGGCACCAACGGCAAGACCTCGGTGAGCCAGTGGATCGCCGCCGCGCATGCCCGTCTCGGCACCCGCGCCGCCGTGATCGGCACGCTGGGCAACGGTTTCGCCGACCCGGCCGGTTCGTTCGCCGGCCTGGTCGCCACCAGCCACACCACTCCGGATGCGGTCACGCTGCAGGGCCTGCTGGCCAACTACCGCGACGACGGTGCGCGTGTGGTGGCCATGGAGGTTTCGTCGCACGCGCTGGACCAGGGACGCGTGGAGGGTGTGGACTTCGATGTCGCGGTGTTCACCAACCTGTCGCGCGACCATCTCGACTACCACGGCGACATGGCGTCCTACGCCGCCGCCAAATCGCGCCTGTTCCACTGGCCGGGACTGCGTCATGCCGTGCTCAATGCGGACGATGCCTTCGGCGCCACGCTCGCCGGCCAGTTGCGCGGCGGCAGCGCGCGCGTGCTGACCTACGGCCTGCGCGCGGGTGATCTGCGCGCGACCCGTTGCCATGCCGACGCGGCCGGGCTGCGCCTGAGCATCGCCTCGCCTTGGGGCGGGGGCGAATTGGCCTCGCCGCTGCTGGGTGAGTTCAACGCTTACAACCTGCTCGCGGCACTGGCTGCGCTGTTGGTCGCCGACGTGCCGCTGGCCGACGCACTGCGCGCGTTGGCGCAAGCCGAGCCCGCACCCGGCCGCATGCAGCGCGTGCCGTCGCTGCCAGGTGCTCCGACGGTGATCGTCGATTACGCGCACACACCGGACGCGCTCGACCAGGTGCTGGCCGCGCTGCGTCCGCTCGCCGCCGGCCGGCTGTGGTGCGTGTTCGGCTGCGGCGGCGGGCGCGACGCCGGCAAGCGCGCGTTGATGGGCGCCGCGGCTGCGGCGCGCGCGGATGTCGCCATCGTCACCAGCGACAACCCGCGCAACGAGGAGCCGGCCGGCATCATCGCCGACATCCTGGCCGGCATGCCGCCCGGCCAGGAAGCGCTGGTCGACCGGCGCGCGGCCATCCACGCGGCGATCGCGCGCGCCGGCGCGGGCGACATCGTGCTGATCGCCGGCAAGGGCCATGAAACCTACCAGGAGATCGCCGGCGTGCGCCATCCGTTCTCCGACGTCGAGGTCGCGCAGGCGGCGCTCGCGGAAAGGATCAGCCATGCGTCTGCATGAAGCCGCCCAGGCGCTCAACGCCGCGGCCATCGGCGCCGATGTCGAGTTGACCGCAGTGTCCAGCGACAGCCGTGCGCTGACCCCCGGCTGCCTGTTCGTGGCCTTGCGCGGACCGCGCCACGACGGCCACGACTACGCCGCCGCGGCGCTCGCCGCCGGCGCCGCGGCGGTGATGATCGCCGCCGACGCGCATCTGGATGTGCAACCGGCGCTGGTGGTGGACGACACGTTGCGCGCGCTGGGCCGTCTGGCCGCGTGGCAGCGTGCGCGCATGCCGGCGCGCGTAGCGGCCATCACCGGCAGCAACGGCAAGACCACCGTGAAGGAGATGACCGCCGCCATCCTCGCCGCCGAGGCTGGCCAGGATGCAGTGCTGGCCACTGCCGGCAATCTGAACAACGACATCGGCGTGCCGCTGACTCTGCTGCGCCTGACCCCGGCGCATCGGTACGCGGTGGTCGAAATGGGCATGAACCATGCGGGCGAGCTGAGCTATCTGTCGCAGTTGAGCAATCCGGACGTGGCGCTGGTCAACAACGCCCAGCGTGCGCATCTGCAGGGTCTGGGTTCGGTCGAGGCGATCGCGCGCGCCAAGGGCGAAATCTACAGCGGTCTCAAGCCCGACGGCGTCGGCCTGATCAATGTCGACGATGCTCATGCGCCGTTATGGCGCGAGCTGTGCGGCAGCCGCAGGGTGATGGGTTTCGGCATGGGGCCGGCGGCCGAGGTGCGCGTCGCCGCCGCAGTTGGCGCGGCCGGACGCCAGCCGCTCACGCTGTACACGCCGGCCGGGCGCATCGACACCAGCCTGGGCGTGCCGGGCGAACACAACCTGCGCAACGCCGCGGCGGCCACCGCCGCCGCGCTGGCCCTGGGCGCGTCGGCCGACGCGGTGGCGCGCGGCCTGGCCGCCTTCGCCGGCGTCAAGGGCCGCCTGCAGATGCACCCTTGCATCCTCGGCGCGACGTTGATCGACGACAGCTACAACGCCAATCCCGATTCCGTCGGGGTCGCCATCCGCGTGCTCGCGGCACGCCCCGGCCGGCGCATCCTGGTGTTGGGCGACATGGGCGAGCTGGGCGAGGGTGGCGAGCGCTTGCACGCCGAGATCGGCGAGCAGGCGCGTGCCGCCGGCATCGACCGGCTGCTGTGCCTGGGCGAACTGTCGCTGCACGCCGCACGCGCGTTCGGTGCCGGCGGCATGCATTTCGAGCGCATCGAGGAACTGCTGGCCGAGATCGAATGCGCGCTGGCGCCGGACGTCACGGTGCTGGTCAAGGGGTCGCGCTTCATGCGCATGGAACGCGTGGTGATGTCCTTCCAGGAGGCGAAGACATGCTCCTGAGCCTGTTCCAATGGCTGGGCACCGACATCCGCGCGTTCAACGTGTTCGGCTACATCACGCTGCGCGCGGTGCTGGCGACGCTGACCGCGCTGGTCATCTCGTTCATCGTCGGTCCGGCGCTGATCCGCCGCCTGACCCGCCTGAAGATCGGCCAGACGGTGCGCGACGATGGTCCGCAGACCCATCTGATCAAGGCCGGCACGCCCACCATGGGCGGCGCGCTGATCCTCACCGCAGTGGCGGTCACCACGCTGTTGTGGGCCGACCTGGCCAACGCCTACGTCTGGGTGGCGCTGGTCACGCTGCTCGGCTTCGGCGCCATCGGCTGGGTCGATGACTGGCGCAAGGTCGTGGAGAAGAACCCGCGCGGCCTGCCGGCGCGCTGGAAATATTTCTGGCAATCGCTGATCGCCGCCGGCGTGGCCATCTTCCTCGCCTGGTCGGCGCATCTGCCGGCGCAGACCGAACTGATCGTGCCGTTCTTCAAGCAGGTGGTCATGCCTCTGGGCACGGTCGGCTTCGTGCTGCTGGCCTATTTCGTCATCGTCGGCACCAGCAATGCCGTCAACCTCACCGACGGTGCCGACGGGCTGGCGATCATGCCGACGGTGATGGTGGCCGGCGCCTTGGCCATCTTCGCCTATGTCGCCGGCCACGCGGTGTTCGCCAAGTATCTCGGCGTGCCGCACATCCCCGGCGCCGGCGAACTGGCCGTGTTCTGCGCCGCGCTGGTCGGCGCCGGCCTCGCCTTCCTGTGGTTCAACGCCTATCCCGCCGAAGTGTTCATGGGCGATGTCGGCGCGCTCGCGCTCGGCGCCGCGCTGGGCGTGGTGGCGGTGATCGTGCGCCAGGAGATCGTGCTGTTCATCATGGGCGGCGTGTTCGTGGCCGAGACCATCTCGGTGATGCTGCAGGTCGGTTCTTACAAGCTGCGCGGCAAACGGGTGTTTCTGATGGCGCCCATCCACCACCATTTCGAGCTGAAGGGCTGGAAGGAAAATCAGGTGGTGGTGCGTTTCTGGATCATCAGCATGATGCTGGTGCTGATCGGCCTGTCCACGCTTAAACTGCGATGAACGGCGCCAATCGCTCGCTCGCCGGCCGCAAGGCCCTGGTCGTCGGTCTTGGCGAGACCGGCGCCTCGTGCGTGCGCTGGCTGCTGGAGCGCGACGCCGTGGTGCGCGCCACCGATAGCCGCGCCGAGCCGCCGCATGCGCAGCACATGCGCGAGGCGTTTCCCGAAGTGCCGTTGCGCCTGGGCGGTTTTACCGATGACGATTTCGCCTGGGCGGATCTGGTGGTGGTCAGTCCGGGGGTGGCCGTGGCCACGCCGGCGATCGCGCGCGCGCAGGCCGCCGGCAAGGACGTCGTCGGCGACGTCGAACTGTTCGCGCGCGCGATCGCCGGCGGTCGCGCGCGGCTGCTCGCCATCACCGGCTCCAACGGCAAGAGCACGGTGACCGCGCTGGCCGGGCATCTGTGCGCCGCGGTCGGCCTGGATACCGTGGTCGCCGGCAACATCGGCCTGCCGGTGCTTGAGGCACTCGACGATCGCGCCACGCGTGGCCGGGAGCCCGACGTGTGGGTGCTGGAACTGTCTAGCTTCCAGTTGGAAACCACGCGCAGCCTGGCGCCGGACGCGGCCACCGTGCTCAACCTGTCGCAGGATCACATGGACCGCTACGCCGGCATGGACGACTACGCCGCAGCGAAGGCGCGCATATTCCCGCCGACGGGCAACTGCCTCCAGGTGTTGAACCGCGAGGACGCGCGGGTGATGGCCATGGCTCTGCCCGGACACCCGGTGTGGACCTTCGGCGTCGAACCCGAGCCGCCGGTTGCGGCGCCCGGCCATTTCCGTCTGGTCACGCGCAAGGACCGCCTGTGGCTGGCGGAAGGCGAGGAGGCGCTGCTGCCGGTGGACAAGCTGCCCATCGCCGGCCTGCACAACGCCGCCAATGCGCTGGCCGCGCTGGCGCTGTGCCGCGCCATCGGCCTGCCCTACGAGGGTCTGGTGCCGGCGCTGAAGACCTTCGTCGGCTTGCCGCACCGGGTGCAGAAGGTCGCCGAGGTCGCCGGGCGGAGCTACTACGACGATTCCAAGGGCACCAACGTCGGCGCCACCGTCGCGGCCTTGCGCGGCCTGCGTGAACCGGTGGTGCTGATCGCCGGCGGCGATGGCAAGGGCCAGGACTTCGCGCCGCTGCGCGCAGCCGTGCAAGGCGCACGCGCGGTGGTGTTGATCGGCCGCGACGCGCCGCTGATCGAAGCGGCGCTGGCCGGGGCCTGCCCGATCGCGCGGGCGGCCGACATGGATGCCGCGGTCCGCCAGGCGCATGCGCTGGCGCGCGCGGGCGACGCGGTGCTGCTGTCGCCGGCCTGTGCCAGTTGGGACATGTTCCGCGACTACGCGCACCGCGCGCAGGTGTTCGTCCAATCGGTAAGGCGGTTGGCGGCCGAACGGGCGCCGGCGGATGGAGGCGACGGCCATGTTTCATAACGCCGCGCTCAAGCGCACCGCGCTGACGCCGTATGACTGGAGCCTGTTCTATGCCAGCGCCGGTCTGCTGATGCTGGGCCTGGTCATGGTGTACTCGGCGTCCATCGCCATCGCCGACGCCAAAAGCGTCGATGGCCGCTCCGCGTTCTACCTGGTGCGGCATGCGATGTATCTGGCGATCGGCATCGGCGCCGGTTACGCCGCGTTGCAGATCCCCACGCAGGTCTGGCAGAAACTGGCGCCGTGGTTGTTCATCGTCGGCTCGGCGCTGCTCGTGCTGGTGCTGGTGCCGTTCATCGGCAAGGAAGTCAACGGCAGCCGACGCTGGATACCGCTGGGCGCGCTGGGCAACCTGCAACCCTCCGAACTGATGAAGTTCGCCACCATCCTGTACGCCGCCGACTACACGGTACGCAAGGCGGCGCACATGCGCAGCGTGAAGAAGGGTTTCCTGCCCATGTTCCTGGTCATGCTCACGGTCGGTGCCCTGCTGCTGCTGGAGCCGGATTTCGGCGCCTTCGTGGTGATCGTCGCCATTGCCCTGGCCATCCTGTTCCTGGGCGGCCTCAACACCCGCCTGCTGCTGGGGCTGGTGGCGCTGCTGGCCATCGGCTTCGTGCTGCTGGTGGTGATGTCGCCCTACCGCCTGCAACGCGTGATCAGTTATCTGGACCCGTGGAGCGACCCCTATGGCGCCGGTTATCAGTTGTCGCACGCGCTGATCGCGTTCGGCAACGGCGAACTCACCGGCGTCGGCCTGGGCGACAGCGTCGAAAAGCTGTTCTACCTGCCCGAGGCCTACACCGATTTCCTGTTCGCCGTGATCGGCGAGGAACTGGGTCTGATCGGCGTGCTCACGGTCATCGGCCTGTTCGCCTGGGTCACCTGGCGGGCGTTCTCCATCGGCTGGCAGGCCAGTCTGATGCAGCGCAACTTCGCCGCGCTGGTGGCTCAGGGCGTGGGCGTGTGGATGGGTACCCAGGCGTTCATCAACATGGGTGTGAACCTGGGCGTACTGCCCACCAAGGGGCTCACGCTGCCGCTGATGAGCTACGGCGGTTCCGGCATCGTCGCCAACTGTCTGGCGCTGGCGGTGCTGATGCGCGTCGACTACGAGAACCGCTGCCTGATGCGGGGGAAGAAGGCATGAGCGGCGGCGCGCGGCAACCATCGGTGAGTGCGCTGCCGGCGCGTACCGTGCTGGTCATGGCCGGCGGCACCGGCGGGCACGTGATGCCGGCGCTGGCGGTGGCGGAGCGGCTGCGCGCCGACGGCTGGCGCGTGGTGTGGCTGGGTACGCGCGCAGGGTTGGAAGCCCGCCTGGTGGTGGAACGCGGTTTCGACATGGTCTGGCTGCGCGTCGCCGGACTGCGCGGCAAGGGTGTGTTGAGCAAAGTGGTGATCCCGATGTTCCTGGTGCTGGCTTTCTGGCAGGCGGCGCGCGCGATTTTCCGCGAGCGGCCCGACGTCGCGCTCGGTCTGGGCGGCTATGCTGCGTTTCCCGGCGGCATGATGGCCAGCCTGTTCGGCAAGCCGCTGGTGGTGCATGAGCAGAACGCCATCGCCGGGCTGACCAATCGGGTGCTCGCCTGTCTCGCCGACCGCGTGTTGACCGGCTACCCGAGCGCGTTCACGCAGGCCGTGGACAAGCCGCTGCCGTGCGGCAAGGTCGCCGCCGAGTGGTGCGGCAATCCGGTGCGGCCCGACATCGCCGCGCTGCCGCCGCCGGACCAGCGTCTGGCCGGCCGCACCGGCGGTTTGCGTTTGCTGGTGGTGGGCGGCAGTCTGGGCGCCGCGGTGCTGAACGAACGCGTGCCGCAGGCGCTGGCGCGCCTGCCCGCCGGGGCGCGCCCGCAGGTGCGCCACCAGTCCGGCGCCGCGCATCTGCAGGCGCTGCGTGAACACTATGCCCAGGCTGGTGTCGAGGCCGAATGCCTGGCGTTCATCGACGACATGGCGCAGGCGCTGGACTGGGCCGACGTGGTGATCTGCCGCGCCGGTGCGTTGACCGTGGCGGAGATCGCCGCCAGCGGCTCCGCGGCGTTGTTCGTGCCCTATCCGCACGCGGTCGACGATCACCAGCGCGCCAACGCCCGCTTCCTGGCCGATGCCGGCGCCGCCTGGCTGATGCCGCAGGACGCACTGAGTGTCGACGCGCTCGCCGCCTGGCTGGCCGGCCTGAGCCGCGCCGAGCTGCTCGCGCGCGCCGGCAAGGCGCGCGCGATGGCCAAGCCGCTGGCCACCGAGCGCGTCGCGCAGGTGGTCGAGGAGTTGGCCCGATGACCGCCGCCCGCTGCGCCTTCCGGCCATCGTCCGTCACCCGTTCACGGCGTCCCGCGCGATGAAACACAAGGTCCGCCACATCCACTTCGTCGGCATCGGCGGTGCCGGTATGAGCGGCATCGCCGAGGTGCTGCTCAACCTGGGTTACCAGGTGAGCGGCAGCGATGCCGCCGACAACGCGGTCACCCAGCGCCTGGCCGGCATGGGCGCACGCGTGTTCCGCGGTCACGATGCCGCGCATGTCGCCGGCGCCGACGTGCTGGTGGTGTCCAGCGCCATCCACGAGGACAACCCGGAGGTCATGGCGGCGCGCGCCGCGCGCGTGCCGGTGGTGGCGCGGGCCATGATGCTGGCCGAGCTGATGCGCTTCAAGCAAGGCATCGCCGTCGCCGGCACGCATGGCAAGACCACCACCACCAGTCTGATCGCCAGCATCCTCAGCGAGGCGGGGCTGGACCCCACCTTCGTGATCGGCGGCAAACTGCTCGCCGCCGGCGCCAACGCCCGCCTCGGTCAGGGCGAATGGCTGGTGGCCGAAGCCGACGAATCCGATGCCTCGTTCCTGCATTTGTCGCCCGTGGTGGCGGTGGTGACCAACATCGACGCCGACCACATGGAGACCTACGGCCATGATTTCGAGCGGCTGAAAGGCGCGTTCGTCGACTTCCTGCACCGCCTGCCGTTCTGGGGCATGGCCATGGTGTGCGCCGACGATCCGGTGGCGCGCGCGTTGCTGCCGCGCATCGAAAAACCGGTGATGACCTACGGCACCACCGAGGATTGCGCCATCCAGGCCATCGACATCCGCGCCGAGGACGGCGGCATGCGTTTCACCGCCGTGCGCAACGGCGTGCGCTCGCCCATCGAGGTGGCGCTCAACCTGCCCGGTCTGCACAACGTGCTCAACGCGCTGGCGGCCATCGCCGTGGCGTGGGAGTTGCAGGTGCCGGATGCCGCCACGCAGCGGGCGCTGGCCCATTTCAGCGGCGTCGGCCGCCGCTTCCAGCGCTATGGCGACCTGCGCCTGGCCGATGGACGCCGGTTCACGCTGGTGGACGATTATGGCCACCATCCGGCGGAAATGCGCGCCACGCTGGCCGCCGCGCGCGGCGCCTTCCCCGGTCGGCGGCTGGTTCTGGGGTTCCAGCCGCACCGCTACACGCGCACCCGCGACCTGTTCGAGGACTTCGTGCAGGTGCTGTCGCAGGCCGACGCGTTGTTGCTGACCGAGGTCTATGCCGCCGGCGAGCCGCCCCTGGTGGCCGCGGACGGCCGCGCGCTGGCGCGTTCGCTGCGCGTGCTGGGCAAGGTCGAACCGCTGTTCGTCGCCGACGTCGGCGAGCTGCCGGCGGTGCTGGCCGACTTCGTGCGTGACGGCGACGTGGTGCTGACCATGGGGGCCGGCTCCATCGGTCAGGTGGCGCCGCGCCTGGCGGCCATGGTGCGGGAGGGGACGACATGACCGACACGCCGTTGCCCAACGCACCACGTGCCCGCGTGCCGGGCCTGCAGGGCCATCTGCGTTTCAACGTGCCCATGAGCCGTTACACCAGTTGGCGGGTCGGTGGCAGCGCCGATCGTCTGTACACGCCGGCCAACCTCGACGACCTGTGCGCCTTCCTGCGCAGTCTGGACGACGACGAGCCGGTGCATTTCATCGGCCTGGGCAGCAACCTGCTGGTGCGCGATGGCGGTGTGCGCGGCACCGTGATCCATCTGCACGGCGCGTTGGGGCGCATTCATCTGGAGCAGCGCCGGCCCAACGGCGCCGGCGAGGACGCCAGCCGTTACGGCGTGATCTTCGCCGAGGCCGGCGTGGCCAGCCCCAAGGTGGCGCGCTTCGCCGCCAACCACGGCCTGGTCGGCGCCGAATTCCTGGCCGGCGTGCCCGGCACGGTGGGCGGCGCGTTGGCCATGAATGCCGGCTGCTATGGTCACGAGACCTGGGAGTACGTGACCCGCGTGCTCACCGTCGACCGGCGCGGCGAGCTGGCGCGGCGCGCGCCCGGCGAGTATCGCGTCGGCTATCGCCATACCGAACTGCGCGCCGACGCCGGCGATACCTCCCATCCGGGGGTCGCGCCGCTGGCGCCGCATCCGGACGAATGGTTCGTCGCCGCCTGGTTCATGCTGCCGCGCGGCGACGGCGAGGCTTCGCGCGCCGAGATCAAACGCCTGCTGCAGAAGCGCATCGACAGCCAGCCGCTGAACCAGCCCAACGCCGGCTCGGTGTTCCGCAATCCGCCGGGCGACCATGCGGCGCGGCTGATCGAGGCGTGCGGGCTGAAGGGCTACTCGGTCGGCGGGGCGAGGATCTCCGAGCAGCACGCGAACTTCATCGTCAACCCCGGCGGGCGCGCGCGCGCCGCCGACATCGAGGCGCTGATCGCCCATGCCCGGGCCGCGGTGCTCGACCGCTTCGGGATCGCGCTCCAGCCGGAGGTGCGCATCGTCGGCGAGGAGGTCGCGGCGCTATGAGCCGGTACGGGAAAGTCGCG
>CALEDT010000025.1 GCA_937949525.1 uncultured Burkholderiales bacterium | reverse complement strand
CAGATAGAAGCCGGCGGAAAACATCTCGGCCACGATCAGCGCCAACCCCAACGCCACCCAATGCCACCATTCCATCGCCATGTGCCCCTCGCAACTTCGATCGTGCGTTATTGTGCACGACCCGCTTGTCGTTGGCGTGACCACTCCAACCTTGACCCAAGTCAAGAACCCTTGCAAATTTCGCCACGCGGGGAACGCCCTAGGTATGCTTCGCCCCGTTTCACCCGCCCCGGAGGCTCTGACACCATGCCCAGTCCATCCTTTCGATTCCGCAGTTCCGTGGCCCGCCTCGCCCTGTGTTGCAGTGCCGCGCTGCTGGTCACGCCCACCTGGGCCGACCGCGGCGCGGAGCTGGCCGGTGGCGTCTGTGCCGGCTGCCATGGCGCCGACGGCAACAGCGCCGTGCCGACCTTCCCCAACCTCGCCGGTCAGCAGCAGGTCTACCTGCTGCGCGAACTGCTGGATTACAAGAGCGGCAAGCGCAGCAGCGAGCTGATGCAGCCGATGGTGGCCGACCTGTCGCAGGACGACCTCAAGGCGTTGGCGGCCTACTATGCGCGTCAGAAGCCGGCACCGGGGGTGGTCACCAACCCCGGCCTGCTGCCGCTGGGCAAGAAGATCTATCACCAGGGCAACCCCGACAACGGCGTGCCGGCCTGCGCCAGCTGCCACGAGGACAACGGCGCCGGCATCGACGAATTCGCCCGCCTCGCCGGCCAGCACGTGGAATACACGCTGGAGCAGTTCCGCCTGTATGCCACCGGCGGGCGCACCAACGGCAAACGCATCATGCGTACCATCGCGCAGCGCCTGTCGCCGCAGGAAACGCGCGCCGTCGCCGAATACATGGCCAGTCTGCCCTGAGGAGTCCCGACAATGATCGACAAGTACGTTCTCGCCCTGGCGGCGCTGCTGGCGCTGCCGTTCGCGGCATCCGCCGACAACACGCCGATCAAGGCCAAGCTGTACCCCGACATCATCACCGCGCTCAAACACAACGCGGACGCGCGCCGGGGCCAGGCAGCGTTCCGCGTGTGCCGCGGCTGCCATCTGGAAGATGGCCAGCAACGCGCCAAGTCGCAGACACCGCTGCTGGCGGCGCAACACGACACGGTGCTAATCAAGCAGGTGCTCGACATCAAAGCCGGACGACGTCACAACCCGAAGATGCATCCGTTCACCGATGACCTGCTGGTGAGCACGGAGGACATCGCCGACATCGCCGCCTACCTCAGCCTGCTGCCGCCCACGCCCAACAATCAGGTGGGCGACGGCAAGCACCTCGCCCACGGCAAGGCCCTGTACGAGCGCGACTGCGCCTCCTGCCATGGACGCAACGGCGAGGGTCTGGCGGTACGCTTCTATCCCAGGGTGGCCGGCCAGCACTACGCCTATCTGGTGCGCGAGACGCTGGAGAGCCGGGACGAAGGCCGGCGCAACACGGATGCCGACATGGTGCGCGTGCTGAAGTCTTACAGCAACGCCGATGTCGAGGCGGTCAGCGACTACATGTCCCGGCTGCGCGGCGACTGATGACCCCGAGGCGCCGGCGGGTGTGATCTCCGCCGCGCCGGCCACCGCCGGCACCAGACCATCGCGCGCGCCGCATCAGGGCTTGATCAACCCGGTCTGTGCGATGCGTACCCGCCATTCACGCGGTCCGCTGTCATGCACCGACTCGCCGCGGCTGTCCACCGCCACGGTGACCGGCATGTCCTGCACGACGAACTCGTATACCGCCTCCATACCCAGCTCCGGGAACGCCAGCACGCGCGCCGCCTTGATCGCCTTCGACACCAGATAAGCCGCACCACCGACGGCGATGCAATAGACCCCGCCATGCGCCTCGAGCGAGGCGATGGTCTGCGGCCCACGTTCCGACTTGCCGATCATGCCCAGGAGGCCGACCGGCTCGTCCAGCATCAGGTCGGTGAACTTGTCCATGCGTGATGCCGTGGTCGGTCCGGCCGGGCCGACCGCTTCGTCCCGCACCGCGTCGACCGGGCCGACGTAGTAGATGAAGCGGCCGTGGAAATCCACGGGCAGCGGCTCGCCGCGCGCCACCAGATCGGCGATGCGTTTGTGCGCGGCATCGCGTCCGGTGAGCAGCCGGCCGTTGAGCAGCAGCCGTTCACCGGCGCGCCAGGATGCGATGTCGGCGCGCGTCAGCCGATCCAGATCGACGCGGCGCGCGCCCGCCGGTCCATCCCAGGCCACCTCCGGCCAAGCGCTCAACGGCGGCGGCGCGAAACGCGCCGGGCCGGAACCGTCGAGCGTGAAGTGGATGTGGCGGGTGGCGGCGCAATTGGGGATCAGCCCCACCGGCAAGGATGCGGCGTGCGTCGGGTAATCGCGGATCTTCACGTCCAGCACCGTGGTGAGGCCACCCAGCCCCTGTGCGCCGATGCCCAGCGCATTGACCTTGTCCATCAGTTCCAGGCGCAGTTCCTCGATGCGGTTGGCCGGACCGCGCGCGCGCAGTTCGTGGATGTCGATGGGTTCGAACAACGCCTCCTTGGCCAGCAACAACGCCTTCTCCGGCGAACCACCGACGCCGATGCCGAGGATGCCGGGAGGACACCAGCCCGCGCCCATGTCCGGGAGCTGCCGCAGCACCCAATCGACGATCGAGTCGGACGGATTGAGCACGGCGAAGCGGGCCTTGTTCTCCGAACCGCCGCCTTTGGCGGCGATGCGCACGTCCAGCGTCGCCCCCGGCACCAGTTCCACGTACACCACCGCCGGCGTGTTGTCACGAGTGTTGCGCCGCGCGCCGGCCGGGTCCGCCAGCACCGACGCGCGCAACGGATTGTCGGCATCGGTGTAGGCGCGGCGCACACCGGCGTCGATCATGGCCTGCAACGACAGGTCGCCGTCGAAGCGGACATCCATGCCGACCTTGACGAACGCCACCACCAGGCCGGTGTCCTGGCAGATCGGCCGGTGGCCTTCCGCGCTCATGCGTGAGTTGACCAATATCTGCGCCAAAGCATCCTTCGCGGCCGGCGACACCTCGCGGTCGTAGGCCGCCTTGACCGCCTGCACGAAGTCGAGCGGGTGATAGTAGGAAATGAATTGCAGCGCATCGGCGACGCTGTCGATGACATCCTGCTGACGGATCATGCGCTTCTCCTGTACGCGGCAGCCGCGCGCCGCAGGGCCACAAGTATGGCCGCCGGGCGCACGCACGTGAAGACGGGCGCGCGGCGCCGGCGACGCCATGACCCCATCCGCGCCATGCTTGTAATGCCTCCCGGTTTCCGCTAGTTTCCGCCACACGTTAGGGGTGCCGCAGCAACGCGGCTGAGATCACACCCTTGGAACCTGATCCGGGTCATGCCGGCGCAGGGAAGCGTGGCGGCATTCCCTCCGCGCTCCCCGCGTATCACTCATGTGGAGCGCACCATGAACGCCAATCCGCAATTCCTCGCCGCCACCGCCCACGTCGACGAGGCCGCGATCCAGCCGCTGCCGAACTCGCGCAAGATCTACGTCGAGGGCTCGCGACCCGACATCCGTGTGCCGATGCGCGAGATCAGCCAGGCCGATACCCCCACGCAGTTCGGCGGCGAGGCCAATCCGCCGATCTACGTGTACGACTGCTCCGGTCCCTACACCGACCCGCAGGCGCGCATCGACATCCGTCGGGGTCTGCCGGCGCTGCGCCAGCGCTGGATCGAGGAACGCGGCGACAGCGAGGTGCTGCCGGGCTTGTCGTCCGAATACGGGCGGGCACGCGCCAACATCGCCGAACTGGCACGCCTGCGTTTTCCCGGCCTGTCGCGCCGGCCGCGCCGCGCCCGGGCGGGCATGAACGTCACCCAGATGCATTACGCCCGTCGCGGCATCATCACCCCGGAGATGGAATTCATCGCCATCCGCGAGAACCTGCGTCGCCGCGAGTATCTGGAAAGCCTGCGCCGCTCCGGCCCGCAGGGCGAGCAACTGGCACAACGGATGGGCCGGCAGCATCCAGGCCAGCGCTTCGGCGCCGAGATCCCCGACGAGATCACACCGGAGTTCGTGCGCAGTGAAGTGGCGCGCGGGCGCGCCATCATTCCCGCCAACATCAACCACCCGGAAACCGAGCCGATGATCATCGGCCGCAACTTCCTGGTGAAGATCAACGCCAACATCGGCAACTCGGCGCTCGGCTCGTCGATCAGCGAGGAAGTCGACAAGATGACCTGGGCCATTCGATGGGGCGGCGACACGGTGATGGATCTGTCCACCGGCAAGAACATCCACGAGACGCGCGAGTGGATCATCCGCAACTCGCCCGTACCCATCGGCACGGTGCCGATCTATCAGGCGTTGGAGAAGGTCGACGGCCGCGCCGAAGAACTCACCTGGGAGATGTTCCGCGACACGCTGATCGAACAGGCGGAGCAGGGCGTGGACTACTTCACCATCCATGCCGGCGTGCTGCTGCGTTACATCCCGATGACCGCCGAACGGATGACCGGCATCGTCAGCCGCGGCGGCTCGATCATGGCCAAGTGGTGCCTCGCCCACCACAAGGAATCCTTCCTCTACACCCACTTCGAGGACATCTGCGAGATCATGAAGGCCTACGACGTGGCCTTCAGCCTCGGCGACGGCCTGCGACCCGGCTCCATCTTCGATGCCAACGACGAGGCGCAACTCGCCGAACTCAAGACCCTGGGCGAGCTGACCCAGATCGCCTGGAAGCACGACGTGCAGGTGATGATCGAAGGCCCCGGCCACGTGCCCATGCAGCTCATCAAGGAGAACATGGACCTCGAACTGGACTGGTGCGACGAGGCGCCGTTCTACACCCTGGGTCCGCTCACCACCGACATCGCCCCCGGCTACGACCACATCACCTCGGGGATTGGTGCTGCCATGATCGGCTGGTACGGCACCGCCATGCTGTGCTACGTGACGCCGAAGGAGCATCTGGGCCTGCCCGACAAGGACGATGTCAAGGAAGGCATCATCACCTACAAGCTGGCGGCGCACGCGGCCGATCTGGCCAAGGGCCACCCCGGCGCGCAGATCCGCGACAACGCGCTGTCCAAGGCACGCTTCGAATTTCGCTGGGCCGACCAGTTCAACCTCGGCCTGGATCCGGACAAGGCACGCGAATTCCACGACGAGACGCTGCCCAAGGAATCCGCCAAGGTCGCGCATTTCTGCTCCATGTGCGGCCCGCACTTCTGCTCGATGAAGATCACCCAGGACGTGCGCGACTTCGCGGCGAAGCAGGGCATCAGCGAAAACGAGGCGCTGGAGAAGGGCATGGAAGTGAAGTCGGTGGAGTTCGTGAAGACCGGCGCCGAGGTGTATCACAAGGTTTGACCATGGAGAGCGACGCCGCCATCGGGTGCGCGGTCTTTCCTTGCGGGGAAAACCGAATCCGGCATCTTTAGCGTAACGAACGCTGGCACTGTACTCGTGTCGCTGTAGATCAGCCGAACTTGCTTGAGTGGACTAATTTGAACTAAGCTCTATTGGCAGCCAATACCGGACATACCATGCATTCCGTCAATATCCACGAAGCCAAGACCCATCTGTCGCGATTGGTGGAGGAAGCGGCGGTCGGCGAAGAGATCATCATCGCCAAGGCGGGCCGCCCCGTGGCGCGCATCGTCGCGCTGCCGGTGGAAAAACCCAGGAAACTTGGCCTCCTGAAGGGCCAGTTCACGATTCCCGACGACTTCGATGCCCCCTTGCCCGATGACGTCCTGCGGGACTTCGGCATCGAACCGTGAGGCTGCTGCTCGATACCCATATCCTCCTCTGGGCTCTGGTGGGGGATCCCCGCCTGGGCAAGGCGGGCGCGCTGATGCTCGACCCCGCCAACACCATCATGGTCAGCACCGCCTCTTACCTGGAACTGGCGATCAAGATCAGCCAGGGGAAAATCGACGTAGCCTTCCCGCAAATCCGCGCGGCGGTAGAGGAAAGCGGCTTCAAGGAACTGCCCGTGCTCGGTAGCCATGCCGAAATCCTGGCCGGTCTACCCTGGCGGCACAAGGATCCATTCGACCGCATCCTGGTCGCCCAGGCCCTTGCCGAGCCGCTGCGCCTAGTGACCGCGGATGTGCAGATCGCGGGCTACTCGGACATGGTGATCTTGATTTGAGTGAGGCACCGAGACTTTTTGCTCGATGCAAACCATGCAGGGGTAAAGATTCCAGGCGATCCCCCTGATTACTGTTCCCCTGATCGCGTGGGGGTGGAATTTCCCACCCGCCGGCCCCAAGTTCCTTGCCATCAGCCAGGCACTCACTGGCGCCTGAAACGTGGACCACCCCATGCCAGCCCCCCTCCTCCCCTTCGACAACAGCTACGTCCGCGAGCTGCCCGGTTTTTACCAGCGCTGTCCGCCGGTCACGGTGCCCGCGCCGCTGTTGCTGTTCTTCAACCGTGGACTGGCCGAGGAACTGGGCTTGCCGCTCATCGGCGCGGAGGACGACGCGCTGGCCGAGATGTTTTCCGGCAACGCCCTGCCCGAGGGCGCCGAGCCGATCGCCCAGGCCTATGCCGGCCATCAGTTCGGCCAGTTCAATCCGCAATTGGGTGATGGCCGCGCGCTGCTGATCGGCGAGGTGATCGACCGCCACGGCCAGCGTCGCGACATCGCCCTGAAGGGCTCGGGGCGCACGCCGTTCTCCCGGCGCGGTGACGGCAAGGCGGCGGTGGGGCCGATGCTGCGCGAGGTGCTGATCGGCGAGGCGATGCACGCGCTGGGCATACCCACCACGCGCGCGCTGGCGGTGGTGGCGACCGGCGAGCCGGTGTATCGCGAGCGGCCGTTGCCGGGCGCCATCCTGACGCGCGTCGCCGCCAGCCACATCCGGGTGGGGACTTTCCAGTATTTCGCGGCGCATGGCACGGTCGAACAGGTGCGGCGGCTGGCCGACTACGCCATCGCGCGTCACGACCCTGGCTTGGCCGAGTCGGAAAACCGTTACCTCGAATTCCTGCGCGTCGTCGCCGAGCGCCAGGCCGAGTTGATCGCGCGCTGGATGCACGTCGGATTCATCCACGGCGTGATGAACACCGACAACATGGCCATTTCCGGCGAGACCATCGACTTCGGCCCCTGCGCATTCATGGAGGCCTACGACCCGCGTGCCGTGTTCAGTTCCATCGACGAGATGGGCCGCTACGCCTACGAAGCGCAACCGCGCATCGCGCGCTGGAACCTGGCGCGTCTGGCGGAAACCCTGCTGCCATTGATCGCCGACGACGAGGGGCGTGCCATCGAACGGGCCACCGAGGTGATCGACGGCTTCATGGCCCGCTACCGCTGGCATTGGCTGTCGGGCCTGCGCGCCAAGCTGGGGCTGGCCGGCACGGTCGCACATGGCGACAGCGTCGACACCGCCCTGGGGGAGAGCTGGCTGGATCTGCTGCATGCCCAGCAGGTGGACTACACCCTGGCATGGCGTCGGCTGGCCGACGCGGCCGAGGGCAACGAGTCGCCCTTGCGCGCGCTGTTCCCCGGCCAGCCGGGCCTGGACCGCTGGTTGCAGCGCTGGCGCGAACGCTGCGCGGCCGAGGATGCCGGCGCGGACGCCGCCACCGCCCGCGCCGACGCCATGCGCCGCGTCAACCCCTGGCTGATCCCGCGCAACCATCGCGTCGAGGAGGCGCTCGCCGCCGCCTCGGACGAAAGTGATCTGGCACCCTTCAAGCACCTGCTGAACGCCCTACGCCGGCCTTTCGTGGAAGACCCGGCGCTATCCCGCTATGCCGAACCGGCGTCGGGGGAGTTCATGGCGGAGTTTCGCACCTTCTGTGGAACCTGAGCCGCCGGCCCTGCAAACCGGGGTTTGCAGGGTTTGCGGTTTGCAGGCCGACGCCGCCGACACGGCCAGCGACAGGAAGGACGGCCAGGGTACGCAGCTCGTGCGTACCCCAAGGGTCGGATCTGAACTCCGACCCCTTGCGGCGCGGCTGACCGTCAGTCGATGCGGTACACGCGTTCGCCGGCGGCGTTGCGCGTCAGCACCACCTCCAGGCCAAGGCGACGGCGCAAGGCCGCGATCGCGCCGCGCACCGAATGCGGCTGCCAGCCGGTGGCCAGCATCAGTTGCAGGCAGCTTGCCCCTTGCGGGCGGCGCAGCGCCACCACCAGCGCGGCGAGCTTGGTGCCGGGGCGCACCGGGATGCCCTCCAGAAGTTGGAGGTCGTCAGGGGTGTCCATTTCTCGGATGCCCTCTGCCGCCGGTGGCGCGGGCCGATTGCGCCCGGCCACGGCATAGCCGGCGTCGGTCAGCAGGAAGCCGCCGTCACTGGCCTCGATCCACTCGCGCCGCACCAACGCGGTCATCGCCTTGACCCGCGCGCCGCCGCGCAGGTTGTCGGGCGGAATCACGCGTCCATCGGCGCGGCGGGCGGCGGCGCGCAGCAGCAGGGCCTGGGTCGGGGTGAGTTTGGGCAGGGTGTCCATCGGCATCTCCGGTCAATGCGACGATGCGATTGACGCGCTGTGAGGGCGGGCTTGAACAGTTCAGTTGAAATATCACCAAAACTATTCAATACTTTCCAATATGGAAAGATTGGTAAGCATAGGTGAAGCTGCTTCGGCGTTGGGTGTGTCGATTACGACGCTGCGCCGCTGGGAGGCATCGGGAAAGCTGGCCGCCGAGCACACGGCGGGCGGCCACCGGCGCTACGATCTCGCCAAGCTCAAGCCCGAACTGTTCCGCGCCCAAGCCGATGCGCAGCGCCGCACCGTTGCCTACGCCCGTGTCTCCAGCCACGATCAGAAAGATGATCTGGAGCGGCAAAAGCAGGTGCTGGAACGCTATTGCGCCCGCCAGGGCTGGACATTCGAGGTGATTGCCGACGTGGGCAGCGG
>CALEDT010000024.1 GCA_937949525.1 uncultured Burkholderiales bacterium | reverse complement strand
ACGCGCGCCCTGGCGGTCGAAGCGCGGCCATTTCGTGCGCTTGCTCGTCGGCCATAGGCACGGCTATGGCCTCCTCCCAACCGCCCGAACTGCCTCGCGCTCCACCTCGCCATCATCGCGCGTCCTAATGGAAAATCTGGGTTGAACGCGTGCGGCGCCTCAGGGGGGACGTTTCGCCCTAGTCGAACACCACCGTCTTGTTGCCATAAACCAGGATGCGATTGTCGATGTGCCAGCGCACGGCGCGCGAAAGCACAACCTTCTCCAGGTCCGCCCCTTTCTGCACCAGGTCCTCCAGATCGTCGCGGTGCGAGATACGCACCACGTCCTGCTCGATGATCGGGCCGTCGTCCAGCACCTCGGTCACATAGTGGCTGGTCGCGCCGATCAGCTTCACACCCCGCTCGAAGGCACGCTGGTAGGGCTTGGCGCCGTGGAAGGCAGGCAGGAAGGAGTGGTGGATGTTGATGATGCGGTTGGGGTAGTGATGAATGAACTCCGGCGAGAGCACCTGCATGTAGCGGGCCAGAACGATGAAATCGACATGATGCGCCGCGAGCAGGGCCAACTGCGCCGCCTCGACCTCGGGCTTGGTCTCGCGCGTGATCGGCAAGTGCCGGAAGGGGACCTTGTAGGCCTCGGCCAGCCAGTGCGTGTCCGGATGGTTGCTGACGATGAGCGGGATGTCGCAATACAGCTCGCCGGCATGCCAGCGATAGAGCAGGTCGGCCAGGCAGTGATCGAATTTCGACACGAAGATGGTCATGCGCGGCTTCACGCTCGAGAGCTTCAACTCCCAGCGCAGGTCGTACTGCGTCGCCACCGGCGCGAAGGCCGCCTCGAAGCGGTGCAGGCCCAGGCCGAAGCCCTCCAGGTCCCACTCCACGCGCATCAGGAACAACCCCGCCTCGCTGTCCTGATGCTGGTCGGCATGCAGGATGTTGGCATCGTGCCGATAGAGAAAATCGGCGATGGCGGCCACCAGACCCTTGCGGTCCGGGCAGGCGATGAGGAGGACGGCGGTGTTGCGCATCAGGCGTCAGGGATCGGGGATCATGGATCAGGGCGGAATCATAGCGGGAAACAGGATGCTCTTGCCCGCTTATCCATGGTCACCGCTTTGAAACGAAAGGCCTTTTCAGCACTGAAAAAAACCTGTTGACGCCCCCGGCTCGGGAACTAGAATTAGCGCCAGCTACCTATGGAAAGCACTATATTTAGTGTTTTCACGTCAGGCCTTGCGCCGAGCCGCGTCACACCGAAAGGAGACCCGTCCATGCAGCTTGCCACCGAGTGCCAACCCGCCGCCGCCCCTGCCCTGCCCATCGACGCACCGAGCGCCGACCCTGCCCCCTACGCCAGCTATCGCGTCATCCGCCGCAACGGCGCGGTGGTCGGCTTCGAACCGAACAAGATCACAGTGGCCATGACCAAGGCCTTCATCGCCGTGCATGGCGGCCAGGCCGCGGCCAGCGCGCGCATCCGCGAGCTGGTGGAGGGACTGACGCAGAATGTGGTCACCGCCTTGATGCGCCGCCAGCCCGAGGGCGGCACCTTCCACATCGAGGACATCCAGGACCAGGTGGAACTGGCCCTCATGCGCTCGGGCGAGCACGAGGTGGCGCGCGCGTATGTGCTCTACCGCGAGCGCCGCGCCGAGGAGCGGGCCCGGCAGAAGCAGCAGCAGGTGCAGGAGCACGCCCTGTACTGCGTGGAAAACGGCCAGCGCCGCCCGCTCGACCTGCAGCAACTCGCCGCCGGGGTCGCCGCCGCCTGCGAGGGTCTGCCCGAGACGAGCCCGCAGGCCATCCTGCAGGCCACGTTGCGCGACCTCTACGACGGCGTGCCGATGGAGGAGGTGAGAAAATCGCTGATCCTCTCGGCCCGCTCGCTGATCGAGAAGGACCCGGACTACACCCATGTCACCGCCCGCCTGCTGCTCAACAGCATCCGCCGCGAGGTGCTGGGCGAGGAGGTCTCCCAGGCGGAGATGGCCACTCGCTACGCCGAATACTTCCCACAGTTCATCAAGCAGGGGATCGCGGCGGAGCTTTTGGACGAGCGGCTCGCCCAGTTCGACCTGGAGCGGCTGGCCGCGGCGCTCAAACCCGAACGCGACAACCAGTTCCAGTACCTGGGCCTGCAGACGCTCTACGACCGCTATTTCCTGCACATCGACGAGCGGCGCATCGAGCTGCCGCAGGCCTTCTTCATGCGCGTGGCCATGGGGCTGGCGCTCAACGAGATCGACCGCGAGACGCGCGCCATCGAGTTCTACGACGTGCTGTCCCGCTTCGACTACATGGCGAGCACACCCACCCTGTTCAACTCGGGCACCCGTCACTCGCAACTGTCCTCCTGCTATCTCACCACCATCCCCGACGACCTCGACGGCATCTACCAGGGCATCAAGGAAAATGCCATGCTGCAGAAGTTTGCCGGCGGACTGGGCAACGACTGGACGCGGGTGCGCGCCCTGGGCGCCCACATCAAGGGCACGAACGGCAAGTCCCAGGGGGTCGTGCCTTTCCTCAAGGTGGCCAACGACACCGCCGTGGCGGTGAACCAGGGCGGCAAGCGCAAGGGGGCGGTGTGCGCCTACCTCGAGACTTGGCATCTGGACATCGAGGAGTTCCTGGAGCTCAGGAAGAACACCGGCGACGACCGCCGTCGCACGCACGACATGAACACCGCCAACTGGGTGCCGGACCTGTTCATGAAGCGGGTGATGGAGAACGGCGAGTGGACGCTGTTCTCGCCCTCGGACGTGCCCGACCTGCACGACAAGGTCGGCCGCGAGTTCGAAACGGCCTACATCCGGTATGAGGAAAAGGCCGCCAGCGGCGAATTGAAGCTCTTCAAGAAGATTCCCGCCGTCGCGCTGTGGCGCAAGATGCTGTCGATGCTGTTCGAGACCGGGCACCCCTGGATCACCTTCAAGGATGCCTGCAACGTGCGCTACACCAACCGCCATGTCGGCGTGGTGCACTCGTCCAACCTGTGCACCGAGATCACGCTGCATACCAACGACCAGGAGATCGCGGTGTGCAACCTGGGCTCCATCAACCTGGTGAACCACCTGGCCGATGGCGGCCTGGATCTGGACAAGCTCGGGCGCACGGTACAGACCGCCATGCGCATGCTGGACAACGTGATCGACCTCAACTACTACTCGGTGGGCAAGGCGCGCAATTCCAACCTGCGCCACCGTCCGGTGGGGCTGGGCATCATGGGCTTCCAGGACGTGCTGCACCGCCTGCGCCTGCCCTACGCCAGCGCCGAGGCGGTGGAGTTCGCCGACCGGGCGATGGAGGCGGTGGCCTACCATGCCTACCTCGCCTCCACGCATCTGGCCGAGGAACGCGGCCGCTATTCCACCTTCGAGGGCTCGCTGTGGTCCCGCGGCATCCTGCCGCAGGATTCGCTCAAGTTGCTGGCGGAGGAACGCGGTGGCTATCTGGAAGCCGACTTGTCGCAGACCCTGGACTGGGACGCCTTGCGCAGCCGCATCATGACCGTGGGCATGCGCAATTCCAACTGCCTGGCCATCGCGCCCACCGCCACCATCGCCAACATCGTCGGCGTGTCGGCCAGCATCGAGCCGACCTACCAGAACCTGTTCGTCAAATCCAACCTGTCGGGCGAGTTCACCGTGGTCAACCAGTACTTGGTGCGCGACCTCAAGGCACTCAATCTGTGGGACGAGGTCATGGTCGGCGACATCAAGTACTTCGACGGCTCGCTCGCGCGCATCGACCGCATTCCCGCCGAGTTGCGCCAGCTCTATGCCACCGCGTTCGAGATCGATCCGGGCTGGCTGATCGAGGCCGGCGCGCGCCGGCAGAAGTGGATCGATCAGGCGCAGAGCCTCAATCTCTATTTCCACGGCGCCTCGGGCAAGAAGCTGGACGAGACCTACAAACTGGCCTGGCTGCGCGGCCTCAAGACCACCTACTACCTGCGCGCGCTGGGCGCCACGCATGCGGAGAAATCCACCGGCAAGGGTGGCGAACTCAACGCCGTGCCGGCCGGCGGCGGCCTGGGCGGCGGCTACGTCGCCGCCCAGGCCCTGCCCGAGCCCGAGGTGCAGGGCAAGGTCTGCACGCTGCGCCCCGGCGATGCCGGCTACGAGGAATGCGAGGCCTGCCAATGACCGGCTATGCCCGCGACGACGATCTCGCCGCCCAGTCCGAGGGGCGCTTCGGCGGCCGCATCGAGACATCCGGCGCCTACGTCGGCCGCCTGACCCTGGCCAAGGAGCGCATCGCACGCACCGGCACCAAGGGTATCGAGTTCACCTTCGAGACGGACGACGGCCAGATCGCGCGCTATCTGACGCTGTGGGTGGCGCGCGCCAACGGCGACCGCATCGAGTACGGCTACGGCCTGCTGTCGGCGCTGATGACCTGCCTGGGCCTGCAAGCCATCGAGTCGAAACCGGCCACGCTGGATGAATGGCAGGCCGACAGTGGTCAGTGGCTGCCGACCCGGGTCGAGATGTTCGAGACGTTGATGAACAAACCCATCGGCGTGGTGCTGCAGCGCGAGGAACGCGTGTGGGAGGGCCGGACGCAGGTCGGCATGAAGATCGTCGCTTTCTTCGACCCGCGCGACCGCCGCACCGCGGCCGAGATTCTGGCGGGCGAGCGCCAGGCGCAGTCGCTCGAACGGCTCATCGCCAACCTGCGGGACAGCGTCGTGCGTGCCGAAGCGCCGCCGTCCGCGCCGGCCGCCGCCGCGGTCGGCAGCAGCGGGGTGGACATCAGCGACGATGACATTCCGTTCTGATCACCGAAGCTGGGCCGGAACGCCGCGCCACCTTCCGTAACCGATTCCACAGGAGACCGAGCCATGCTCAACTTCGAAGACGACTACACCCCGCCTGCACGCCCACAGCCCATTGCACCGGCCATGCCGCCCATGCCCCGCCTGCAACCGGTCATGCCGGTTCCTGCCGTCGGCGGTGTCGCGCCGGTCCAGGCGACGGTCGAAGCGATGGCAGTCGCGCCGGACAACAAACACCGCCGCGTGCGCGCCGAGGACAAACGCATCATCAACGCCAACACCGACGTCAACCAGCTCGTGCCGTTCAAGTACAAGTGGGCTTGGGAGAAATACATCGCCGCCTGCGCCAACCACTGGATGCCGCAGGAAGTGAACATGAACCGCGACATCGCCACCTGGAAGGATCCCAACGCACTCACCGACGACGAGCGCCTGATCGTCAAGCGCAACCTGGGCTTCTTCGTCACCGCCGACAGCCTGGCCGCCAACAACATCGTGCTCGGCACCTACCGTCAGATCACCGCGCCGGAGTGCCGTCAGTACCTGCTGCGTCAGGCGTTCGAGGAAGCCATCCACACCCACGCCTATCAGTACATCGTGGAAAGCCTGGGCCTGGACGAAGGCGAGATCTTCAACGCGTATCACGAGATCCCCTCGATCCGCGCCAAGGACGAA
The DNA here is from genome assembly GCA_937949525.1 of uncultured Burkholderiales bacterium. GTDB lineage: Bacteria > Pseudomonadota > Gammaproteobacteria > Burkholderiales > Thiobacillaceae > PFJX01. Next base: position 72,200 of record CALEDT010000024.1, on the reverse strand, counting down.
TTCCTGCTGCCGTTCATCGACGTGCTTGCCGACCCCAACTTCAGGACCGGCACGCCGGAGGCCGACCAGACCTTCCTGAAGAGCCTGATCGCCTTCGCCTGCATCATGGAAGGGCTGTTCTTCTACGTCGGCTTCGTGCAGATCCTGGCCATGGGCCGGCAGAACAAGATGACGGGCGCGGCCGAGCAGTACCAGTACATCCTGCGCGACGAATCCATGCACTGCAATTTCGGCATCGACATGATCAACCAGATCAAGCTGGAACAGCCGCACCTGTGGACCAACGCGTTCAAGGCCGAGCTCAAGGCCATGTTCCAGCGTGCCGTGGAACTGGAATACGCCTACGCCGAGGACACCATGCCGCGCGGCGTGCTCGGCCTCAACGCGCCGATGTTCAAGGAATATCTGCGCTTCATCGCCAACCGCCGCGCCACCCAGATCGGCCTGGACGAACTGTTCCCGGGTGCTTCCAACCCCTTCCCGTGGATGGCGGAGATGATCGACCTGAAGAAGGAAAAGAACTTCTTCGAGACGCGGGTGACGGAGTATCAGACGGGCGGGGCGCTGGCCTGGGATTGACCTCCGGTGTATGCGATTTCGCCATGTCGCCGGGTGCCCGGATCTCGGCCTTTGCGTGCCTGAAGTGACATGAGCGTCGACGCTTCCAGCCGAGCCGCGCCGCACGCCCCGCCGGTCGCGGCGGGGCGATACCACCGGAGACCCGCCATGCAACCGATGCGCCATCATGCCCGCTTCGCGCTGCTGTTCGCCGTCGCACTCGCAGCCTGTGGTGGTGCCGGCGATGCGCCGTCCGCCACTTCCGCTGGCGAGTCTCGGACATCCTCGCGACAGCCCGCCGCGGACGCCCCGCCATCGCCGCCCGACGTGCTGGTGCCGGCCCGTTCGGCTTTGCCGCCGGTGAGCATCGAGCGGGTGTTTCCGGCCCTGAGCTTCCGTCAGCCGGTGCAGATGTTGCAGGCGCCGGGGGACGACAGCCGCTGGTATGTGCTGGAGAAGACCGGCCGGGTGTATGTCTTCGCCAACCGCGCCGACGTGCGCGCGGTGGAGCTGGTGCTGGATCTGCGCGACGCGGTGGACGCGCGCTCCGAAGGCGGGCTGCTGGGCATGGCGTTTGCGCCGGACTTCGCCACCAGCGGGCGGGTGTATCTGTCCTACACGCGGCGCGGTAGCGGCGCGGCACCCATGCAGTCGGTGATCGCGCGTTATCTCAGCCGGGATGGCGGGCGCACGCTGGATCCGGCTTCGCGCCGGGAATTGCTGGTGGTCGACCAGCCCTACGTCAACCACAACGGCGGCGGCATCGGCTTCGGCCCGGACGGCCTGCTCTACGTGGCGCTGGGCGATGGCGGCGCGGCGGGCGATCCGCATGACCATGGCCAGAACACGCGCACGTTGCTGGGGGCGTTCCTGCGCCTGGACGTGGCCGGCGAAGGCGCGTATGCGATTCCGCGCGACAACCCGTTCGCCGGCAATCCGCCGTGCGCCGGCGGCCAGGGCGCGCGCGCCTGCCCGGAGCTGTATGCCTGGGGGCTGCGCAATCCCTGGCGCTGGAGCTTCGACCGCTTCACCGGCCGGTTGTGGGCGGGCGACGTCGGCCAGAATGCGCGCGAGGAGATCAACGTGATCGAGCGCGGCGGCAATTACGGCTGGCGCTGGCGCGAAGGTTTCCTGTGCTACCGCCCGGCGCGCGACTGCCCGCGTGACGGCCTGATCGACCCGGTGCTCGATTACCGCACCGGCGTGGATGGCCATTCGATCACCGGCGGCCATGTCTATCGCGGCGCGGCCATCCCCGGCCTGCATGGCCACTACGTGTTCGGCGATTTCGTCAGCGGCCGCGTGTGGGCGCTGGTGAGCGAGCCGGACGGGCGGCCGGGCAAGCGCGAGCTGGCCGCCACCGGCCTCAACATTCCGGCGTTCGCCGAGGATCATGACGGCGAGTTGTACCTGCTGGATTTCGGCGGCGGCATCCATCGTCTGCGGGCCGCCGGCCCGGCGCCCTGATCGTTGGCGCGCCCGAGTGCCGATACAATCCGCCATCCATTGCTTTCCTGCTCCATCATGATCCTGCTGCTGTTCGTCCTCGGCCTCGGCCTGCTCATCCTGGGTGCCGAGCTGCTGGTGCGCGGTGCGTCGCGCCTGGCCGTGTCACTGGGCATCTCCCCCTTGGTGGTGGGGCTCACCGTGGTGGCGTTCGGCACCAGCTCGCCCGAGCTGGCGGTGTCGGTGCAATCGACCTGGTCCGGGCAGGTGGACATCGCGCTCGGCAACGTGGTCGGCAGCAACATCTTCAACGTGTTGTTCATTCTGGGCCTTTCGGCGCTGATCACGCCGCTGTTGGTGGATCAGCAACTGGTCCGGCAGGAGGTGCCGCTGATGATCCTCGCCTCGCTGCTGGTGTGGGGGCTGGCGTGGGACGGGGCCATCGGTCGGTTCGATGGCGCGCTGCTGGCCGGGTTGCTGGCGGCTTATATCGTGTTCGTCATCGTGCAGAGCCGGCGCAGCCCGTCCGCTGCGGTGGCGGCGGAATATGATGAAGCGCTGGCGATCGAACCCGGACGCGGCTGGGACCGCCACTGGGCCGTGCAGGTGGCCATGGTGCTGGCGGGCCTGGGCCTGCTGGTGCAGGGTTCGAACTGGCTGGTGCAGGGCGCGGTGACCTTCGCCACCTGGCTGGGCGTGAGCGAACTGCTGATCGGCCTGACCATCGTCGCCGCCGGCACCTCGCTGCCCGAGGTGGCGACCTCGGTGCTGGCCGCCCTACGCGGTGAACGGGACATCGCGGTGGGCAACGTGGTGGGCAGCAATCTGTTCAATCTGCTCGGCGTGCTGGGCGTGGCCAGCCTGGTGTCGCCGACGGGCCTGCCGGTGGCAGCGAGCATGCAGGCGTTCGATCTGCCGGTCATGGTGATGGTGGCGTTCGCCTGTCTGCCGATCTTCTTCACCGGTCATCTGATCGCGCGCTGGGAGGGCGGGTTGTTCTTCGCCTACTACGTCGCTTACACGCTGTGGCTGGTGCTGCAGGCCACCGGCAACGCCCATTCCGCCGGCTATGGCGCGGTGATGGCCGGTTTCGTGCTGCCGCTGACCTTTCTCACGCTGGCCATACTCAGCTATCGCCACTGGCGCGCGCGCGCGTCCGGCGCCTGAGCGCGCGACGGAGCAGGCGGGTCCGGCATGTTCTCCGTACATGGCGTCACCGGCCAGGCCTATCGCGGCACGCTGGAGGGTCTGGGCACGGTGTCGGCGTTGACCGCGTTGCGCCGGGGACGCGGTATCGACCGTGATGGCGAGGAGATGGGGCCGGAGGCATTGCCACAGCGCAGCGGCGGCGCGTCCGATGACGCGGCGCGCTACGAGGAGGCGGCGCGCGCCTATCGCGCCGCGGTCACGCCGGGTGATGCGCGTGAACCGGTGCGCCATGCGTATCAGGTGATGACCCGCACGTTGCTGACCCTGCCGGTTTCGCTGGATCTGGCCACGGCCTGGCGCCACCTGAACGAACACGGCTACGGTCAGGCGCCGGTGGTGGATGGCGAGGGGCGGCTGGTGGGGCTGGTCACGCGTGATGCGCTGATGCGCGCGCTCGACCTGGTCGACGGCGACGTGCGCGATCCGCTGGCACGCACCATCGGCGACGTGATGCTGACGCCGGCGGTCAGTGCCGATCCGGTGACCAGTGTGCGGCGCATTGCCCGGGTGATGCTCGAGTACGACCTGGCCGGGGTGCCGGTGGTCAACGAGCAGCAGGAACTCGTCGGCATCGTCACGCGCGGCGACATCCTGCGCGCGGTGGCGAACGAGCCGCCGCTGAACCTGTGGGCATGAGCGGGCGCCGCGCCGCCGGCTGTCAGCGGTAGAGCAGTACCGCCTGCCGCGTCTCGATCCAGGCGGCTTCGTCGGGCGCCGCCAGCGCCTCCAGATCGGCCGGCGTCGCCGCGTCGTCGTCCACCCAGCGCCGTAGCGCCTCGCCGCCGTTGATCAGATCGATGGCCAGGCGGTCGTGTTCGTACTCGTAGGGGAAGTCGCGCCACAACGGGTAATCCGGACGCAGCCTGCGCAGTGCTTTGAACGCCAAGGCCAGCAGACGCCAGGGGCGGAAGCGGTCGTGTCGGTAGGCGCCGTCCTCCACATGGAATTGCACGCCAGCGCACAGCCGGCCGGCGTGTTTGTGAAACGTCGGCTCGAACCAGCACACCCGCGGGCGGCAACCGGCCAGCCAGGTCGGCGCGATCCGCGTCATCTCCGCCAGCAGCCGCTCAGCATCGAGGTCCGGCGCGCCCAGCAGTTCCAGCGGTCGCGTGGTGCCGCGCCCCTCCGACAGCGTGGTGCCTTCCAGCATCACCGTGCCGGCATAGCAGCGCGCCATGGACAGGTTGGGCGCGTTCGGGCTGGGGTTGATCCAGGCGCGTTCGCCCAGCGGCCAGCCGTGGCCGGGCGCCTGCGTCGGCTGCCAGCCGTGCAGCGCGATGACCTGGTAATCGACGTCGAGGCCCAGCTCGCGCACGAACCAGTGTCCCAGCTCGCCCAGCGTCAGGCCATGGCGCATCGGCAGCGCGCCGGCGCCGACGAAGCTCTCCCAGCCCGGTTGCAACAGCGTGCCTTCCACCGGCCGGCCGACCGGGTTGGGCCGGTCCAGCACGATCACCGTCTTGCCGTGGCGCGCGGCTTCCTCCAGCACGTAGCGCAGCGTGGTGATGAAGGTGTAGATGCGGCAGCCGAGATCCTGCAGATCGACCAGCAGCACATCGAAGCTGTCCATCATGGCCGGTGTGGGCCGTCGTACCGTGCCGTACAGGCTGAATACCGGGATGCCCAGGTGCGGATCGTGGAAATCCGGTGATTCCACCATGTTGTCCTGCTTGTCGCCGCGCAGACCGTGTTGCGGACCGAACGCGGCGGTGAGGCGCAGGCCGGGCAGCGCGGCGAGCGCGTCCAGCGCGTGCGTGAGGTCGGCGCATACCGAAGCCGGGTGTGCCAGCAGCGCGATGCGGCGACCGCGTAGCGGGTGTTGCAGGCGGGAGTCGGCGAGCAGGTGGTCTAGACCGGTGAGCATGGGATGCTGGCGGGGATCAGGCAGAGGCAATGGACAGTGTGAAGCCGTCCGGGTGATGGAAGTCGGGCCGCTCCGCCGGATGGCGCAGCGCCCAGTAGGTGAGCACGCCGTCGCGCGTGCGCAGCACCGCGCCGAGGCCCAGGCGCAACCGCCCGTGATCGCGGCCGGCCGGGGCCGGAATACAGACGCGCAGCGCATAGCCGGCCGGTCCCCGGGCGCTGACCATGCGCGGAGCGGCCGTGCGCGGCGGCGTGTCGGCCGCGCGGTAGGCGCGCATCCGGTAGAGCTGCCAGGCGCCGCTGGGCGAGAAATTCCATTCCAGGTAGGCCGAGTCGTCCAGCGCCACGAAGGCCTCGAAGCAGGTGTGGCGCCACAGGCCGTGGCGGCGGCGCCGATGACCGGGAGGCGGCAGGCGCAGGGCCTGCATGTCACCGCTCAGGCAATAGGTCAGGCGCAGGCCGCCATCTGCCAGCACACAGACCTCGGCGGCCAGCTCGCGCACGGGCACGGGGATTGTCGCCGGATGCGGCTGCAACCGGGCGACCAGGGTGCTGACGATGGCGGAGGGCTCCGGCGGGGCAGGCATGCGCATGGCGGGGGTGCGCGTCGGGCGGGAACGGAAAGGCGAAGAATAAGACAAATCGGTTTCAAGCCCGGCGATATCGCTTATTGTGTGAACCTTGTGTGTAACCGGTGCGCTGCCCACTTCCCCGTCCTGAGGGAATACCGGCCGATCGCGCCTGCGGCGTCGAGGGTTTCGTCATGAAACGGCAACAGTTTTTCTATGGGTACGGCGGCATCGCCGTGGCGGCCATGCTGTTCGCGGCTGCCGCCATCGGAGCGGCGCTGGCGTCCGCGCAATCTGCCGGCGCGGTGTCCCAGTCCGCGCTGGCGTCGGCGTTGGCCGAGCGGGCGGCCGTCGTGCGGCCGTCGCGTTCATCCCTGGCCAAACAGCGGGCACGCATGGCAGCCAAGCGGCCGCCGCCGAAGAATCTGGCGCCAAACCCCGTGCCGCCCTTGGCTGCCGTAGCGCCCTCGGTCGCCGCGACGGTCATGTCGGGCGCTGCCGCCGAAGCGCCACGGGCGTCCGACAATCCCTATCTGGCGTATCGGCAGGCACAGCCAGCGGCGCCAACGCCTGCGGCCGTTGCCCCGGCGACCGCGCCCCAGGCGCTGCCGTCCTGGCCGGCGCGACCATCGTCACCGCCGGTTTCCGCCGCGCAGACGTTGGCGCCAACAGCGCTCGCGGCGTTGCCGCCGCCACGTGAAACCCGCAACCCCTATCTGCCGGCGGCGCCCGCCGCAACGGACGGTGGCACGGCCGGCGCGCAGGCAGCCCGCCCGGCGGCGCAACCGCCGACATCGTTCTCGGGTGTGTACCTCGGCGGCCTGCAATTGGTTGCGCCGGTGCGCCCGCCGATGGACCAGGCGATCCTACCCACGTTCAAGAAGGTGTATCCGACCGGCGAAAAGCCGCTGATGGTGGTCACGTTCAAGTGCCCGACCGAACTGGTCGGCGTCACGCCGCTGCCGACCAAGGCCTTGCACGGCCTTGTGGACCTGGGCATGGGTGCGCTCAATTCCAGCAATCTGCTGCCGTTCAACTTGCAGCAGGTGTGCCAGTAGGAGTGACCGGTAGATGCATGCGTGAACCGGTCGAGTGTGGTCTGCGAGCCGCTTTGCCGCGATAATGCCGGACCATGACGGCGGTGTTACGCCGCGCCCCGCGCGGCCGCATGTCCTTCCGTCACCAGGCCAAAACGAATCTCGGAGACCCGATCACCATGCATTTCCGCAACGCGTTCCTGCTGGTGCTGATGCTGGCGGCGCCGCTGTCGGCACTGGCCAAATCGAGCTGGATCCCATCGCCGCCGGCACGGGATATCGAGGCGCGCCTGGCGCAATTGCAGGCTGACGCCAACGCCATGCGGGCGGCGGTGGAAGCGGGCCGGCGGGCCGCGTTCTTCTGCGTCAACTGTCATGGCCGCGAGGGCGTCAGCAGCCTGGACAACATTCCCAACCTGGCCGGGCAGAACGCCTTCTATCTGCTGACGCAGATCGACAAGTACGGCGACGGGCGGCGCAAGGATGACTTCATGTCCGGGCTGGTCAAGGTGCTCGAGCCGGAGGATCGTTTCAACATCGCCGTGTTCTACGCCAACCAGCCGGTGCCGCCGGCACCCGTCCGGGATGCGCGCCAGGTGGCGGCGGGCGCGCGGCATTACGATCGCGCCTGCAAGGGCTGCCATGGTCCCAGGGGACATGGCAGCCGCGAGGTGGCGCGGCTGGCCGGGCAGCGCGAGGGCTATCTGATCGCCGCGTTGAAGCATTACCGCGACGGCACCGGTGTGCGCAACGATGCACGCATGGCGGGCGTCGCCAAGCGCCTGACCGATGCCGAGATCGCCGCGCTGGCGAGTTATCTGACCACCCTGCCCTGAGCAGGCGGCCAAGGAGTCCAAGGCATGGTGCAGCCCGGCGAACCGATGCGTCCGGCGCAACCCTCCACGGCCGCACGACCCGACCTGGACTGGAGCCAGGTGCGGGAGACGCTGCTGATGCTGAATCTGGCGGTGGCGCAGATCGAAGTGGCATTGAAGGAATCGAGCGGTTCGGTCGAGGTGCTGACCGACAGCTTCACCGGCATGTACGGCAACCTGATGGCGCTGGTGGAGGCTGCGCACACGCTGCCCGATTCCCCGGTCAAGCAATCCATCGAGGCGGCCGGCGCCGCGGTTTCCGAGCGCATGCAACAGGCCATCGTCGCGTTTCAGTTCTACGACCGCCTGTCGCAGCGTCTGTCGCACGTCTGCCGCAGTCTGGACGAGTTGTCCGGCATCGTCAGTGATCCGGCGCGTCTGTACAACCCGTTCTCCTGGCATGCGCTGCAGCAGAAAATCCGTTCGCGCTACACCATGGAAGAGGAGCGGCTGATGTTCGACAAGCTGCTGGAAAGCGGCGACGTGCGCGCCGCGCTGGACCAGTATCTGCTGGCCCGGCAGGAACAGGGTGGGAAGAGCGGCGAGGACGTCGAGTTGTTTTGAACGCGCGCGCGTACAAGATTCCGGTGTCGGTGCTGGTGGTCATCCACACCGCCGACCTGCGCGTGCTGCTGCTGGAGCGCGCCGATGCGCCCGGTTACTGGCAATCGGTCACTGGCAGTCAGGATACGGGCGAGACCCTGATGCAGACCGCGCGGCGCGAGGTGCGCGAGGAGACCGGCCTGGACGCCGGCGACCAAGACCTGCGCGATTGGGGTATCCGCAACCGCTATGAAATCTTCGAGCGCTGGCGTCATCGCTATGCGCCGGGGGTGACGCACAACACCGAGCATGTGTTCGGTCTGTGCCTGCCGGACACGGTGACGGTGACCTTGTCGCCGCGTGAGCATTTGGCGCAGGTCTGGCTGCCCTGGCAGGAGGCGGCCGAGCGCTGCTTCTCCTGGAGCAACGCCGCGGCCATCCGTCTGTTGCCGCTGCGCCGAACGTCGGCCGGCGGCTAGAGCGCGCGCGCCACCACCCAGGCGCGCACGTCCACGGCCCCGGCACGGCGCACCGTCTGCGCCAGTTCGTCGAGGCTGCTGCCGCTGGTCATCACGTCGTCCAGCAAGGCGATGCGCAGTCCGCTGACATCGACGTCGCACACGAAGGCGCCGCGCAGATTGCGCCGCCGCTGCGCCAGGTCCAGACCGGCCTGCGGCGGCGTGTCGCGCACCCGCCGGCAGACATCCGCGCGCCACGGCAGGCCGATGGCCGGCGCCAGCCGGCGCGCGATCTCCGCCGCCTGGTTGAAGCCGCGCTGCGCCAGCCGCGCCGGATGCAACGGCATCGGCAGCACCAGATCCACCGGCTGGCAGGGGGCCAGCGTGTCCGCCAGCAGTTCGGCGAACAGCGCGGAAAGCGCGACCACGCCGTCGTATTTGCAATGACGGATCAGCGCATCGAGCGGATGGTCGAACGCGCGAGCGGCCTCGGTGCGTGCGTAGGCCGGTGGCCGCCGCTGGCAGGCGCCGCATACCATGTCGCCGGCGGAAGGTGAGGCGCACACCGGGCAGCGTGCCGGTGGCAGTGGCGGCAGATCGCCGGCACATGCCGGGCAGAGCAGGGTGCCGCGCGCACGCGCGCCGCACAGCAGGCAGGACTGCGGCAGGCACGCTTGCACAAGGTTTGTGCAGCGGTTCAAAAAATTTCCGTGTCGGTTTGACATGTGCCCTCCCGTTCGCGCACCATCGCCCGCTTCATTCGTGACGATACCCCGGGAAATGGTCGAGAAGCACATCATCACCGCCGCGTCCAGCCGACGCAGCGCGCGTCTGTTCAACCTGCTCGCCGTCGCCTCGACCCTGTTGGCGGTGACCCTGTTTGGCCTGGGGCAACTGGTGCCGGACAAGAAGCTGGCTTTCCTGCCGATGGCGATGTCGCTGCCGCCCATCATGATCTGGCTGGCGGCCTCGATCTTCGTCTACGCCTCCATCGCGCATCACCCCAATGAGCGCGTGCGCCACTACAACAAGTGGGCCGGCTATCGCTACTACGCCATCGTCGGTGCGCTCACCATCCTGGCCAACGATCTGGCGCAGTTGCCGACCGGGTGGATGGGCGTCTGGGTCTTGATGATCCTGGCCTTGGTGCCGTGGGCGCTGTACGACGTCTGGCGCGCCGGGCGTGAGCCCTGGCAGGACATGGAAATCCTCAAGGAGGTGCACTGATGGGCGACCTGTCGCAAGCCGCGGTCGGCGAGGCCCGCGTGTGGAGCCTGGACGAGATCGAGGCCCTGTTCGCGCTGCCGTTCAACGATCTGCTGTTCGAGGCGCAATGCGTACACCGGCGCCATTTCGACGCCAATGCGGTGCAGTTGTCCACGCTGCTGTCGATCAAGACCGGCGGCTGTTCGGAAGACTGCGGCTACTGCTCGCAGTCGGCGCGATACGATACCGGTGTGGAGCGGGAGAAACTGCTCGACGTCGGCGAGGTGGTGGCCGCCGCGCGTGCCGCCAAGGAGGCCGGCGCCACTCGTTTCTGCATGGGCGCGGCCTGGCGCGGGCCGAAGGAGCGCGATGTCGACGCGGTGGTTGACATGGTGCGCGAGGTCAAGGCGCTCGGCCTGGAGACCTGTGTCACGCTGGGCATGCTCAAACCCGGCCAGGCCGAGGCGCTGAAGGCGGCCGGCCTGGATTACTACAACCACAACCTGGATACCGCCAGCGAGTTCTACGGCGAGGTGATCACCACCCATACGCACGCCGACCGCCTGGATACCCTGGCCAAGGTACGCGACGCCGGCATCCACGTGTGCTGCGGCGGCATCGTCGGCATGGGCGAATCGCGCCGCGTGCGCGCCGGCCTGATCCGGGAGCTGGCCAATCTGCGGCCGCAGCCGGAGTCGGTGCCGATCAACCTGCTGGTCAAGGTGCCCGGCACGCCGCTGGCGGACGCGCTCGAGCGCGGCGACGACCTCGATCCGTTCGAGTTCGTGCGCACCATCGCCGTCGCGCGCATCACCATGCCGGCAGCGCACGTGCGCCTGTCGGCCGGCCGCCGCGAACTGGGTGAGGGCATGCAGGCGCTGTGTTTCCTGGCTGGCGCCAATTCCATCTTCTACGGTGACAAGCTGTTGACCACCGGCAATCCCGACGTGACCGCCGACGCGGCCTTGTTCGCCCGGCTCGGTCTGCGCGCGGAGCCCGTGCAGCAGCGCCGTTGCGCCGGACATTGACGGGATACGCTGGCCCGGCGCGCGGCTTGCGCCCGCGTGCCGGGCGCTTGCGCACCACCGCATGACGCCCGATCGACTGCCCGCCGCGCTGGCCGAACTCGATGCGCACGGCCTGCTGCGCCGTCGCCGCGTGTTCGACGGCGCTCAGCGGGCGCGGGTGATGCTGGACGGACACGCCTGTCTGTCCTTCTCCAGCAACGATTATCTCGGCCTGGCCGGCCATGCCGAACTCGCCCGCGCGGCCCTTGAGGCCGTGGCGATGGCGGGGGTCGGCGCCGGCGCTGCGCATCTGCTTGGCGGCCATCATCGCCTGCACGAAGAACTGGAGCGCGCGCTCGCCGACTTCGTCGGCCTGCCCGCGGCGCTGCTGTTCTCCACCGGCTACATGGCCAGCCTGGGTGTGTTGCCGGCGCTGCTGGACCGGCACGGCGAGGTGTTCGAGGACCGGCTCAACCACGCCTCGCTGATCGACGCTGCCGTACTGTCGCGCGCCCGGCTGACGCGCTACCCGCATCTCGATCTGGCGCGTCTCGACCGGAAGCTCGGCCAGAGCCGCGCGTCGACCAAGCTGATCGCCAGCGACAGCGTGTTCAGCATGGATGGCGACATCGCGCCGGTGCGCGAACTGCTGGCGCTGGCCGACAAGCACGGCGCCTGGCTCTATCTGGACGACGCGCATGGCTTCGGCGTGCTTGGCGAGGCGGGGCGGGGCATCCTCGAACACGCCGCGCTGACCGCGCCGTCGGCGCGGCTGATCTATCTCGCCACGTTGGGCAAGGCGGCCGGCGTGGCCGGCGCCTTCGTCGCCGGCCGGCACGCGCTGATCGAATGGCTGGTCAACAAGGCGCGCACCTGGATCTACACCACCGCGCAACCGCCGCTGCTGGCGGCGGCGGCGAGCGTCAGCCTGGGCCTGATCGCCGGCGAATCCTGGCGGCGGCGGCGTCTGCGTGAACTGATCGAGCGTCTGCGTGCCGGCGCTGCCGGGTTGCCGTGGCCGCTGGCGCCCTCGGCCACGCCGATCCAGCCGCTCATGGTCGGCGACAACGCCGCAGCGTTGCGCTTGGCCGAGGGCCTGCGCGCGCGCGGCATCCTGGTGCCGGCGATCCGCCCGCCGACCGTGCCGCGTGGCCAGGCGCGCCTGCGCGTCTCGCTGTCCGCCGCGCACACCACCGCCGACGTGGATGCGCTGCTGGCCGCCCTGCGTGAGCTGGCGGCATGAGCCAACCCGCGCTGTTCCTGCACGGCTGGGGTCTGCACGGCGGTGTCTGGGCGGACACGCTGCGGGCGCTGCCGGGCACAGCGGTGGATCTGCCCGGTTACGGTGCCACGCCCGGCGTCGCGCCCTATCGCGCGCAGACGCTGGCCGACGCGCTGGCTGCGCGTATCGAAGCGCCCGTTGCCGTGGTCGGCTGGTCGATGGGCGGGATGGTCGCGCTGGCCCTGGCTGCGCGCCATGCCGACAAGGTCGCGCGCCTGGCGCTGGTGGCTACCAGCCCGGTTTTCGTGCGGCGTCCCGACTGGCCGCACGGCCTGGAAGCCGATGTGTTGGCCGGCTTCGCCGCATCCCTGCGCGCGGATTACCGCGCCACCGTGCTGCGTTTCCTGTCCTTGCAGGCGCGTGGCGGCGACGACGCGCGCGCGGTGATCGGCCGCCTGCGCGCCCAAGTGTTCGCGCGCGGCGAGCCGGACGCCGTCACCCTGGCCGACGGACTGCAACTGCTGCGCGTCGTCGATCTGCGCGCTGAAGCCGCGCGTGTGCGCTGTCCCACGCTGGTGCTGCACGGCGCCCATGACGGCCTGTGCCCGCCCGCCGCCGCGCGGTGGCTGGCCGGGCACATCGCCGGCGCCCGCCTGGCGCTGCACGAGCGCGCCGCACATGCGCCGTTCCTGTCGCATCCGCACTGGTTCGTCGCCCAACTCGGGGCGTTCCTGCATGGATGACGCGCTGAAACGCGCGGTACGGCGCTCGTTCGAGCGCGCTGCCGGGCAATACGACCAGGCCGCCCTGCTGCAACAGGAGATCGCCCGCCGTCTGGACGAACGTCTGGAGGGCATCAAGCTCGCGCCGGCTCGCATCCTCGACGCCGGCTGCGGCACCGGCTACGGCGCCGCTTTGCTGCGCGCGCGTCACGCCGACGCCGCGATCCTCGGTCTGGATCTCGCCGAGGCCATGCTGGCGCGCGCCCGAGAGCGCCACCGCGGCGGCCTATGGAGCCGCCTGGGCCGACGTCTGAAGCGGACGGCGCCGGCGTTCCAGCCCCTCTGCGGCGACCTGGAAAACCTGCCGCTGGCGCGCGCCAGCGTCGACATGGTGTGGTCCAGCCTGGCGCTGCAATGGCTGGATACCCCGGACGCCGCGTTTCGCGAGATGCACCGCGTGCTGCGCGCCGACGGCCTGTTCATCTTCGCCAGCTTCGGCCCGGACACCCTCAAGGAATTGCGCGCCGCCAGCGCGGGCATCGACGGCCACCAGCATGTCAACCGTTTCATCGACATGCATGACCTGGGCGATGCGCTGATCCACGCCGGTTTCGTTCATCCGGTGATGGAAATGGAATACATCACGTTGACCTATGCCGACCTGCCGGCCCTGCTGCGCGATCTCAAGGGCATCGGCGCGCACACCGTGCTGCATGATCGCCGCGCCGGCCTCATGGGCAAGGCCGCCTGGCGCCGGCTGACGCAGAACTACGAAGCCTTTCGCCGCGCCGACGGCCGCCTGCCCGCCACCTATGAGGTGGTCTACGGCCACGCCTGGGCGGGCCGGCCGAGAAGCACCCACGATGGCCGGCAGGTGATCGAGTTGCGCAGGCGCTGATGGCACACCACAAAGCGCCCATGCGGCCCCCATCGCCCCCCCCCGGCTTCTTCATCACCGGTACCGATACCGGCGTCGGCAAGACGCTGTGCTCGGCCGCACTGCTGCACGCACTGGCCGCACTGGGCGTGCGCGCGGTGGGCATGAAGCCGGTCGCGGCGGGTGCCGACCAGGTGGATGGTGTCTGGATCAACGAGGACGTGACGTTGCTGCGCGCGGCCTCGGCGGTGGATGCGCCGATGGAATGGGTCAATCCCTATCTGTTCCGTGAGCCCATCGCGCCGCACATCGCCGCCGAGCACAAGGGCGTCGTGATCGACATTGCGCGCATCGTCGCCGCGCGCGACGCACTGGCGGATCTGGCCGATGTGGTGGTGGTCGAAGGCGCCGGCGGTTTCCGCGTGCCGCTCGGGCGGGGTCAGGATACTGCCGACCTCGTCGTCCGCCTGGGTATGCCGGTGATCCTGGTGGTGGGCATGCGCCTGGGCTGCCTCAATCATGCCTTGCTCACTGCCGAGGCCATCGCCGCGCGCGGCCTGACGTTGGCCGCCTGGGTCGCCAGTCGCATCGACCCGGCCATGGCGGCCTACGACGACAATCTGGACGCGCTGCGCGCGCGCTTGCCAGCCCCTCTGCTGGCGGAGTTGCCGCATTTGGTGCCAGCCGATCCGGCGCGTGCGGCGCAATACTTCGCGCCGATCAAGTTGAGCGGCCTGCTGCGCGGCATCGGTCTGCCAGTGTGAGATTCCCGCGCCGGTGCGCGTGTCACCGTGGGCACGCGCACCGCGTTTGCCGGCCCCGACGCGATGCACGCGGCGCGCGCAATCGACGAAGACTGCATATAATTCCAGACAAAAATGTCTCCGGAGTGACTTATGGTCTTGTCGCGCACCAGTCAGTATGCCGTCCAGGCGCTGATCTACATCGCCACGCAGCCGGCGGGCGAACCCGTGCTCAACCGCGACATTGCCGACCGTTTGAACGTCCCTGCGGCCTATCTGGCCAAGATTCTGCAGAACCTGTGCAAGCACGGCCTGCTCGATTCCTATCGCGGCCGTCTCGGCGGCTTCTGCCTGCGCGAAGGCATGCATCGAACCTCGTTGATGCAGGTGCTGCTGCTGACCGAGGGGCCGGACTTCACCAAGAGTTGCATCCTCGGCCTCAAGGAATGCTCGGACGCCACGGCCTGCCCGATGCATTTCAAATGGATACCGGTGAAGAAGAAGATCCTGGCGCTGCTCAACGACATGAACTTGGAAGAACTGGCCAAGGCGGTGTTGACCGGCAAGTATCGCCTGGCCGATCTGCCGGCTGCGGCGTTGCCGGCATGATGTCCCGCCCGTTCACCCGTTGGCGTTGGCTGGGCCTGCTGCTGGCGGTCCTGGTGCTGGCCGGCTGCGGCGGCGAGCAGCGCCCCCAGTCTGCGTTCAAGGCAACCGATATCACCGGTGCCGATTTCGGCAAACGTCTGGCCTTGACCGATCACAATGGGCGCGCCGTGACGCTGGAGACTTTCCGCGGCAGGCTGGTGGTGCTGTTCTTCGGCTACACCCATTGTCCGGACGTCTGCCCGACCACGCTGTCCGACATGGCCCAGGCGTTCGCGCTGCTGCCGGCACAGGATGTCGAGCGCGTCCAGGTGCTGTTCGTCACCGTCGATCCGCAGCGCGACACGCCCGAGATGCTGAAGGAGTACGTGCCGTACTTCCACCCGTCCTTTCTGGGTCTGTATGGCACGCCGGAGGCGGTGGCGGCGGCGGCACGCGAGTTCAGGGTGGTCTATCGACACCATGACACGCCGGGCGAGAGCGGCTACCTGGTCGATCACTCGGCCGGCAGCTACGTGCTCGATACGCGCGGCCGCCTACGCCTGTACCAGCCTTTTGGCCAATCGCCGGACGACATCGCACATGACCTGCGCCTGTTGCTGGCAGAGGGATGAGGCCGGCCTCGTCCGCCTTGCGGGCGGGGGTGCGGGCAAACTATACTCCCGCGTCTTTTTTAGCCGGGTTGCCGGCAATCGAACCGGGTCTGGGGCGCCACCGGACGCGCGGTAACTGAGGAGTGATCATGTCAGCAAGCAGTGTCGCCACGGCCGAGCAATACGACTACGAGATCATCAAGAAATTCGCCGTCATGGCCATCGTCTGGGCCGTGGTGGGCATGTTCGTCGGCGTCTACATCGCGTCCCAACTGGCCTGGCCGTTCCTCAACTTCGACAATCCCTACATCACGTTCGGCCGCATCCGCCCGATCCACACCGGCGCGGTGATCTTCGGCTTCGGCGGATCGGCATTGTTCGCGACCTCCTACTACGTGGTGCAGCGTACCTGCCAGGCGCGCCTGTTCGCGCCGGCGCTGGCCACCTTCACGTTCTGGGGCTGGCAGGCGGTCATCGTGCTGGCGGCGTTGTCCTACATGTTCGGCTTCAGCCAGGGGCGTGAATACGCCGAGATGGAATGGCCCATCGACCTGCTGATCCTGGTGGTCTGGGTGGCTTACATGGCGGTATTCGTCGGCACGCTGATGAACCGCAAGCAGCCGCACATCTATGTCGCCAACTGGTTCTACCTGTCGTTCATCCTGGTCACCGCGGTGCTGCATACCTTCAACAACCTGGCGGTGCCGATCGATCTGTTCAGCATGAAGTCCTACAGCCTGTTCTCCGGCGCGCAGGATGCCATGACGCAGTGGTGGTACGGCCATAACGCGGTGGGCTTCTTCCTCACCGCCGCGTTCCTCGGCATGATGTATTACTTCGTGCCCAAGCACGCCGGCCGGCCCATCTATTCCTATCGCCTGTCCATCGTGCACTTCTGGGCCTTGTCGTTCATGTACATGTGGGTGGGCACTCATCACCTGCACTGGACCGCGCTACCGGACTGGGCCTCCACGCTCGGCGCCACGTTCTCCATCATGCTGCTGCTGCCGTCCTGGGGTGGCATGATCAACGGCATCATGACCCTGTCCGGCGCCTGGGACAAACTGCGCACCGACCCGATCATGCGCTTCATGATCGTGGCGCTGTCGTTCTACGGCATGTCCACGTTCGAAGGGCCGCTGATGTCGCTGAAGGACGTCAATGCGCTGTCGCATTACACCGACTGGACCGTCGGTCACGTGCATTCGGGCGCGTTGGGCTGGGTGGCCATGATCTCGTTCGGCTCGCTGTATCACATGATTCCGCGCCTGTGGAACACCGAGATGTACAGCGTGCGTCTGATCAACGTGCACTTCTGGCTGGCGACCATCGGGCTGCTGCTGTACATCACCGCGATGTGGATATCCGGTATCTCGCAGGGCCTGATGTGGCGCGCGTTCGACGATTTCGGCAATCTGCAGTATTCCTTCGTCGAGTCGGTCGCGGCCATGCACCCGTTCTATGTCATGCGCGCCATCGGCGGCATGTTCTATCTCACCGGCATGGCGCTGATGGCTTACAACGTCTTCATGACCATCCGCCAGGGCGTGCGCGCCGCGGCGACACGGACCGCGGTCGCGACCGCCTGACGCGCGAGGTTGCTCAGACATGTTCAAGAACTTCAAGCACGAAAAGATCGAAACCAACGCCGGCCTGCTGCTGGTGTTGACCATGATGGCGATCAGTGTGGCCGGCCTGGTGGAAATCGCGCCGCTGTTTTTCCTGAAGAACACCGTCGAGCAGGTCGACGGCGTGCGCCCTTACACGCCGCTGGAACAGCGCGGTCGCGACATCTATATCCGCGAGGGTTGCTATACCTGCCACTCGCAGATGATCCGCCCGTTTCGGGACGAGCAGTTGCGCTATGGCCATTACTCGCTGGCGGCGGAATCCAAGTACGACCATCCGTTCCAGTGGGGCTCCAAGCGCACTGGCCCGGATCTGGCGCGCGTCGGCGGCAAGTACTCCAACGAGTGGCACGTGCAGCACATGATCGACCCGAAGTCGGTGGTGCCGGAATCGGTGATGCCGCGTTATCCCTGGCTGCTGGAAACCCGCCTGGACGTGTCCGATCTGACCCAGCGTCTGCGCGCGCTGCGCCGGGTCGGTGTGCCGTATTCGGACAACGAGGAGGAATATCGGCGCAATGTCGAACAGTTCGGTGAAGACGTGGCGCGCACGCTGCACATCCCCGACGCGTTGAAGAATCTGCTGGCCCAGGCGCAGGAGCATAACTACGACGGCGACCGCTCCAGCGTGTCGGAGATGGATGCCCTCATCGCCTACCTGCAGGTGCTCGGCACCATGGTCGACTTCAGCAAGATCAATCCGGAAGACCTGGTCAAGTACCGCTGATGGAGTGGTTTTCCGACCCCGCGAACACCAAGCCGCTCGGCCTGCTGATTCTGTTCGTCACCTTCTGTCTGATCCTGGTGTGGGTGTACGGCAGTCGCAAGCGCGGCGAACGGCTGGAGCAGCACAAGCACATTCCCTTTCTCGACGACCAAGACGAACGCAAGGACAAGTCCCATGGCTGACCAATCCCATAGCCACGCGCCATCCCAAGGGGTGCAGACCACCGGTCACGTATGGGACGGCGACCTGCAGGAGTACAACAACCCGCTGCCGCTCTGGTGGACGTGGGCGTTCTACGGCACCATCGTGTTCGCGCTGGTGTATTGGGTGTTCTATCCGTCCTGGCCGGTCGGTCAGGGCTTCTTCAGCGGCATCAGCAAGGTCACCTTCATCAACGCCCAGGGCGAGGAGGAGAGCTGGCACTGGAACACCCGCGCCAAGTTGTTGAGCGAGATGCAGGCTGCCGCGGATCTGCAGAAGCCGTTCTATGACCGCATCGCGGCGACGCCGTATGAGGCCATCATCCATGACCCGGAGTTGACCAGTTTCGTGGTGTCCGCGGGAAAGGTGTTGTTCGCGGACAACTGCGCGGCCTGTCATCAGGCCGGCGGGCAGGGCAAGATCGGCTTTTATCCGAACCTCACCGACGACGATTGGCTGTATGGTGGCACGTTCGCCGCCATCAACGAGACCCTGACCAAGGGGCGGCGCGGCTACATGCCGCCGTTCGGCGAAGCGCTGCCGGCCGCGGACATCGACGCGCTGGCGCATTATGTGCTGTCCCTGTCGGGCCACGCGGTGGACGCGGACAAGGCGGCGCGTGGCAATCGGCTGTTCCACAGCCATCAGGCCGCCTGTTACTACTGCCACGGTGACGATGCCAAGGGGCGGCAGGACATGGGCGCGCCCAATCTGACCGATCAGGTCTGGCTATGGGCCGACGTACCCGGCGCGCGCGATGATGCTGCACGCATCAACGCGGTGCGCCAGGTGATCATCCGCGGTCTGGACCGCGGGGTGATGCCCGCTTGGGAAGGGCGGTTGAGCCCGGAACAGATCAAACTGTTGACGGTCTACGTGCACCAGTTGGGTGGCGGGCAGTAGCCAGGGCAAGGCGCCCTCGCGCTCCCGCCGGGCGCGTCGCTGCGCGCGCTCATTGCGGGCGCCGCAAGTCGTTTGGCGGAACACAGGCAGTGGAATCCACACAGGCAGGCAAAGAGCTCTACTTCAAACGTAACCCCATCGTTCCACGTTCCGTTCGGGGCCCGTTCCGCCGCTTCAAGAGCGGTGTGCTGTGGCTGGGGTTTGCCGTCTACTTTCTGCTGCCGTGGCTGCCCTGGCAGCGCGCCGATGCGCCGTCGCAGGCGGTGATGTTCGACATCCCGGGGCGGCGCTATCTGATCTTCGATCTGACCGTCCATCCGCAGGACGTCTTCTGGCTGGCCGTGCTGCTGTTCATCGCCGCCGTGCTGCTGTTTTTCGCCACGGCTCTGGTGGGCCGGGCGTTCTGCGGCTATTTCTGTTTCCAGACGCTGTGGACGGACGCGTTCATGATGCTGGAGCGGCTGTTCCAGGGCGAGCGGCCGGCCCGTCTGCGTCTGCTGCGCGAGCCCTGGACCCGGCGCGAGAAGCTGCTCAAGGTCGGCGCCACTCGGCTCGCCTGGGGCCTGCTGGCCTTCTGGACGGCCCTGACGTTCGTGCTCTATTTCGGTCACGCGCCGACGTTGCTGCGCGATTTTTTTGCCGGGGATGCGCCTGCTGCCGCTTACGTCGCGACGTTGACGCTCAGCGTCACCACCTATCTGGCGGCCGGTGTGCTGCGTGAGCATGTGTGCGCGTTCATCTGCCCCTACGGCCGGTTCCAGGGTGCGATGTACGATCCGGAGACGCTCACGGTGCACTACGACCGCAAGCGTGGCGAGGGCGTCGCCGGTCGGGCGGCGGCACGCACGGGTCTGCGCCTGCGCGATGAACGCCAGGCGGCTGGCCACGGGGATTGCATCGACTGCGGTCTGTGCGTGCAGGTTTGTCCGGTCGGCATCGACATTCGCGACGGCCTGCAATACACCTGCATATCCTGCGGGTTGTGCGTCGATGCCTGTAATTCCATCATGCGCAAGATGGGTTGGCCGACCGGTCTGGTGCGCTACGACTCGGAAACCAACCTGGCCCGGCCGAAACCCGCGCCGCCGCGGCTGCACTGGAAGAGCCTGAAGGTCATGGGCTACGGCCTGGCGCTGGTGCTGATGACCGGCTACTTGATCTACGACATGAGCCATCGCAGCGGCTTCGAGCACAGCGTGCAGCAGATCCGCCAGCCGCTCTACGTCACCCTGTCGGATGGCAGCATACGCAATCGCTACCAGATCCGGCTGACCAACCTGTCCGGCCGGGAGCAGCAGTTCACCATCGGCGCGCGTGGCCTGCCGCCGGGTGCGCTGGATCTCGGCAACTTCGAGCAGGTGACCATAAGGAACGGCAAGAGCGTGATCGTGCAGGCCAGCGTGATGCTCCCGCCGGAGCTGGCCGCGCAGACCCGCGACTTCGCCTTCGTCATCCGCTCGGCCCAGGGCGAGGAAGTGGTCGATCCGGCACGTTTCTTCACCGCGCACTGAAATCCGCGCGCGCCATCAACCGGGGGGTCCCATGAATCTGTTGCTCAGCGTATTCGGCGGCCTGCTGCTCACCGCGGTGCTGTTCGCCGCGGCGCGCGCACTGCGTCTGTCCGTGTATTGGGCGGCGGTGATCGGCGCCGGCACGCCCACCATCGCCTATGTCGTGCATGCCACGCGTGCCTGGCCGGGCCTGGACGTAGTCACGCTGCATGTCATCGCCTACCCCACCTTGGCGCTGCTGCTGTTCCAGATGTATGCCAAGCGGCCCGAACGTCCGGGGCGGATGCACTGGGCGCCGAAGCTCTTGGTGGCGTTCTTCGTCGCCATCACCGTGCTGTTCGCCGGCTTCGTGCACATCGCCAGCAATGGCCTGCCGCCGGCGCTGGCGGCCAAGCTGCTGCCCGGAGCCGACACGCAGCGGGTACATACCGGGTTCGCCGGTGTCGTGGCGCACAGCCCGCAGGCGGCGAAGGTGATCGGCCATCGGCGCATGATGGAGCACAAGCTGGACCGGCTCGGTTGGCACGTGGAGGTGAGCGGTCTGGATCGCCTGTCACCGGAGCACGAACAACTGACACGCGTCGACATCCGCGATCCATCGGGGGCGCCGGTGGGCGATGTGCGCGTCACGCTCGACCTGGGGCGGCCCGGGCAGGCGCCGGTGATGACACAGCCGTTGCGTGAAGAACGGCCGGGCAGCTACCAGGCCCGTCTGATGCTGGTCGGCGCCGGCGCCTGGCTCGCCCGCCTGACGCTGGAGGGTGGCGGCGAGCGCATCGAACTGGAACATGCCCTGGGCGAGCGTTGAAGACCTGCGCAGGAGCTGACGGTTACGGCCTTTCGGCCGCGCTGCGAACGTGTGTATAATCCGCCAGTTTTGTGATGGGCTTCGGCCCATTTTTTGTTTCTTGTCATGGATTTGCGGGCACTGATCGAACCGACCCTGGCAGGCATGGGCTATGAACTGGTGGCGCTGGAACGCGCCGGCCACGGTCTGTTGCGCCTGTACATCGACAAACCGGGTGGCGTGATCATCGACGATTGCGTGCGCGTGAGCAATCAGTTGACGCGTCTGTTCGCGGTGGAGAACGTCGACTACGACCGGCTGGAGGTGTCTTCGCCGGGCTTGGACCGGCCGCTGGTGAAGGAGGCCGACTTCGTCCGCTTCGCAGGCGAACGGGCGCAGTTGCGTCTGCACGCGCCGATCGAGGGGCGCAAGCGCTTCGTCGGCGTGTTGCGCGGCTTGGCGGATGGCGTGCTGAGATTGGAAATGGACGGTGCGATGTGGGAGATCCCGCTTGCCGAGGTGGACTCCGCACGTCTCGCGCCTGAACTAGAGGGTATTACCCGGAGGAAGCGATGAGTCGGGAAATTTTGCTGCTGGCCGATGCGTTGGCGCGGGAAAAGAACGTGGCGCCGGAAGTGGTGTTCGGCGCGTTGGAATCGGCGCTGGCCCATGCCACCAAGAAGCGCTTCACCGAAGACGCCGAGGTGCGCGTGCACATCGATCCGAAGACGGGCGAATATCAGGCGTTCCGCTGCTGGGAGGTGCTGCCCGACGAGGCCGGTCTGGAACATCCCGATCGCCAGTATCTGTTGTTCGAGGCGCGGGAAATCGATCCCGACATCCAGGTCGGTCAACGTATCGAGGAGCCGATCGAGGCGGTGGATTTCGGCCGTATCGGTGCGCAGGCGGCCAAACAGGTCATCCTGCAGAAGATCCGCGACGCCGAGCGTGAGCAGGTCTTGAACGACTTCCTGGCGCGCAACGAGGTGCTGGTGACCGGTACCATCAAGCGCATGGAGCGCGGCAGTGCGGTGATCGAGTCCGGACGCATCGAGGGCCGTCTGGAGAAGGACCAGATGATTCCCAAGGAGAACCTGCGCGTGGGCGACCGTGTGCGCGCGTATCTGCTGCGCGCCGAGCGTGGCGGACGCGGGCCGCAGTTGATGCTGTCGCGTACCGCGCCGCAGTTCATCATCGAGTTGTTCCGCCTGGAAGTGCCGGAAGTGGAGGAAGGCATCGTCGAGATCAAGGCGGCGGCGCGCGATCCCGGCATGCGCGCCAAGATCGCGGTCAAGTCCAACGATCCGCGCGTGGACCCGCAGGGCACCTGCATCGGTGTGCGTGGTACCCGTGTCACCGCGGTGACCAATGAACTGAACGGCGAGCGGGTGGACATCGTGCTGTGGTCGCCGGATCCTGCCCAATTCGTCATCAATGCGCTGTCGCCGGCCGAAGTGACCAGCATCGTGGTCGACGAGGACAAGCACGCCATGGATGTCGTGGTGGCGCCGGAACAAGTGGAGGTCGCCATTGGCCGCTACGGCCAGAACGTGCGCTTGGCGTCGGAACTGACCGGCTGGACCATCAACATCCTGTCGGTCGAGGAGGCGGAGCAGAAGCACCAGCAGGAGGCTTCCGGCCTGCTGGAGATGTTCATGTCCAAGCTCGACGTCGATCAGGACGTCGCCGAGGTTCTGGTGGAAGAGGGGTTCACCAGTCTGGAAGAGGTGGCCTACGTGCCGCTCGCGGAAATGCTGGAGATCGATGCGTTCGACGAGGACACCGTCAACGAGCTGCGTGCGCGGGCGCGCGATGCGCTGCTGACCGACGCCATCGTGCGCGAGGAGGCCGTGGAGAGCGCCGCCGCGGATCTGATGAGTGTCGATGGCATGGACGAGGATACCGCGGCGCAATTGACCGCCAAGGGGGTGCACAACGCCGAGGAACTCGCCGACCTGGCGGTGGATGAGCTGGTCGAGCTGATCGGTATGGACGAGGAACGCGCCAAGGCGTTGATCATGACCGCACGCGCACCGATGCTGGCGCGGGAATGACGGGGATGAGCATGAATGTCGAACAATTCGCCGCGGAGCTCAGGGTCGATCCGGCGCTGCTGATCAAGCAGTTGTCGGCGGCCGGGGTGACCGTCAAGGGTGTCGGGGACGTGCTCTCCGACAGTGACAAGACTCGTCTGCTCGATTATCTGCGTGACAAGCATGGCGCGCGCGAGCCCAAGACCAAGATCACGCTGACGCGCAAGCAGTCCAGCGAGATTCGCACTGCCGACAGTAGCGGCCGCACCCGCACCGTGCAGGTCGAGGTGCGCAAGAAACGCGTGCTGGTGCGGCGCGAAGAGCGGGCGCCGGACAGCGCGGCCGCCGCGCCGGTGGCGGAGGCGGAAGCGCCGGCCGCCGCGCCGGTCGCGCCGGCACCGGTGGTCGAAGTCCCCGCGCCGGTGGACGTGGCGCCGGTACCGGAGGTCGCGCCGATGGTCGAAGCACCGGTCGAGCCGGAGCCGACGGAAATGGCCGCCGAAGCGCCGGTCGTGGCGACCGCGCCAGCGCCGGCGCCCGAAGTGGTCGAGACCGCGGCGGAAGAGCCGCCACGCGCTGCGCCGCGGCCGCAGGTCAAGCCATCCATCCTGTCGCCCGAGGAGCGGCGCGCCCGTGAAGAAGAGGCAAGGCGTGCGGCCGCTTTGCGCGCCATACAGGAGGCCGAGCTGCGCGCCAAGCAGGAGCGCGAGCAGGCGCGTCGTCTCGCCGCCGAGGCGGCGGCGCGCCAGGCGGCAGCGCCGGCACAGGCCGCACCCAGTGCCGAGACCAACCCGGCGCAGATCAAGCCGGCGGAGGTCAAGCCGGCGGAGGTCAAGCCGGCGGTCAAACCGACGGTCAAGCCCAAGGCGGAGCGCGGCGCGGCCAAGAAGGGTAAGGAAGAGCCGGCCGTGGGCAAGCGTCCCGGCCTGAAGACGCGTGGCGTGGTCGAGGCCACCACCGGCTGGCGGGCGGGTGGCCGCAGGCAGGGGCGTCACAAAGGCGAGCACGAACAGGCCCCGGCGGCCAGCGTGGAGATGGTGGCGCGCGAGATCCTGGTGCCGGAGACCATCAGCGTCGCCGACCTGGCGCACAAGATGTCGGTCAAGGCGGCCGAGGTGATCAAGACGCTGATGAAGATGGGCTCCATGGTGACCATCAACCAGGTGCTGGATCAGGACACCGCCATGATCGTGGTCGAGGAACTGGGCCATGTCGCCAAGCCGGCCGCGCTCGACACCCCCGAGTCTTACCTGGAGGACGCCGCCGCGCACAAGGAGGCCGAGTTGTTGCCGCGCGCGCCGGTGGTCACCGTCATGGGCCACGTCGACCATGGCAAGACCTCGCTGCTCGACCACATCCGACGTACCCGCGTCGCCGCCGGCGAGGCGGGCGGCATCACGCAACACATTGGCGCCTATCACGTGGAGACCACCAAAGGCGTCGTGACCTTCCTCGACACGCCGGGTCACGAGGCGTTCACGGCCATGCGTGCGCGCGGCGCCAAGGCCACCGACATCGTCGTGCTGGTGGTGGCGGCGGATGACGGCGTCATGCCGCAGACGCGCGAGGCCATCCACCATGCCAAGGCCGGCAACGTGCCCATCGTGGTCGCGGTGAACAAGATCGACAAGCCGGAAGCCAACCCGGAAAAGATCCGCCAGGATGTCTCCAACGAAGGCGTGGTACCGGAAGAGTGGGGCGGTGATGCCATGTTCGTCGACGTCTCGGCCAAGACCGGCGTCGGCATCGACAACCTGCTCGACGCCATCCTGCTGCAGGCCGAAGTGCTGGAACTGAAGGCGCCGGTGGATACGCCGGCCAAGGGCGTGGTGATCGAATCGCGCCTGGACAAGGGGCGTGGTCCGGTGGCCACCGTGCTGGTGCAATCCGGCACCCTCAGGCGTGGCGACATGGTGCTGGCCGGCTCGGCGTTCGGTAAGGTGCGTGCCATGTTGGACGAAACCGGCAAACCGGTGAACGAAGCCGGCCCCGCCATTCCGGTGGAGATCCAGGGCCTGTCCGACGTGCCGGGAGCGGGCGAGGACGTGCTGGTGCTGCCGGATGAACGCAAGGCGCGCGAGATCGCATTGTTCCGTCAGGGCAAGTTCCGCGACGTCAAGCTCGCGCGCCAGCAGGCGGCCAAGCTGGAGAACATGTTCGAACAGATGGGCGAGGGCGAGGTGAAGACCCTGCCCATCATCCTCAAGGCGGACATGCAGGGCTCCTACGAAGGTCTGGCGCATGCGCTGCAGAAGCTGTCCACCGACGAGGTCAAGGTCAACATCATCCATTCCGCCGTGGGCGCGATTTCCGAATCCGACATCAACCTGGCGATCGCCTCCGGCGCGGTGATTCTCGGTTTCAACGTGCGCGCCGATGCCCAGGCACGCAAACTGGCGGAGAGCGCCGGTGTCGACGTGCGCTACTACAACATCATCTACGAAGCGGTGGATGACGTTAAGGCGGCGCTGTCCGGCCTGCTGTCGCCGGAGAAGCGGGAGAATGCGCTGGGTCTGGCGGAGGTGCGCCAGGTGTTCCGCATCACCAAGGTGGGTGCGGTCGCCGGCTGCTACGTGCTCGATGGCCTGTTGCGGCGCAACGCGCGCGTGCGTGTGCTGCGCGACAACGTCGTCGTGCACGATGGTGAGCTGGAATCGCTCAAGCGCTTCAAGGACGACGTGCGCGAAGTCAAGGCGGGCTTCGAGTGTGGTTTGTCGTTGCGCAACTTCAACGACATCATGGAAGGTGACCAGCTCGAGTGCTACGAGGTGGTGGAGGTCGCGCGTACCCTCTGAACTCCGGCGCGCCGAGTGTCCCGCCCGGACGGTGCCCACCATGTGCCGCCCCTGCGGCGATGACCGGCCGTTCCGGCGCGACTTGCGTTCAACCCGCGCGGAGCCCGGTGCAAGCCGGCTCATGCGCCCTTGTCTGGTGTCCATCATGAGCGTTTCCAACAACCCGCGCGCGCGTCGCGTCGCCGAGCAGATACGGCACGAACTGGCCGACATCGTGCTGCGCGAGATGCGCGATCCGCGCGTGCAGGGTGTCCGCTTCAGCGCCGTGGAGGTCACGTCGGACCTCGAGCATGCCAAGGTGTGGTTCACGGTTCTGGGTGACGATATCGCCGGCGCGCGCCAGGGGCTGACGCGGGCGGCCGGTTTCCTGCGCAGCGAACTGGCGCAGCGCATGCGCATGCGCACGGTGCCGCGCCTGAATTTCGCGTACGACGAATCCATCGAACGCGGCGCCCGGCTGTCACATCTGATCGACCAGGCCGTGGCGGAAGACCAGGCGCACCCGCACGATCCGCCCGATGCCGATGAAACGCCACGTTGACGGCGTACTGCTGCTGGACAAACCCGCCGGCCTGACTTCCAACGGCGCGTTGCAGCAGGCGAAACGGCTGTACCGGGCGCACAAGGCGGGTCACACCGGCACCCTGGACCCGTTCGCTACCGGCCTGCTGCCGCTCTGCCTCGGCGAAGCCACCAAGTTCTCCCGGTTTCTGCTCGATGCCGACAAGGTCTATCTGGCCGAGCTGCAACTGGGCGTGCGCACGAGCAGCGGTGATCCGGAAGGCGAAGTGCTGGCGCAGCGCCCGGTACGGGTTGGCGCCGGCGACCTGCGCGCGCTGCTGCCGCGCTTCCTCGGCGACATCGAGCAGGTGCCGCCCATGTTGTCTGCGCTCAAACGGGACGGCCGGCCACTATACGAGTACGCGCGGCGAGGCGAGGATGTCGCACGCGCGCCGCGGCGGGTGCGGGTGCACGTGCTGGACCTGCAGTCCTGGGCGGGTGACCGGTGCGTGTTGCGTGTGCATTGCGGCAAGGGCTTCTATGTGCGCGCGCTGGCGGACGATCTGGGCGAGTTGCTCGGCTGCGGCGCGCATCTGTCGGCGCTGCGCCGGATCGCCGTGGGCCCGTTCGACATCGGCGGGGCGAGTACGCTGGAACGGCTCGGAGAACTGACCGATGCGGCGCGCGACGGCTGTCTGCAGTCCACCGACGTGCTCGTCGCGTCGCTGCCGGCCGTGACGCTGGATGTCGAGGCCACGTGGCAGGTGCGGCATGGCCAGAGCGTCTGGCTACCCCGTCTGCGCGTCGGTGAGCAACACCGACTGTACGCGCCCGACGGCGGCTTCCTCGGCGTCGCCCAGGTGGATGACGATGGCAAGCTCGCGCCCCGGCGGTTGGTGGCGGAACGGGGTGCGCCCGGCGGATGACCCGGCCGGCTGCCCGGATGGCTGCATTCTTGAAAGAAATCAAAGATACGGCGTAGAATCCACGCTTTTCCCGAACGTGTCCTGAATAGCCTCGGGCCACGCGATTGCATCAGGAGTATTGCCATGGCTATCACTACCGCCCAGAAGGCGCAGATCCTCAAGGATTACCAGCGCGGCGCCACCGACACCGGGTCGCCGGAAGTGCAGGTCGCGCTGCTCACCGCCCGCATCAACGATCTCACCGGGCATTTCAAGACCCATGCCAAGGATCACCACTCGCGTCGCGGCCTGCTGAAGATGGTCAGCCGGCGTCGGCGCCTGCTCGACTATCTCAAGCGCGAGAACGCCGAGAGCTACACGCAACTGATCAAGCGCCTCGGTCTGCGCAAATAATCCCGCGGCGGGCGGAACGGCGCCAGGCCGGCACGCACCGCCCGCGACGCGCCCCGCACGAGCATGGCGGGGTCCCACCCTGCATGGCATGTAAGGAAGAAAACAGCGTGAATCCGGTCAAGAAGACATTTCAGTACGGTCGCCATCAAGTCACCCTGGAGACCGGCGAAATCGCCCGCCAGGCCACGGGCGCGGTGGTGGTCAACATGGACGATACCGTCGTGCTGGTCACCGTCGTGGCCAAGAACGAAGTCAAGCCCGGCCAGGATTTTTTTCCGCTCACCGTCGACTATCAGGAGAAGGCCTACGCTGCGGGCCGGATTCCCGGCGGTTTCCTGAAGCGTGAGTCGCGCCCCTCGGAGAAGGAGACGCTGATCTCGCGTCTGATCGACCGGCCCATCCGCCCGTTGTTTCCCGAGGGTTTCTTCAATGAGGTACAGGTCATCGCCACGGTGATGTCGGCCAATCCGGAGGTCGATTCCGACATTCCCGCGCTGCTCGGCGCCTCCGCCGCCCTTGCGTTGTCCGGCTTGCCGTTCGATGGCCCGGTGGGTGCTGCGCGCGTCGGCTATGTCGATGGCGAATACGTGCTCAATCCGACCCAGACCGAGTTGAAGAACTCCCGCCTGGACCTGGTGGTGGCAGGCACCGAGCAGGCCGTGCTGATGGTCGAATCGGAAGCCGATCAGTTGTCCGAAGAAGTCATGCTCGGCGCGGTGGTGTATGGGCACGAACAGATGCGTGTCGCCATCGACGCCATCAACGAACTGGCCGACGAAGCCGGCAACGAGCCCTGGGATTGGACGCCGCCCGAGCTGGACCATGCCTTGCATGAACGCATGGCGGCGATGTGCGCCGAGGATTTGGCGCGTGCCTATTCGATCAAGCAGAAACAGGCGCGCGTGGCTGAGGTGGATGCCATCCGCAACCGGGTGTTCGCCGAGTTGATCAGCGATGACATGGACACGGTCGCCGCCAATGCGGTCAAGGACCTGTTTCACGCGCTGGAGGCCAAGGTCGTGCGCGGCCGCATTCTCGCCGGCCAGCCGCGTATCGACGGCCGCGATACCCGCACCGTGCGTCCCATCACCATCCGCACCGGCGTGCTGCCGCGTACCCACGGCTCGGCGCTGTTCACGCGCGGCGAGACCCAGGCGCTGGTGGTCGCGACGCTGGGGACCGGGCGGGACGAACAATCGGTCGAGGCGCTCACCGGCAGCTACAGCGAACATTTCATGTTGCACTACAACATGCCGCCGTTTGCCACTGGCGAGACCGGACGTGTGGGCAGCCCCAAGCGGCGCGAGATCGGCCACGGCCGTCTGGCGCGTCGCGCGCTGACCGCCTGCCTACCGGGCAAGGAAGCGTTCGGCTACACCATCCGCGTGGTATCCGAGGTCACCGAGTCCAACGGCTCCAGCTCCATGGCCTCGGTGTGCGGCGGCAGCCTGGCGCTGATGGATGCCGGCGTGCCGATGAAGGACCACGTTGCCGGCATCGCCATGGGCCTGATCAAGGAGGGCAACCGTTTCGCGGTGCTCACCGACATTCTGGGTGACGAGGATCATCTGGGCGACATGGACTTCAAGGTCGCGGGCACCGTCAACGGTGTCAATGCGCTGCA
The DNA here is from genome assembly GCA_937949525.1 of uncultured Burkholderiales bacterium. Classification (GTDB taxonomy): domain Bacteria; phylum Pseudomonadota; class Gammaproteobacteria; order Burkholderiales; family Thiobacillaceae; genus PFJX01. The sequence continues at coordinate 42,637 of CALEDT010000024.1, read as the reverse complement.
GATGGACATCAAGATCAACGGCATCACCAAGGAAATCATGCAGGTGGCCCTGGCGCAGGCGCGCGAGGCGCGTCTGCACATCCTGGAGAAGATGCGCGCCGCGGTGACCGGCCCGCGCCAGGAGATGAGCGAGTTCGCGCCGCGCATCATCACCATGAAGATCAACCCGGAGAAGATCCGCGATGTGATCGGCAAGGGTGGCGCCACCATCCGCGCGCTGACCGAGGAAACCGGCACGCAGATCGACATCGGCGAGGACGGCACGGTCAAAATCGCCTGCACCAGCACGGAATCGGGCGAGGCGGCGAAGAAGCGCATCGAAGACATCACCGCCGAGGTCGAGGTCGGGCGGGTATACGACGGCACGGTGCTGAAGATTCTGGACTTCGGTGCCATCGTCAACGTGCTGCCGGGCAAGGATGGCCTGCTGCACATCTCGCAGATCGCGCACCAGCGGGTCAATGCCGTCACCGATTACCTCAAGGAAGGCCAGGCGGTGCGGGTGAAGGTGCTGGAAACCGACGAGAAGGGGCGCATGCGGCTGTCGATGAAGGCCCTGATCGATCCGCCGACGGCACCCGCGGGCGAGGCCGCTGCCGTGGAAACGCCGGCCACGGAGTGATGCGCGTGAGGGTCGCGCGCTTCACGCACGCGGCCCTGAGCTTGCCCGGAGAAGCGATGTTCAGCGCGCCCCGATCATATCGAGGAAGCCGCGCCACCAGCGTTTGCGGTTCTGCGTGACGAAATGACCGGGCGGCGTCAGGTCGGTCGGTGGCACGCGCGACATCACCCAGCCCGGCAGGATGCGATGCTTGCTGGAGCCGCAGGAGGTGCCGAGGTGGTTGGGGTCGTAGATCTTGATCAGCCGCGGCTGGTCTAGGTCGTCGGCGTAGACGATGCCGCAGTAGTCCTCGCGGTGTTCCTTGTGCAACAAGGCATCCATCTCGCGCACGAAGGCCGCCACGTGCTCGGCATCGGCCGGCTCCGCCGGACAGGGTTCGCCCACTGCATACAGATACCAGCCGCCGGCGTGGTCCAGGCGGGCCCAGAACGCCTCCAGTTGCTTCCACGACAGCAGGCTGTATAGCGTACCGTCGAACAGTCGGTCGAACTCGGTGCGGGCTGTGCCGGGATCGTGCATGGCTGCGGAAGTGGCGGGGGGAAAGCTTTGTATTCTACGCGCGTACCCATCGCGTGCTGACGTTTTGTGTTTGATCCGGAGACGACATGGTCGATACCCTGCTGTTCGATGTCGATGGCACGCTGGCCGATACCGAGCGGGATGGCCATCGCCCGGCGTTCAACGCCGCCTTCCGCGAATTCGGCCTGGACTGGACGTGGGATGTGGCGCTGTATGGCGAGCTGTTGGCGGTGACTGGCGGCAAGGAACGCATCCGCTACTACGTCGAGCGTGATCGGCCCGATTACCGGAAACCCGCGCATTTCGACCAATTGGTGGTCGACCTGCACAAGGCCAAGACAGCCCATTACACGCGCATGCTGGCCACCGGCGGCATTCCGCTGCGTCCCGGCGTGCGCCGCCTGCTCGGCGAGGCGCGTGCGGCTGGCTATACGCTGGCCATCGTCACCACCACCACGCCAGACAACGTCACCGCGCTGCTCCGTCATAGTCTGGCGCCGGACGGGCCGGACTGGTTCAGCGTGATCGCCGCGGGCGACATCGTGCCGGCCAAGAAACCGGCACCCGACATCTACCAATGGGCGATGGCGCGGCTCGGCGTGGATGCCGGTCGTTGCCTGGCATTCGAGGACTCCGAGAACGGCTTGCGTTCGGCGCTCGCGGCGGGCGTGCGCACGTTGGTGACGGTCAACGACTACACCCGTGCGCATGATTTCTCCGGTGCGCTGGCGGTGCTGAGCGATCTCGGTGAGCCACATGCGCCCTATGTCCGGCTGGATGCCGCCGGTGCGGGGGAACGCGGGGTGTGCGATCTCGCGCGTCTGCGCGCGTGGCTGTAAGGGATCTGGCAGGGCTTGGGTTGTCATCCCGGCCCATGGGCACGGCCATGGGCTCGTCGCGGTGACGTCATTCCGTTCGCCCTCGCTGGCGAAACCCGCTCGCGTTCCAATCGACAATCTGGGATCATGCCGCCCGGTTCCACATGCCGATGAGGCCATCAGCCGCACATGAACCCACGAGAAGCCTGGGCATTGTTCAACCGCGCCGAATTGCTGCACGGCTCGACCGAGGTCGAACGGGCCCTGGACGGGCTTGCCGCGCGCATCACCGACGCGCTCGCCGACCGTTTCCCGGTTGCCCTGTGTGTGATGGGCGGCGCCGTGGTGTTCGCCGGCAAGCTTTTGCCACGCCTGGGGTTTCCGCTGGAATTCGATTACCTGCATGCCACGCGCTATCGCGACGACACCACCGGCGGCGGCATCGAATGGGTGGTGCTGCCACGCAAGGACCTGAGCGGTCGGGTGGTGCTGTTGCTCGACGACATCCTCGATGAAGGCCACACGCTGGCGGCGGCGCGCGCGCGCATGCTCGAGCTGGGTGCGTCCGCCGTGTACATCGCCGTGCTCGCCGACAAGGCCATCGGCCGGCCGAAACCCATCCACGCGGACTTCGTCGGCCTGACGTTGCCGGATCGTTACGTGTTCGGCATGGGCATGGACGCCTACGGGCTGTGGCGCAATCTGCCCGCGATCTACGCGCTGGAGCGGCACTGATGCTGGCGATCATCGGCGGCACCGGTCTCACCCGCCTGCCCGGACTCACCATCGACCATCGACAGGTCATGCGCACGCCCTACGGTGAACCTTCCGGCCCGCTGACCTTCGGTTGCCTGGACGGCCACCCGGTGCTGTTTCTGGCGCGCCACGGCCACGGCCATACCATTCCGCCGCATCTGGTCAACTACCGCGCCAACATCTGGTCGCTGGCCGAACAGAAGGTCACGCATGTCGTATCCGTGGCCACGGTCGGCGGCATCGACGCCCGCCTGGGGCCGGGTACGTTGTGCGTGCCCGACCAGATCATCGATTACACGCAGGGACGCGAGTCCACTTTTGCCCAGTACAACGGCAAGCCGGTCAGTCATCTGGACTTCACCTGGCCCTACTGCGACGCCATGCGTGCGCATTGCATGACGGCGCTGGCGGAAGCGGGTGAGGATTTCGTCGCCGGCGGCACCTACGGTTGCGTGCAGGGCCCCCGGCTGGAGACCAAGGCCGAGATCGACCGACTGGCGCGCGACGGCGCCGATATGGTCGGCATGACGGGCATGCCCGAGGCCTATCTGGCGCGCGAGATCGGCCTGTGCTACGCCGCCATCGCCGTTTCGGTGAACTGGGCCGCGGGGCGGGGCGACAGCGCCGCGGGGATTTCCGCCGAGCGCATCGAAACCACGCTGCACGATGTGATGGAGCGGGTGCGCGGCGTGCTGACCCGGCTGGCGCGCATGAACTACTGACGCGAGGCCACGCTGCGGGCTTGCCATACGCGCCGATAACAGCTATTCAGGCAAGCAAGGACGGGAGCCGTCAGCCATGAGCATCTTCGACGTCAACGCCAGGACGCTGTTCATCGCCGCCAACGCGCAGGCACGTGGCATGCAGAATCTGGCGCTGCGCGCGCTCAATGCCGGGCTCGAGGCCTATGTCGCGAAGAAATACGACGAAGCCATCGTGGCGTTGAAGCGCGCCGCCAGCCTGGATCCCAAGTCGGCCACGGCCGACAACGCCTACGACTACCTGGGGCGGGCCTACACCCAACTGGGCGACAACGCGGCCGCGATCCGCACGTACCGGGAGTCGCTGCGCCTCAATCCGAATCAGCCGGCGATCCAGCTCGCGCTGGGCAACGTCTATTTCATGGAAGAGCGCGTCGAGGAAGCGGTCGCCGCCTACCAGCAGGCGGTGAAGCTCGATCCCAACGTGATGAACCGCTATTCCCTGGGCCAGGGCTATCTGGCCTTGGGGCGCTATGCCGATGCCGAGCGGCAGTTCGAGCAAGTCAGGCAAATGGCGCCGCGCGAGCCGCAGGCCGATACCGCGCTGGGGCAGACCTACGCCAAGCAGGGGCGGGCGGACGATGCCGTGCGTGCCTTCCAGCGCGCCATCGACCTGCAGCGGGATTACTGGACGGCCCACTCGGAGATGGGCTACGTGCTGGCGGACAACGGCGAGATCGAACGCGCCCGGGCGATCGCCGAGCAATTGCAGGCCAACGACGCCGATCTGGCGGCGCGGCTCGACCAGTACATCTACGAAAAGGCGCCGGCGCGGATGGTGGCGAGCTATACGGATGATCGCTTCACGCCATTCTTCGCCAGCAAGGGGCCGGGTACCCGGCTGACCGACCTGAGTCCGAAGCTGGCGGCGCCGGACAGCGAGCATCTGTTCGCCATGAGCTTTCGTTTCGACAAGCCCATGGACCGTGCCTCGGTGCAGTCCGTGGACAACTGGAGCATCGCGCGCGCAACCGCGGCCAACCGGGCCCATGCCTACAACTTCGGCAACACCCCGCCCGCGACCGAAGTCCTGCCCCCGGCCAGACCGACCATGGTGCTGTACAACGAAGCCGATCGCACCGCCACGGTGCTGTTCGTGTTGCGCCAGAACGCGCAGGGCAACGGCACCATCGACCCGTCTCACATCGTGTTCGGCTTCCGCGGTCAGGATGTGCTGGGCATCGCGATCGACAGCGCCGGCGACGAGTACAGCGGGTTCTCCGGATTCGCCTGAAGATAATCCTAAAGTTCTTTGCCGCTCCTGCCGTAAACGGTCTGACCGCAGTGCTCTTGCGGTTGGCGGAGAGGAGAAGCCTCTTCGGAAATCAACCTAGAACAGGAGTTTCATCATGGCAATCGGTGAAGTGTCCCTCACCGGCGCGATGCGCGCCAATCTCGTCAGCCTGCAACAAACCGCCCAACTGATGGGCCAGACGCAGGAGCGGCTGGCCACCGGACGCAAGGTCAACAGCGCTCTCGACAACCCGGCCAACTTCTTCGCCGCGCGCGAACACACCCAGCGTGCCAACCTGCTCAACGGCCTCAAGGACAACATCAGCGAGGCGATCCAGACGGTCAAGGCGGCTGATAAGGCGGTGACTGCCATCACCAAGTTGATCGAAGGTTTGCGCGGTCAGCTGGCGCAGGCACGCACGGCGCTGGGCGATGCCACCAGCAGTGGCGACCTGCTCAACGGCATCACCAGCGGTTACAACCAGATGGTCAACCAGATCAACAACCTGGTGACCGATTCGACCTACAAGGGTCTAACCTTCCTGGTTTCCGCGACCACCCTGACGGTCAACTTCAACGAGACATCCACCACCCAACTGATCATGTCCGGCTTCGACGGTTCGGCCGGTGGTCTGGGGATCTCCGGTGGCTCGGCTTCCGGTCTGGGTACGTTGGCATCCGCCGACATCGCCACCAACAACGACATCGACGGTGTCGAAGCCAGCCTGAATGCCGCGCTGGCGACCCTGCGCAGAGAGTCGGGTACCCTGGCCAACAACCTCACCATCCTTTCGGTCCGGCAGAGCTTCATCACCGACATGGTCAACACGCTGACGGAGGGCGCGGACAAGCTGACGCTGGCGGATACCAACGAGGAAGGGGCCAACATGTTGATGTTGCAGACCCGGCAGGCGTTGGGCACGACATCGTTGAGTCTCGCCTCGCAAGCGGCGCAATCGGTACTCAGGCTCTTCTGACCGCAAGGTCGGCAACACGAAGAGTCCGTAGCGTAACGGAGCAGGGGCGAGGCGCCGCGAGGCGTACTCGCCTTTGCCGCTTACGGGAGATGAACATGTCAACGATCCCAGGCGCAGTTCCACCCGTGCCACCTGCGGTGGTCCCGGGTTCATCAGCGATCCAGTTGCCTACGCGCGCGGCCGAGAACGCACATGCCGAACGTGGCCGGTCGGCGTCGGACACTGCCGAGGTGACCAGGGTCGTTCTCAGTGAATCGTCGCGTGTACAGGCCTGGCGCGACGGCGCGGTGGCACTGGGGCAGCGGGCACGCGAGGCCGACGTCGCGTTGGCCAAGGCGATCGACCTGGTGAAGCAGATGAAAGCGCAGTTGTCGGCAGTCACCAAGCAGTTCCCACCCTATCCTGCGGACAGCGCGGAGCGTTTCCGCTATCTCAACGGCTTCAGCGGCCTGCGCGCGCAGGTGGAGTCGCTGACCTTCCCGCCGGCACCCGCCAGCGATGGCAACTGGGGCGGGATCCGCTTTCCGCCCGAACGCATCGGCTGGGAACTTCCGCGTCTGGACCCGGCAACGGCCGACGACGCGGCGGTGCAGGCCGCCGAGGTCCAAGTGGAGCGCATCGTCGATGATCTGGGCCAACGTCGCCAATCACTGTTCGACAGCGTTGCGCGCGTGGCCGGTGGCGGTCTTGGCGCCGACCATGCACGCCAGTTGGTCGAGCGCATCCGCACGGGTGTCGCCGGCTGAGTCGGACAGACGTTGACGCCGGCGAGCGGCGGGGCGGCATGCTCAGGCAATAGTTGCCGGTGAGCTGTGCGGCCGTTGCCGCATGGCCTTATTCGCGTTTCCCTTTCGATCCTGCGCATCATGCCCTCGCGTCACTACCAAAGTGCAACGGCAGGCCGGGTCGAGGAACGTCCGCACGATCGAAACCATGCGCCGAGTCACCTGGGTGCGATTCGATCGTGATGCGCAAAGTGTTGATTAAATGGAGCACTTCGCCCAAGCATAATGACTCGGGCCATGCTTCGCCATCCCCCTTGGGTTCGCCCTGGCTCGCTTTGCGGGCACGATTCGACCGAATTTTCTTGTCGCGGGCTGAAAGCCGCTTTCCGGCGCGTGTTCGTAAAGCCATGCGCGCTTTCGCATGGCATGAATCCTGCTTTCCTGCGAATGCCAAATCAGGCATTGAACCCATGCCGGCCCATAGCCAGAACGCTTTGGGTCGAGCGGCAGCGAACGAAGGAGAATCGTAATGGCAATCGGAGATGTATCCCTGACAGCGGCGATGCGTTCCAACCTGGTGAGCCTGCAACAGACGGCGACCCTGATGGGCCAGACCCAGGAGCGACTGGCCACGGGCCGGCGTGTCAACAGCGCGTTGGACAATCCAGCCAATTTCTTCGCCGCGCGCGAACACACGCAGCGCGCCAATCTGCTCAATGGATTGAAGGACAACATCAACGAAGCCATACAGACGGTCAAGGCGGCCGACAAGGCGGTGACCGCGATCACCAAGATGATCGAAGGGTTGCGGGGTCAATTGACCCAGGCGCGCACCGCCATCGGTGACGCCACCAGCAGCGGCGACCTGCTCGAGGGCATCACCAGTGGCTACAACGAGATGATCCGGCAGATCAACAACCTGCAGCAGGACTCGATCTACAAGGGGCTGACCTTCCTGGCATCCGGGACCGTGTTGACGGTCAATTTCAACGAGACCTCCACCACCAGGCTGGTCATGTCCGGTTTCGACGGTACGGCCAGCGGCCTGGGGATATCCGGGGGGACCGTATCCGGATACGGCGGCTTGGCCAGCGGCGACATCGCCAGTGTGTCCGGCATCGATGCGATCGAGTCGTCGCTCAATTTCGCGCTGGCCACGCTGCGCAGGGAGTCGGGAACGCTCGCCAATAATCTGACCATCCTGTCGGTCCGTCAGAGCTTCATCGTCGACATGGTCAACACCTTGGTCGAGGGCGCGGACAAGCTGACGTTGGCGGATACCAACGAGGAGGGGGCCAACATGCTGATGTTGCAGACCCGCCAGCAATTGGGGACCACATCCCTCAGCCTGGCGTCGCAGGCTGCGCAGTCGGTGCTGCGCCTGTTCGGTTGACGGCCGGCGGGTCGGGCGGGCGGCGCGCGCTCGCGCCGGCTTGCGCCCGGCTCGATCACCATGATTCGGCAATACACGCGAGGCGGCTTCGATGCCCTTGAGACTCACCCTGAAACCGCATGAAAAGATCTTTCTCGGTGGCGCGGTTGTCATGAACGGCGACACGCGTACCGAGTTGACCCTGTTGAATGACGTCGCCGTGCTGCGCCAGGCCGACATCCTCACCGAGACGACCGCCGATACCGCCTGCAAGCGCCTCTACCTGCTGGCTCAGTTGATGTATATGGATAGCCCGAATCTGGTCGATTACCATGCCAAGTTCTGGGCGCTGGCGCAGAACATCGTGGCGGAGCGGCCCGGATTTGCCGACCAGATCGGCGCCATCGGCAAGGAAGTCACGCTGGGCAACTATTACCGGGCGCTGAAGTTGGGCAAGAAGCTGATCGCGATGGAAAAGGATGGAACGCAGCATGCAGAATAAGCCACTGGGTGCCTATGAGAACGTCGAGAAATCGACCTTGGGCGGGCGTGATCTCGAAGCCCATGTGTTGCTGCGTGCGGCCAACATGATGGCCGCCGCGCGCGATACCTGGGGTCAGCCGGGGCATGACGAGCGTCTGGAAGAAGTGCTCACGCACAATCAGAAGGTGTGGAGCTTCTTCCAGGCCGAGATCACCCAGCCGGACAACCCCTTGCCCGACGAGATCAAGCAGAACGTGCTGGCGTTGTCCGTGTTCGTCGACAAGCGCATCTTCGAAATCATGGCCTATCCCGAGCCGGGCAAGCTCGACATCCTCATCGAAATCAACCGCAATCTCGCGGCCGGGCTGCGCGGCGACCAGGCCGTCTGAAGCCGCCGAACCCGGGGCGCCCATGTCTTCCGTACCCGATGGCGCGGAGCACGCGAGTGAACGGGTCGCCGGTTCGCTGCCGTATCTGCGTGTGCTGGAGTGCCTGCATCGCGACTTGAGGCCGGATTGCTATCTGGAAATCGGTGTGCGCAACGGCGGCAGCCTGCGCTTCGCGCAATGCGAGGCCATCGGTGTCGATCCAGCGCCCCATCTGACCTTCCCACTGGGTGCCAGGACGCGCGTGGAAGTCGCTACCAGCGATGCATTTTTCGCTGCATGGCCGGATTCGTTGTCGCGCCCGATCGAGCTGGCCTTCATCGACGGCATGCATCTGTTCGAATATGCCTTGCGCGATTTCATGCACATCGAACGCCGCGCCTCCCGCTATGGCGTGGTGGTGGTCGACGACATCTTCCCCAACCATCCCCTGCAGGCGGCGCGCGAGCGGGTCACCCGGGTGTGGACCGGCGATGTCTGGAAACTGCGCGATTGTCTGGAACGCTGGCGGCCCGACCTGACCCTGACCCTGCTCGACACGCAACCCACCGGCCTGATGCTGATCACCGGCCTCGATCCGGACAATGCCGTTCTGGCAACGCGTTACGACGACATCCTGCGCCACTACGCCGGCGAGGCATGGCAACGGCCGCCGCCGGCCGTGACCCGCCGCGAAGGCGCGCGCGTGCCCGATCCGGCCCTATTGTCCAGCGTGTTCCGCGGCCTGCGCGCGATCCGCCATAGCCGTAGCAAGCCGGTTGAGATGGCGGCGCTGCTCGGATTGCTGCCCGAGGTTGGCCGCTGACATGGCGCTTGCGCTGAGTGTCGTCGTGGTCGCCTACAACATGGGTCGCGAGATCCCGCGCACGGTGCAAAGCCTGTCGCCGGGGCTGCAACGGGGCATCGCCGCCGAGGACTACGAGATCATCGTCGTCGACAACGGCTCCAGTGAGCCGCTCGACCTCGACCAGTTGCGCCAGTGGGGCGCTCAGGTGCGTCTGGAAACCATGGACGATGCGACCGTCTCGCCGGTGCCGGCGGTCAATCATGGTCTACGCCTGGCGCGCGGCGAATTGTGCGGCGTGCTGGTCGACGGCGCGCGCATGGTCACGCCCGGCCTGCTCGCCCTGGCGCGCGTGGCGCGCGGGTTGCATGAACGCCCGGTGATCGCCACCGTGGGTTTCCATCTCGGCCCGGACCATCAGTCGCGCAGCGTCCTGCGCGGTTACAACCAGACCGTGGAGGATCGTCTGTTGCGGGAAACGGACTGGCAGGCCGACCCGTACCGCCTGTTCCGGATCTCGGCATTCGCCGGTTCCTCGCATCGCGGCTGGTTCGTGCCGATGAGCGAAAGCAACGCGCTGTTCCTGACGCGCGACATGTGGCGCGCGCTGGACGGTTACGACGCAGGCTTCACCTCGCCGGGCGGCGGTCTAGCCAACCTGGACGTCTACGCCCGCGCCTGTGCGCTGCCCGACAGCCAGGCCGTGGTGTTGCTCGGCGAAGGGACATTCCATCAGATCCACGCCGGCGTTTCGTCCAATTCGCCGGAGTCGAAATGGCCGCAATACCACGAGGAATACCAGCATCTGCGCGGCCATCCCTACCGTGTTCCGGCGGTCGAGCCGATCTATCTGGGCCGGTTGAACCGCGAGGTCATGCCGTTCATCGCCTGGTCGGCACAAACCTATCTGAAAACAACGGGGTGAACGGACCATGAAAAAAGCTTTCTCCAGACCGCGCTATCGGTTCGATCCAAGCCTGCGCGTATGGACCCGCGATGAATCGGAGGGCTTTGCCTACAGCGATGGCAAGGAACAGGAAGAGCGCCTGTACGGCATCGTCAAGTCGCTGAAGGATCCGGGACTGTTCTCGCCGGAAATCGCCGCGCGCATGACCAACTGGCCGAATCGCTACCATCTGAGCGCGGCGCGCGCCAACATTCTGCGTCCCTTCCATGATCGCCTGCGCGGCGCCAGCGTGCTCGAACTGGGTTCCGGCTGCGGTGGCGTCACCCGTTACCTGGGCGAGATCTGCGCGCGCGTCCACACCGTCGAGGGCAGCGCGGCGCGCGCGGCCATCGGCGCCGCGCGCTGCCGCGACCTGGACAACGTTCGGGTCCACGTCGACAACATCGAAAATTATCAAAGCGACGAAAAGTACGACGTCGTCACCCTGATCGGCGTGCTCGAATACGCCCGCGTCTACATCAAGGCCGATGACCCCACCGGACGCCTGTTGCAAATCGCCCGTTCCTTCCTCAAGCCGGGTGGCATGCTGGTGGTCGCCATCGAGAACCAGCTCGGCCTGAAGTACTTCTGCGGTGCACCGGAGGATCACTTCGGCAAGGTCATGTATGGCATCAACGACAGCTACGATGCCGCCAGCGTCGTCACCTTCGGACGCGCGGAGTTGCAGCGGCGCATCCTGGCCGCCGGCTTCGCCCGCTGCGACTTTTACGCGCCGTTCCCGGATTACAAACTGCCGGCCCTGATCGTCTACCCCGAGGGCTTGCACGCCGGCGACACGGAATGGGATCTGGCGACCTTGCTTGCGGGCACGGTGCATCTGGACGGCCAGCCCATCGCCAGGCCGCTGTTCTCGCTGCGGCAGACCTGGGGTGTGGTGGCGCGCAACGGCCTGGTTGCCGATCTGGCCAACTCGCTGCTGTTTGCCGCGCAGGTGGACGCCGACGCACCGGGCGCCGAAGCGGGCGTGCTCGCCGCCTACTACCGGCCGGAGCGCAATCGCGACGATGCCGGCGAGATCCAGTTCCTGCGCGCCGATGGCGGCCATGTGCGGGTGCGCAGCCGGCCGCTGGGCGACACCCGCGCCATCCGCGCGTCCGCCTGGGTTTACCAGGACTATCTACGCGGGGAGATCTGGCTGGACCGCCTGTCCGGCCTGATCGCCCGCCCGGGCTGGAAGCTCGCGCAGTTGCTCGACTGGGCGCGGCCCTGGATCGACGCGCTGGCGCTGCTGGCGCGCGCCGAGGACATGTCCGGCGGCTACACCGGCTACCGGGGTTACCTGCCGGGGCATTATTACGACGCCACGCCCTCGAACTTCATCGTCTCGTCAGTCGAGGGCGGCCGATTCTTCGACCTGGAATGGGATCTCGGCAAGACCATCCCGATCGAGATGGTCCTGCTCAACGGCCTCATGGTCGCGGTCGAGCGCCTGGCCTACTGGGCGGTCCCCGGCGAGCCGGTGCCGCGCGGCAAGCTGGAGTTCGTCAGCCTGCTGATGGCGCGCAGCGGCTATCCGCTGGAACTCGACCAACTGCACGCGCTCGCGCTGGAAATCGCCGGCTATCGCTCGGAGTTCCTCGGCCGCGGCAAGTACGTGCCGCCGCCGGGGCACATCCCGTTCGCCGACGTGCGGCTGCCGATCCCGTACTCCGCGGAGGAGGAAAAGCAGGCGCAGCGGCAGGCCGAAGCGCCGAAGTTGAGCCACGAGCAGTTGTTCCAGATCTGGCAGGCGTCGCATGCCTGGCGCGACCGCGAACAGGCGTGGTTGAGCGAGCGCCTGGCCGAACTGCGCCGGCCGCCCAGCTTCAATCTGGCGATACTGCTGCCCGCCGACGGCATGGCCGGACTGGGACGCACGCTGGGTTCGCTGTCCGAGCAGTTGCAGGGCGAACGCTGGCGTATCAGCATCTTCTCCACGGATCCCTGCCCGTTCGACCTGAGCCGGTTGCCCATGCTCGAGTGGGTCCGGCTCGGCGACGGTCCCGCCCTGGCGGCGGTCAATGCCCGCCTGCTCGACAATGGCGCCGACTGGCTGGGCATGATCGAAGCCGGCGACCTGCTGGCGCCGCAGTGCTTCTTCAGTCTGAGCGAAGCGATCGACCGTCATCCCGAATGGCGCGCGGTATACACCGACGAGGACAGCGTCGATGCCGATGGCGTGTTCAGCAACCCCTATTTCAAACCGGATTTCAATCTCGATCTGTGCCGCAGCGCGCCCTATGCCATCGGCGGCCTGCTGCTGATCCACCGCGATACGTTCGCCGTGCTGAACGGGTTCAGCCCGGACATGGAAGGGGTCGAGTATTGGGACATGGTGCTGCGCGTGTTCGAACAGGCCGGCGCGGCGGCCATCGGCCATGTCGCCGATCTGCTCTATCACCGCGATGTCGACGGTGGCCATTGCCCGTTGCCGGTCGAGCAGGTGCTGGCTACGCGGCGCCGGGCGTTGCAGGCGCATTTCGACCGGCTGGGCCAGACGGTCGTGCTGGGCGAGGGGCTCTTGCCCGGCACGTTCCACGTGTTCTACAAGCACCGGCGTCTGCCGCGCGTATCCATCATCATCCCGACCAAGGATCAGCCGGCCATGATCCAGCGGTGCGTGGAAAGCGTGCTGGACAAGACCGCTTACCAGAACTACGAGATCCTCATCGTCGACAACGGCACCACCGACATCGACGCGCGCGTCTTCCTGCGCGACATCGCGGAAAACCCGCGCGTTCGCGTGTTGTCCTATCCGCACCCGTACAACTACTCGGCGATGAACAACCTGGCCGCGCGCGCCGCCGAGGGCGAGTTGCTGCTGCTGCTCAACAACGACACCGCCGCGCTGCACGAGCAGTGGCTGGATGAGCTGGTCTCGCATGCCCTGCGTCCGGACGTGGGCGTGGTGGGCGCCCGCCTGCTGTATCCCAACAGCCAGGTGCAGCACGATGGCATCATCCTCGGTCTGCTCGGCCTGCCGGCGGATCACGTCTATTCCGGCCAGGACAGCGAGGCACCCGGCTATTTCGGCCGCGCTCAACTGGTGCAGAACTTCTCGGCCGTCACCGGCGCCTGTCTGATGGTGTCACGCGCGCTGTATCAGGCGCTGGGCGGACTCGACGAGGACAAATTCAAGGTCGCCTTCAACGACGTCGATTTCTGCCTCAGGGTGCGCGAGCGCGGCCTGTTGGTGGTGTGGACGCCGTTCGCCAGCCTGTTGCACGAGGGTTCCAAGAGCCAGCGCGAGGACGTCGATGGCAACAAGAGCCGCCGTCTGGAAATGTTCCAGGCGGAGAGCCAGCACATGTTCGACAAGTGGCCGCGCCAGATCGCCTTCGACCCGGCCTACAACCGCAACCTGAGCCTGAGCGACCGCTCGGTGATGATCGAGATCGCGCCGGCGTTGACCTGGAATCCGGAATGGCGGCCGCGGCCGCGCGTCCTCGCCCACACCGCCGACCGCATGGGGTGCGGCGAATACCGCATCATCGCGCCGATGCGCGCGCTGAACGGCGCCGGCCGCATCCAGGGTTGGGAGACGGGCAGCTACATCAGCGTGCCGGAACTGCTGCGCATGACGCCGGATGCCATCGTCGTGCAGCGCCAGGTCAGCAACGAACAGTTGACCCTGTTCGAACGCTACGTGCGCAACAGCAAGGCATTCCGGGTGTTCGAGATCGACGACCTGATCACCAACGTGCCGATCAAGAATCCGCGCAAGGCGCATTTCGTCGCCAACAAGGACATGCACAAGTTCTTCCGCAAGGGCGTGGGTATGTGCCACCGGCTGGTGGTGTCCACCGAGTATCTGGCGCAGGAATACCGCGGCTACACCGATGAGGTGGTGGCGGTGCCGAACTACCTGGAGCGGGCGGTATGGGGCAACCTGACACCGGCGCGGCGGCGTGGCGCCAAACCGCGCGTCGGCTGGGCCGGCAGCCTCACCCACCATGGTGACCTGGACATCATCGTGGATGTGGTCAAGGCGACGGTCGCCGAGGTCGATTGGGTGTTCTTCGGCATGTGCCCGGAAGATTTGAAGCCGCTGATCGCCGAGTTCCACCCGCCGGTCAGACTGGAGGACTACCCCGCCAAGCTCGCCAGTCTCGATCTCGACCTGGCCGTGGCGCCGCTGGAGGACGTACCGTTCAACCACGCCAAGAGCCATCTGCGTCTGCTGGAATATGGCGTGCTGGGATTCCCGGTGATCTGCACCGATATCACGCCCTACCAAGGCGACTATCCGGTCACGCGCGTACCCAACAAGTTCAAGAGATGGACGGATGCGATCCGCGAGCACGTCACCGATCTGGACGAGCTTGCCCGCCGCGGCGACGCGCTGCGCGAACACATCCGCGCGCACTGGATGCTGGAAGACAACCTGGATGTCTGGATGAAAGCGTGGTTGCCGGGGTAGGGTGGGTTCGACCGGGTTTGACCCCGCCTATTCCGGAGTCGTTGACGGTCGTTTGAACCTGAAAACCGCAGTGGACCGCTGCTTGACCCTTGTGAGGCCGCTATGGACGAGGGGTTTTCGCCTTCGTTCGAGGTCACCCGCTGGGCGAGCCCGTTACGCACCCGATTGCGCGCCTGCCGGGCCGCCTGGCGGCGTTGTTCCTCCTTGCAGGGAGCGACCCTGCGCGTCGTCGCGCCTTGCCAGACAACCCGGCAGACCCACACTCGGGCGCGTTCAACTGCGGTTTTCAGGTCCAATGGCCGTTGCCGGAGATGCTGCGCGCCGACCCGGCGTTCTGCGATTACGTGATGGAACTGACCCGTCGCGTCCATGTCGACAGGGCGGAAACCGAGAGTCGTTTCGACCGCGTATTGGACGAACTGCGCCCCGATCGGCACAGCTCGCGCAGATCGGCCTTCAGGCCGACGAGTCGGCCATGCCCATGGCCGCCGGTCGATGGCGGAATCCAGTAACCGACGCACCCTGTTGCCATGCCGATCGCCGTCCCGTGCCGTAGCGGGCGCGTTGCAGTCTTGGTTCGAGCTGCCGCCAGACGTTGTCCAGGATGATCGGCTGCGCCGCGTCGGTCGGATGCAGGCCGTCCGCCTGGAACAGCTCTCGACGCGTCGCCATGCCGTCGAGCAGAAAGGGGACCAGCCCCACCTTCTGCGCGCGGGCGATGTCGTGGAAACTGTCGTGGAACTTGCGGGTGTAGGCCGGGCCATAGTTCGGCGGCAGATGCATGCCCACCAGCAGCACGTCGCTGCCCGCGCGCCTGGCCAGTTCGATCATGCGCGTCAGGTTGTCGCGCATTTGCGCCAGCGGCAGGCCGCGCAGCCCGTCGTTGGCACCCAGCGCGATGATCACCAGGTCGGGGCGATGGGCTTGCAGCAGTGCGGGCAGGCGGGCAAGACCACCGGCAGTGGTCTCACCCGAAACGCTGGCGTTGACCACGCGAAAGCGTGGTCGGTGGCGTTCGCCGCGTTCGGCCAACAGGTGTACCCAGCCGGCCTCGCGCGGTAGACCGTAGGCGGCGGACAGGCTGTCGCCGAACACCAACACGGTGGTGGGTGCGGCGGCTTGCACCGGCATCGAGGCGGTGAACAGCAGAGTAACCAACAGCAACCAAAACGGACGCATGCGCATCGACATCGAACACCTCGGCAAAACCGTACATGTGGGAGAAAACCGCCTCGACATCCTGTCCGATGTCAGCTTCTCCGTGAACAGTGGCGAGACCGTGGCCATCCTCGGCAGTTCCGGTTCCGGCAAATCGACGCTGTTGGGCCTGATCGCCGGCCTGGACGTGCCCAGCACGGGTTGCGTGCGTCTGGACGGAGACGATCTGTTCGCGCTCGACGAGGATGGGCGTGCGGCGTTGCGCGCGCGCAGCATGGGCTTCGTGTTCCAGTCGTTTCAGTTGCTGCCCGGATTGACGGCGCTGGAGAACGTCATGCTGCCGTTGGAGCTGGCCGGTCGGGGCGACGCCGAGCAGATTGCGCGCGTGCAGTTGCAGCGCGTCGGCCTGACCGCGCGGGCGCGTCACCGGCCAACGCAGCTCTCCGGTGGTGAACAGCAGCGCGTGGCGCTGGCGCGGGCGTTCGCAGTGGCGCCAAGGGTGCTGCTGGCGGACGAGCCGACCGGCAACTTGGATGCGCGCACCGGCGCGCAGGTGATCGAACTGATGTTCGAACTCAACCGGGCGCAGGGCGCCACCCTCATCGTCGTCACCCACGATGTGGCGCTGGCGGGCCACTGCGCCCGCCGCCTGCGTCTTGAAGGTGGCCGCCTGGCGGCCGCGTAAGTACGGTGTTCGGCAACGGTAACCTGGCCTGGCGCATGCTGGTACGCGACTGGCGTGCCGGCGAACTGCGCCTGTTGCTGCTGGCCGTGGCCTTGGCGGTCGCCAGCTTGACTGCGGTGCGTTTCTTCGCCGATCGCGTCGAGCTGGGGCTGACGCGCGAGGCCAATACCCTGCTGGCGGCCGATCTGGTGCTGGTTTCCGATCATCCCGTGGACGCAACGTTCGCCGCCGAGGCGCGGGCGCGCGGCCTGGAGGTCAGCGTCACCACTGCGTTCCTCAGCATGGTGCTGGCCGGCGAAGAGAACGCGCTGGCCGGCATCAAGTCGGTGCAGCCGGGTTACCCGTTGCGCGGCAGTCTGCGCGTGGCGTCGGAGCTGTACGGCGTGGACGCGCCCACGCGTTCCACGCCGGCGCCCGGTGAGGCATGGATCGATGCGCGTCTGGCCGGCGCGCTGGGCGTGGCCGTGGGTGATCACGTCGAGGTCGGTGACGCGCGCCTGCGCGTCACCGCCATCCTCACCTTCGAGGGCGAGCGGGGTGGCAACTTCATGGCACTGGCCCCGCGCCTGATGCTCAACGAGATCGATCTGGCGCGTACCGGCCTGGTGCAGGAGGGCAGCCGCGTGATCCACCGTCTGCTGCTGGCCGGCGATGCGGCGGCCTTGAATCGGTTCCGTGCCTGGGCGCAAGCGCGCCTGGCGCGCGGCGAGCGGTTCGAGGACGTGCGCGCAGCGCGTCCGGAACTGCGCCAGGTGCTGGACCGGGCACAGCGCTATCTGGGTCTGGCGGCGCTGCTCAACGTGCTGCTCGCCGCTGCCGCGACGCAGATCGCGCTGCGTCGCTACGTCCAGCGCCATCTCGACCCGTTTGCGTTGTTGCGCTGTTTTGGCGCCAGCCGGCGCCGACTGCTGGATCTGTACTTCGCCCAGCTCGGCGCGCTCGGACTGGCGGCGGGCGCGCTCGGCACCAGCCTGGGTTGGGCCGCGCAACAGGGCATGACGCGGCTGCTGGGCGACACGCTGCGGCTCAGCCTGCCGCCGCCAGGCTGGACGCCGGTACTGCTCGGCGTCGTCACCGGCCTCGCGCTGGTGCTGGCGTTCAGCCTGCCCACGCTGGTGCGGTTGGCGCGGGTGCCGGCGCTGCGCGTGTTGCGGCGTGACCTCGGCCCGCCGCGTGCCGGCGCGCTGCTGGCGCATGGCGCCGGGGTCGCCGTGGTGGCGGGACTGCTGTTCTGGCAGGCCGGCGATGCCCGTCTGGGCGGCATCGTCGCCGCCGGTGTGCTGGCCTTGCTGTTGTCTGCGGTGCTGGCCATCCGGCTGCTGCTGTGGCCGCTGACCGCCTGGGCGCGGCGGCTGTCGCCCGGCCCGCGCCTGGGTCTGCTCAACCTGCGTCGGCATGGTTGGGAGACCACGTTGCAGGCCATGGCGCTCAGCCTCGGCCTGCTGGCGCTGTTGCTGCTGACGCTGGTACGCGGCGATTGGTTCGAGTCCTGGCGCGCGCAGGCGCCGCCGGGCACGCCCAACCTGTTCCTGATCAACATCCAGCCCTGGCAGGTGCAGGCGCTCGACACCCATCTGCGCGCGCGCAGTATCGACGATTTCATGTTGTACCCGATGGTGCGCGGCCGGCTGACCCACATCTCCGGACGCGTGGTGGATCCGGCAGCTTTCGACGACGACCGCGCACGTCGCCTGACCGAACGCGAATTCAACCTGTCCGCGCTGGCGCAGCCACCAGCGCACAACGAGATCATTGCCGGCGCCTGGTGGCGGCCGGGGGAGACCGGGGTGTTCTCGGTCGAGGCGGGGCTTGCGCGCACGCTGGGCATCGCGCTGGGCGACGAACTGCGCTTCGACATCGGCGGGCTGCCGTTTTCCGGACGCGTCACCAGCCTGCGCAAGCTGGAGTGGGATTCGTTCCGCGTCAATTTCTTCGTCATCGCGCCGGTGGACATGCTCGCCGACGTCCCGCGCAGTTATGTCACCAGTTTTCACCTGCCGGCGTCGCGGCGCGCGCTGCTGGGTGAGCTGGTGGCCGCCTTTCCCAACGTCACCGCAATCGATGTCGAGCAGGTGGTGGCGGAGCTGCGCACGTTGATGGACCGGGTCGCCGGGGCGGTGCAGGTGATCTTCGTGTTCAGCCTGGCCGTGGGCGTGCTGGTGTTGCTTGCGGCGCTGCACACGCGGCGCGACGAGCGCGCGCGCGAGATCGGCCTGTGGCGGGCGTTGGGTGCTTCCCGCCGCGTCGTCGCCATTGCCCTGGCCAGCGAGTTCGCCGTGCTGGGGCTGCTCGCGGGCGCCGTCGCCGCAGGGGTCGCCAGCCTGCTGGCCTGGGTGCTGGCGCAGCGCGTGTTCGACCTGGCACACGCACCCAATCCATGGATCTGGCTGGCTGGGCTCGGCGGTGGCCTGGCTCTGGTGCTCGCCGCCGGGCTGCTGGCCAGCCGGGAACTGCTGCGCGCACCGCCGCTGCGCAGTCTGAATCGGGAATGACTCGGGCGTGCGCGGTTGGTCGGCGGGCCGAGGCGCCGCCGGTACGCGATGCGCGTCGTCTCGACGCGCGGCTCAACCGCCACGACGGACGTTGCGCCGCGCCGCCCACCAGCGCCACACCGTGCCGCCGGGGGCGTCGCGCCCGGTCAGCACATACGTGAGCTCTTTGTAGTCGTGCAATACCGGGGCTTGCGCGCGGCGTGCCTGTGGTGCGCCGCAGAACAGCAGACGATCACCGCTGCGCAGGTTGACCTCGCCATCCGGCAACACGATCGGCTCGTGCCCGCGCTCGAGCATCAACGGCACGCAGGCCAGCATGGCATCTCCGGCGGCCGGGTCGCGCAGCAAGTCGCCAAGACGCACCGCCTGGCCGTCGCGCAGCGCATGCCAGACCGCCTCGCAGCGACGGTGTGAGATGTCCACGTCCCATACCTCCGGCACCGTGTCGTTCACCACGGCGGCGATACGGCTGATCAGTTCGTCGGCCCAGGCATCGTCACGCGCGCGGGTATGCGCCAGAAAGCGTGCCAGCAACGGTGTGGTGAGCAGGGACAGATACTCGCGCGCGACGATGCCCGCCGGTTGCATGGTGATGTCGGCCGCGAAGCGCGCGAACAGTTCGCCGTTGGCGTGGCGGTTCTGGCGCGCCACCATGAACAGATTGGGGTTGAGCTGGCGCGCGGTCATGACGATGGACAGATTGTTGATGTCATCGTCGGTGCCCGCGACGATGCCCACCGCGCGTTCGATGCCCGCATCGATCAACGTCGCCGCCTCGGTGCCCCGCCCGACGATGCAGTCGTCGCAGCCGGTGGCCTCGGGCCGGGCTTCGATCACCGTGATGCGCACGCCCGCCTGGCGCAGGCGGCGCGCAACGGCCTTGCCGAAGCGCCCGTAGCCACAAACGATCCAGTCGCCGGTGGGCGGCTCCAGCGGCTGCGGCAGCGGCTCGCCGGGTACGCCGGTGAGCCAGCGGTAAAGCAGGTGCTGTCCCGGATTGTTCAGCGCCATGGCCAGATGCTCGGCGAACGACTCGAACGCGATCACGACCTCCTCCGTGCCGAACGAGGCCATGTTGGCCGCCGTGTCCAACGTGTCGGCACGGCACATCACCGGTAATTCCGGGCGCAGCAGTTTCACGGTCACAGCCGCTGCCAGGTTGGCCTGGTCGTCATTGGTCAGTGCGATGACTCCGGCGCAGCGACGGTGGCGCAGACCCGCAAGGATCAGACTTTCCGGCAGGCGCGCGTCGGCAGCCAGCGCCGGGATGTCTCTGCGCAAATCCATCAGGTCCAGCTCGGCGATGCGTTCGCCGTCGATGTCGATGGCTACGCATCGGCGGCCCTGCAGGTCCAGTGCGCTCAGCAAGAGTGTGCCGGTCTCGCCGCAACCGGCGACGATGTGGAACGGTTGACGCAGGCGACGCACGCGGCGGGCGAAACGGCTGGCGCGTATCGCCCGCTGCATGGCCGGTTCACGCAGCAACGCGAGGATGGTGCCGATGCCATACAGCCAGGCGATGACGGTCAGGTAGATGGTGAACGTCGCCCATGCCCGCTGCGCATCGCTGAACGTGGCGGGCACTTCGCCGAAGCCGATGGTGGTGGCGGTGTAGCTGACGAAATAGAACGCGTGGAAAAAGCTCATCGGCGCGGTCGGCCGACCGTCCGCGTCCACGCCCGGGATGAGCGTCATGCCCAGTAGGGCGACGGCATAGCAGACGATCAGCGTGATCAACGGCGCGCGCATGCGCCGCAGGATCAGGAACAGCGCGCTCTGGGGCATGGCGCGGTGACCGTCAACGGCGCAGGTTGGTCGTCTCCGCCAGCAACAGGATCACCGACAGCAGATTGGCGGCGAGCGCGCCGGCGGCCAGCGATACCACGCTGGCGGTGACCTCCGAGGTCATGCCCACATGGGTCACGTGCATGGCAATGCCCCACACGCCGGCCGCGGTCAGCAGTTGCAGGTCGGCCACCAGGCTGCTGGCCAGGTGCAGCGCGCCGATCTGCGTGCGTTCGCCAAACTTCAGCACCGTGGCGATCAGGTTGACCACGATCGCCGCGAACAGCTCGTGCACGTGATGGTGTTCCGGGTTATCGATCTCACCCAGCACGAAGCCGAAGTTCAGCGTCATGGCCAGGATGATGAAGAAACCGAAAACGACCTTTTCCAGATTCATGGCGGCCTCCGAGCGTGGTGCCGCCATGATAGGCCCGGCTGCGGCCACACGGCCACATCGGGCCGGGTCGGCCCTTGAAAATCATAAGAAAATCTTATACATTAGAGACTTCTAATATTCCAGTGAGAGGAATGCACATGTTCGGCATGTACAACATCAAGGAACTCGACGTCGATTCCCTGGACGCCAACAAGGAACAAATCCATCTCATCGACGTGCGTACCGAAGGTGAGGTTGCGCGTGGCGTCATCGACGGTGCCATCCACATCCCCCTGCATCTTCTGCCGCTGCGTGCCGGCGAAATCCCGCAGGACAAGCCGGTGGTGATCTACTGCAATTCCGGCGCCCGCTCGGCGCAAGCATGCGCGTTCATGGCCGCCAAGGGTTTCGACAACATGCACAACCTGGCCGGCGGCATCATGGCCTGGGCACGTTCCGGCAAGCCGCTTTCCGCGCTTTCCTGATGCCGCCGGGGGGCTCCCGCCGGTTGCCGGGTGTCATTGCAATCGCTGCGCAACGCGAGTAAATTACGCCGGCCTTTTTCAGCACATGCTAATCTTTTGAAGGAGCGACCATGAATTTCGACAAAGAGCTGGATGCGCGCGGACTCAACTGCCCCCTGCCTATCCTGCGCACCAAGAAGACCCTGAACGAAATGACCTCCGGCCAGACGCTCAAGGTCATCGCCACCGATCCGGGCTCCGTCAAGGATTTCGCCGCCTTCGCCAAGCAGACCGGCAACGAGCTGCTCTCCTCGTCCGAATCCGGCAGCGAGTACACCTTCTTCATCCAGAAGAAGTAAGACAGGCACCGAGCGACCCGGCATCGCGCGGCGTCGACACCAACCGCACCATACGAGAGGTGGAGTGATGGACGATCAAAAAAAGCTGGCGATCATCGCCACCAAGGGCACGCTGGACTGGGCCTATCCCCCGTTCATTCTGGCTTCCACGGCCGCCGCCCTGGGCTACGAAACGCAGATTTTCTTCACGTTCTACGGCTTGCAGATGCTGCGCAAGGACTTGAGCGGCCTCAAGGTCAGCCCGCTGGGCAACCCCGGCATGCCGATGAAGATGCCGTTCGGCCCCAAGTGGTTCAAGGACATCAACTGGAACATCCCCAACGCCGTGCAGTCCATCGTGCCCGGTTACGAGTCGCTGGCCACGGCGCTGATGAAGCAGACCATCAAGAACAACGGTGTCGCCACCATCCCCGAGCTGCGGGAGCTTTGCCAGGAAGCCGAAGTCAAGTTCATTGCCTGTCAGATGACGGTGGAGTTGTTCGGTTTCGAGCACAGCGATTTCATCGATGGGGTGGAATACGGCGGTGCCGCCACCTTCTTCGAGTTCGCCGGCGAGTCGGACATCTGCCTGTTCATCTGACACCGGTTCATCGCCGTATCGACGATGCCGCCTTCGGGCGGCATCTTTTTTTCCGTGGCAGGACCGACCGGTTGGCCGGGCGTCCTGATCGGAAACGTGCTCCGCGGGGGCGGCGCTTTGCGCGACAATCGCGTCGCCGGGCTCTTGAGGATGAGCATGACGCAGCCGCTCTGGTTTCTCCGCCATGCGGGCAAGGTTTACGGGCCGTTTCCCGCGCCGCAGATCGCCGAAGCTTTGAGGCAGGGTGACATCACCCCCGATTGGGAGATCAGTCTCGATGAGGTCGACTGGCTCACGATTGCCGAAAGCGCACAGTTCGACGAAGTGCCGCCGACGGTGCCGCAGGTGGATGCCGAAGCTGCCGTGTGGCGCGAGGAACGTCGGCGTGCGCGTGCGCGCTGGCTGGACGGTGATTCCGATGCGCCCGCGCCCGGCGAGCTGGCGCACGATGCCGTGCTGCGCGCGGCAGTCGCGCGTGATCATGCGCGTACCGAGGCCATGCTGCGGGCCGAGCGCGAGCGAGCCCTGCCATGGCGCCTGCTGGCGCTGGCGTCGTTCGCCATCGCCGTGCTGGGAGCCTTGATCTGGATGATGCAGCGGCCGGCGCCGATCCAGCCTGACGTGGCACCGGTCACCGCGGACTGCGCCGCAGCGCTGGCGCCGGGCGTGAACTGGCGCGGCTGCCGCCTGCCGGGGCTCAGCGCGCCGGGGGTACACGCGCGCGGTGCACTATTGGAAGGCGCCCATCTCGACGACGCCGCGCTGGCGCGGGTGGACCTGGCCTACGCGTTCGTGCGCGGCGCGAGTCTGCGTAACGCGGATCTGGCCGGTGCCATCCTCACCGGTGCCGATCTGGGTGGCGCCGATCTGTCGGGGGCGAATCTCACCGGCGCCGATCTGCGTCAGGCCGTGCTGCGTGGCGCCCGTGTCACCGGCGTGCGTTTGCATCAGGCGCAGTTGGCCGGCGCGGTGTGGGTGGACGGACGCGTATGCCAACCGGCGTCGATTGGGGCTTGTCGGTGAAATCCGTCCGTTCACGCGCCAATGACGATTACCGCGCGTTGCTCGCGTTGGCGAGCGAGGTGCGCGAGCGTCGCCGTTTGCGGCGCACCTTGCTCGACGGTGAGCATTTGTTGGTCGAGGCGCTCGCGGCCGGATTGCGACCGCGTCGGCTGATATACGCGCAGAGCCACGATGCGCGTGGCGAGCACTGGCGGGCGCGGGTGCCCGATGTGCCGGCGTTGTGCCTCACCGATGCCCTGTTCGCGACCTTGAGCCCGGTGGACACACCCAGCGGCATACTGGCGGAGATCGACATCCCGAACGCGCACGACCGCCCGGTCGATGGCGCGGTGTTGCTCGAGCGCGTGCAGGATCCCGGCAATCTCGGCGCCATCCTGCGCGTCGCCGCGGCTGCGGGCGTGGATACGGTGATGTTGTCCGCCGGCTGCGCGGAGGCCTGGTCACCGAAATGTTTGCGCGGCGCCCAGGGCGCGCATTTCCGCCTGGACATTGTCGAGCGGGTGGTGCTGGCCGATGCCATCGCGGCGCTGGCGCTGCCGGTTTATGCCGCCAGCCTGCGCGCTGCGCGCGAGTTGTACCAACTGGACCTGCGCGCACCGGCCGCATTCCTGTTCGGCAACGAGGGTGCGGGCCTGAGTGAGGAGCTTCTGCAGTGCAC
The DNA here is from genome assembly GCA_937949525.1 of uncultured Burkholderiales bacterium. Classification (GTDB taxonomy): domain Bacteria; phylum Pseudomonadota; class Gammaproteobacteria; order Burkholderiales; family Thiobacillaceae; genus PFJX01. The sequence goes on along the minus strand of CALEDT010000024.1, from coordinate 18,255 downwards.
CACGCCGTTTATGATTCCGATGCCGGGCGGCATGGAATCGCTCAACGTCGCCACTGCCGCGGCCATCTGCCTGTTCGAGCGCGTCCGCCAGCGGCGCGCGCCGGGGATGCGCGTGGCTGTGTCATAATTTCTGCCTTTTTCGATTTTCGACGCCCCCGCGCGCATGCAGCCCCGCACCCTCTACGACAAGCTTTGGGACGATCACGTGGTACACGTCGCGCCGGACGGTACGACGCTGTTGTACATCGATCGTCATCTGGTACACGAGGTCACCAGTCCACAGGCGTTCGACGGCCTGCGCCTGCATGGCCGCATGCCCTGGCGGGTTGCGAGCGTGCTGGCGACGCCGGACCACAACGTCCCGACACTGGACCGCACCGCCGGCATCGCCGATCCGGTGTCGCGCACCCAGGTCGAGACACTGGACGCCAATTGCCGCGAGTTCGGGCTGGATGAGTTCCGCATGGATGATCGTCGCCAGGGTATCGTCCACGTCATCGGCCCCGAGCAGGGCTTCACGCAACCTGGTGTCACACTGGTGTGCGGCGATTCGCATACCAGCACGCATGGTGCCTTCGCCGCGCTGGCGTTCGGCATCGGCACCTCGGAGGTCGAGCACGTGCTGGCCACGCAGTGCCTGTGGCAGAAGAAGTCCAAGACCCTGCTGGTGCGCGTCGATGGCCGTCTGGGGCCCGGTGTCACCGCCAAGGATCTGGTACTGGCGGTGATCGGCCGCATCGGCACCGCCGGCGGTACCGGCTACGCCATCGAATTCGCTGGCGAGGCGGTGCGCGCGCTGTCCATGGAAGGCCGCATGACCATCTGCAACATGGCCATCGAGGCCGGCGCGCGCGCCGGCATGGTGGCGGTGGACGACACCACCATCGCCTATCTGCGCGGGCGTCCGCGCGCGCCCAAGGGTGAACTGTGGGACCGCGCCGTGGCCTACTGGCGCACGCTGGTCAGCGACCCGGGGGCCCGCTTCGATCGGGTGGTCGAGCTGGATGCGGCTGCCATCCTGCCGCAGGTGACTTGGGGCACCTCGCCGGAAATGGTGGCGCCGGTGGATGCGCGCGTGCCCCACCCGGATGAGGCGCCGGACGCGGTGAGGAAGGCCGATTGGCAACGTGCACTGCACTACATGGGTCTCGAGCCCGGCACGGCCATCGCCGACATCGCCGTGGACAAGGTGTTCATCGGCTCCTGCACCAATTCGCGCATCGAGGATCTGCGCGAGGCCGCCGCAGTGGCGCGTGGTCGCCGGGTGGCCGACAACGTGCGTCTGGCCATGGTGGTGCCCGGCTCGGGCCTGGTCAAGGCGCAGGCCGAGGCCGAGGGTTTGGATCGCGTGTTCCGTGATGCCGGCTTCGAATGGCGCGAACCCGGCTGTTCCATGTGCCTGGCGATGAATGCCGATCGGCTGGAGCCCGGCGAACGTTGCGCCTCCACGTCCAACCGCAACTTCGAGGGCCGCCAGGGCCAGGGTGGCCGCACCCACCTGGTCAGTCCGGCCATGGCCGCGGCGGCGGCCGTCCATGGACATTTCGTCGATGTGAGAGAGGTACTGTCATGACTCCGCGCAATCTGATCATCCTCGGTGTCGTCAAGCTGGCGCTGATCGCCATCGCCGTCGGCGTGGTGTTCTCCATGTACGGCTGCAATACCATGCGTGGCATCGGCCAGGACATCGAAAAGGCCGGCGAGGCCATCCAGAGATCGACACGATGAGGCCGTTCACCACCCTGCATGGCCTGGTGGCGCCGCTGGATCGCGCCAACGTCGACACCGACGCCATCATTCCAAAACAGTTTCTGAAGTCGATCCAGCGGACCGGCTTCGGTCCCAACGCGTTCGATGAGTGGCGCTATCTGAATCACGGCGAACCCGGGATGGATAACGCCAAACGCCCGCTCAATCCGGACTTCGTACTGAACCAGCCGCGTTATCAGGGCGCTTCGGTGCTGTTGGCGCGGGACAATTTCGGCTGCGGCTCGTCGCGCGAGCACGCGCCATGGGCGCTGGAGGACTATGGCTTCCGCGCGCTGATTGCGCCGTCGTTCGCCGACATCTTCTACAACAACTGCTTCAAGAACGGTCTGCTGCCCATCGTGTTGCCGGCGGATACGGTCGACCGGTTGTTCCGCGAGACGTTCGCCCACGAGGGGTATCGGCTGACCATCGATCTGGCCGCGCAGACCATCACCACACCGGCCGGCGAGATCATCGCTTTCGAAGTCGATGGCGAGCGCAAGCACCGCCTGCTCAACGGTCTGGATGATATCGCGCTGACCTTGCAATACACGGACGAGATCAAGGCCTACGAATCGCGGCGCAAGGTCGAGGCGCCCTGGCTGTTCGTTTGAAAGGACGACATGAAACTCGCGATATTGCCGGGTGACGGCATCGGTCCGGAGATCGTCGCGCAGGCGGTCAAGGTGTTGGACGTGCTGCGCGGCGACGGCATGGCCATCGAAATGGAACACGCGCCCATCGGCGGCGCCGGCTACGACGCTGCCGGCGATCCGTTGCCGGAGGCAACGCTAAGGCTGGCGCGCGAGGCCGATGCCGTGCTGCTGGGCGCGGTCGGCGGGCCGCAGTACGACGCGCTGGACCGGCCGCTGCGCCCCGAGCGCGGCCTGCTGCGCATCCGCAAGGCGCTCAATCTGTTCGCCAATCTGCGGCCGGCGCTGTTGTATCCGGAACTGGCGTCCGCCTCCAGTTTGAAGCCGGAAGTGGTGGCCGGTCTGGACATCATGATCGTGCGCGAACTGACCGGCGACGTATATTTCGGCCAGCCGCGTGGCATCGAGCTCAGGAACGGCGAGCGCGTCGGCTTCAACACCATGCTCTACACCGAGTCGGAAGTGCGCCGTGTCGCCCACGTTGCCTTCGACATCGCCATGAAGCGCGGCCGCCGGCTGTGTTCGGTGGAAAAGGCCAACGTGCTGGAATGCTCGGAACTGTGGAAAGCGGTGATGATCGAGGTGGCGCGCGACTACCCGGAAGTCGAGCTGACCCACATGTACGTCGACAATGCCGCCATGCAACTGGTGCGCGCGCCCAAGCAGTTCGACACCATCGTCACCGGCAACATCTTCGGCGACATCCTGTCGGATGCCGCCTCCATGCTGTCCGGTTCCATCGGCATGCTGCCGTCCGCATCGCTGGACGAGCACGGCAAGGGCATGTACGAACCCATACACGGCTCGGCGCCGGACATCGCCGGCAGGGATCTCGCCAACCCTCTGGCCACCATCCTGTCGTTGGCGATGATGTTCAAGTACACCTTCGGCGACGAAGCCACGGCGGCGCGCATCGAGAACGCCGTGAAACGGGTGATCGCGCAGGGCTACCGCACCGGCGACATCTGGACCGAGGGTACCACCCGGGTGTCCTGTTCCGGCATGGGCGACGCGGTGGTCGCGGCGATGTGATCGATGATTGAACGAGGTAACGCCATGAAACGAGTAGGACTGGTCGGCTGGCGCGGCATGGTGGGTTCCGTGCTGATGGGCCGCATGAAGGAAGAACGCGATTTCGATCGGATCGAGCCGGTGTTCTTCACCACCTCCAACGTCGGCGGCCAGGGGCCGGACATCGGTCGCGACGTGCCGCCGCTGAAGGATGCGATGTCGGTCGACGACCTGAAGGCGATGGACGTGATCATCTCCTGTCAGGGCGGCGACTACACCAACGACGTCTATCCCCGGCTGCGCGCCGCCGGCTGGAACGGCTACTGGATCGATGCCGCCTCGGCGCTGCGCATGAAGGACGAGGCGATCATCATCCTCGATCCGGTCAATGCCGACGTGATCCGGCAGGGCCTGGACGATGGCGTCAAGACTTACGTCGGCGGCAACTGCACGGTGTCGCTGATGCTGATGGCCATCGGCGGCCTGTTCGATGCGGGTCTGATCGAGTGGATCTCGCCGATGACCTACCAGGCTGCATCCGGCGCCGGCGCACGCAACATGCGTGAGCTGATCCAGCAGATGGGCGCGGTGCATGCCGAAGTCGCCGACCTCGTCGCCGATCCGGCTGCCGCGATCCTGGAGATCGACCGCAAGGTGGCCGATTTCATCCGCTCCAGCGACTACCCGCTCGATGCCTGGCCGGTACCGCTGGCCGGCAACCTGATCCCCTGGATCGACGTGGCGCTCGCCTCCGGCCAGTCCAAGGAAGAGTGGAAAGCGCAGGTCGAGGCCAACAAGATTCTGGGACGCAGCGCCAATCCGATTCCCATCGACGGACTGTGCGTGCGTGTCGGCGCCATGCGCTGCCACTCGCAGGCGCTGACTATCAAGCTGACGCGCGACGTGCCGCTGGATGACATCCACGGCCTGATCGCCGCGCATAACCCCTGGGTCAAGGTGGTGCCCAACGATCGCGAACGCACCATGCGCGAGCTGACCCCCGCCGCCGTCACCGGCACGCTGACCGTGCCGGTCGGCCGCATGCGCAAACTCAACATGGGACCGCAGTACCTCACCGCCTTCACCGTCGGCGACCAGTTGCTGTGGGGTGCCGCCGAGCCGCTGCGGCGCATGTTGCGCATCCTGCTCGAGGGCTGAGGCTCTTGAGCGCGCGCTTCGAACTGGCTGTGCTGGGTGCCGACGAGCCCTTGGCCGAGGCGCTGCTGGCCAGGCTCGACGAACTGGGCACGCGGGTCGACCATCTGCACGCGTTGACGCTGGGCGACGCCGACACTTCCGTCAGCCTGGGTGGCCGGGATTGGCCGTGTCACCCGGCCCAGGGTTTCAAAGGGGCCGATGTGGTGGTGGCGGTCAGCCGAAGCGCGGCCGCGCAGCGCTGGTCCGATGGCTATCGCGCGGCGCATCCTGCTGCGCGCGTGCTGACGCTCGATGCCATCGAACCGGCGCCCGCCGCCGCCGTTGCGCGCGTGCTCGGCGCGCTCGGCCCGCTCGCGGCGATGCAGGGCGCGGACGCGTTCCTGACCTTGCCGGTGGCCTATGCCGGCCGCAACGCATTGGACGAGCTGCTGAACCAGACACGCGGCCTATTCAACATGGAAAATCCGGAGCCGGAAGCGTTCCCGCTGCAGGTGGCGTTCAACCTGGTGCCGCGCGCCAGCCTGCCTCATCTGGCGCAACTGGACGAGGTTCTGGACCGGTCCGCTCGGCGTCTGCACGCGGCCTGTCCGACCGCCTTCACGGTGGCCTGGGGTCCCCTGGTCTACGGCGCGGCTCTGGCGCTGCATGTACACGTCGACGCGCCGGTGACGGCGGACGCGGTGCGTTCGGCACTGCGCGCGTGCCCCGGCGTGATCCTGATGGAGGCGGAACTGCCCGCCGGTGATCCGTCGCCCGCCACGGATGCGCACGGCAGCGGCGACGTGTTCGTCGGCCGGGTTCGGGTCGACGCAACGCGTGTTCGCATCTGGCTGGTGTTCGACCCGCTGGCGCTGGAAGCGCACGATCTGGCGCGGCTTCTGGAAAATTGGATTGATCATCCGGTCGCTTCGATGCTAACGTGAGATTTCCTTGAAATAGCGCGCCTAACTCCATGACCTACTTGAGAATTCATGCGGATCGGGCGTCAATGGCCAACCATGCCGTGGTGGATCGGGGACCAACAAGGGGCTAAGCGATGAAAAAACCAAATGAAATCAGCGGGTTGTTGCTGGCTTTGCTGATCGGCTGGGGGGGCGCGCAGGCAGCCGGTCTGGGCAAGCTCGATGTGCAGTCCGCGCTCGGGCAGCCGCTACGCGCCGAGATCGAACTGCTTTCCGTCAGCCAGGACGATCTGGCCAACCTCAGCGCACGCCTCGCCGGTCTGGATGCCTATCGGCAGGCGCGTATCGAGCGCCAGGAGGCCCTCGGCAATCTGCGCTTCAGCGTGGATCGTCGAGCCAACGGTCAACCCGTGGTTCGCATCACTTCCACCACGCCGGTGGCAGACCCCTATCTGGAACTGCTGGTCGAACTCAATTGGGCGACCGGCCGGCTGATTCGGGAATACACCGTGTTGCTCGATCCGCCCAAGCGGGTGGCCCCGGCCGAGGCGCCGCCGCGTGTGGCACCGCCCATCGCGCAGGCCGAGACACCGGTCGATGCGCCGCGGCCACAGCCGGCCGCAGCGCCGACACCCGAGCGCTACGGCCCGGTGCGCGCGGGCGAGACGTTGCGCGGCATCGCCGGCCGCGTAAAGCCCGCCGACGTGACCCTGGAGCAAATGATGCTGGGCCTGTATCAGGCCAACCCGCAGGCCTTCCAGGGCAACAACATGAACCGGCTCAATCGCGCCGCGGTGTTGCGCGTGCCCGATGCCGACACCGTGCGCGCCCACACGCAGAGCGAGGCATTGCGCACGCTGCGCAGCCATGGCGCGGAATGGCAGGCCTACCGCCGCCAGGTCGCGGATACCGCGGCGCTCAGGCCGCCGGCGGCGGTGGCGGATGACGCGGCGGCCGGGCGCATCGCGCCGCGCCGCGAGGAGGCTGCGCCACCGCCGGCCCCGGCGCAGGATGTATTGCGTCTGTCCAAGGGTGAACCGGGTGTGGTCGGCAAACCCGATGCCAAGACCCTGGAGAAGATCCAGTCCCTCGAGGAGGAGCTGGCCGCCAAGGCGAGGGCGCTCAAGGAAGCGCAGGAGCGCGTCGACCAGCTCGAGCGCACCGTGCAGGACATGCAGAAGCTGTTGGAGCTGAAGACGCAGGAAGCCGCCGCACCGCCGCCCGCGGCCGTGGTGGCGGAACCGCCGCCGGCTCCGCCCGTCGCCGCCGCGCCGCCGCCCGCGCCGGCGGCCCAGCCTGCACCAGCGCCGCTGGCGTCCTCGCTGCCGCCCCCGGACAGCGGCAGCAGCTGGTTCACCACCTTCATCGGCAACCCGCTGTACATCGGCGGCCTGGTTGCGGCGGTGCTGCTGTCCGGTCTGCTGTGGATGATGATGGTGGGCAGCCGCCGACGCCAGGGCCTGACCAAGTTCGAAGACAGCATCATGACCGGCGGCGAGTTGAAGAACAGCGCCGTGTTCACTGCGCCGGCGGCCGGCGCGCCGGGCGGGGCCGCGACCGAGGGCAGCATGCTGCTGACCGACTTCAGTCGGCTCGGCATGGGCGCGATCGACAGCCACGAAGTCGACCCGATCGCCGAGGCCGAGGTGTACATGGCCTATGGCCGGGACGCGCAGGCCGAGGAAATCCTCAAGGAAGCCCTGGGCAAGGATCCGGGGCGTCACGAGATATCGCTCAAGCTGCTGGAAATCTACGCCGCGCGCAAGGACAACATCGCCTTCGAGACCGCGGCCAGCGAGTTGTACGCGGCGCTGGGTGGGCAGAATACCCCCGTCTGGCAACGCGCCGCCGAGATGGGGCGGACCATCGACGCGGAGAACCCGTTGTACCGGGTGGCTGCGTCGCCGGCGCCGAGCGCTGCGCCGGCTGCGGCACCGAGCGTCGCGCCTGCCGCCGCGGCGGTCACGGCGGCTGCGATGGCTACCGTCGCGCCGCCGATCGTGGAGCGCGCCGCGCGCGCCGAGCCGGGCCCCGCAGACGACCTGATGGCCGGTCTGGATCGGTCGGCGCTCGAGCCGGGCCCGGCCACGCCCGGTGCCGTGGCCGGGCCAACTACCGGCGCGCCACGAGCGATGGACTGGTCCAACGACCTCGATTTCGCGCCGGTCGAACCGGCGCCGATCCGTGAGCCGGAGCCGTCGGTCGAAGTGGCCGATGCCGGTCTCGATTTCCCGACAACGCCGGTGGAGCCGGAACCCGCGCCGGCGCCCGTGGACTTGGATGCCACCCTGGTCCTGCCGAGCGACGAAGCGGAGTTGCTGGAATTCGATCTGGCCCCCCCGCCGCAGCCTGCCGGCGAGGCGCCCCCCAAGCTGGATCTGTCCGGCATCGATCTGGAACTGGAAACCGCGCCGGAGCCGCCTGTCGCCCCGGCCACCGAGGCGCTTGCGGTCGACGATTTCGCGGCGGATGTCGAACTCGGTGTTCCCGCCGAGGCGGTGCCGGCGATGCCGCAGAGCGGTCTCGACTTCGCATTGCCGACCGAGGAGGAGCGCGCCGCGCCGGACTTTGGCGTGCTCGAGGTGGAAGCGCCCATGGCGGAGGAGCCGTTGCCGGAGCCGGTGCCGGAATTCGAAGCGGAGATCGTCGCCGCGCCGCCTGAAGTTCCGTCGCCCGATCAAATCGCCGGTGCCCCGGCGGCCGGCGAGGATGCGATCGACGCGGAACTGCGCGAGGAGGTGGAAACCAAGCTGGATCTGGCTCGGGCCTACCTGGAAATGGGCGATCACGAAGGCGCGCGCGAGATCCTTCAGGAAGTGATGGGTGAGGGTGACAGCACGCAGAAGGCCGAGGCCCAGAAACTGCTGGCCGAAGCCGCCTGACCCGGGCGCCGTTGCCTTTTTCACTGCACCCGGCTTCACGCATCGTCGTCTACCTGCTGGTGGCCCTGGCAATGCCCGGGCTGCCGATCACCTGGACCTTGGCGCTTGCGCTGCTCGCCGGTCTGGCCGCGTTGCCGCGCGGCGCCCGTGTCGGGCGGCTGGTGTGGCGGACCCGTTGGTTGTTCCTGGTGCTGATCCTGGGCTATGCCTACAGCCTCCCCGGTGTGGCGCTGTGGCCGGCGCTCGACACGTGGTCGCCCAGTCTTGAAGGCGCGCAGCACGGTGCAGCTCAGGCGTTGCGTCTGCTGGCACTGTTGCTCTGGCTCGACCTGCTGGTGTTGCGGCTCTCCCCCGGCCGGTTGCTGGGTGGTCTGTATGGGTTGCTCGCGCCGCTGGCGCGCCTGGGCGTGCCGGCCGAGCGCGTCGCGCTGCGCCTCGGTCTGACCTTGCAGGCGATCGAGCGCATGGAACGCGGACGGCCGCTGTTGCGCGGGTTGCTGGACGAGACAGCGGTGCCGAACATGCCCGAGATCATCCGTATCGAATGCACCCCGGCGCGGTTGGGCGACGTTCTGGTTCCGGTCGGCTTCGCCGTCGTGCTGTCATGGCCATGGTTCAGCGCATAGCCATCGGCCTCGAGTACGACGGCCGCGCATTCTGTGGCTGGCAGACGCAGCCGCACGGCTGCGCCGTGCAGGATCATCTGGAAGCGGCGCTCGCGTGCGTGCATGGCGGCGCCGTCGACACCGTGGTGGCCGGCCGTACCGATGCCGGCGTGCACGCTCTGGCTCAGGTCGTGCACTTCGACGCGATCCACCCGCGCCCGATACAAGCCTGGGTGCGCGGCGTCAATTCCCATCTGCCGCAAGGCATGGCGGTATTGTGGGCGCGTGCGGTGGCGCCGGATTTCCATGCGCGTTACGGCGCCTTGGCGCGCCGCTACCGCTACGTGCTGCTCAACCATGCGGTGCGTCCGGCGCTGCTGGCTGGGCGCGTTGGCTGGTCGCACGATGAGCTCGACCAGGAGGCCATGCGCGACGCCGCCGCACGCCTGGTCGGCACGCATGATTTCTCGGCCTTCCGCGCGGCCGCCTGCCAGGCGCGCACACCGGTGCGCCAGTTGCGTGAGGCCACACTGACGCGCGCTGGCACATTCCTGTACTTCGATTTCTGCGCCAACGCTTTCCTGCACCATCAGGTACGCAACATGGTCGGCGCGTTGTTGTGGGTGGGTCAGCGTCGTCGTCCGCCGTCATGGATCGACGAGCTGCTGGCGTCGCGCGACCGTACCCGCGCGGCCGCCACGGCCGCCGCCGACGGCCTCTATCTGGCCGGAGTGGAGTACGATGCGCGCCATGCCCTGCCGGGCGCGCGCCGGCAGACCTTCAGCCCCATGCCTGAGTATCCGGAAACATCCCTGCCATGACCCGTGTGAAAGTCTGCGGCATCACCCGCGTCGAGGACGGTCTGGCCGCGGCGCAGGCGGGCGTCGATGCCATCGGCCTGGTGTTTCATGCCGCCAGCCCGCGCAACGTCGGCATCGCGCAGGCAGCGGACATCGTCCACGTACTGCCGCCGTTCGTCAGCACCGTGGCCTTGTTCGTCAACCCGGAGCCCGAGCGGGTGCATGCCGTGCTGACCGGCGTGCGCCCGGACCTGCTGCAATTCCATGGCGAGGAGGCGCCGGCGTTCTGCCGCGCGTTCGGCGCGCCCTACATCAAGGCGGTGCGGGTGAGAGCCGGGGTCGATTTGCTACAATCCGCGACCTCGTATGCCGATGCGCGTGGGCTGCTGCTGGATGCCTGGAGCGAAGCCGCGCATGGCGGCACCGGTGAGCGCTTCGACTGGTCATTGATACCGGTGGCGCTGCCCCGGCCGGTCATTCTCGCCGGCGGTCTTTCGCCCGCCAACGTCGCCTCCGCCGTGCGCCAGGTGCGGCCGTGGGCGGTGGATGTCAGCAGTGGCGTGGAAGTCACCAAGGGCATCAAGGATGCGGCGCGCATCGCCGCTTTCATGAAAGAGGTTCGCAATGCGGATGTATGACCTGCCCGACGCGCGCGGGCATTTCGGCCCTTACGGCGGCGTGTTCGTCGCCGAGACGCTGATGGCGGCGCTGGACGAGTTGAAGGACGCCTACCTGCGCCTGAAGGACGATCCGGCCTTCCAGGCCGAGTTCGCCCACGAGCTCAAGCACTACGTCGGCCGACCCAGCCCGATCTACCATGCCCGCCGCTATTCGGAGCACTGCGGCGGGGCGCAGATCTATCTGAAGCGCGAGGATCTCAACCATACCGGCGCGCACAAGATCAACAACACCGTCGGTCAGGCTCTGCTCGCGCGCCACATGGGCAAACGTCGGGTGATCGCCGAGACCGGCGCCGGTCAGCATGGTGTGGCCACTGCCACCATTGCCGCGCGCTACGGCATGGAATGCGTGGTCTACATGGGTGCCGAGGACGTCAAGCGGCAGGCGCCCAACGTGTTCCGCATGAAACTGCTGGGCGCCACCGTAGTGCCGGTGGAGTCCGGCTCGAAGACGCTCAAGGACGCGCTCAACGAAGCCATGCGCGACTGGGTCACCAACGTCGAATCCACCTTCTACGTGCTCGGCACCGCCGCCGGCCCGCATCCCTATCCCATGCTGGTGCGCGACTTCCAGTGCGTCATCGGCAACGAGGTCCGGGCGCAGATGCCGGAGATGATCGGCCGCCAGCCCGACGCGGTGATCGCCTGCGTCGGCGGCGGCTCCAATGCCATCGGTTTGTTCCACCCCTACATTCCCCACGACGAGGTGCGCCTGATCGGCGTCGAGGCGGCGGGGCACGGCATCGCCAGCGGCAAGCACGCCGCGCCCCTGGCCGCCGGCACGCCCGGCGTGCTGCACGGCTTCCGCTCCTATCTGATGCAGGACGCCGACGGTCAGGTGATCGAGACCCATTCGGTGTCCGCCGGCCTCGACTATCCGGGCGTCGGCCCGGAGCACAGCTACCTGAAGGACAGCGGCCGCGCCGAATACGTGAGCGTCACCGACGACGAGGCGATGGCCGCGTTCCACGACCTGTGCCGCTACGAGGGCATCATCCCGGCGCTGGAATCCAGCCACGCCGTGGCCTACGCCGGCAAGCTGGCGGCGACCCTGGACAAGGACAAGGTACTGCTGGTCAACCTGTCCGGACGGGGCGACAAGGACATCAACACGGTGGCGGCGTTGTCCGGTATCACGCTGTAGACCGATGGGCGTGCGAAACGAGACACGAGCGAACCAAGCGAACGTCCCGCGCGACGCCCTTTTTTGGAAGCAATGACCTCATGAGCCGAATTCCCGGCGTTTTCGCCAGTTTGAAATCGCGCGGCCGCAAGGCCCTGATTCCCTTCATCACCGCCGGCGACCCCAACCCCGGTATGACCGTGGCGCTGATGCACGCGCTGGTGCAGGGCGGCGCCGACCTGCTGGAACTGGGCGTGCCGTTCTCCGACCCCATGGCCGACGGTCCCACCATCCAGCGCAGTTCCGAACGTGCGCTGGCCCAGGGGGTCAGTCTGCGTAAGGTGCTGGACATGGTTACGGCGTTCCGGCGCGACGATGCGGACACGCCGGTGGTGCTGATGGGCTACGCCAATCCGCTCGAGGCCATGGGCATGGCCCGCTTTGCCGAGGCCGCCGCCGCCGCGGGCGTGGATGGCGTGCTGACCGTCGATTACCCGCCCGAGGAAGCGGACGACTACGTCGCCGCGCTGCGCGCGCGCGGCCTGGACGCCATCTTCCTGCTGTCGCCGACCACCGCCGAGACGCGCGTCGACGCGGTGGCCCGGCTGGCCAGCGGCTTCATCTACTACGTGTCGCTCAAGGGCGTGACCGGCGCGGCTACCCTGGACATCGACGCCGTGGCAGCGCGTCTGCCGGTGATCCGCGCCCATACCGGCCTGCCGGTGGGGGTTGGGTTCGGCATCCGCGACGCGGACACCGCGCGCCGTGTCGCCCAAGTGGCCGATGCCGTGGTGATCGGCAGCCGTATCGTGCGCGAGATCGAGGCCGCGCCGCGCGACGCCGTGGCCGAGCGTGTGCGCGCCTTCGTCGCCGGCGTGCGCGTCGCCATGGACCGTTGAGGAGTCGCCATGAGCTGGTTCCAGAAACTCATTCCGCCCAAGATCCAACGGCGCGAATCGGCCAAGAAGGTGGTGCCCGAGGGCTTGTGGAGCAAATGCCCGAGCTGCGACGCCGTGTTGTACGCCGCCGACCTCGACAACAACCAGCATGTCTGTCCGCATTGCGGTCACCATCACCGCGTCGGCGCGCGCAAGCGGCTGGAACTGCTGCTCGATGCCGATGGCCGCAACGAGATCGGTGCCAACGTGCTGCCCATGGACGCGCTGCGCTTCAAGGACAGCCGCCGTTATCCCGACCGTCTGGCAGACGCCGGCAAGGAAACCGGCGAACTCGACGCGCTGGTGGTCATGGAAGGCACGCTGCGCGGCCTGCCGGTGACCGCCGCCGCGTTCGAATTCCGTTTCATGGGCGGCTCCATGGGGTCGGTGGTGGGCGAACGTTTCGTGCGCGGTGTGGAAGCCTCCATCCGCGGCAAGAAGCCGTTCATCTGCGTCTCCGCCAGCGGCGGCGCGCGCATGCAGGAGGGCCTGATCTCGCTGATGCAGATGGCGAAGACCTCCGCAGCCCTGACCCAGCTCGCCGCCAACCGGCTGCCGTTCATCTCGGTACTGACCGACCCGACCATGGGCGGCGTGTCGGCCAGCTTTGCCATGCTCGGCGACGTCATCGTCGCCGAACCGAAGGCGCTGATCGGATTTGCCGGCCCGCGCGTGATCGAGCAGACCGTGCGCGAAAAACTGCCGGAAGGCTTCCAGCGCGCCGAGTTCCTGGTCGAGCATGGCGCCATCGATCTGATCGTCGATCGTCGCGAGCTGAAGGCCACGCTGGCGCGGCTGTGCGCCCAACTGATGAATCTGCGGCCGAATTGACCACCACCCTCGCCGACTGGCTGCGCGCGCTGGAAGCCCGCCAGCGCGAGCCGATCATGCTGGGGCTGGAACGCGTGGCCGTGGTGCGCGACCGTCTCGCGCTGCATCCGCTTTTTCCGCTGTTCAGCGTCGGCGGCACCAACGGCAAGGGATCGGTATGTGCCTATCTGGAGGCCATGCTGCTGGCCTCAGGCTACCGCGTCGGCTGCTACACCTCGCCGCATCTGTTGCGCTACAACGAGCGCGTGCGCATCGCCGGCGTCGAAGCCGACGATGCCGCCCTGGTGGAAGCGCTCGCTGCCGTGGAAGCGGCGCGCGGGGAGGTGCCGCTGACCTACTTCGAGCAGGGCACGCTGGCGGCCATGTGGCTGTTCGCGCGCGCCGGCGTCGATGTCGCCGTGCTGGAAGTGGGCATGGGCGGCCGCCTCGACGCGGTCAACGTCTGGGATGCCGATTGCGCCGTGGTCAGCAGCGTCGATCTGGATCATCAGCAGTACTTGGGCGACACGCGCGCCGCCATCGGCTTCGAAAAAGCCGGCATCTTCCGCGGAGGCCGACCGGCCATCTGCGGCGACGCCGATCCGCCGCCGACGCTGATCGACCACGCGCACGCCATCGGCGCGCACCTGCTGCGCTTCGGTGTGGACATTCGTATCGAGCCGGGCGCGTCCGCCTGGCTGTGCCGGATCGGCGCAGCGACCTACCCGGCGTTGCCGCAGCCCGCCATGCCCGGCGCGCATCAATACGCCAACGCCGCCTGCGCCATCGCCGCGCTGGACGGCCTGCGCGCGCGTCTGCCGGTCGAGGTCAAGGCCGTGCGCGCCGGTCTTGCCCAAGCGCGCCAGCCCGGCCGTTTCCAGATCATCGGCCAGCGGCCGCTGCGCGTGCTCGACGTCGCCCACAACCCGCACGCCGCGCGCGCGCTTGCCGCCAATCTGACCGGTCTGCCGCCCGCTGGCGAGGTGCATGCGGTGTGTGCCATGCTGGCCGACAAGGACGTGGATGGCGTGCTCGCCACGCTGAAGCCCCATGTGCGGCACTGGCACTGCGCCGGCTTGAGCGGGCCGCGCGGGCTCGGCGGCGATGGCTTGGCTGGCCGCCTGCGCGCGCTCGATTGCGCGCACACCGCCTACGCAGGCGTGGCCGATGCCTGGACGGGCGCATGCCAGCGCGCCGGACCGGCTGATACAATTCTCGCTTTCGGTTCCTTCCATACCGTGGCGGAAGTCCTCGCGTACATCCAGACCCATGGCTGACACCGTCGTAACCCAGGAAGAGCTGGCGCTACGCAGGCGGGCGCGGCGGCGACTGGTGGGCGCCGTGGCGATCGCGCTGTCCGCCTTCGTGCTGTTGCCCATGCTGTTCGATCCGGATCCGAAACCGCTCGGGCCGGATGTGGACATCCGCATCCCGGAGCGGGATACCCCGTTCGACACCCCGCTCCAGCCGGCGCCATCACCCGAGCCCCCGGCGCAGGTCGCCGAGCCGACCCTGCCGGCGCCGCCGGCACCTACCTCGCCGGCACCAACGCCCCCTTCGGCGGTTGCGACCCCGGCTCCACCGCCCGCCGCGCCGGCGGTTACGCCGCCTCCGGCCCGCGCGTCGTCCGCGCCGCCTGCCGTATCCGCGCCGGCTGCAACTTCCACCACGGCAACCCGCGACGCCCCCGCTGCCGCGCGCGTGGCGCCGGCGCCCTCCGCAGTGGCGGAGGAGCGCTCACCGGCAGACGTCGATGCCCGCGTGTACTACCTGCAGTTGGGCGCCTTCGGCAGCGAAGCCAACGCCAACGCGCTGGCGCGCAAGGTGCGCGAGGCCGGGTTCGACGTGCTGATCACCGGTGGCAACGGCCAGTACCGCGTGCGCGTCGGCCCGGTGCGCGGCCAGGACGCCGCGCGTGCCTTGCAGAACCGCCTGCGTGAACGTGGATTCACGCCGGTGATATTGAGCGGATGACGCCATGCGCGCGCCCGCCAGCGGCGGCCGTCAGGTCGATCGACACCTGAACGGCGTCCGTCTCGTCCCCTCCCCATCCTGAGCAGGAACGGCCAGCATGTGCGGCATCGTCGGTATCTTCTCCCATCAACCCGTCAATCAGATGCTGTATGACGCGCTGCAACTGTTGCAGCACCGCGGCCAGGACGCCGCCGGCATCGTCACCATGGACGGCAGCATGTTCCACATGCACAAGAACATGGGCATGGTGCGCGATGTGTTCCGCACGCGGGACATGCGTAACCTGATCGGCAACGTCGGCATCGCCCATG
Organism: uncultured Burkholderiales bacterium; assembly: GCA_937949525.1. Taxonomy (GTDB): domain Bacteria; phylum Pseudomonadota; class Gammaproteobacteria; order Burkholderiales; family Thiobacillaceae; genus PFJX01. The sequence continues at coordinate 2,659 of CALEDT010000024.1, read as the reverse complement.
TGCGCTATCCCACCGCCGGCTCCGCCGCCAGCCCGGCGGAAGCGCAGCCGTTCTACGTCAACTCGCCGTTCGGCATCGTGCTGGGCCACAACGGCAACCTCACCAACACGGAAACGCTGCAACAGGAGCTGTTCCTGGACGACCTACGCCACGTCAACACCGGCTCCGACTCCGAGGTGTTGCTCAACGTGCTGGCGCACGAGTTGCAGGAAGCCGTGCACGGCCACCGCCTCACCGCCGAGGACGTGTTCACCGCCGTCGCCGGCGTGCACCGCCGCTGCAAAGGCGCCTATGCCGTGGTGGCCATGATCGCCGGCTTCGGTATCCTGGCGTTTCGCGATCCCAACGGCATCCGCCCGCTGACCATCGGCCACATGGTAGGCGAAGCGGGTGACGAATGGATCATCGCGTCGGAAAGCGTCGCCGCCGAAGCCATGGGCTACAAGGTGGTGCGCGACGTGGCGCCGGGCGAGGCAGTCATCGTCACCACCCGTGGCGAACTGATCAGCCATGTCTGCGCCGCCGAGACACGCTTCACCCCGTGCCTGTTCGAGTACGTCTATTTCGCCCGGCCGGATTCGCTGATGGACGGCACCTCCGTCTACGAAAGCCGTTTGCGCATGGGCGAGTATCTGGCCGAAAAGGTGCGGCGCGAGTTCGGCCACCTCAAGATCGACGTGGTCATCCCCATTCCCGACACCAGCCGTCCATCCGCGCTGCAGCTCGCCTTCCGTCTGGGCCTGCCGTATCGCGAAGGCTTCATCAAGAACCGCTACATCGGCCGCACCTTCATCATGCCCGGCCAGGCGGTGCGCAAGCGCTCCGTGCGCCAGAAGCTCAACGCCATGCCGCTGGAATTCAAGGACAAGGCGGTGCTGCTGGTGGACGACTCCATCGTGCGCGGCACCACCAGCAAGGAAATCATCCAGATGGCGCGCGACGCTGGCGCCACGGCAGTGTACTTCGCCTCCGCCAGTCCACCGGTACGCTACCCCAACGTCTACGGCATCGACATGCCGACGCGCAACGAACTGCTGGCCAACGGCCGCACCGACGAACAGATCGCCGCCGAGATCGGCGCTGACGCGGTGATCTACCAAGATCTGGCCGACCTCATCGCCGCCGTGAAATCCGTCAACCCGGCCATCGAACGCTTCGACGCCTCCTGCTTCGACGGCTGCTACGTCACCGGCGACGTCACCGAGGAATATCTCGCGCGCCTGGAAGGCCAGCGCAACGGCAGTCTGGCCAGCACGCCGCCGGCCACGCGCCAGCTCGACCTCAACCTGGCCGTCACCTCCTGATGACCCTGCACCCCGAAACCCTCGCGGTACGCGCCGGCACCCTGCGCAGCGAATTCCAGGAACACTCCGAGGCGCTGTATCTCACCTCCAGCTTCGTGTTCGGCAGCGCCGCCGAAGCCGCCGCGCGCTTCTCCGGCGAGCAGCCCGGCAACATCTACGCGCGCTTCACCAACCCCAGCGTGACCATGTTCGAACAGCGCCTGGCCGCACTGGAAGGCGCCGAACGCTGCGTCGCGTTCGCCAGCGGCATGGCCGCCATCCTCGCCACGGTCATGGGGCTCCTGCGTGCCGGCGAACACATCGTCGCCTCGCGCGCCATTTTCGGCTCCACCGTGCAGTTGTTGCAGAACATCCTCGGGCGCTTCGGCGTGACAACCACCTTCGTCTCGCCCACCGACCCGGACCAGTGGCGCGACGCCATCCGGCCGGAAACCCGGCTGTTCTTCGTCGAATCGCCATCCAACCCGCTCACGGAAGTCAGCGACATCGCCGCCCTGGCCGCCATCGCCCACCGGCGCGACATCCTGCTGGCGGTGGACAACTGCTTCTGCACGCCGGCGCTGCAAAAACCGCTGGCGCTGGGTGCCGACCTGGTCATCCACTCCGCCACCAAGTACCTGGACGGGCAGGGCAGGGTGCTGGGCGGTGCCGTGCTCGGCAGCCAGACCCTGCTGGACGGCGTGTACACCTTCCTGCGCACCGCCGGTCCCACGCTGTCCGCGTTCAACGCCTGGGTGCTGTTCAAGGGCCTGGAAACCCTGGACCTGCGCATGCGCGCACACGCCGCACATGCGCGGGAACTGGCTGCCTGGTTGGAAATCCATCCCAAGGTGGCGCGCGTGTATTACCCCGGCCTCGCCTCCCACCCGCAGCACGCGTTGGCCATGACGCAGCAACGCAACGGCGGCGGCATCGTCGCCTTCGAACTGGCCGGCGGCAAGGACGCCGCCTGGCGCGTCATCGACGCCACCCGGGTCATGTCGATCACCGCCAACCTGGGCGACACCCGCACCACCATCACTCACCCCGCCAGCACCACACACAGCCGCATGAGCGCGGAACAACGCGCGGCCGCCGGCATTGGCGACGGCCTGGTACGCATCGCCGTGGGCCTGGAACATCCGGACGATCTCAAGGAAGACTTGCAGCGGGGGCTCGTGGCGCTGTAAACGACGGGGGGCATGTCGCGGCGGTATCCTCTTTACCACCGACTCTTGGCTCTATGCCGTTTCGAGTGGAACTTGACTTCATAAACGATGACGGAGCTGGTCCAATGCGGGCAGCCCCCTGACTGTGAAGCTGACCATGAACCTGCCTGTTGAAACCCTGTTCACCGCCGCCCTTGGCCTGCAATC